>DIXN01000061.1:245300-395693 GCA_002428705.1 Desulfovibrio sp. UBA6079
TTCTTCTTGCCGGCCTCCCGCTCCTCCTGCTCCCTCTCCTTGAGCGCGGCCTCCTGCTCACTGGCCCGTTTCTTCGCCTGGACCTCGAGCTCGGTAACCGCGCAATCAGCCCCGTCTTGCGCCCCGCTGTCCAGCTCTGCCAGACAAGTCGCGGAGCTGATTTACCGGAAAGCGAGGCGGGAGGGTCTGGACCAGGCTTGGAGCGGAAGAAGTGTGCGCCCTTCTGACCTTCGAAGGTGATGCCCAGGGCTTCTTCCATCAAGGGTGGAGTGACGGAGGCGAGGTCAGGCCGCGGGCAGATTGATTTCGAGCTTGCTGCCCGTGGCCTTGGCGTATCTCTTGAGGGTCCGCAAGGAGATGGACTTGCCGGACTCGATCGTGGCCACGGCCGGCTGCGAGATGCCCATGGCCTCGGCCATGTCCTTCTGCGACATGCCGGCGCGGGTCCGGGCTTCGATGAGGACCGCGGCAAGGGCGAACTCCTCTTCCAGGCCTGCGTATTCGCTGCGGAACTCGGGGTTCGCCAGTAGCTTCTTCTTGACGATGGAGAAGGGGACGGTGGCCATCATTCGACCTCCTGCAAGGGCCGCACGGCAAGCTCGATTTCGGCCCGCGGGGTCTTCTGCGTATACTTCACAAAGGTCCGCAGGATGAGAACGATCTTGCCCGTTACGGCGACATAGTGATTGTGGGCCATCCTATCCCACCCCTGGGCGCGCATTTCCCAAATCTTGCCTCCCAGGTGGCGCACATAGGGCCTGCCGACCAGCTCAAGGCCGCGGGATTCGATCAACTCCATGATGCGGACCATGCGAGCCTGGATGTCCCGGGGCAGGACCTCGAACTCCCCGGCCGCCGCCTCATCTTTGATAAATAGTTTTTAAATTTTCTAAATGGCCTCGTTTTTTTCTTCTACAGAACTCCCAATTAATTATGAACAGCCCCGTTCCCATTCACTAAGATCAATTGGGCTAGCCTGTGGTGGAAGACGATCCCAAGGGAAATGCCCGGTAACTTGACAATAAACATCATCAGCGGCCTGCTGAGGATTGATATAACTTCCAAGTTTCTCGGTATTGATCCACAGGTCCCATCGCCCTTCATGCCCAGCCCGGATGATAAAAGTTCCAACTCTAGACCTATAAAAGTACATATTGTTGCCTCGACTCAACGTTAAGAGAAGATAAAAATATCAATCATAATAACCATTGTCTACCCTGGTGCCCGGGGCGGGAATCGAACCCACACAGCCGTAAGGCCGAGGGATTTCAAGTCTTGTGGTGGAACCCTGATGATGCAGTCTGACCGAGCCACAGAAACATACCTGCCCCTTCCCAGCACTGACAGCTTCTTCCATCACCTGTCGGCACTCCCCGTTTTCAAAAAAAGTGGGGACAGAGTGGGGATAAAATCGAAAGCAACGAAAAAAGGGTTACTGGCTTTCGCCCGTAACCCCTTGATTCCTATGGTGCCGAGGGACAGAATCGAACTGCCCACACGGGGATTTTCAGTCCCCTGCTCTACCAACTGAGCTACCTCGGCGTGCAGAGGTAGTCTGTTTATCCAAGACCCCCGGCCTTGGCAAGCACTTTTTCCCGCCGCGCCCGCCCCGGCCCGGGGCTTAGCGCTCCTCGAAAAATCCGGCGATGATTTGCGCGTCCTCGGGCCGCGATTTGGCCCCGAGGGTCGAGGATTCGCCGGAGCAGCGGAACGACTTGCCGTCGACCGCGACTCGGCCGGCGGAGACCACCGTGGCGTAGGGCATCTGCTCGCGCAGCTCGGCGAACTCGATGCGTTCGGGGAAGATGATCGGCACGGGCTTGCCGGAAAAGTCCTCGAACAGGATGTACTTCATCATGACGCTCCCTCCTTGGCGCCGCCCGTGAACCGGGCGACGATGGCCTTGGCCGGGATGATGCCGGTGGCCGCGGCCGAGACGATGTTGCCGGCCACGCCGGGGCCGTCGCCGGCCACGAACATGCCTTTGAGCTTGGTTTCCAGCTCGCGCGTGGTCTCCACCTGGGTGGCGAAGAACTTGATCTCCGGGGCGTAGAGCAGGGTCTCGTCGTTGGTCACCCCGGGCACGACCTCGTTCAGCTTCTCCAGCCCCTCGCGCAGGTTCATCATGATCCGCTCCGGCAGGGCCATGGAGATGTCGCCGCAGACCACGTTGCTCAGGGTCGGCTGGATGTAGCCCTTCTGGACCCGGGACCAGGTGGAGCGCCGGCCGCGCTTCAGGTCCCCGATGCGCTGCAGGAGGGGCTTGCCGCCGCCGATGAGCGTGGCCAGGCGGCCGATGGACTCGCCGTAGGCCTGGTTGTCGGTCACCGGCTCGGTCAACACCACCTTGGACAGGAAGGCGAAGTTGGTGTTCTCCGACTTGCGGTCGCGGTAGGCGTGGCCGTTGACACAGACGAAGTCCTGGTAGTTCTCCAGGGCCACGAAGCCGCCGCGGTTGGTGCAGAAGGTCCGGGTCAGGTCGTCGTAGAAATGGGTGCGGATGAAGAAGGTCGGGTCGTAGATGACCTCGGTCAGCTCGTCCATGATGTCGTTGTGGACCTCGACCCGCACGCCGACCTCGATGCCCCGCTGGGAAAGGGTGAGCCCCCTGGCCTTGGCGATGCGTCCGACCCACTCGGCCCCGACCCGGCCCGGGGCCAGGATGACCGCCCGGGCGCCGTACTCGCGCCGGTTGGTGACCACGCCCGTGACCCGGTCGCCCGCCACCACCACGTCCTTGACCTCCTCGGAGGTGTGGATGGTCACCCCCCGGTCGCGAATGTAGTCGCTCATGGAGGTGATGTGCTTGGGCAGGTGGTCGCTGCCCAGGTGCTTCTGGCGGATGAGCAGCAGATCCAGGCCGCATTGCCGGGCGCGCTGGCGGATGGCCCTCGCGCGCTCCATGTCCGTGGGATAGACCGGCCCGTCCATGCCGAAGCGGTTGAAGATGCCCTCGGTCTCCTCGATCAGGCCCATGGCCTCGGGCACGCTCAAAAACTGGGTCAGGTCGGTCTTGCCCAGGATGTGGATGAAGTTCAGCTTGCCGTCGGAAAAGAGCCCGGCCCCGCCCACCCCGGAGAGGATGTTGCACGGCTTGCACTTCACGCACTCGGTGGTGGTGTCGTGCCCGGCGATGGGGCAGGCGCGCTTGGACGAGGGCTTGCCCTTGTCGATGAGCAGCACGGAGAGGTCGGAATGCTCGGCCAGCCAGTAGGCGGCGAACAGCCCGGCCGGGCCGGCGCCGACGATGATCACGTCGAAATCCTGGGGCCCCGCGGGAATTGCGGTCAATGCTCTGGTCCTCCTTCAGACAAACGCGCCGGGGAAGCGGGCGCCAGCCCGGCTCATGCACTCTAAGGCCTGTTGCGGGCTTGTGGCAAGTCGGCAGGCCTGGCCGAGGACGGATGGATTCGCGGGCCAGCCGAGGAGAGGCGGTCAGTCCCGGCCCGGCCGCTTCGCCCGGCAAATCCGAAAGCGCCGATGAAAGGGGAAAGGTGTCCGATCCAGGGCGGTTCGCCCCCCACCCCGGCCGGGGACTGCGGCTCACGGCCCGACGCCTCTTACCCTCGCGGCTTCTTTCTTCGATTCTCACCGCCGGAGGACACGGCCGGCCGAGGCTAGAGGGCAAACGGCTTGTTGGCGTACTGGGCCAGGGCCTTAAGGTCGTTGATCACGATCTCTTTCTTGGTGACCTTGTGCAGCACTCCCTCGCGCTTGAGCTCGGCGATGACCCGGCTGAAGGTCGCCCGGTGCAGGCCGAGCACCTGGGCCATCTCCTGCTGGGTGATCTTGGGCGAGATGGTCTTGCTGTAGCCGCAGTAGCGCGCGATGTCGAAGAGCAGGCGGCAGATCTTGCCGCGCACGTCGGGGCTGACGATCTCGCAATGGTGGTGCAGGAGGACCCCGATCTTGTAGGCCATGAACTCGAAGAGGTTTTCGGCCAGGTGCGGGTAGTCGGGCAGGATGACCTCGCGGACTGTGGCCTCGTCGATGAAGTGCAGTACGCAGTCCTCGACGGCCTGGAACAGGGCGTAGATCGGCATGCGGTTGAACAGGGCCGCATCGCCGAAGAGGTTGTTCTCGGTCACGTAGAAGAGGATCGCCTGCTGGCCGGTCTCGTCGCAGGACACGAAGCGCAGCACGCCCTTCTCGATGAAGAACAGGCCTCTGGCCATGCTGCCGTCGCCGAACATGTCGTGGTCCTTGGGCAGGGTCAGGCGGGTACCCAAATGGATGACCTCGGCCCAGGGCGCGCACAGGCCCTGCATCCAGAGCGAGAAATGCTGGCGGCAGGTGAAGATGTCTTGCGCGGACATACGCGGAACGCTCCGGGTTGAGCCCGGCGGCCCCGCACGGGCGACGTGCGGGGCTGCCGGGCGGAGCATAGTTTCCGCCAGCTTGGCGCGCATTGTCAAATGTTCCCTCCGGGCCGGCCGGGCACACGGGCTAGAGGGTGGCCGCGGCCAGCTCCTCCACCCGGGCCAGGGCGGCCTGGGTGCGCTCCACGCTGACCGGGACGGCCATGTTGTACATGCGGCTCTTGGGGCGGCAGGCAAAGGCGGCGATGGTTTCGAGCTGCGCCGGCGTGGGCTTGGCCAAGCCAAGGTCGGCCAGGCTCGCGGGCAGGCCCACGCGGCGATAGAAGCCGAACATGTCGGCCATGAAGGCCTGGTCGCGGCCTTCGAGCACGAGCTGGGCAAGCAGCCCCACGGCCACTTCCTCGCCGTGCAGCCGGCCGTGCAGCTCGGGGATGAGGGTGAAGCCCTGGCTCACGGCGTGCGCGCCGGCCACGCCGCAGCCCTCGAAACCCAGGCCCGAGAGGAGCACGTTGGCCTCGACGATCCTCTCCAGGTCGTCATTGACCATTTGCGCCCGCACGGCCTGAACCGCGGCTTCCCCGTGGCGGCGGACCAGATTGTAGCAGAGCTCGGCCAGGGCCAGCGCGGTCTGGGTCGGCCGGCCGGCGAAGAAGTTCTGTGCGCCCGAGGCCAGGCACTGCCGGGCCTCGAAATGGGTGGCCAGGGCGTCGCCCATGCCGGCGATGAGGAAGCGTACCGGGGCCTTGGCGATGACCTCGGTGTCCACGAACACGGCGTCGGGGTTGCGGTCGAGGAAGCGCGGCCCGATGAACGTGCCGTCGGGATTGTAGGTCACGATCACCCGGCTGGTGGGCGCGTCGTTGGAGGCCACCGTAGGCACCACGACCACCGGCAGGCCGAGCAGGAGCTTGACCGCCTTGGACAGGTCGAGGATCTTGCCGCCGCCCAGGCCCATGGCGAAATCGCAGGCCTTGTCCCTGGCCGCGGCAACCACGGCCTCGATGGCCTGGGGCGAGACTTCGCCACTGTGCTCGAAGAATTCGGGGCTGAGGCCGGCGGTGGTCAGGGCGGCGTCGACCCGCGCGCCGAAGGCGGCGCGGCCGAAGGAATCGGTCACCACCAGGGGTTTGCGGCCGAACATGGCCGAGGTTTCTCCGAGCCGGTCCAGCAGCCCGGCCCCCTGACGGTAGATCTGGGTGAAGCCGATGGCGATCATGACGTTCCTTTTCGTCGTCTTTTAAGTCTGCGGGTGGCGCCCCGCCGGCAGGGGCGGGGCGCCGTTGCGGGAGGCGGTGACGGGGAGGCTATTCCTTGTAGCCGGCCTGCTGCTTGGCCAGCTCGACATTCTCGAGCATGATCTTCAGCCAGGTGTCGCCGTACTTGGCCTTGTACCAGGCGATCATGGCGTCGCGCGCGCCGGTGAAGGTCGCCCGCTCGGCCGCGGTCGGCTCATGCAGCGTGCCGCCGGCGGCGACGAAGGCGGCATTGGCCTTGTCTTCCTGGTCCTTGTTGAACTTGGTCTGGATGGCGGCGGCCTGGGTGAAGCCGTCGAGCACGACCTTCTGCAGGTCGGCCGGCAGGCTCTTCAGCCAGGTGTCGCTCAACCAGTAGAAGCCGAAGAGGAAGGTGTGGCGGTCGAGGATGCCGAACTTGATGCTCTCGTTGAACTTGTTGGACATGATGTCCGGGGTGGCGTTCTTGGTGCCGTCGACCACGCCGGTGGCCAGGGCGGTGTAGAGCTCGCCCCAGGGCACGGGCGTGGCGGCGCCGCCGAGCTGGCGCACGAACTCCTGCTGCAGGGGCGAGTTGATGGTCCGGATTTTGAGGCCTTTCAGATCCCCGGCGCTCTTGACCTCCTTCCTGGTGGTGAAGAAGGAGCGCCAGCGGCCGCCGTCGCTCACGCCGACCAGGCGCGCATTGGACAGCTTGCCCTTGACGGCCTCGCCCAGCTTGCCGAAGAAGGGGCCTTCCATGAATTTGTAGACCACGGCGTCGCCGGGAATGACGTACTGCATGTCCAGGACGGACAGCTCGGGCAGGAAGGGCGTGACGCCGTCGATGGAGGTGTGGGCGGCCTGCAGGGCGTCGTTCTGGATCTGCTCCATGACCTCCTGGTAGTTGCCGAGCTGGTTGCCGGGGTAGATGTCGACCTTTATCCGGCCGCCGGACTTCTCCTCGACGTACTTCTTGAGCGCCGTGGCGCCGACGTAGTCGTCGTTGATCTCCGAGACCGGGCCGGCGTGGGCCAGCATCAGGGTGAACTCGGCGGCCACGGCGCCGGACGCCGCCAGGACGAGAGCCAGGGCCAGAAAGACAGCGCAGGTCAGTCGTTGCATCACACAACCTCCAATTGATGGTTCGGATGTCAGACCGGAAGGCCGAAAAACCGGGGCAGGGCCAGGGACAATATGGGGAAATAAGTGATGATCAGGATCACCACCAGGTGGACCAGGAGATAGGGCATCATGGCCCGCACGATGGCGCTGACCGGCCGGCCGGCGATGGTCGAGGTGGCGAAGAGCACCAGGCCGAAGGGCGGGGTGGCCAGGCCCACGGTCAGGTTCAGGCACATGACCATGGCGAAGTGGGTCGGGTTGATGCCGAGCTGGGTGATGGTCGGCCCCAGGATAGGACCCAGTATGAGGATGGCCGGGCCGGCGTCGAGGAACATGCCGACGATGAACAGCATGATGTTGCAGATGAGCAGGAAGACGTAAGGATTCCTGGTCACGTCCAGGATCAGGCTGGCCAGCTCCTGGGGCATGCGGGTGATGGTCAGCACCCAGCCGAAGACCGCGGCCGAGCCGATGACCAGCAGGATGACCGCGGCCTGCAGCCCGGCCTGGCCGAGGATGGCCGGCAGCTCGCCAAGGCGCATGGTCCGCAGCACGACCAGGGACAGGAGCAGGGCATAGGCCACGGCGATGATCGCCGCCTCGGTCGGGCTGACCACGCTGAACAGGATGCCGGCCAGGATGACGAAGGGGGTCATGATCGGCAGGAAGCTTCCCTTGGCCGCGGCGCCGACCTCGCGCAGGCTGGCCCGGGGCTGGCGGGGGTAGCCGCGCCGGCGGGCCAGGATCGAGGTCATGATCATGAGTGTGAGGCCCATGAGCAGACCCGGCACCACGCCGGCGGCGAACAGAGCGCCGGTGGAGACCTCCATGATGTAGGAGTAGACGATCATGATGATGCTCGGCGGGATGATCGGCCCGATGAGCGAGGCCGCGCCGGTGACCGCGGCCGCGAAGTCGCGGGGGTAGCCGTCCTTCTCCATGGCCGGGACGAGGATCGAGCCCAGGGCCGAGACGTCGGCCACGGCCGAGCCGGACAGGCCGGCGAAGAAGATGCTGGAGACGATGGTCACCTGGGCCAGGCCGCCGTGGAAATGGCCGACCAGGGCGCGGGCAAAGCGCACCAGGCGCTCGGTGATGCCGCCCCGGTTCATGAGCTCGCCGGCCAGGATGAAGAGCGGCACGGCCAGGAGCGAGAACTGGTTCATGCCCGCGAAGCTGCGCTGGAGCATGATCGAGTAGAGCGCCTCCTTGCCCTGGATGAGGAAATCGAGCGAGGGGCCGAAGATCAGGGCGAAGACCACGGGCACGCCGAGGCAGCCCGAGACGATGACCAGGATCAGAAAGAGCGGCATGGCGTTAGCTCCCCTGCTTGCGTCCGAAAAGGGTGACGAGGTCGTCGAGGATGAGCTCCAGGCAGACCAGGAGCATGAGGCCGTAGCCGACGGGCAGGGCCAGGTAGACGTAGCCGTAGGGCAGCCAGTCGAGGCTCGGCACCACCCGGCGCATGCCCATGGCCGTGAAGCCCACGCCGTAGCGGACCATGAACCAGGCCACGTAGAGCACCACGCAGGTGCTGAGGATGCGCAGCGGCAGGCGCAATCCCCGGGGCAGCCTCTCCACCAGCATGTCGATGGCCACGTGGGCCCGGACGCGCATGGCCACCGGCGCACCCAGCAGCACCATCCAGACCAGCAGCAGGCAGGTCACGTCCTCGGTCCAGGAGATGGGGTCGTTCAGGAGGTAGCGGCAGGCCACGCCGCTGAAGAGAATGACGCAGATGGCGCCGAGGCTGGCGGAGACCAGCCCGGTGCAGATTCGGCAGATCCCCTGGTTGAGCGATCGAAGTAGCGAGTACAAGGCTGTCATGTGCCGCGCTCCTCTCGGCCACGCCCATGCCGGGCGTGACGTCTTTGCTGCCAACGTGTCGAGACGATAACAGGCCTGTTTCAATTCTGTTGTCGCCGGAGCGACAGAATTGTCCGTATGTTGAAAAACTTCCAGGAAAAGGGGCTGTGAGGTGGTGCCGCCGGGGTTGTTCACGGCCATGGGCCGGCGCATGGTCCAGGCTATAACAACGAGACGCATCAAGCTGCCACGCTGGCCGCGGCAGCCGGCGGAGTGAGGAGGGCTCAGACAGGGCGGGCGGCGCAGCCGGGAAGGTCAGACGGCCTGCGGCCGGGCGTGTTCCTGCAGGAAGGCTTCCACCGCCGCGCGGTCGGGCACTGCGGTGCTGCCGCCGAAGCGCGTGCATTTGGCCGCGGCCGCGGCCGAGGCGAAGGTGACGGCGTCGAGGAAGGTGCGTTTTTCGGCCAGGGCCACGGCCAATGCGCCGTGAAAGACGTCGCCTGCGCAGAGCGTGTCCACGGCCTTGACCGCGAAGCCCGGCAGGTGTCTGAGCTGTCCTTCCTCCAGCCAGGAGCAGCCGTTTTCCCCTTGGGTCACGGCCACACGGCGGCCGGTGATCTCAAACGCCCGGCGCAGGCCGGCCGCGATCTCGCCGGTCTTGGCCACCAGGCTGAGGCCCGCCTCGGAGAAGACGATGTGGTCGGCCAGACTGATGAGCCCGATGGTGTCGTAGGGGGCCATGTCGGCGTCGATGACCGAGGGCACGCCGTGCTTGCGGGCGTGGGCCAGGGCCGCTGCCGCGCCCTCGGGCCAGCGCACGTCGACCAGCAGGACGTCGGCCTCGGCGATGCGCGCCAGGGGCAGCCAGGAGGGATCGGGATCGAGCCCGGTGCCGGGCCTGCCGGCCGCGCCGTAGTTGACCACCATGCGCTCGCCTGCGGCGTCCACGATGACCGCCGAGATCTGGCTGGCCGCCCCGGAGACGCGCCGCACCTCGGAGGCGTCCACGCCCCGGGCGGTGAGGCCGTGGGTCAGGGTGTAGCCGGTGACATCGTTGCCCAGTCGGCCGAGGAAGACCGCCTCGTGTCCCAGGCTGGCCGCGGTGATCGCGGCCACGGCCGCCGGCCCGCCGACCGCGCCGGCGTAGTCGGTGGCGAAGTGCTTGCCCCCGCCCGAGGGCAGGTGGGGAACGCTGAAGATGTGGTCCATGCAGCACAGGCCAACGCAGCAGATCTTCGCCATGACAGTGCCTCCCGGGGCTAGCAGGGTGTTGAAAAAGTCCTTTCAGCAGGCCGTTCAAAAATCGTCAGCTGCGAGGCGCAAGAAAAGTTCAAGCTCGCCGCGTAGTTGGCCTACGCAAGAGTTTGAACTTTTCGCAGCAACGAAGCAGATGGCGGTTTTTCAAGGGCCTGCTAGGCCTTGCCGCTCGAGCCGAACAGGCGCATCTTGCCGGCCACCGCGGCCGTGACCATCTCCACCCCGCATTTCAGGTCGGCAAGGAAATCGGCCTCCGGGTCGAGCGCGATGCTCCCGCCCAGGGCCTTCTTGCAGGCCACCTTGAGCCCGGTGTTCACGTTGACCTTGCGGATGCCGTTCTCTATCGCCTGCCTGATCTCGCTGTCCAGCACGCCTGAGGCGCCGTGGAGCACCATGGGGCAGGGTAGCACGCCTTTCAGGCGGGCGAGCAGGGGCTGGTTCAGCGAGGCTCCGGGCGCGGTCATGCCGTGGACCGAGCCGAGCGACACGGCCAGGAAATCGACCCCGGTCCGGCCGGCGAAGACCGCGGCCAAGTCCGGATCGGTCAGGTCCCCCTGGCCTACGGACGTGCCGTTCTGCGGCACGATGCCGACCTCGCCCTCGGCCGTGGCCCCGAAGTCGTGGGCCAGGCGCACGACCTCCCGAGTGCGGCGCACGTTCTCCTCGAAGGCCAAAGCCGAGCCGTCGAACATGACCGAGGTGAAGCCGAGGGCAAGAGCCTGGCGGACGATCTCCTCGTCGCGGGCGTGGTCCAGGTGGATGGCCAGGGGCACGCCGGTCTCGGCGCACATGGCTTTGGCCGCGGCGAAAAGCGGAGCGAGCCCCATGTATTTGATGGACTGCATGCCGATGGCGATGACTGCCGGCGAACGCTCGGCCTTGGCCGCCTCGACCACGCCGCGGATGAATTCGTGGTTGTGGACGTTGAAATGGCCCACGGCAAAGGGCCGGTCGGGCGAGAGGCCGAGCTGGTTCATGGTCACGGGATTCATGGCGCTGTCTTGCTCCTTGGCCCTTTTCGGGCATGCACGATCGCCGGCTGGCCGGCGTACGAGGTCTTTGTTGTAATAAAAACGACAAAGAGTCAATAAGAAGGTAATTAAACGACAAATTTAGGCGATGTTGTTGACAATTTGCCGCTGAGGCGACAAAAACGAGTCGTCGGGGGCGGGCAGGCGCGGCCCCTCGCGGCACCGGAGGTGGTGACCCGGCTCGATGCCGCGCGTCGCGGCCCGGCCGGTCGGCCCCGCTACGCAGTAACGCTCGATTGCGAGGTTTTCATGACCAAGCCTTCCATCGCCGACCGCCGCGCGGCCATCGCCAAGCTGGTCAACCTGTCCGGATATGCCTCCAACGAATACCTGGCCGAGCACTTCGCCGTCTCGACCCAGACCGTCCGCCGGGACATCCGCGCGCTTGCCCGCGAGAACCTGGTCTCGCGCCACCACGGCGGCGCGGGGTCGGTTTCGAGCGTGGTCAATACCAGCTACGACGCGCGCCGCGTCTCCCGGACCGCGGAGAAGAGGCTCCTGGGCCAAGCCGTGACCGGGCTGCTGCGCGACGGGGCGTCGCTGTTCATCACCCCGGGCACGACCATGGAGTTCTTCGCCCGGGAGCTGACCGGACTGGGCAGGCTGTGCGTCATCACCAACAACCTGCACGCGGCCATGCTTCTCCACAACCGGGAGGAGATCGAGCTCATCCTGCCCTGTGGCCGGGTCCGGGCCAAGAACGGAGCCATTGTCGGCGCCTCGGCGCTGAGCTTTCTGGCCGACTTCTACGTGGATTTCCTGGTCACGAGCGTCGGCGCCATCGCCCCGGACGGCACGCTCCTCGACTACGACGTGAACGAGGTCGCGCTGGTCCAGCGCATGATGCGGAACGCAAAAAAGATCGTCCTCGCCGCCGACCAGACCAAGTTCGAGCGCTCGGCCGTGATAAAGGTCGGACATATCCGCGACGTCTCCGTCTTCGTCACCGACCGGCCTCCGCCGCCGGCCATCAGCGACATCCTCGGCGCAAGCGGTGTCCAGCTGGTGCTTCCCGGCACTCGCGGCTGAGCAGGAGCCTGCTGTGCCGGGTGCGGCGCCGCTGCCGGCCGCGCCATGTCCGCAACACTCCGGACAGAGCATTCACAGGACACGATGAAAGCATCAGATAGATTTTATTGCCCATTCAAAAGCCGGAATTCGGCCGGTTTTTGCTTGTCGCGGTCGATGCGCGGAGGCCAGACGCCGAGACGTGCCTGGATTCTGTATGATTTTTGTCATGCAACAGGGCGTTTGTTCCTCAGCCATGGCGGAGTGTTGCTTTCCATGTGCGGAGCAATGCCGACCCGGATCCGTGACTGCGGGTGTGATACGTCGGGTTTTCTTGGTGTACCGGAGGCGGCCGGGGCAAGCCGCTGGGCAATTCAGTCCCAAGCCAGAACGTATTATTTGCCACATTATTGTAATACAACAGCCATAAAAGTCGGATTTCCGACGCCGGGTATTATGATGAGCCCTGATGTGCACCGTGCCTCCGGTCATGAAGTCTTTTGCATGCATGCAGCAGGCTTGGCATTATCCGGCGGGGGCCGGAAAAATGACTACTCCTTAAATCATGTTGCTGCGGCGGCGCCTGCGGTGAAGCATGGACAGCCCGTTGAAATTTCGATATATAGACGCCATGAATTATGAAGGGGGGCGGTCGGAATTGCAAAAACCGCAAATGAAACATGCCGCGTTGCTGCCTCGCCCGTTCCCGGGCTGACCGCGCAGCCCTGCCTACGTCAAGCCGCACAAGTGGATCTGCCAGATGTTTCTGGCCATGAACAAACTGTAGCGCTGTAAAGCTCACGACGGCTCGAGCACGTCGGGAAGGACGTTCGGAGAAAAACCCATGTCGCTCACCTCGCTCAAGACCAAGCTCATCATCTACTCCATTCTTCTCCTGGTCATTTCTTCCGTCAGCCTGGCCCTCGGGGCCATTTTTCTCGACTGGTCGGAGACCCAGGAGCAAAACGATCAGCGCCTGACCGCCGCCGTGGCCAGCATGCAGCGCGTCACCCAGCAGGACATCAGCGCGGACATGGAATTCCTGAACAGGTTCCTGTTCCGGCTGGACTCCCTGAACGGCTACAACCGGGTCAAGCTGCTGGACTTCTCCACCGAAGCCCAGATCGACCTGACCGAAGCTCTCGGCCGGCAACTGGACGCCGACTACTTCGCCTACTACTACCCGGTGAAGAACAAGGAGGCCGAGCAGCTTCGCCATCTCTTCGTCAAGAGCGAGGACGGCACGTACCTCCTTGTCGAGCGCGACGGCGCGACCTCCAACCGCTTTCTGCAGAAGAAGGCGGACGGATCATACGATTTTCCGGTGAAGGAAAGCCGCCCGAAGCTCCTGGGACTCGACTACAAGCCGCAGGCGCGGGACATCTCCTTCGAGATCATCGAGGGCAAGCTCATGCTGCGCTGCCAGATCCCCTACGTGGTCAAGCAGGCCGTCGCCAGCCTGAGCATCGCCGCCGACACCGCGCTCGGCCATTTCATCCTCCTGAAGGAGCTCGGCCGGGACCTCACGACCCTGGACGTCGATTACGGCGCGACCTTCACCCTGTACGACGCAAACGGGGTGAAGGGCGCCGGCAGAGTGGCCCTGCCGAACCTCGACCAGTCCACGCTGGCCACTGCCGACGGGCGGATGATCGAGATGAAGGACGCAAGCGGCCAGGAATACGACACCGTCCTCCTGCCCCTGCAATACGACAAGCAGACCATCGGCTACGTCTCGGCCTCGATCTCGCGCGCGGTGGTTGCCGGCAAGGTGGCCAAGACCATCACCATCATGTCCGCGATCACCGCCGGCGTCTGCCTCGTGATCCTCATCCTGTCCCTGTTCTTCGTGCGCAGGTTCATGGGCCCGGTGCTGCAGACGGTCGGCTTCGCCGAGGCCGTGGCCTCCGGCGATCTGAAGCGCGAACTGGCCTACCGCAGCAAGGACGAGATGGGCACCCTGGCCGAGGCCCTGCGCAAGATGGTGGCCACGCTGAAGGACATGATCAGCCGCGCCGAGGACAAGACCCGCGAAGCCGAGGAGAAATCCGCCCGGGCCACCGAAGCCCAGCGCGAGGCCGAACAGGCCCGGGCCGAGGCCGAGAAGGCCAAGCGCCAAGGCATGATGGAAGCCGCCGGCCAGCTCCAGGGCATCGTTGAGCGTTTGACCTCGGCTTCCGAGGAGCTCTCCGCCCAGGTCGAGCAGTCCAGCAGCGGCACCTCCCTGCAGAGCCAGCGCCTGGGCGAGACGGCCACCTCCATGACCGAAATGAACGCGACCGTCCTCTCCGTGGCCAAGAGCGCCTCGCTCGCCGCCGAATCATCGGACCGCGCCAAGGACAGCGCCAACGGCGGAGCCAAGGTGGTCAGCCAGGTCCTCTCGGCCATCAGCCAGGTCCAGGCCAATTCCATGAGCCTGAAGGACCAGATGGCCGACCTCGGCCGCAAGGCCGAAGGCATCGGCACCGTGTTGAACGTCATCTCCGACATCGCCGACCAGACCAACCTGCTGGCTCTGAACGCGGCCATCGAGGCCGCCCGCGCCGGGGACGCCGGCCGGGGCTTCGCCGTGGTCGCCGACGAGGTGCGCAAGCTGGCCGAGAAAACCATGACCGCCACCCGCGAGGTGGACGTGGCCATCAAGGGCATCCAGCAGGGCACCCGGGCCAGCATCCAGGGCGTGGATTCGGCCGTGAGCACCATCACCGAAGCCACCAAGCTGGCCTCCACCGCCGGCACGGCCCTGGACGAGATCGTGAATATGGTCGACGCGGCCTCGGATCAGACCCGCTCCATCGCCACGGCGAGCGAACAGCAGTCCGCGGCCAGCGAGGAAATCAACCGGGCCATCGAAGAGATCAACCGCATCAGCAGCGAAACCAAGACCGCCATGGAGCAATCGGCCCAGGCCATCGGCGAACTCGCCGTCCAGGCCCAGGAACTGGCCAGCATCGTCGACGGCATGCGCAAGGGGTAGCAACGCCTCCGGCGGGCAGGGGCTTTGCCCCCTGCACCCCCACAAGGGGGAAATGATTTCCCCCTTGACCCCCTCGGTTCTGCGGTTCGGCCGGTCCGGGAGAAGACCCGGACCGGCCGAACCGCAGAAGAGCGGGTGCAGGTGGGCAACCTTGCCGCCGGAGCCGGGCCGTCGAGGAAGAATCAAAGCCGCCATGAGGTGAAGAGAAGTGCTGGCCCGGCGCGGTTATCCGGTCCCTTGACCCGACGTGCGCCCCCCCCCGAACACTCTTCACCCTCATCGGCTGCATTTTTTTGTTTCTTTGCGACTCAGCCCACGGCCCCCGGGAGGGACATGAGCCGCCCTTCGTCACCAAGCTGAAAATCGAAGCGGGCCGGNNCCGGCCCGCTTCGATTTTCAGCTTGCGGGGTCAAGGGGGGCACCCCCCCTTGCGGGGTCCAGGGGCGGCGCCCCTGGCCGCCGGAGGCATAGGCGGCACTCCCGACCGCCGGAGATCTCCGGGCGGCATTGCTTATGTCATGATTGACATATGTAAGATGTGTTATGTATTATATATGAATTCGAGGCGGCCATGGCGCCCGAGGTGGGTAAAGCCGCCCGGGCCTGGCTGCCGGACTGGAAAAGAGCATGTGGAATACATGGAGGAAGCGATGAAGATTTCTGAGCTCATTTTGTCCCGGACGGCTTGCGCCGTTGGCGGTGAATGGATCGGCGCCGACTCCGGCAAGACCTTGGACGTGAACAATCCGGCCACGCTCAAGGCCATCGGCCGCGTTCCCGACTGCGGGCGGGCCGAGACCGCGCGGGCCATCGCCGCGGCGGCCCGTGCCTGGCCGGAGTGGCGGGCCATGACCGCGCTCGAGCGGGGCAACATCATGCTGAAGCTGCACGACCTCATGCTCGAGGAGCGCGAGGAGCTGGCTCGGCTGATGACCCTGGAGCAGGGCAAGCCCTTGGCCGAGGCCCGCGGCGAGATCGGCTTCGGCGCGAGCTTCATCCGCTGGTTCGCGGAGGAAGGCCGCCGTGCGTACGGAGACGTCATCCCCGCCCCCTGGCGCGACAAGCGCATCCTGGTCACGCGCGAGCCGGTGGGCGTGGTCGGCATCATCACCCCCTGGAACTTCCCCACGGCCATGATCTGCCGCAAGGCCGGCCCTGCCCTGGCCGTGGGCTGCCCGGTGGTCATCAAGCCGGCCAGCCAGACGCCGTTCTCGGCCCTGGCCCTGGCCGAGCTGGCCAAGCGTGCCGGCGTGCCCGACGGCGTGTTCAGCGTGGTCACCGGCTCGTCGCGTGAGATCGGCGCGGAGCTGACCGGCAACCCCACGGTGCGCAAACTGAGCTTCACCGGCTCGACCCAGGTCGGCAAGGTGCTGCTCAAGCAGTGCGCCGAGACGGTCAAGAAGGTCTCCATGGAGCTCGGCGGAAACGCGCCGTTCGTGGTCTTCGACGACGCCGACCTGGACCTGGCCGTGTCCGGCGGCATGAACAGCAAGTACCGCAACACCGGCCAGACCTGCGTCTGCACCAACCGCTTCATCGTCCAGGAGGGCGTCTACGAGGCCTTCGTCGAGAAGCTGACGGCCGCGGCCAAGGCGCTCAAGGTCGGCGACGGCCTTGGCGAGGGCGTGACCCAGGGGCCGCTCATCGACTCAAGCGCG
The DNA here is from genome assembly GCA_002428705.1 of Desulfovibrio sp. UBA6079. Lineage (GTDB taxonomy): Bacteria > Desulfobacterota > Desulfovibrionia > Desulfovibrionales > Desulfovibrionaceae > UBA6079. The sequence goes on from DIXN01000061.1 coordinate 261,693, forward strand.
CTTACGCGCATGGAGGCCCAGGTCGCCGACGCCACGGCCAAGGGCGGCCGCATCGTCATCGGCGGCAAGCGCCATGCGCTGGGCGGCAACTACTTCGAGCCCACGGTCATCGCCGATGCGACCAAGGACATGGCCTTTGCCAAGGAGGAGACCTTCGGCCCCATCGCCCCGGTCTTCCGCTTCAAGACCGAGGCCGAGGCCATCGCCATGGCCAACGACACCGAGTACGGCCTGGCCGGCTACCTCTACACCCGCGACCTCGGCCGCGCCTGGCGCGTGTCCGAGGCCCTGGAGTACGGACTGGTCGGCGTGAACGACAGCCTCATCTCGACCTGCGAGGCGCCGTTCGGCGGGGTCAAGGAGAGCGGGCTCGGCCGCGAGGGCTCGCACTACGGCCTGGATGACTACACCGTGCTCAAATACACCTGCATGGCCGGCCTGAAGGCCTAAAGCCCCTTCGCCCCGGGCGCGGACGGCCGCGTCCGGGAGGGCCCGGCCCCTCCTTGGCGGAGGGGCCGGGCGATCCGGGTGGAGTGGGTGTGGAGAGGAAGGCTGCGCAATGCGTCGGAAGGCTATGGAACCAAACGCTGCCTCAGGCGGGCAGGCCCGCTCAGCCGCCGCAGATGTGCGGCAGAAGGCTGAGCGTGCAGCCGTCGGCGAGCACCGTCTTGTGGCCGATGCTTTGGCCGTTCATGATGGCCAGCATGACCTGGTCGTCACGCAGCTCCAGCCGGGCCATGAGCCCGGCCACGGTCGTGCCGGGCTCGACCGGGTAGCACGACGCGTTTTCGGGTGCGTGCCGGGCCAGAGTCGATTCCAGCTTGAGCCGGATGGTCATCATCTCCTCGTTCATGGCCGGGAATCTTCGGGTCTACTGCTTCACCAGCCAGCCGACGTTCAGCTCGTGGAGCTTGCCGGGCAGGGGCACGCCGGCTTCGTCGTAGCCCATCATCTGGTAGTAGAGGGCCACAGCTTCCTTGAACTCGGTCTCGTCCACGAACTTGCCCTTGGCCGGGCCTTCGCCGATGGGCTGGTGCATGCGCGAAAAGAGCTTGTCCTCGGAGGCCGGAATGCCCTGGGCCACGTTGAACATGCGGGCCATGGTCAGGCTGCGCTCGGCACCGAGGAAGAGCTCGTACAGGCTCGTCTCCCAGCCGGTGACGGCCTTGATGACCGCGATGAGCTTGTCGTAGGTCAGGGCAAAGAGCGGCGCGACCACGAAGTTGCACAGGCCGAGCACGTTGTTCATGCCCCAGGTCAGCTGGCCGGCCTTGAAGTAGCGGACCTTTTTCGGGCCGCCGTCGCCGGGCAGGGGCGGCTCGACGATGCCCATGGGCGAGACCAGGCGCACGGCCTCGCCCTGGAAGGCGACCTCGTGGGGCTCCTCGATGTGGTCGCCGCCGGTGGGCGAGAGGGCGAACCCCAGGCCCACGCCGATCTTGCCGCGCGGGTCGTGGTAGCCGGGCTCCTGGCCCTTGATGGCGCAGACGTACTTCTCGGCGCCCTTGCCGATGATCTTCGCGGCCTTGGCCGAGCCCAGGCGCAGGATCTTGCCCAGCGACCGGCCGTCCTTCATGGCCTCGATCAGCCAGAGCATGCCGTCCACGTCGCCGAAGCGGATGTCCCGGCCCTCGGCGTCGGCCGGGGTCAGGATGGCGTTCTCGAAGCATTCCATGGCAAAGGCGATGGTCCCGCCCACGCCGATGGTGTCGAAACCGTAGGCGTTGCATTTCTCGTGGGCGAGCACGATGGCGTCCAGGTCGTCGATTCCGCACAGGGGACCGAAGCCGGCCATGGTCTCGTATTCGGGTCCGCCGTAGCGCTGGTCCATCCTGTTGTTGTTGACCACGCGCTTGCAGGCCACGCTGCACTTGTAGCAGGTGTGGCGCCGGGCCAGGATCTTCTCGTAGCCGGGCACGCCGACCTTCTCCGCGCCCTCGAACACGGATTCGCGCCAGTTGCGTGTAGGCAGGATGCCGGCGTTCTGCTGGGCCATCAGGTGCATGGGCGTGCCGAACTTGCCGAGGTTGACGTTGGGCATGTGCTCGGCCAGGCGTTTCCTGTGCCAGGTGTTGAGCTCCTTCAGCGCCTCGGGATCGGCGAAGGACATGACCTCGGCGTCGCCGCGGGCGACCACGGCCTTGACGTTCTTCGAGCCCATGACCGCTCCCAGGCCGCAACGGCCGTTGGCGTGGGCCAGCTCGTTGATGACGCAGGCCAGGGGCGAGAGGGTCTCGCCGGCCGGGCCGATGGAGGCCACCCTGATCTTGTCGTCGCCAAGCTCCGCCGCCAGCCGGTCGCGCAGCGGGGCGTTCTCGAGGCCCCACAGGGCGGAGGCGTCCTTGAGGGCGACCTCGCCGCGATTCACGTACAGATAGACCGGCTTGGGAGAGCGACCATGGAAAACGACGGCGTCGAAACCGGCGAATTTGAGCTCGGGGCCGAAGTAGCCCGCGGCCTCGGCCTCGCCGAAAGTGCCGGTGAGCGGGCTCTTGGCCGCCACGGTGTAGCGATTGAAGCCGGGCAGGCCGGCTCCGGTCAGCACCGAGCAGGCGAAGATGAGGACGTTGTCCGGCCCGAGGGGGTCGGTGCCTGGTTTGACAAGCGTGTTCAGGTAGTAGGCCGCGAAGCCGCTGCCGCCCCAGTAGGTGCGGTAGAAGACGGCATCGGGCTCTTCGACCTCGAGCCTGCCCTGGTCGAGATGCACGTGCAGGATTTTGCCATTGTACCCATATGGCATTGCTGATTCCTCCTTTGGAATCGGTATTGAGTGGGTGAGGATGCGGGCCGGGCACGGTTTGCGAGGCCGCCCGGCCCGCGTCATCACCAATTGCGAATGAAGTCGAAGTTCACGCAGGGGCCGAAGACGGCGAGGAAAACGAACTCCCCGTCGCCGGCGTTGCGCGTCTCGTGGTCCTTTTGCGGGGCGATGTAGAGGGCGGTGCGCGGGGTGAGCTCGTGCTCCACGCCGTCGACCACGACCACACCACGACCTTCCAGGCAGAAGTAGACTTCCACCTCGGTTTCGTGGCGGTGCTTCGGCCCGATCTGTCCGGGCTCGAAGCGGAAGACGGCCATGCTCAGCGGCGCCTCCGGGATGACCTTGTCATCGAAGAGGATGCGGGCATACCGGGTGGCCGGGGCCGGGGCCTCGTGCTCGGGCAGCTTGGCAACGTCGAAAAACATGGGACATGCTCCTTATTCGGCGACTACCACCAGCGGATGGCGTCGGTCACGTGATCGCGGATCTTGACGAAGGCCGGATCGGCGAAGTTGCGCGGCCGGGGCAGATCGACGATGATCTCCTCCTTGATGGTCGCGGGCTTCTGGCCGAGCACCAGGACGCGCTGGGCGAGGTAGACGGCCTCCTCGATGTTGTGGGTGATGAACAGGACCGTGCAGCCGATCTCCTGCCAGATGCGGATGAGCTCATCTTCCAGATAGTAGCGCAGCTTGAGGTCGAGCTGGCCGTAGGGCTCGTCCATGAGCAGGATGTCGGGGTTCAGGGCGAAGTTGCGGGCGATGACCACGCGCTGCTCCATGCTCGCCGAGAGCTGGCGGGGGAAGTAGGAGCGGAACTTCTTCAGGCCCACCAGCTCGAGCATCTGCTCCGTGCGGCGCTCGACCTCGTCGGGCGGCCTGCGCTTGACCTTGAGGCCGAAGCGGATGTTGTCCTCGACGCTGAGCCAGGGGATGGTCGAAACCTCCTGGAAGACGAAGGCCATGTCGTGGTGCGTGGGGTCGGCCGGTTGTCCGTCTACCAGGATGTCGCCCCTGGTGGTCGGGATGAAGCGGGACAGGCAGTTAAGGAACGTGGTCTTGCCGCAGCCCGTGGGGCCGACGATGCACAAGAACTCGCCTTTGTAGATGTTGAAGCTGATGTCGTTCAGCACGAGCAGGTCGTCGTACTTCTTGGTCAAGTCGGTCACGGAGACCTTGACTTCCTTGCCGCGGTGGTAGTTTTCGGAGAGCTGCTGGTTGGTCAAGACGTCCTCCTCACAGGGCGAGCTCGGTTTCCTCGGAAATGGCCAGGCGCATCTCCAGGAAGGAAGCATCCGTATAGTTGCGGGGCTTGGGCGAAGTGAGCGGGAACTCCATCTTGATCGTTCCCGGCAGCTTGGTCATGAGCACGATCCGGTCGCCGAGGTAGATGGCCTCTTCCACGTTGTTGGTGATGAAGACGACCGTGCGCTTCTCCTGCTCCCAGATGGATAAAAGCTCCTTTTCCATGGAGTAGCGGGTCTGGGCGTCGAGCGCGCTGAAGGGCTCGTCCATGAGCAGCACTTCGGGGTTGTTGGCGTACGAGCGCGCGATGCTGACCCGCTGCTTCATGCCCCCGGAGAGCTGGTGGGGGTAGGATTTCTCGAAGCCGGTCAGACCGACCAGGTCGATGTACTTCTGGGCAATCTCGTAGCGCTCCTTGACCGGCATGTGGCGGATGGCCAAACCGAAGGCCACGTTGTCCCGGACCGTCTTCCAGGGGAAGAGGGCGTACTGCTGGAAGACCACGCCCCGGTCCGGTCCGGGCTCGGTGACCTTCTTCCCGTTCAGGATGACCTCGCCGCTGTCCGGGGGCAGGATGCCGGCCAGGCAGTTGAGGAGGATGGTCTTGCCGCACTGGCCGGGGCCGAGGATCACCAGGAACTCGTTGGTCTTCACCTCAAGCGAGACGTTGTCCAGGACCTGGATGGTCCCGTTCTCCGTGGTGAAGCTCTTGGAGATGCCCTTGGCCGCGATCTTGACGTTTGATGTGCTCATTTCGTCTCCCATGGCTACTGCAGTTCCCGCCGCCAGGGGCAGAGGAGTTTTTCGAGGTAGCGCAGCGACACGGCCAGGAACAGACCGATCAGGCCGATGGTGATCATGCCGACGATGATCATGGGCGAGTTGTTCAGGTCCATGCCCTGGATGATGATGAAGCCGACGCCTTCGCGGGCGCCGACCAGCTCGGCGGCGAGCACGCACATCCAGGCCATGCTCATGGCGTTCTGCACGCCGGCGAAGATCGAGGGCAGGCTCGCCGGGATGGCCACGTTGAAGAGCTGCTGGCGCCTGGTGGCCCCGAAGGTGCGGGCGGCGTCGATGAGCAGGTGGTCGGTGTAGCGCATGCCGGTGTAGGTGTTCATGACGAAGATGACGAAGGCGCCGACGTAGCAGATGAAAATTTTGGGACCTTCGCCGATGCCCAGCCAGAGGATGGCGATGGGGATCCAGGCGATGGGCGGAATGGGCCGAAGGAGCTCGAAGATGGGGTTTGCGATCTTGCGGAACTTGACGTTCCAGCCCATGGCGATGCCCAGAGGAATGCCGGTTACGGCGGCCAGCAGGTAGGCTCCGACCACGCGGCGCAAGGAATAGTAGATGTGCATCCACATGCTCTTGCCGCCGATCTGTGAGGTGTACATCTCCTGGGCTTTGGCCACCACGTCGGCCGGGGAGGGCAGGGCCTCGCTGCCCACGGCCATGGACGCGACCTGCCACAGGGCCAGGAAGATGACGAAGGAGAAGACGGCCCCGATCTTTTCCTTGAGGTTTGCGGCTGCTGCGTTTGCCATCAGAGTCTCCTCGACGAAGCGATGCGGCTTTCGATCTTGGTCAGCACGTAGGACATGAGCGCCCCGGTGAAGCCGATGGTCAGCATGCCGACGATGATGATGTCGGGTCTGGCCAGGCGGCGGCCCATCTGGATCATGTAGCCCAGGCCCTCGCTCGCGGCCAGGAGCTCGGCCGCGACCAGGGTGGTCCAGGCGGCGTTCAGCGAGAGTTTGAGGCCGGTGAAGATCATGGGCACGGCCGAGGGCACGCCGATCTTGATGAAGGTCTCCCAGTTGCTCGCCCCGTAGATGCGGGCCACGCGGATGAGCACCGGGTTGGTCAGCTTGATGCCGATGTAGGAGTTGATGACGCAGGGCACGAAGGCCGCCAGCCAGATGATGAAGGCCTTGGCCTCGATGCCGATGCCGAGCCAGAGGATGGCCAGAGGGATCCAGGCGATGGGCGGGATGGGCCGCACGGCGTCGAAGAGCGGGCGCACCAGGACCATGACCGGCTTGTACCAGCCCATGAGCAGGCCCAAGGGCACGCCGACGACGACCGCGGCGCAGAAGCCGACCAGGGCCAGCGTCATGCTCGCGGCAATGTGCGTGAAGAGCGTGGCGCCGTCGGGTGGAGCCGTCCAGAACTTCTCGATCATGACCACGATGACCTCAGACGGCGGGACCAGCTGGAAGCGGCTGATGAAGCCCAGGCGGCAGACCAGCTCCCAGATGAGCAGAAAGACCAGAAGACTGAAGACCGAGCTGTTGTATTCCTTCCAGTAGCCCTTGACCCGTGAGGTCGCGGGCGCTTCAAGGGCCGAGGCGTGAGCGGTTGACATGCATCCTCCGTGGACGGCCTGGGGCGGCTTGCTTTCACCCGGGGCGGAAAAAATGCTTTCCGCCCCGGGCAGTGATCATGACGGCGCGCTACTTTTTGGCCGCGCGCTTCTCCTGGACTTTCTTCATGAACGAGGCGTCGATGCCGAAGTTGGACTTCTCCAGGTCGGCCATGTCGGCCTTGGTGATGCGGCCCTGGCCGGCGAAGAAGTCGGCGACGCCCTTCATCCAGGCGCTGGCCTCGTCAGGCGCGGTGAGCGCCTTGACCTGCTGTTCGACGCTGAAGATGGGGCGCAGCTCGAACTCGCTCTTGATCGCCGATTCGGGCAGCTGCAGGCCGCAGTAGCCGGCGAAGTACTTGTTCAGCCAGACGCCGGAGCCGGCCTTGTCGGTGCGCATGCGGTCGAGGGCGGTCATGTACAGGTCGAGCCATTCCACGACCAGGTCCGGATGCTTCTCGGCGAAGTCCTTGCGCACGACCACGCCGCCGGGGATCATGGCCCCGGAGCGGGCGCCGGAGGAGACCTTCTTCCAGCCCTTGCTCTCGGCGGTGTAGCTGAAGGGAGCCCACAGGCAGACCACGTCGCCCTGGCTGGAGGCAAAGGCGGTCACGGCCTGGCCCTGCTCGATGTTGACGACTTCCACGTCCTTCTCGGTCAGGCCCAGGGCTTTGAGCGTGGCGTCCAGGGCGTAGTGCACCGTGGACACGGTGGTCACCAGGATCTTCTTGCCCTTCCAGTCTTCGGGCTTGCCGTAGATCTCGGGGTATTTGGGGTTGAAGCCCTTGGTCTTCAGGATGGGCGAGTCGGGGCGGACCCAGAGGTCATTGGTCTCGGACTCGTCGTTGGAGATTGCGATGAGCTTGGCGCCGTAGCGCAGGATGGCCATCATGGTCGGCACGGTGCCCATGGCGCCCACGTCCCACTGGTCGGCGGCCAGGGCTTCGACCTGGGGCGCGCCCGAGGGGAAGAGGGTGTAGGTCAGATCGATGTTCTTGTCCTTCGTCCAGCCATCCTCGATGGCCCACCAGGTGGGCAAGCCGTGCAGGCACGGCTGGCCGCTGACCCGGATTTCGTCCTTGGCCTGGGCGCTGCAGATGCCCATGGTGAGAACCAGCGCGAGAACAATGAAAGTGATACGACTCAGGTGATGCATCGTTGCCTCCGTCTTTCCGCCTACGTCGGTTGGTGTGGGTGGCCAATGGCCAGGCCGCTACATTAACTTGTAAACCGCGTTGCAGTCCTCCTTTCCGAAGCCGGCTTCACTCGCCTTCTTGAACATGGCCAGAGCCGCCTCCATGAGGGAGGCGTCCATACCCCAATGGCGGGCCATCTCGCAGCCCAGCCGGACATCCTTCAGGGCCAGGTCGAGCCCGAAGCGGTTCTTGAAGTCGTCCGCTGCGATCCACGGGCCGCGGACCTCGAGCTGGAAGCTCTTGGCGCCGGTGTCGGCCAAGAGCTCGATGAGGAACTTCTTGTCGATGCCGGCCTTCTCGCCGATGCGCATGCCCTCGGCCAGGACGACCAGGTTGGACATGCCGACCAGGTTGCTGATCAGCTTGATGGCGCAGGCAGCCTCGACGCCGCCCATGTAGTAGGCGGGCTTGCCGATGATCGGGAAGATTTCGGCCAGGGAATCGTAAAGGGCCTTGTCGCCGCCGACGAACATGGGCTCCTCGGCCTTCTCGGCATGGCCGGGGGTCTTGCCCAGGGTGCACTGCAGGTAGCCGAGCCCCTTGGCCTTGGCGGCCTCCTCCAGCTCCTTGGCGGTCATGGGGTCGATGGTCGAGAGCTCCACGTGCGTCGCGCCCTTCTTCATGAAGCCGTAGCAGCCGTCCGCGCCGAGCATCACGCCCTTGACGTGGTTGGGCATGGGCAGGCTGGTGAAGACCAGGTCGCAGTCGGCCAGGGCCTTGGTCGAGGCCGCAGCCTGGCCGGTGGTGCCGGCGGCCAGGGTCTTTTCCACGGCCTCGCGGCTCAAGTCGTAAACCAGGACGGTCTTGCCGGCCCGGATCAGGTTGCGGGCAAGGGGGCCTCCCATGAGGCCGACACCGATGAATCCAATGCGCATTACATCCTCCTGTGGGTTCGCTGTTCGTGCATGTTCGATGCCGTCAGGCTATGATGCAGCGGATCACATGGTCCGCTTTCCTCAGAGGTGATGTCCGCCCCCGGCCGTGGGCCGAAGGGATGGCGAGGAGCGCAGGCGGGAGCGGGGCTGGCGGGGGGGCGAAGGCGTATGCCGAAGAATGATACGGAGACAGAGGTCCGAGGGCGAGCAGCAAAAAAGGCCGGCGGCGGGGTGCAGACAGCGCGCGGCAGCGCGGCGGAAATTTCCGCCATACCGGACGCCATCTTCGGGGAAGGCATGCGCCTTGCGCATTCTCGGTGCAGCACAGCTGACATCGGCACCCCCTGGCGGCCTTCCGACCTCTCGACCGAAATGCCGCCCACCGTTCGGCCCGGAATCGCGGGCGGCGTCCGCGTTGCAGCGCGGTCAGCCGCTTCCGGGTCCCGGGCGTGTGATCAGGCAGGAAATCTGTTCATCAACCTCGTCTGACAGCACATGACTTGCATCTCGGATTACATTTCAGCCTCGGGCCGGCATCCCGGGCTTTCGACCACAACTGTCTCGGCATCCCTCGTCATGACCGGCACGCTCTGGGCTCCCGCGCCGGCGCGGGAGCCCAGAGGGCAGGTCCCTAGGCGCTCTCGTAGAGGCGCGTGAAGACGAATTCGCGGTGGCCCAGGCCTTCGGCGGCGGTCACCCGGCCGTTGGCGGTCTGGATCAGGCGCTCGAGCAGCTTGTCGCCGGCGGCGTCGTAGTTCATCTCGCGGCGCAGGATGCCGGAGACGTCGACGTCGATGTGCTCGCTCATGGTGCGCACGGTGCGCGGGTTGGCGCTGAGCTTGATGACCGGCAGGATCGGGTTGCCGATGATGTTGCCCTGGCCGGTGGGGAAGAAGTGGGCGACGAAGCCGGCGGCGGCGCACAGGGTGACCATCTCGGCCGCGGCCGAGGAGGAGTCCATGTACCACAGGCCCGGGCCGGTGGGCGCCTCGGCCTTGTCCAGCACGCCGTGGACCTTGCACTTGCGGCCGATCTTCTGGATGTTGCCCAGGGCCTTCTCCTCGATGGTGGTCAGACCGCCCTCGATGTTGCCCTTGGTCGGCTGGGAGTCGCACAGGTCGTCGGTCTTGTGGGCCTCGACCAGGGCGGCGTAGCGATCGAACGAGGCCTGGAACTTGGCCCGGACCTCGTCGTTCACGCACCTGGCCGCGACCAGGTGCTCGCCGCCGGTCAGCTCGGTGGTCTCGCCGAAGAGGAGGGTGTTGCCGTTCTCGTAGAGCTTGTCGAAGGCGTTGCCGACCGTGGGGTTGGAGGCGATGCCCGAGGTGGTGTCGGACTCGCCGCACTTGCAGGACACCCACAGCTCCTTCAGGTCACAGGGCACGCGCGGCAGCTCGGTGGCGAACTGCACGAACTCGAGGGCCTTGCGCGAGGCGGCAGCGATGGTGTTCAGGTCGCCGTTCTTCTCGATGGCGAAGCCGGCCACAGGCTTGCCGGTCTTGGCGATGCCCTCGACCACGCGGTTGGTCCACACGGGCTCGATGCCGATGACCACCACGGCGGCCACGTTGGGGTTCGAGCCGGCACCGATCAGGGTCCGGAAGTGCAGGTCGAGATCCTCGCCGAACTGCAGGCGGCCGTAGGGGTGGGGCAGGGCCAGAGTGCCCTTGATGTTGTTGGCCACAGCCTCGCAGGCGGCATTGGACAGGTCGTCCAGGGGCAGGATCACGACATGGTTGCGGATGCCGACCCGGCCGTTCTCGCGGCGATATCCGAGAATCTTGTTGGTCATGATCCTACCACCTCTTGGTCTTGACGTTGTGGACATGCAGGTGCGCGCCCTTCTTGATCGGGGCGACCACGCGACCAATGTCGGTGCGGTACTTCATGACGGTGTCGCCGGTGGCGAGATCCTGCAGGGCGATCTTGTGCCCGATCGGGATGTCGTTCAGCACCTTGATGGTGATGGTCTGGTCCTCGGCCATCACCCAGCCGGTCAGGTTCTGCCCGGCCTTGACTCCCTCCACGACCACGACGCCGACGGAATCCCCGGCTTCGTGCACGATGAAATCGACTGCCACGGTGTTCTCCTTGGTAGCGGGTTCAAACACGACGTGGCTCTTCTGTAATATATCTTATAGAAGACTGTCAACCGGAATGAAATCCCAACGCGCAGGTTTTTTTCAATCGCATGAAATTGTTGACAGTTTTATGAAGCGGCGGAGACACGTCCGTGCCGACGGCCGGCTTGCGTCCGAGGCACGCATCCCGTCCGCCACTCGCGGGGGTAGGCGGAAGCCGGGCCGGAGGCGGCCCACTGGCTAGCGTTTCAGATCGGCGTCGTAATGGACGTGGTCGGTCAGGCAGAGCATGACCCGGTACTCGACCGGCCGGTCGTTCAGGTCGTAGGCCACCCGCCGGATCTGGAGCACGGGGTGCCCGGCCCGGACCTCCAGGCGCTTGGCCGTGCCGGCGGTCGCGCCCTTGGCGATCAGGTGCTCCCGGATGCGGCAGACCGTGGTGCCGTAGCGCTCCTGGAAATAGTTGTAGAGCGTGTTCGGCACGTGGTCCGTGGTCAGCTCGTCGATGCCCGGGAAGGCGGCGCAGGGTACGGTGATCTTTTCGTCGATGGCGGGCGAGCCGTCGAGCATGCGCAGGCGATGGATGCGAAAGACCATGTCGCCGGCGGCAATGGCCAGGGCCTTGCCTTCATCCTCGCCGGCCTGGCCGCTCTCGGCGCCAAGCACCTGAGAGGAAGGCAGAAGCTTGTGTCCGTCGGAATGCACCAGGCGGAAGAACCGGAACAGGGCCTCGTCGGAGTCGATGAGCGCGATGGCCGTACCCTTGCCCTGGTAGCGCACGACCAGCTTGTCCGCGGCCAGGCGGTCGATGGCCTTGCGCAGCGTTCCCTGGCTGACCCCGTAATCCTCGGCGAGAACGTTCTCGCTCGGCAGGAAGGTGCCCGGGGCGAGCTCGCCCGAAGCCATGCGGCTGCGCAGCGACTCGTATACCTGCTGATACATCGGCTTGAAGGAAATCTTGCTCATATTTCCCTTTGCAGTCGGCGCGACTGCCTGACCAAGGTCGTCCTGGCTGATTGCCCCTGGCACATTGCACCCGGCCGCGCCAGCCCGCGGCCGGACGAGGAACCGGCGGATGGCCAAGGAGACCATGCCTCATTCATATATAATATGCAAGACATAAGATGCAAGATTGCCTGCGCCCCTCACGAGGACCCTTCCGTAGCCGCGAACCCGGAGGTCCGGGACGCACCGCCCGGGCAGCCTGTTCCGGCCCTCGCGCCCCTGGGCGCAGAAATCCATATGCCTCGGTATATAGCGAAAACGGCTGCCGAAGGCCAGGGCGGAATGCCGTCCCGGCCGGGTTCAGGCCGTGCGTTCGGGCCAGAGCTGGGCGGCGAGCATGCCGACAAGCATGAGCGCGCAGCCGGTGAGCCCCCGGGGGGAGAGAAGCTCACCGAGAATGAGCCAGCCGGTCAGCGCGGCGAAGACCGATTCGAGGGACATGATGATCGCCGCGTGGGCCGGGGGGGCATCCTTCTGGGCCACGACCTGCAGGGTGAAGGCCACGCCCACGCTCATGAATCCGCCGTAGAGGATGGGAATGAGACCGCCGGAAATCCCGGCCCAGGCGATGTCCTCGCTGCCGACGGCGACGGCCAGGCTCAGGGCCGAGCAGACGGCGAACTGCAGGCAGCTTAAGCGCGCGGCGTTCATGTGCGGGGAGAGCCAGCCGATAACCAGCACGTGGCCGGCCCAGAAGAAGGCGCTGACGAAGATCAGCAGGTCGCCGGGATTGAAGGTCAGCTCGGCGGTGACCGAGAGCAGGTACAGGCCCACGGCCGAGAGCACGGCGCCGACCCAGCTGCCCGTCCCCGGACGCTGGCCGAGGAAACGCCCGATGAGCGGCACGATGACCACGTAGAGGCCGGTGATGAAGCCGGCGTTGCCGGCCGTGGTCTCGACGATGCCCATCTGCTGCAGCGAGGCCCCGGAAAAAAGGACCAGGCCGGCCAGAACGCCGCCGCCGAGGGCCTTGAGCCCGGTCAGCTGGTTCGAGTTGGCACCCTGCTGGCGCAGCGCCAGGGGCAGGAGGCAGGCCGCGCCGAGGGCGAAGCGCAGGCCGTTGAAGGTCATGGGGCCGACATGCTCCATGCCCACCCGCTGGGCCACGAAGGCCGCGCCCCAGATGAGCGCGGTCAGGAGAAGGAGTCCGTCGGCCTTGAGCACGTGTCGCTGCATGGGAGAGTCCTTGTGGAGCGGCCGGATGGTCGGATGCGCCGCTGCCCTGGCCGCGGCAGCCGCGGCCAAAGCGCTAAGAAGCCTGTTTCGGGGAAAATGTAAAGGGCATTCGCAGCCGAGGGCGGATACAGCCCCTCCCGGACGCGGGCAGAGCGGAAAATCGCGGTCCGGGAGGGGCTTTCAGCTTTCGAGCGCCTCGAAAAGCCTCCGCTTTGCTGCGGAAGGCCTTTCGCGGCCGGAAAAAACCTAGTCCAGGAGCAGGCCGAGGATGGCCTGGATGCCGGCGCCCTGGCCCAGGTAGGCCGGCAGCCACTCCTGGGTCAGGCTGTTGCCGGCGGCGTCGCTGGCCGTGACTTTCAGCGCCACGAGCCCCGGGCGGACCGGCAGCGGGGCGCTGAACACGCCGCCGCCGTCGTCGCCGACGGCCAGCTCCTGCCAGTCGCCGCCCGCGGCCGGACGCCAGGCCATGGCCACGGCGAGCCCCGGCTCCTCGGCCAGGACCAGGCGCAGCCGGGCCTTGTGCCGCGGGCCGGCCACGCCCAGCGGCCGGCCGTCGCCCACGATCTGCAGGCTTTCGATCTCGGGCGGGTCGGGATCGGCCCGGGTGGAGTCGAAGGCGGCCGTAAGCACGGACGTGCCCGGCAGGCCGGCCACGTAGCAGCCCGGCAGGTCGAGAATGATCTCATAGGCTCCGGGCAGGGGCAGGTTGAGCCAGCGATAGGCGTCGGTGAAGACCGTGGAGGTCTGGCCCGAAGCGATCGTCTCGCCGCTGCGGCGCAGCGTGTAGGCCAGATGGCCCTTGAGCGGATCGTCGAAGGTCTGGGTGCGCACCACCTGGGCCTTCAGCCCGTGGGCGGCGTAGAGCCGGACCTGGCCGGCCTCGATGTCCAGCCGGCCGGAGAAGTGCGGCGGGGCCAGCCCCAGCTCCAGGTTGCCATTGAGCCCCTCGGCCATGGGCACCGGGTCGTGGGCGCCGTAGAGGGCCAGGCCCTCGGCCAGCCCGGGCCGCTGGTAGGCGCTGACGAAGAAGCGTTGCCCGGAGTCCGGGCTTGCGGCCCAGGCCTCCACGCCGCCGAAGCCCATGGTGAAGCCGGGGTAGGGCTCGGGCTGGCTCAAGAATTCCTGGACAAAGGGAGGGGAGAGCGGCGTCTCCCAGTTGCCCCAGGAGGTGGCCGAGACGAAGGACCAGCTGGTCGGGTCGGTGGACAGCGACTGCAGGGGGAAGAGGCTCGGCGTGCCGGGGTCGACGTTGTAGATGAAGCGGTAGCGCCGCCAGGCCTCCTGGTCCACGACGTGGGCCTGGCCCGAGGTCAGCCCGGCGAAGCCGTTCTGGAAACGAAGGACGCGGCGGTCCGTGTTGGCCGAGACGGCCTGCCATTCGAAGCGGTAGTTTTCGCTCAAGGTGTTGAAGCGGTTCACGCGGTTGGTCCAGGAAAAACCGCTGGACATGGTCCAGGAGCCGATGTTCGAGGGCTGGTGCCAGAAGCGGTAGCAGCCGAGCCTGATCGGGGTGTAGCCGCCGGAGTCGCTCGTGAATTCCAGCTCCACCCGGTGCCCGGCCTCGGACTGGGAGACGGCAAGCTCGGTCAGCCCGGAGACGTTCACCCCCTCGCGGACCACGAAGTCCGAGGTGCCGGTCTCCAGGTCGGAGCGGTAGCTGACGACCACGTCCCAGGTGCCCTCGGGCAGGAGGAAATCGACCGGCGCGCCGGCGTAGTCCGCATCCACGGCCTTGGCCTGGGCCTGCGCGGCGCGGTCGTGGACCAGCACGGTCCAGGGCGCGCCGTCCAGGGTCAGGCGCAGCAGGTGGCTTTTGACGAAGCCGAGCGGCAGGCAGAGCGTGCCCAGGGCCGAAGTGAGCTCGATGCGGCCCTCGTAGGCCGAGGGCGCCGTGCCCAGGTTCGGCACCGTGGCGTTGTCCACGCGGATGGTGACGGTCAGCCCGCCCGAGCCGCCGGCCGGGACGGTCAGCCCGGCCGGGTCGAAGACGGCGCTGACGCCCTCCGGCAGGCCGGCGGCCAGGGAAGGGGTGAAGCTCTGCTCCAGCGGCGAGAGGTTCATGACCGTCACGGTCCTGGAAACTTCCCAGACGTCCGAGCCCAGGTCGGCCAAGCCCAGGCTCACGGATGCCGGCAGGGCCAGGGCCTGGACCGCGTTCGCGGCCGGCAGGTCGATGCGCCCCGCGCCCTGGGAGAGGAGCGGCAGGTCCAGGTCCTCTGCGCTGAGCATGAGCGCGGCCTTGACCATCTCCGGGCTCCAGTCCGGATGGAGCTGCCTGAGGAGCGCCGCGCCGCCGGCCACGTGGGGCGTGGCCATGGAGGTGCCGGAGATGGCCGTGTGCTCCTCGTCCAGGCACTGGGAGGACTGCCAGGCCGTGGCCCACTGGCTGGAGCAGACGGAAACGCCCGGGGCGAGCACGTCGGGCTTGACCGCGTAGGTCTTGGCCGTGGGGCCGCGGGAGCTGAAGGAGGCCAGGGTGTCCAAGTCGTCGCTGGCGCCCACGGTCAGTGCCGAGCGGGCGCAGCCGGGCGAGCCGATGGTCGAGTTTGAGGGGCCGGAGTTGCCCGCGGCCACGACCACGACCACGCCCGCGGCTGTGGCGTTGTCCACGGCCTGGGAAGTCGGGTCGTCGGGGTCGCCCGAGCCGCCCAGGCTCAGATTGGCCACGTCCAGGTGATCGGTCGTATCGCCGTCGTCGTCGGGGTCGGCCGCGCGCTCCAGGGCGGCGATGATGTCCGACATGTAGCCCGAGCCGTTCGCCCCCAGGACCTTGTAGGCGTATATCTCGGCCTTGGGCGACACGCCCTGGGCCGCGGGGCCGTCGGCGGCGATGATCCCGGCCACGTGGGTGCCGTGGCCGTGGTCGTCCATGGGGTCCTCGTCGTCGTTGACGAAGTCGTGGCCGCCCGCGACCTTGTAACCCGGGCCGAAGCCCTGGCCCAGGTCGATATGGCCGTAATCCACGCCGGTGTCGATGACCGCGACGCGCATGTTCTCGCCGCGGACAGCGAAGGGCGCGGCCCAGAGCGTGGGCGCTCCGATGAGCGGCACGCTGACCGCCAGGCTGGCCCGGACCTCGCGGTCCTCCACGATGCGCCGCACGTAGGGCAGGCGCGCGGCCTGGGCCATGGCCTCGGCCGAGAGGCGGGCCGCGGCGCCGGAAAAGACCTGGCGGTAGGTGCGCGTGAGGACCGTGCGGGAGGAGAGCGGGGCAAGCCCCCGGGCCAGGCGTCCGGGGTTTTCAAGGCGGGCCAGATCCAGGGCCAGGCGCCGGGTGAGGTCCTCGATCTCGGCCTGGGCCGAGGCCGGCCGCCCGGCCAGGCGGGCCTGGACGAGGGGTGCGGCGGCCAGCTCGATGATCACCGGCTGGGCGTCGAAGGCCAGGCCGGCCACCACCGGCGGGGTCGTGGCCGTGGCGCCGAGGACGCTGAGTTGACCCTGGCCCGCGAGCTCCACGGTCTGATCGGGCGCATCCCGGCTGGCGATGGTCGCCGCCGTGCGCCCGGCGCCTTCGGCGGCCAGGGCCGGCCCGGCGGCGAGCAGGAGAAGGAAGAACAGCGAAAGGATGAACAGACGGCGTGCGCGCGACATGATTCCCCTCCTGCGCGGCGTGCAGGCCG
The DNA here is from genome assembly GCA_002428705.1 of Desulfovibrio sp. UBA6079. Lineage (GTDB taxonomy): Bacteria > Desulfobacterota > Desulfovibrionia > Desulfovibrionales > Desulfovibrionaceae > UBA6079. The sequence continues at coordinate 278,019 of DIXN01000061.1, forward strand.
ACCGAAGCGAGGGGAGGGAGGCCGGTCAGACCGGCGGGCGGGCACACCTTGGCGGCGTACCTGTTCGGCAACCCGGCTGTCTCGGGGAGACCCGTGGCTTTCCGTCCCTGCCTCGCGACAGGTTTGGCCTTTTCGAAACGCTTCAAGTTTAGAAAATTACAGCAAAGAAAGCAACTGTCGCGACACCGGCCTGGAAAAAAAGAGCTTGCCGGCCTCTCCCGGCCGGCAAGCGTTCAGGTCAAGCTCTGGCTGGACGGCGGGCGGATGTCGAGGGTCGGGTAGAGGCCCTTGTAGGCGCCCTTGGGATAGGGCTGGATGATGTTGAAGCTGATGTCCTGGCCCTTCTGGGCATGGCCGCGGGTTTCCTTGCGGCCGTCGAAGTAGGCGCCGTTGGCGGCCAGGATGGAGCCGATACGCTGCTGGAAGCCGGAGACGAAGGCCTCGCCGTCACCGTGGAAGACCATCTCGCCCAGGCGCAGGTGGTCCTTCACCTCGGCCAGCTTGGCCAGGGGAATGGTCTGGGTGGCCAGGTCCTTCTCCGCGCCGATGTAGCCCCAGACCAGATGGTCGGGCGGGATCTCAAGCCCGCATTCGGTGTCGATGATGGTGTGGGGCATGACGATCGAGCCTTTGCCGATTTTGAGCGGGTGGGCGTAGCAGCCCTTGATGAAGGAGTTGAAGCCGACGAAGACCTTCTGCCCCAGGTGGCTGTGGATGACGTTGGCGCCGTGGGCGGTGATGTCCAGGCCGCGCAGGTCGCTTGAGATGATGAAGCAGTTCTCCTGGGCGTTGGAGCCCGAGCCCATCCGGGCGTCGGAGAGGTAGGCCCGCTGGGCCACGAGCACGTTCTCGCCGATTTCGGTATTGCCGCCGAGCACGGCGTAGGGGCTGACCGAGGCGCCGCAGGGCAGGTTCTTCGGCGGGTTGGAGTGGACGAAGGAAAAGGCTTCCTGGAAATGGTCCTTCAACTGGTCGGCCAGGACCATGAACAGACCGCGGGGGGCATAGCCCGGGGTGTGCACGATGTAGCGCGTCAGGATCTCGGCCGGGTACTGGTAGCGGAACTCGAAGACCCCGGCCTTGCAGACCCAGACGTGCCCGGGCGGGACCACGTGGTGGCGGAGCTCGCCGGTCTGGACGTAGGCGAAGTCGCCGATGACGCAGTCGTGGATGGTGGTCAGGTCCACGGTGGCGAAAGGCCCCAGGTAGGCGCCGTACATCGGCGAGCCGTGGATGTTCGAGAAGTGCATGGCCACGGTGTTGCGGACGGGCATCTCCTCCAGGTTCTCGGGGTCGTGGGAGAAGCAGTGGACCAGGGTCTTGATCAGGAACGAGTCGCGGATGCGGATGAGCTCGTCCTCCATGATGGTCAGGAGCTTGTCCTCGTGGAGGTAGGTGTCCCCGCGGTGCTTGAGTTCGTCGCCGCGGATGTCGCTCTTGTAGAGGACCGAGTGGTCCACCCAGCAGCGGCCCAGGAGATAGCTGCCGGCCAGGTTGGAATGGTGGAAATGAAAATCCAGGGGGTAGTGGGGGGACAGGCCGTAGAAGCCGTAGAACTTGAGGAGCTGCTTGCCGGGGATGAGCGTGCGCACCAGAGGTGCGACGTCGAAGGCGTGCTCCCGCAAATTCATGTTGACCTTGTCAATGATGCGCTCGATGAGCCGCTCGAGCTTCTGCATGCCACCTCCATCGGCGGTCGCCGGCCCCTTTCAGGGCCGCGGTCGTCGTTTTCGGCCGGCCGTTCGAGGCTATTCGCGGCCGGCCGCCTTCCTGATCCGCGAGACGAGGTCCTCGAAGTCGCAGGGTTTCAGCAAATAGTCATAGGCCCCGAGCTTGATGGCCTCCCGGGCCTCGGCTTCGCCGCCGTGGCCGGTGAGCATGATGACCTTCATCTCCGGAACCATTCGCCTGACGATCTTGAGGACCTCGAGACCATCCATATAACGCATCTTGATGTCAAGGACGGCCACGTCGAAATCCGCGCCGCGCAGGATATGGATGGCCTCGTCGCCGGAATAGCTCGGCGTGGCGGCAATGCCGCGCTTGGCCATGCGCTTGGCCAGGACCTGGACGTAGGCCACCTCGTCGTCGATCAAGAGGACCCGGATGGGCCGCTTTCCCGTCTGCGTGGACACGTCGCGCCTAGGCCATGCGGCCCATGATTTCCTTCAGCTGCGCCTCGGTGATCTTCTCCTCGTGCTTGGCTTTCTTGGCCTTGGCCTCGGCAACCTTCTCGATCAGCTGCTCGATGTTGCAGGGCTTCATCAGGTAGTCGAAGGCGCCGTACTTCATGCCCTCGATGGCTGTCTCCACCGTGGCGTGGCCGGTCAGCATGACGACCTCGACCAGGGGGAACTCCTTCTTCACTTCCCGCAGCGTCTCGATGCCGTCCATGCCGGGCATCTTCACGTCCAGGATGACCACGTCGATGGCCGGATCCTCCTTGAGGGCCTTTAAGCACTCCTGGCCGGAAAGGGCCGTGCGCACCGAGAGCTCGCGCATCTCCAGCCGCCGGTTCATGACGTCCAGGAACGCCGCCTCGTCGTCGACGAGCAGGACTTTCGCTATGTGCATGGGCTGCCTCCTTGGTCTTTGGCGCTATGCGTTGTCGTTCACTGCCGCGGCCGCGAGATGTTTCCCGGGCCGTCCTCGCACGGTATTTCCAGAGGGACGCTCACATGAAAGGTGGTGCCCACCCCGACCTCGCTCTCCACGGTGATGTCGCCGCCCATCTTCTTCACCAGGCCGTAGCAGATGGACAGGCCCAAACCCGTGCCCTTGCCCACGGGCTTGGTGGTGTAGAACGGCTCGAAGATGCGCTCCAGGTTGGCCGGGGGGATGCCTTGGCCGTTGTCGGAGACGTCGATGACCACGAACTGGTCGTCCCGGTGGGTGGTCACGACAATGATGCCTTCGTTCTTGCTCTTGGCGTCGATGGCGTTGTTGATGATGTTCAGCATGACCTGCTGCATCTCCGTGGGCGAGACGCAGACTTCCGGAAGGTCCTGGTCCAGGTCCAGGCGGATCGAGATGTTGGCGTACTGGGCTTTCTGGATGGCCAGCGACGTGACCTCTTCGATCAGCTCGTTCAGCTGGACTTTCTTCACCCGCGAATCGGTCCGGCGGGCGAAGCTGAGTAACTTCTGGGTGATCTCCTTGCAGCGCCGGCCCTGGATGGCGATGCCCTTCAAGGCCTTCCTGATGTCCTCGACCACCGGAGCGTCCTTGACCGGATCGAGCTCCTTCTCGTGCAGCAGGTCCTCCACCCAGCCGGCCTCCTCCATCATGATCGCCACGGGGTTGTTGATCTCGTGGGCGATGCCGGCGGCCAGCTCGCCGATGGCCGCGAGCTTGCCCGACTCCACGATCTGTTTCTCCATGATCTCCTGGTCCTTCTCGGCCAGGTTCACCCGGGCGACCATGCGCCGGGTGACGAGGAAGCCGGTGGTGACGATGCCGAGGCCCCCCAGGATGAGGATGGTCACGGCCAGGCGCCGGGCGTTGTAGAGATGCTCGAAGGCATCGCTCTTGGCCTGGCGGAAGACCAGGATCCAGTCGCCGTTCTTCAGCGTCGCAGCCAGGTAGAGGAACTCCCGGCCGTCGGGATCGGGGGCCTCGAAGTCCATGTGGTCCTGGCCGTCGAACTTGGCCGTGCGGATGCTGTTCAGCACGCTGGTGACGATCTCACTGTCCACCGTGCGGTCGGTCTGCAGCTCGCCCTGGCGGTTGACGATGAAGGCCATGCCCGTGCGGCCGACCCTGAGCCGGCTGACCAGCTGGTTGAACAGGGCGAAATCCACCGTGGCCCGCACGATCCGGGTCTGCTCCTTGTCCTTGCGCAGGGCGGTGACGATGAAGTGGGGAATGCCCCGGATGCCGGAGAAGACGTCGCTGACGTAGGTCTGGCGCTCGCGAGCGGCCTTGAACCAGGCGGCCGAGGCGTATTCGGCCTTGAGCAGGTGGAAGGGGCCGGCGTAGGCGATCTGCAGCCCGTCCTGGTCGATGACCCCGATGTCCACGATGAAGTTGGCGAAGCTCTTCTGGGTCTTGTGCAGGATGTCGCTCAGCGAGTGGTCGTCGGCGAGCTGGTCGAGCGGCGTGGCCTCGGCGATGAAGCCGATGACCTGCACGGACTTGTCCAGGAACTCGTCGATGGCCTGCTTCTGGCGGATGACCAGCTCCTCCAGGTGGGCCGTGACCTTCTCGCTGTAGGCCACGTGGTAGTAGTAGATGAGGATGCCGTTGATCAGGATGAGAGGGGCGAGCGAAACCAGGCAGATGGCCAGCATGATGTTGCGCCGCAGCACGCGTAGCGGGCCCGCGCCCTTGCCGGCGTGAGGCTCCTCGGCCGGAATGGTCCCGGGTGCGGTCTGCGGTGTCTCTTTCTGGTATGCCATGTCGTACTGCCTCTCGTGCCACTGGTGGTGGTCATGCCACCTTAGACGCTCGGTTCCGGCTGATCAAGGCCCGGGCGCAAGGGCGCTAGATCCCCAGCACGTAGTACCGGAGCCAGATGTAGATCGTGGACAGGATGATGGTCAGGAACATGACCGGGACGCCGTAGGCCATGAAGCGCACGAAGGTGATCTTGTGGCCGGCCTTCTCGCTCATGCCCACGACGATGACGTTGGCCGAGGCGCCGATGGCCGTGCCGTTGCCGCCGAGGCAGGCGCCGAGCGCCAGCGCCCACCAGACCGGGAGCATGGTCGCGTTCTGCAGCGTGGCCACGTCGGTGGCGCCGAAGACCTTGCCGGCCATGCCGATGAGCAGCGGGTTCATGGTCGCGACAAAGGGGATGTTGTCCACGATGGCCGAGGCGATGGCCGAGAACCAGACCATGACCATGGACAGGGTGAACATGGACGTAGGCGTGGGCGCGGTCAGGTCGATCATCTTCTGGCTCATGAGCTCGATCAGGCCGACCTTCACCGTGCCGCCGATGATGATAAAGAGGCCGATGAAGAAGAAGATGGTCGGCCATTCCACCTCGGCCAGGGCGTGGTGCGGCTCCTCGCCGGAGATGAAAAGGAGCGTGGCCGCGCCCATCAGGGCCACGGTGGCCGGCTCGTAGTGGAAGAGGCCGTGCAGGATGAAGCCGGCGATGGTCAGGCCGAGCACGGCCAGGCACTTCTTCAGCAGCACCGGGTCCTTGATCAGCTCGTTCTCGTTCATGGCCATGATGCGCGCCTTCAGGTGCTCCTTCACGTGCAGGCGACGGCCGAAGACCACCTTCCAGACCAGCATCCAGACGACCATGATGACGATGATGGCCGGGGAGAGGTGGACGATGAAGTCCATGAAGTCGAAGCCGGCCTTGGAGGCGATCATGATGTTCGGCGGGTCGCCGATGAGCGTGGCCGTGCCGCCGATGTTCGAGGCCAGGGCCTCGGTGATCAGGTAGGGCACGGGGTCGATCTCGAGCTGCTCGGCGATCAAGAGCGTCACCGGGGCGAGCAGGAGCACGGTGGTCACGTTGTCCAGGAAGGCCGAGCCCACGGCCGTGACCACGGCGAAGATGGACATGATGGTGAAGGGATTGCCCTTGCCGAGCTTGGCCGATTTGACCGCGACGTACTGGAAGACGCCGGTCTTGGTCATGATGTTCACGATGAGCATCATGGAGATGAGCAGGAAGATGACGTTCCAGTCCACGCCGAGGTCGATGTCGTGCAGGGCCTCGTGTTGGGTTAAGACCTTGGTGATGAGAGTCAGGGCCGCGCCGAGGAGCGCGACCTTGGTCTTGTGGATCTTCTCCGAGACGATGACCGCGTAGGCGGTGACGAAGATGAGCGTGGCGGTCCAGAACATGGCGCCTCCCTATTCCACACCGTCGCAGGTGCAGTCGCAGCAGCTCAAGGTCAGGTAGCGCAGGGCGTCGCGGCGGGTGATCTCGCCCAGCAGCCTGCCGGCCTTGTCCACCACCGGCAGGGCGTTCAATCCCTTCTCGCGGATGACGGCGTCGGCGGTCATGAACTGGTCGTCGGGAGTCAGGGCGACGATCTCGGTGACCATGATATCGGCGGCGGTCTCGTCCTTGTGCGCGGCAAAGGCCCGGCGCACGATGGCCTCGTCGTCGGCCACGGCCCTGGCCAGGTTGGAGTCGAGGTAGGGGGGCACCATGAGCGCCAGCAGATCCCGGCTGCTGACCAGCCCGAGGAGACGGCCCTGGCCGTCCACCACGTAGAGCAGCCGACCGGGGAGGCAGGAGAGCTTGCAGAGCATGGTCGTGAAATCGGCCTCGGGCCCCACGGTCAGGGGCGAGGTGTTCATCATCTTGCCGATATTCATGCGCGTCTCGTTTCTTCGGCGGCGGCCCGGGGCGTCCGGACCGCCGGCTGGTACGTTTCCACCGCTAGCCGGCCGTGGTCACCGGCATGCCCATGAGCGGCCAGATGACGGCCACGGCCAGGGCCAGCACTGCCATGAGCAGGAAGCTGGCGATGAGGCCGTAGCGGAAGAACTCGCCGGAGGTGAACTGGCGCGAGTTGTAGGCGATGGCGTTGGGCGCGGCGCCGACGAGCAGGAGGAAGGGCATGCCGGCGGTGGTCAGCGCGGCGTAGAGGATGACCTCGGGCGCCACGCCGAGGTAGGGGCAGAGGACCAGGGCCACGGGCAGGGAGATGGCGATGGCCGCGACGTTCATGATGAAGTTGGTCATGACCAGGACGAAGAAGCCGACGCTCATGACGAAGACGAACCAGTTGGCCTCCTTGAACAGGGTCAGCCAGTTCACGGCCAGCCACTTGGCGGCCTCGGTCTGCCACAGGCAGAAGCCGATGGACATGGCTCCGGAGAAGAGCAGGATGATGTTCCAGGGGATGTCTTCCAGGTCCTTGATGTCGAGGATCTTGAAGATGAAGAAGAGCACGGTGCAGACCAGCATGATGGCCGACTTGTTCAGGGGCTTGATGGCCGGAATGAAGGACTGCAGGCTCATGAAGACGATGGCCGCGATGATGATGAGCGCGGCCAGGATCTCCCTGGAGCTCACCGGACCGAGGTTCCTGTAGAGCTGGGAGGCCTTCTCGCGCAGGCCGGGAATGGTGCGCCGCTCGGGCTTCAGGAAGATCATGAAGAAGCCCCAGAGCAGGAAGACCATGAGCCAGCCGATGGGCGCGAAGTAGTAGAAATACTCGAAGAAGCTGACCTCCTTGCCGGCCAGCTCCTTGAAGAAGCCCAGGGCCACGATGCCCCGGGCCGCGCCGAGCAGGGTGATGATCGAGCCGGCGCCGCAGACGTAGGCCAGGCCGATGAACATGGCCTTGCCGAAGCGGCTCGGCTTGCCGGTCTCGTCGTAGAGTGCGTAGATGGCCAGGAACAGGGGGTACATGGTCGCGGCCACGGCGGTGTGGGCCATGAGGTGGGTCAGGAGCACGGTGACCAGGAAGCAGCCGAGCATGATCATGCTCGTGCGCTCGCCGACGATGACCAGCATCTTGTAGGCCATGCGCTTGGTCAGGCCGGTCTTGGTGAAGACCAGGCCGATGACGATGGAGCCGAAGATGAACAGGACCGAGGGGTCCATGAAGTCCTTGAAGGCCTGGTCGGGCGTGCGGATGAAGAACAGGGCCTGGAGGATGCCGATGACCAGGGAGGTCACGCCGATGGGCAGGACCTCGAAGACCCACCAGGTGCCGGCCAGGAGAAAGACGGCCAGGGCGCCCTTGCCCGCGTGGGACAGGACGAAGTGCTTGCCCAGGGGGTCCACGGCGTCCGGCCACGGAGGCGAATAGTAGACGCCGGCGAAGAGAGCGATGCCGAGCAGGATGAAGAAGATGCGCTTCCAGTCGATGGACGTGGCCCCGGGCGCGGCGACGGCGGTCGAGTCGCTCATTTTTGACATTCTCCTTTCGGTCTCGGGTCGAATTGTGTGCTGTTGGCCTTACCGGGCGGAACAGGCCCTGATGGCCGCGCAGACCTCGGTGAAGACGTCGCACAGCCTGAGGATGCCGACCACCCGGCCCCCCTCGCTGACCAGCAGGTGGTCGGGCCGGTCCATGACGAACATGTGCACGGCCACGGCCAGCGCGGTGGCGGCGTCGATGACCTGGCGCTCGTCCTGCTTCTCCAGGATGTCGCCGACCGTGCGCCGGGCGGCCTTGGCGCAGAGATGGTCCAGCGGCGCCTCGAACATGCCCTGGTCGCGGAGCATGCGGTCGATGAACTCGCTGCCGAAGCCCCAGTCGCGCATGGCGGTGAACTTGTCCGGGTCGAGATAGGCCGGCTCCAGGGCCTTCAGGAAGGAAAACGGGGAGAGCTTGCCGCGCACGGCGCCGGCCTGGTCCATCACCAGCACGGACAGATGCCGGTTGCCGCCCGGGCCGGCCTTGGCGGCGTCCAAAGCAGCCAGGGCCTCACCGAGGCTCGCCTCGGGACCGACGGTGGCATATTCGGCAAGCGGAATCATGATCTCCCGGACCAGCTTCTCGCGCATCGCGCTCCTCCTTGGCAGGTTCCCTGTTTCGCCGTGCCGTTCCCCCATTCCCGGCTGACCGGAGAGCCCGAGATGGCGCGGGGCCGGCCTTGTGCTCGAAAGCACAAACACAATACTCCTGAGCAAAGAGCGGACCAATCGTGAAAAATGTGACAAATCACGCAAGCTCAAGGGTTTGCGCGAAAAGAGGGAGCTGCGGGAGCGGCGGGAATTGGAACGAAATGAAACCGAATGAAACGGACACGTTTCGTCGTGAGACGAAATGAAACGTCAGGAAGGCTTCAGGCAGCCGCCTCCGGCCGGACGATGTCCCCGGCCTCGAGCCGCCCGGCGGTCAGCCGGCCAAGCACGTCGTCCAACCGGCCGATGACCCCGTCGAGCACTTCCACCTTCTTCCATAGGAGGTACTGGTAGTGCTCCTCCTCGATGCCGCCGCAGACCACCACCTGGGTCCGCTGGCCGAGGATCAGGCGGCACAGGTCGTCGGCCGAAGGCCCGGCCAGCACCAGCGTCTCCTGCTTGCGGACCTCGCCGTCCTCGCCGAGCTCCACCACCATGACCTCGATGCACTGGTCGAAGCGCGGGGCGATGTCGTTCTCGCGCAGGGCCAGGAGCACGCGCTTCATGCCTCGTCCTCCGCCGTGGCCAGGCCGTATTTGCGCATCTTGCGCCACAGCGTGCTGCGTCCCAGCCCCATGACCTTGGCCGCCTCGGCCCGCCGGCCGCCGGTCTTCTGCAGGGCGGCGATGATCCGCTCGCGCTCGAGGTGCTGCCAGCTGAAGCCCGGAGCGGCCGGCGCCTGGCCGGGCTGCGCCACGGTCTGGCGGGTCTGGTCGGTGGGGGCGGCCAGCTCTGCGCTGGTCAGGTAGGCCGGCAGGTCGCGCGGCTTGATCTCGCTGCCCTGGCAGAGCGTGCAGGAGTATTCCACGATGTTGCGAAGCTCGCGGACGTTGCCCGGATAGCCGTAGCCAAGGAGCATGGCCAGCACCTCCTCGGAGTAGGAGCCGATGTTCTTCTCCAGCTTGGTGGCGAAACTTTGCAGGAAGTGGTCCATGAGCAGGCGGATGTCGCCGTTTCGTTCGCGCAGGGGCGGCAGGTGCAGCCGGAGCACGTTCAGCCGGAAGAGCAGATCCTTGCGGAACCTGCCGGCCTGGACCATCTGCTCCAGGTTGTAGTGGGTGGCGGCGATGACCCGGACGTTGACCAGCGTGCCCTTGGTCGAGCCCAACGGATAGACCACCCGGTCGTCGAGGATGGTCAGGAGCTTGACCTGCAGGGACAGGGGCAGGTCGCCGATCTCGGTCAGGAACAGGGTGCCGTTGTGGGCCAGCTGGAAACGGCCGGGCTTGTGCTCCACCGCGCCGGTAAAGGCGCCCTTCCTATGGCCGAAGAGCTCGGATTCGAGCAGCGTCTCGGGCAGGGCCCCGCAGTTGACCTTGACGAACGGCCCCTTGGCCCGGTTCGAGGCCTCGTGGATGGCCTCGGCCAGGATGTCCTTGCCCGTGCCCGTCTCGCCGGTCAGGAGCAGCGAGGCGTCGGTCTGGGCGATGAACGGCAGGCTGTTGAAGATGCGCTCCATCTCCAGCGAGCGGCCGATCATCTGGGCGAAGCCGAAGGCGTCCCCGCGCTTGGCCGCGGCCTTGGTCAGATAGCGCAGGTCCTCGATGGTCTCGAGATAACCGGTCAGCCGGCCGTGCTCGTCGAGGATGGGGGAGAGGGTGATCTGCACGGCGATCTTCTGCCGGGCGCGGCTTAAGATCGTGCCATCGAAGGACACCGGCTCGGTCAGCTGTCCGGCTTTGGCCACCGGGCAGTCGCGCGCGGAGCGGTTGCAGCGCAGGATGTTCGCGCAGAAGAGCCCCCGGCTTTCCTGGACGCTGTAGCCGGTGAGCGACTCCATGGCCAGGTTCACGTAGACCAGCCGCCGCTCGCGGTCGAGCAGGGCCAGGCCCACGGGCACGGAGTCGAGCACCGCGGACAGGCTGGCCGGGAAATGGGCGTCGAGCGGGTAGTGTCGTTGCATGGTCCGGGCGGCTCGTTCAGGCCGCCGGCACAGAATAGGTGCTGCGGCCGGTCTTGGCAATGCCGCCCGGCGGGCGCCTCTGCGGTTCTAGAGCCGGGTGAAGCCGCACATCTTCTCCGCCCCGAGCGCGGCCGTCTCGGGCTTGTCGGCCAGGAACTCGGTGACGGCCCGGGTCACCCCGGGCGAGAGCACGCCCTGGTAGTCGTCGATGAGCATCATGGCGCCGGGGGAGAGCCGGGGATAGAAGAACTCGAGGCAGAAGCGCGTGCCTTCGTACTGGTCGGGGTCGACGATGACCAGGGAGAAGCGCTCCTCCGAGCCGACGGCCGCGGGCAGGACGTCCTCGAAGAAGCCCTTGACCACGGACACGCGCTCGGCCAGGCCGAAGACCTCGAGCAGGAAGCGCAAACTCACGTCCGAGGCGTCGGCGAACATGCCCTGGATGTAGTGGTGCTCTTTGAGGTGGTCCACGCGGTCCTGGGGGCTGGGCGCGGGCAGGCCCTCGAAGGAGTCCACGGCCAGGACCCTGCGCCGGGATTTGAGCATCTGCAGGGCCTGGGCCAGGAGGAAGGTGCCGCCGCCGCGGTAGACGCCGAGCTCGACCACGTCGCCCGCGGTGCCCTCGGTGGCGATGAGGGAGGACAGGACGAAGCGCCGTTTGGCCGTGTCCCAGAGCGATTGCGGGATGGCTTCGGTCAGGTGCAGGTTCTTGGCCAGGTCGAGGAACTGGACCTGGAAGGAGGCCTCATCCCCGCTGCCGAGCAGGGCCTTCATGGCTTCCAGGTACTGAAAAATCTCCGGCTTGCGCAGCACTTCGCTCGCCCCCCGTTGCGTGGTGTGTAGCGCCCTGATAGCCCATGGTCCGCCGGGCGGCAATGTTTCTTGCCCGGCTGCGCGGGGCCGGCGGGCGTCAGGAGCCGGCCAGCCGGGCCATGAGGCCGGCCAGGTCGGCCATGCCGAGCGGCTTGCCCAGGTAGTCGTCGAGACCAGCGGCCAGGATGCGTTCCCGGTAGCCGTCCAGGACATGGGCGGTCAGGGCCACGATGGGCACGGCCCGGCCGCCGTTCGGGCCGCCGGCCGCGCGCAACCGCCGGCTTACGGCCACGCCGTCCTCGCCGGGCATCTGAATGTCCATGAGCACGGCGTCGAAGGGGCCGGTCAGGTAGGCCTCCAGGGCCTCTTCTCCGCTTTGGGCCGAGGCCGGCCGGTGGCCGAGCTTTTCGAGCATGGCCGAGGTGGCCAGCAGGCTGACCGGGTTGTCGTCGACCACCAGCACGCGCATGGCGCGCGCGGCCCGGGGCAGGTCTGCGGCGAGGGCCGGAAGCGGCGGCGTCGCTTGCTCGTCCGCCAGCGCCTTCGTGGGCGGCAGGGGCCAGTCGAAGCGCAAGGAGAAGATCGTGCCCCTGCCCGGCCGGCTGGCCACGTCGATTCTCCCCTCAAGGAGCTCCACCAGCCGCTTGACGATGGTCAGGCCCAGGCCCGTGCCCTCGAAGCGCCGAGTGTAGGAGCCGTCCACCTGGGTGAAGGCCTGGAAGATGTCGCTCAGGCGTTCGGCGGGGATGCCCACGCCGCTGTCGATCACCCGGAAGAGGAGCGCGGTCCGCCCCGGGGCGGCGGGAACGGGATCGGGATCGACCGTGAGCCGGACCTCGCCCGTGGGGGTGAACTTGAGGGCGTTGCCGACCAGGTTGAAGAGTATCTGGCGCAGCCGGGCCGAGTCGCCGACGACGAGCGGCGGGACGCTCTCGGCCACCTCGCAGGTCAGGTCGAGGCCCTTGACCGCGGCCTGCTGCGCAAAAAGCTTCACGACCATGTCCGCAAGGTCGCGCAGGGCAAAGGGCGCGGCGCGGACCTCGGCCTTGCCGGCCTCGATCTTGGACAGGTCGAGGATGTCGTTGATGACGTTCAGGAGGCTCTTGGCCGAGGACAGGGCCGTGGCCACGAAGTCGCGCTGCTCGGCGCCGAGCGGCGTGGTGCCGAGCAGCTGGAGCATGCCCAGCACGCCGTTCATGGGCGTCCTGATCTCGTGGCTCATGTTGGCCAGGAACTCGCTCTTGCTGCGGCTGGCGGCCTCGGCGGCCTGCATGGCCAGGACGAGCTCGCGGTCCACCTTCTTGCGCGCGGTGATGTCCAGGCTCAGGTGGACCACGCCGGTCACCCGCCCGGCGCCGTCGGTCATGGGGTTGGAGCGGGTGAGGAAGGTCCGGCCGTCGGGCATGGACTGCTCGCCCTGCTGGGAGAGCCCGGTGGCCAGGGCCTTCAGGGCCGAGCAGTCCGGGCAGGGTGCGTCCCCGGCGCTGAGCGCCTCGAAGCAGCGCAGGCCCACGACCTCCTCCGGCCGCTTGCCGGGAAAACGGTTCAGGGCGTTGTTGGTCCAGATGATGCGCAAGTCGGGATCGAGGTATTCCACGGAGACCTCGGCGAAGCCGGCGAGGATGGCCGACTTTTCGCGCTCGGAGCGGGTCAGGCGGGCCACTGCGTCCTGGCGCTCCATCTCGGCCGCAGCCCGGGTGGCGTAGGCCGTGATCAGGGTCGCGGCCAGCCCGGGGTCGGCCAGGGGCTTTCTCGAGAGGGCCACGATGAGCCCGCGGAAGACACCGTCGGAGTCGGCCAGGGGCGCGCCGGCGTAGCCTTCGATTTCGCGCTCGGCGAGCAGGGCGTCATTGGGGAAAAGGGCGCGCACGCCGCTCGGGTGGATGCAGGCCTGGCCGGCGAGGACGGTCTCACAAGGGCTGCCGGCCAGATCGTACTCGAGGTCCGCGGCCGGTCGGCCGCCGGCGAACACGGCCAGGGTCCGGATGCGGCCGGGGGTGTCCGGCAGCGGGCGGCCGATGAAGGCGTAGTCGGTGCCGAGCACCCGGGCCAGGCTTTCGACCAGGGTCGGATAGAACTGCGCCCCGACCATGGTCGAGGTGCTGCGGGCCAGGTCCAGGAGCCGGCTCTCCTGCAACTTGGTGTCGGTCACGTCCCGGGCCTGGAGCAGGATGGCGGCGTCGGTCTCCTGCCCCAGCGGACGCTGGCTGACCTGGAACCAGCGCGGGCCGGAGGCGCCGTCCAGGCAGGCCTCGCAAACGACCATCCGGCTGCCGGCCAGGGCGGCGCGCCCGTCTTCGGCCAAGTGAGCGGCCAGGGGCGCGGGGAAGAGGTCGTGGTCGGTGGCGCCGAGGAGCAGGTCCGGGTCTGCGCCGCTGAGCGCGGCCAGGGCGTTGTTGGCCAGATGGTAGACGCCGCCTGCGTCCTTCACACCGATCAGGTCGGCGGACTGGTCGAGCGCCAGGCGGGCGAGGTCGGCAGGCAGGTGGGGCATGGCCTCGGGCAGCTCCGTTTCACTCTATAGAAACACGGCGATTCTCCATATAGCCGAGGGCCTCCGGCAGGTCAAACCGGATGTGCCGATTATTGGGCCGGCCTAAAGATCGGGGCGGGTGCTGCCGATAAGAAGGGCGTACACCGGGAATAGAGCCGCGGCAGGGGGGAGGCCGCAAGCGAGGCAAGGGGCATGAATCTTCTGGAAATCATGGTTGATCAACTGGCTGCGGGCAGTCCGCCCCAGGTCGCTTCATCCTTTCGTGAACGGCGCGCGGAGAAGATCGAGGCGCAAGCCGCCTGGGACGGTCGGGCGCAGGACGCGGCCGAGGCGCCGGAAGAAGAACCGAAGGACGTGCGCGAGGCCGCCGAGACCCTGGCCGATGTCCTGACCGAGCGGGCCATGGCCGCGGACATCGAGCTTGCGTTCAAGGTCGTCGAGTCCTCGGGCGCCATTCAGGTCGAGGTCCGCGAGTCTGAAAGCGGGCGGGTCATCCGCAAGATACCCGAGGACGAGATCCTGCGCCTGGCCGAGCAACTCAAAGCCATGTCCGGGATCATGCTCGACGATCTCGTCTAGGCGCGGTCCGCCGGGTACCGCGTCAAAGTACTTTCGCCCTCCGTCCGCCGGCCGGCCTCAGCGGTTGTCGCCGTCGAGCAGGTTGCCGAGCCCGCCGAGAATCGAGCCTTCGCCCTTGCTTCCGCCCTTTTGCGGGGCCGCGGCCAGCATGCGCCCGGCCAGGCGCGAGAAGGGCAGGGACTGCAGCCAGATGCGCCCCGGGCCGCGGAGCACGGCGAAGAACAGACCCTCGCCGCCGAAGAGCGCGGTCTTCACGTTGCCGGCCTGCTCGATGTCGAAGTCCACGCTCGCCTCGAAGCCGACCACGCAGCCCGTATCCACGTGCAGCACCTCGCCGGCCTCCAGCCGGCGCTCGACCACCGTGCCGCCGGCATGGACGAAGACCAGGCCGTCGCCGTCCAGGCGCTGCATGATGAAGCCCTCGCCGCCGAACAGCCCGGTCAGGATGCGGCGCTGGAAGAAGATGCTGATGGATACGCCGCGGGCGGCGCACAGGAAGCTGTCCTTCTGGCAGACGAGGCTGCCGCCGACCTGGGGCAGGCTGACCGGGATGATGTTGCCCGGATAGGGTGCGCCGAAGGCCGCCTTGGCCTTGGTCTTCCCCTGGTTGGCAAAGAGGGTCATGAACAGGCTCTCGCCGGTCAACAGGCGCTTGCCGGCGCCGAGCAGCTTGTCCATGAAGCCGCTGCCGCCGCCGTGCGAGCCGTCGCCGAACACGGCCTCCATGCCGATGGCCGGGTCCTTGTACATCATGGCTCCGGCCTCGGCCACGACCGACTCCCCGGGGTCGAGCTCGACCTCCACGAACTGCATCTCCGTGCCGCAGATGGTGTAGTCGACGACGTCGGCTGAGGCCGCCTGGGGAGGCGGCGGAACCGGCGCCGACGGCGCTCCGGGCTTGAGCTCGTCGATGCGCCCGATGGGCAGCCATTCGGGATAGCCGTCGCGCCAGGCAAAGCCGTCGGGATTCTCCCGGGCCTTGGCCTGGGCCTCGGCCAGATCCAGGGGGCCGATCTGGCTGCCGCCGTAACTCAAATACCAGCTGGCCATGGTGGTCCGCTCCTTGTGCGCGATGTGCTGGGGAATCAGGCCCCGACGGTGCGGGTCAGGCGCTCGACCGTGGCCTCGGACAATTCGAGCAGGCGGGCGAGCTCGGCCAGGTAGGCCCGCTCGGCCGGGGTGTCCACGGCGACGGCCAGAAGGCTCGCGGCGTAGACCTTCTCGGCCTGTTCCGGGCGGGTCACCTCGCGGGCGATGGCCGCGGCCTCGGCCGGAGAGAGCAGCTCGCGGGTCACGAAGTCGCGTTCTTCGGGGCTGAGCCCGGCCGCCTCGAGGGATGACAGGATATTGCTCCGCTCGGCGGCGTCGATGGCCCCGTCGGCGGCCGCGGCGGCGATCATGGCCCGGATGAGCAGGCAGGCCTCGGCCTGCCGGGCGGCGCCGGATGCCGGCGGCGGGGGAGGCGGTGCGGTCCTGCCAGCGGCCGGCGAGGGCGGGGGAGGCGGCGGGGGCGTGCGCCCGGGCGGAGGCGGCGGAGTGGCGCCGGCCGGCCGGCCGGGTGGCGGCGGTACGGCCTGGCCCGGGGCCGCGCTGCGGCCGCCGAGGAAGTGCTCGCCGGCGGCCAGGGCCAGGCCCAGGAGGCCGAGCCCCAGGCCGGCCTTGGAACCGACGTTGCGGCCGAGTCCCGAGGAGATGAGGCCGCCGAGTATCTTTTCGGCATCGAACATGGATGACTCCGTTTTCTGAGGCAGGTTTTCGCGTTCCGGGACCGCGCGGACCGGATGTTCCGCAGGCAGGGCTTAAGCGCCCGCCGGCAGGCCGAAGAGGGCCGGGACGTCGCACTCGCCGATGGGCCGGGAGAAGAGGAAGCCCTGGGCGTAGTCGCAGTCGAGCGAGGCCAGGATCTCGCGGTGCACAGGCCGCTCCACGCCCTCGGCCACGACGTTCAGCTTCAGCGAGTGGGCCAGGTTGATGATGCCCTTGACGATTTCCCTGTTCTCCGGGGCCACGTCGATCATCTTGACGAAGGACAGGTCGATCTTCAGCGTGTCGAGCGGGAAGCGGTAGAGGTAGCTGATGGAGGAGTAGCCGGTACCGAAATCATCCACGGACAGGCCGACGCCCAGGGCCTTCAGGCGGTTCAGCTTGTCCACGGCGCTGTCGGCGTTCTCCATGATGGTCGTCTCGGTGATCTCGAGCTTCACCGCCCGGGAGGGCACGCCGGTGGTGGTCAGGATGCGCTTGACCTGGTCCACCAGGTCGGACTGGGAGAACTGCCGGGCGGAGATGTTGACCGACATGGTGAGGCCGTTCTGGCCTTCGAAGGCCAGCCAGCCGGAAAGCGTCCGGCAGGCCTCCTCCAGGACCCACAGCCCGAGCTCGACGATGAAGCCGGTCTCCTCGGCCACGGGGATGAACTCGCCCGGGCCGATCAGCCCGCGCTCGGGGTGTTGCCAGCGCACCAATGCCTCGAAGCCGGCCAGGCGGCCCTCGGACATGGTGTAGATGGGCTGGTAGACGAGGAAGAATTCCCTGTTGGCGATGGCCCGGCGCAGGTCGGTCTCCAGGGCCATGAGCTGGACGGCCTGCTCCAGCATCTTGGTGTTGAAGACCTTGAGCCGGTCGCGGCCGACCTTCTTGGCCCGGTACATGGCGATGTTGGCGTTCTGCAGCAGGGCGTCGGCGTTTTTGACCTCGCTCGGCTTCAAAACGATGCCGAAGCTCGCGGTGATGAGCATCTCCTGGCTGTCGATGTAGAAGGGCTCGTGCAGGGCTTCGCGCATGCGGTTGACGATGCGGATGGCCTCGCGTGGCAGGACGAGCTCCTCGAGCAGGATGACGAACTCGTCCCCGCCGAAGCGCGAGACTGTGTCCAGCCCGCGCACGCAGCGCACCAATCGCTCGCCGACCTCGATCAGCAGCTTGTCGCCGAAGCTGTGGCCGAAGCTGTCGTTGATCACCTTGAAGCGGTCGAGGTCGATGAAGACCAGGGCGAAATAGTAGTTCTCGCGGCGCTTGATGCGCTCCAGCGCCTGGCGCACGCGCTCCAGGCAGAAGGTCCGGTTGGCCAGGCCGGTGAGCGGATCGTGCAGGGCCTGGTGCCTGAGCTGTATCTCCATCTGCTTTCTGTGGGTGATGTCGCTCATGGAACAGCGCACGCCCAGCGGCTCGCCCTTGTAGCCGAAGACCTTGCGGTTGACCTGGGACAGCCAGCGCATGCGCCCGTCCTTGCGGAAGATGCGGAAGTCGAACGTCTGGTCGTCCTGGATGGTCTCGTACTCCATGTTCTGCTTCCAGAGGGTCAGATCGTCCTTGTGGATGATCTGGTCCATGAAGTGCGGGTCCTCCATGAACTTCTCCGGCGGGTAGCCGGTGATGCGCTCGCAGGACAGGGAGACGTAGAGCATCTGCTCGTCGGGGCCGATCCAGGTCTCGAGGTCGTAGTTGTAGTCGGCGATGATCCGGTAGCGCTCCTCGGACTTGGTCAGGGCCTCGCGCGAGCGCTTGAGCCGGGCGATGGTCCGCTCGAGCTTGCGCGTGGTCTCCTCCAGCGCGCGCTGCTTCTTGTGCAGCTCGACGAAGACCCGGACCTTGCGGGTCAGGACCTGGGGCTCCACGGGCTTGATCAGGTAGTCCACGGCGCCGAGCTCGTAGCCGCGGAAGATGCAGGAGTCGTCGGTGGACACGCCGGTGACAAAGATGATCGGCAGCTGGCGGCTGGCCTCGAATCCCCGGATGCGCTCGGCGGTGGTGAAGCCGTCGATGCCGGGCATGCTCACGTCCATGATGACCAGGGCGAGATCCCGGGTCGGAATGAGCCCGAGTGCCTCCTCGCCGGAGGAGACCGTGAGCACGGACAGGCACAGCGGACGCAGGATGCGCTCCAGGTAGGCCTGGTGCAGCCGGTCGTCGTCGATGATCAGGATCTCGGTCTGTTCGCTCATGGGTGTCCGGAGTCGGTTAGTCTCGATAACAATCAAGGCTCTGTGAAAAAGATGACGACGTCAAGGGGAAATGGTTTTCCGCGGCTGATTTCGCGGGCCCGCGGTCAGCGGTCTGACCACAGGAGCCGCCGGCCCTTGGCCACGAGAAAGCCGAGCGCCAGACCCCGGAAGTAGAGGCCGTGGCCGGCGCATCCGGCCGGGCGGGGCAGGCTCTGGCCCGAGAGGAGCGCGCTGAGCTCGGCGGGCGTCTCGAGGTTCAGCCCGAGGCCAGGGGCAAAGGCCGGCAGGAGCGTGCGCAGGCGCGGGTCGGGCCGGAAGCGGCGGCCCGAGACTCGGCCCAGGGGAAAGCCCTGGAAGCGTAAACCCTGCGGCAGGGACAGGGCGGGAGTGGGCAGCAGGACTAGGCGGCCGGCAAAGTCGTAGAGCCGCCCCCGGGGCAGGTTGTCCCAGGCCAGCGGCGTGTCCTCCGGGCTTTCCAGGTCGCGGGCTTCGACCGGCCGGCCGGGCGGGGAGAATTCGTCTTCCGGAGTGTGGGGCACTGGGCCGGCGGGGGCGCGCAGGCGGGCCAGGAAGAAGCCCTGGGCGCCCGAGGCCCGGCCGTCCACGGCCAGGCCCAGGCCGGCGCCGGCCGGGTCGGCGACAAAGCCCGGCGGCGGCGCGAGGGGCTCTGGCACGAGCCCGAGTTCGTCCCTGGCCCAGGCCACCTGCTCGGCGTTCTCGCGCGGGTTGGTGGTGCAGGTGGAGTAGACAACCTCACCGCCGGGAGCCAGCAGGCGGGCGGCATGGGCCAGCAGCCGGCGCTGCAGGGTGATCAGCGGCGCGACCTTGTCGCCCTGCCAGATGGCCAGGACCTTGGGGTTCTTCTCGGCCGTGCCCCAGCCGCTGCACGGCGGATCGAGCAGGATGCGGTCGAAGCTGCCGGCCGGCAGGGGCAGCTCCTCGCCGGGGTAGGAGCAGGTCGCGGCGTTGGCCGCGCAGAGCCGGCGCAGGTTGGCCCTGAGCGTGGCCAGGCGGTCCCGGGAGGGCTCGTTGCCCAGGACGAAGCCCTCCCGGCCCACGGCCTCGGACAGCAGGCTGGTCTTGCCGCCGGGGCTCGCGCACATGTCGAGAACCTTGGCCCCAGGCGGCGGGTCGAGGATGAGTGGCGGCAGCATGGAGGAGCGGTCCTGGATGTAGATGAGCCCGAAGGCCGCGGCCAGGCTGTCGCCCAGAGGCCGGGGCTCGGCCGTCAGGCCGCGGGCCTTGGCGTAGAACAGCTCTGGCGCGAAGGCGAAGCCCTCGGCGGCGAGCAGGGCCTCGACCAGGGGCACCTCGCCGGCGCCACAGGCCAGGCGGAAGGAACGCGGTTTGCGGCTCATGGGCGGCTCACCGGGGGCCTCGGCGCAGGGGAAAATCCGGCATGGGTATGCAATCCACTTTACTTTTGCGGTCCGAAACGGCTACTTGGCCCTGGGGGTTTGCGACCGTCCGCCCCCGGCCCACACCTGACCACGGAGGTTCACGGGGATGAAACGTCCTTGCTTGCTCGTCCTTGCGGCCCTGGCCCTGGCTTTCGGCCTCGCCGCCGGCCCGTCGCCGGCCGCGGCCCAGGCCATCAGCCTGTCCTACGCCAACTTCCCGCCGGCTTCCACCTTTCCCTGCGTCCAGATGGAGCGCTGGAAGACCGAGGTGGAGAAGCGCACGGGCGGCAAGGTCAGCGTCCAGACCTTCCCCGGCTCGACGCTGCTCGGCGCCAAGGACATGTTCCGCGGCGTGGAGATGGGCCAGGCCGACATCGGCTGCCTGAGCGTCGCCTACCAGCCGGGCGTCTTCCCCTTCAGCATGATCGGCGAGCAGCCGATCGGCTTCACCTCGGCCACCGTGGCCAGCGTGGTCATGTGGGAACTGTTCGTCAAGTACCAGCCCAAGGAATTCGGCAACGTCCACGTCCTGACCATGTTCACCTCCGCGCCCTCGCAGATCATGTCCAAGGCGCCGGTGCGCAGCCTCGCCGACCTGAAGGGCATGGAGCTGCGCTCCTCGGGCACCATCTCCAAGCTCATCGGCAGCCTTGGCGCCACGCCAGTGTCCATGCCCATGTCCGAGGCCCCCGAGGCCCTGCAGAAGGGCGTGGTCAAGGGCATCATCTCCTCCCTCGAGGTGCTGAAAGACTTCAACTACGCCGAGCTCTGCCGCTTCGAGACCATGACCGACCTCCCGGTCTACCCCTTCGCCGTGGTCATGAACAAGGACAAGTGGGAGTCCCTGCCGCCCGAGGTGAAGAAGATCATGGACGACCTCGGCCGGGAGCAGGCCCTGTGGACCGGCCAGTACATGGACGGGCACGTCAAGGAATCCGTGGCCTGGTCCAAGGAGAAATACGCCATCGAGATCATCGACCTGCCCGCGTCGGATAAGGCTGAGATCGAGGCCAAGTCCCAGGGACTGATCGACGAATGGAAGAAGATCGCCACCGGGGCCGGCCTGCCCGCGGACGCGCTCCTGGCCGACCTGAAGGCGTTCAAGGCCAAGTACGAAGCCGAATACGGCAAGTAACCCGCACCCGCCCGGCGGCCCCGGTGATGCCGAGGCCGCCGGCCCTCAGCCACGGAAACACCGCGTCATGCCCGATCTCCTCGAGCGGCTCAGGCAGCTGCGCTCCATCCTGAACAAGGCCCTGGCCTATGCCGGCGGGGCGGCGCTCCTCTCCATGGTCGCCCTGTCCTGCACCAACATTCTCCTGCGCTCCGTCTGGCTGCCGGTCACCGGCACCTTCGAGCTCATGGGCTTTCTCGGCGCCGTGGTCGCGGCCTTTGCCCTGGGCTACACCCAGCTGACCAAGGGCCACATCGCCGTGACCTTCCTCGAGGGCAAGCTGCCGCGAGCGGTCGAGCGCGCCTGCGACGTGCTGGCCAACCTGATCGGCCTTTGCTTCTTCGTCCTGGCCGCGCTGGAGGTGGCCAAGCTCGGCCGTTTCCTGGTGCTTCGCGGCGAGTTCTCCGAGACGCTCGCCGTGCCCTACTACCCGGTGGTCTTCGCCGTGGCCCTGGCCTGCCTGATCATGGCCCTGACCATGTTCGTGGACCTGCTGGCCAGCCTCGTGCCGGCCGGGAGGAAGGGAAGATGAGCCTCGGCGCCACCGGCCTGACCGGCATCCTGGTCCTGCTCGCGGTCCTCTTCATCCTGCGCCTGCCCGTGGGCCTGGCCATGGGCGCGGTCGGCCTGGCCGGATTCGCCCTTGTGGTCAACTCCAAGGCCGCCCTCGGCATGCTCGGCTCGGAGGTCTGGAACAACTTCTCGAGCTACAACCTGACCGTCATCCCGCTCTTCATCCTCATGGGCCAGGTCTGCTTCCACGCCGGGGTCAACGAGCGCCTCTACCGCACGGCCTATGCCTGGCTCGGCGCGGTGCGCGGCGGCATCTGCCACGCCACCATCCTGGCCTGCGCCGGCTTCTCGGCCATCAGCGGCTCCAACTCGGCCACGGCCGCGACCATGTCCACCGTGGCCCTGCCCCAGATGAAGAAGTACGGCTACAAGCCGCTGCTCTCCTGCGGCGCCGTGGCCGCGGGCTCGACGCTCGGCGTGGTCATCCCGCCCTCGGTGGTCCTGCTCATCATCGGGCTGCAGACCGGCACCTCCATCGCCGAGCTCTTCCTGGGCGGGGTTGTGCCGGGGCTCCTGCTGGCCGTTCTGTTCATGGCCACCATCTGGCTCGTCTGCCGGTTAAGGCCCGGCTGGGGTCCGGTCGGCCCGAAGACGAGCCTGAAGGAGAAGTTCGCCTCGCTCTCGGGCTCCCTGGAGATGCTCGTGCTCTTCGCCGCGGTCATGGGCGGGCTGTTCGCCGGCTTCTTCACCCCGAGCGAGGCCGGCGCGGCCGGCGCCGGGCTGTCCATCCTGCTCTCCGCGGCCCGCCGCCAGCTCAGCTGGAAAAAGCTCGCCGACGCCGTCCTCGATACCTTGCGCGTCTCGTGCATGATCATGGTCATCGTGCTCGGCGCGGTCATCTTCGGCCGCTTCCTGGCCGTGACCCGCCTGCCCTTCGAGATCGCCGGCTGGGCCGCGGGCCTCGCCCTCCCGCACTGGGCGATCTTCGGCCTCATCTGCGTCATCTACATCATCGGCGGCATGATCATGGACGCGCTGGCCATGCTGCTCATCACCATCCCCATCTTCTTCCCCCTGGCCGCGACCATGGGCTTCGACCCGGTCTGGTTCGGCGTGGCCGTGTGCGTGCTGACGACCCTGGGCGCGGTCACCCCGCCGGTGGGAGTCAACGCCTTCATCGTCGGCTCCATGAGCCCGGGCGTGCCCCTGGCCGACGTGTTCAAGGGCGTGGGCATCTTCATTCCGGCCTTCATCCTGGGCATCGTGCTCATGCTCCTCTTCCCGGGCCTGGTCCTCTGGCTGCCGGGCCTGACCCGCTGAGGGCCGGGTCAGGAGCGACCATGGCCGAACATCAGCCGCTCGCCGTCACCCCGGCCGAGGCTGGCCTGAAGCTCGTCCAGTTCCTCGACCGCCGGCTGGCCGGACAAATTGCCGGTGGCGAGCTCATGCGCTGGATCCGCTCCGGCCAGGTCCGGGTGGACGGCGGCCGGGCCAAGCCTTTCGACCGCCTGGCCGCGGGCCAGCTCATCCGCGTGCCGCCGGCGGCCCACGCGGCGCTCATGGCCCTGCAGGCAGAGGCGCCGCCCGGCCGGCCGCTCGGCCTGCCCGTGGTCTTCGAGGACGAGCGGCTGCTGGTCGTGAACAAGCCCGCGGGCCTGGCCACCCAGCCCGGCAGCCAGGTCACGGACTCGGTCCACGACCGTCTGGTGGCGGCCTTTTCCGGCGCGCAGTACGTCCCAGGGCTGGTCCACCGCCTGGACAAGGACACCTCGGGCCTGCTGGTCGTCGGCAAGACCGCCGCGGCCGTTCGCGAGCTCCAGGCGCTTTTCAAGAGTCGGGAGGTGGAGAAGGTCTACCTGGCCTGGGTTCACGGCCGCTGGCTGGATGCCGGCCGTGTGCTGCTGGCCGACAAGCTGCTGAAGACCGGCCAGGGCCGGGTGCTGGTGGACGAGGATGCCGGCCGCGAGGCGTATGCCTGGGTCGAGCCGCTGCTCACCGGCGAATCGGCCTCGCTCCTGGCCGTGGGCCTGCTCACCGGCCGCACGCACCAGATCCGGGTCCAGCTCGCCTCGCGCGGCCAGGCCATCATCGGCGACCGCAAGTACGGCCGGGCCGATCGTGTCGCTCGGCGCGAGCGCCTGCTGCTCCACGCCTGGCGGCTGTGTATCGAGGGACGGTGCTTTACGGTCCTGCCCGACTGGGGCGGGGACTTCGCCGTGCCGGCCGGAGTCCTGGCCGGGCTCTAATCCAGGAAACCTTTGAAAAGGCTAGGCCGTCGGGCGATGTAGGCCAGGCACTGGGCCAGGGCGGCCTCGGAGTGCGGCTCCAGGGTGGCCGTAGGCGTGAGGCCCAGCTTGGAGAGCCGGGCGAAGAAGGCCTTGAAGGGCACGTCGCCGGCGCCCAGGCCCAGGTGCTCGTCATGGCCGCCGGCGTTGTCGTGCAGGTGCAGGTGGCCGATGTACGGCCCCAGGCGCGAGAGCCAGCGATCCAAGTCCCGGCGGCGGGAGCCCCCGGCGAAGCTGTGCCAGTGGCCGACGTCGAAGCACACCCCGCAGCTCTCACCGGCCAGCGAGGCGGCCAGCTCGGCCAGCCCGTCCGGGTCGGCATCGAAGGTGTTCTCCAGGTAGAGCGGCGGGTGGCCGGGCCATTTGTCCAGAAACGACAGCCAGGTCTCACGGCAGCGCTGGCGCATGGCCTCCGGGCTGTCGGGCGCCAGAGGCGTGCCCAGGCTCGGATGGCCGATGAGATGGGTGGGGGCGTAGATCCGGGCGACGGCCGCGGCCTTGGCCAGCCGCTCCCGGCTGGCGGTCAGGATGAAGGGGTCGGCACTGCCCGGGCGCAGGTCGTAGAAGGGCAGATGGACGCCGCAGCGCAGGCCGGCCGCGGCCAGGCGCCGGGCGGCGTCTTCATGCCAGCTCTCGGGCAGGGCGTCGAGGCTCGCCGCGTCCAGGCCGAGTTCGGGCCACAGGCCGCGCGCGGCCAGGCGCTCGAGGGCTCCGGGGTGGGCCGCCAGGTAGGACAGCGGCAGGTTGACGAACAGGGCCACGCCCGGCGCCTTACGGAGCGTCCCGGGCGGCCACCCTGGCCGGCTCGCCCGCGGCCAGGGACATGGAGCCCAGGGGATCGAATGTCGTGGCCTGGCGCAGGATGAGCTGCCGGGTCTGATTGAGGCTCAAGTGGAAAACCTCGCCCCAGGTCAGCGGCGCGTCGTCGAGCATGGGCAGGAGCTTGTCCCGGGGTCCGTTGGAGCGCGAATCCTTCAGGGTGTAGCGGCCGGGGGGCAGGGTCGCGTCGCCGCGGTCGGCCCAGGGCACCTCGTAGACCCGGCCGGAGTCGGCCACGAGCACCAGGGCCGTGGGCCGCCGGTCGTTCAGGCGGATGGCGAACTCGGCCGGGGCCTGGCCCGGGGTCTCCCGGACCACCTTGCAGACCGAGGCCGCGCTCTCGCGCTCCAGGTAGCCGGCCCAAAAGGTCGCCGGGTCGAGGATGATCTCGCAGCCCGCGTCCTGGCCGGTGTTCGGCCCGGACTGGCTGACGATGCCCTTGATGTTCAGGATCTCGGCGGGCACGCCGTTCCATAGGCCCTCGATGAGCAGCTGGTCGCCGACCGTGGCCTCCAGGGTGCCGTCCGGGGGCACGAAGCGCAGTTGCCCGTTCAGCCAGCAGACGAGCAGGAGCCCGCGGTCGGGGAGCTTGACCGGGCGCCACTGGCCCTGCCAGTCGATGCGCACCTGGGCCAGGGGCTTGCCGTCGCAGCGGATCTCGAGGCTGGAGAAGGGGCTCATGGGCATGCGCGGGGCCAGCGCCAGGTTCACGCCCAGGCGGTCGGAGGCGAAGACCGCCGGCACGGTATCCAGCAGCGGCTCGGCCTCGCCCGGCTCGGCGGCGACCTCCAGGGCGGTGTAGGCCGGAAGCGTGAGCCGGGTGGCGCCACCGGCGGCCAGCGCCAGGCCGTTGACAGACAGTCGCGGCGGCTTGGCCGGATAGCTGCGCAGGAAGTCGAAGGCGCCCTCGGGCGGGACCACCTCGACCCCGAGACGGGCCAGGAAGAGCCGGGCGGCGCGGTACTGCTGCCGAACCTTCCATTCCAGGTCCTTCAGGTCCTTGCTGACCTCGATGGCCAGGGCCGGGATGCCCTGCTGCACCAGGGCGTGGTAGGTCAGGGATTTTCGCTGCTCGGCGTGGGCCGTGGAGGTGGCAAATGTGTCGGTGTTGAAGAGGTGGAAGCGCCGGTCCTCGGGCAGGCCGGCGTTCAGCTCCGGCAGGACGTCGTTGACCAGCCCGGCCAGCTCGAGGCCCTCGTAGCTGAGCGCGTCGATGATCACCGACTGGCCGTAGCGCCGGGGATTGCGGAGCTGATCGACATAGGTCGGGCGGTAGAAGCCCGAGCCTTCGTGCAGGTGCAGGAACGCATCGCTCTTGGACAGGAAGAAGCGGATGACCCGGGCCAGCCGGTCCTCGAAGAAGGCGTTGTAGTCCTGGTCGAAGCGCCGGTTCAGGTCCACGTTGACCTGGCGCCGGCAGACGTTGATGGAGGGCACGTTGGCCCGGGGGATGACGATCAGGCTGCCGCGCACGACCGTGGAGCGGGCCAGGATCTGGGCGGTCAGGAAGCCGGCCATCTCGTCGCCCTGGATGCCGCCCTGGACCATGACCGTAGGCCCCGGCTCGCGGCCCTCCAGGGTGTAGACCTTGAGCGGGTACTGGGTACCCTCGAAGAAGGTGAAGCTCGCCGCCAGGCAGCTGCCGGCGCAGAGCGCCACCAGGACCAGGCTAAGCGAGAATGCGCGTAAGCGGATAGGCCTCACTGTAGATCACGTTCCCGCCTGCGTCCTTGATGCTCAACCGCAGGGCGTAGATGTCCTTGACGTTCAAGTCCCCTTGCAGCCCGGCCGAGGCCCGGATGGTCTTGAAGCGCTGGATGGAGAAGGCGAGCTCCTGGGTGTTGACCTGGGGCGCGACGGTCTTGCCGTTTTTGAGCACGAAGAGGAGCTCGATCTGGCCGTCCAGGGTCTGGTTGGGCTGGAGATTGTTCAGCTCGAACTGGATCTTGGCCGAGCCGTTGGCCAGGCTCAGGCGCAGGTTGTCGATGGCCACCTGCTGGCGGTTGACCGCGCCCAGGAGCTCGGCCAGGTCCACGCTCGGAGCCGGCGGGGCCGGCGGCGTCGCGGACGGCGGAGGACTCGAGACCGAGCCGAGCAGGGCCTGGAGCTCCTCGGGGTCGTTGGACTGGAGGATCTTCTCCACGTTCTGCAGCCGCTCGAGCTGGATCTGGGCCTGGTTCAACTGGCCGGTCAGCCCGCGGTTGTCCAGGCGCAGGCCGGCGCTTGCGCGCCAGAGGTAAACGCTCGCGGTGATGCCGCCGGCCGCGGACAGGCTCAGGATGGTGATGAAATAGACGAAGGTCTTGATCCAGAAGGGGCTGACCCTGAAGCGCTTGACCCGGCGGTCGTCGCGCATGAACAGGACCGAATACTTGTCATGGCTCATTTTTTCTCCTCGGTCCATTGCTCGTCTGCGATGAACCAGCGCTCGCCGCGCGGCTCGAGGATCATGGTCTTCTGGCCGACGTCCTGGTAGCCGGTGGCGTCGGCGTAGCGCTGGCGGAAGCGGACCTCGGCCCCCCGCTGGTGCATGCGGATGACGAGGTCCGATATCTCCACCTTGCGCGGCTTGGCCTTGCCCCAGGTGGCCCGCTTGTGGTCCATGATCACGGCGCTGCCCTTGCGGCCCTGCTGGACCGCGTCCGGCAGGTAGAACTCCTTGTAGGCCGCGACATCGGCCTTGAGCCAGGCCTTGCGCCAGGCGTCGATGCGGGTCAGGACCTCCTGGCGCAGGCGGTCGAGGTAGAGCGGTTCCAGATTCTCGTCCAGATCGTCCTCGGTGTTGCCGATGATCCGCCAGGCGCCGGCCTCGTCCTGCTGCCAATAGAGCCGCTTGACGAGCTGGGCGGTCAGGTTGGGCGCCCGGTAGTACTGCTTGAACGAGGTCACCCAGTAGTCCGGGCCGGGCAGGGCGGTGATGTCGGTGACCAGCACCTGGTTCCAGGGCTGGCTGGCGAAGACGCGCCGCTTCTGGGCCGCGAAGTCGGCATAGTCCTCCTTCGGGCCGTCGTTGAAGCGCTTGGCGTCGTAGGCGGCGAAGAACTCGGGCGAGCGGTTCTGCCAGGATTTGGCCCAGGCCGCGACCTTGTCCTTGAACATCGCCGGGGTCCGGCCGCCCCCGGCGTCGCTGGCGAAGCGCACGCTGGAGGCGATGATCACCGGCGTGCCCGGGGCCAGGGTGGCCGAGAGGGCCAACAGGTCCTCGGTATTCAGGGCTACGCAGCCCTTGGTCTCGCGTTGGCCGATGGGCCGGCCGCGGCCGTGGATCCAGATGCCCGTGCCGGACTTGCCCCGGGCGCGGTCAACGGGGTTGGGAAAATCCAGGGTGAAGGCCAGGTCGCCGTAGAGCTCGTAGTCGAGCCCGCCGGCCAGCTTGCGCCGGACGAAGTAGACGCCTTCCGGCGTGCGCAGGTCGCCTTCCTTCAGCTTGTCGCCGTCGGCCTGGCCCGTGGCGCAGGGCAGCTCCTTCAAGACCTTGAGCGGGCTTTCCCGGCCCATGACCAGGAAGGCCTGGCGCTCCTTGTCGATGGCCAGGAAATAGGTCGGGGTCTCGGGCGTGTCGGGCAGCTCCGCCTCCCAGGCCAGGACGCGGCCAGGGCCGGCCAGGCAGGCGAAAATGGTCAGGGCCGCGAGGGCCGCGAAGCGGATGGAGGCGAAGGCGGTCGGCGGAGTCGAGCGGTCGCGCATCGGTCAGCCTCGCCTAGCCCGTGATGCCGGCGGCCTCGAAGAGCTGGCGGCGGGTATAGAGGGCGGTCAGGGCATGTCCGGCAGCGGCCAGGTTCTCGCTTCCGCCTTCCTCGCGGTCGAGCACGGCCAGGACCGAGACGACCTTGAACCCGGCCTCCTCCACCCGGCCGATGGCTTTGAGCAGCGTGCCGCCGGTGGTGACCACGTCCTCGAGCATGGCGACCTTGGCGCCCGGGGCGAAGTTCTTCAGGCCCTCCAGGAAGCGGCCGGTGCCGTGGCCCTTGGCCTCCTTGCGCACGATGAAGGCCGGCAACGGCCGGCCGCGCACGTATGACAGCACGCTGACCGCGGAGACCAGCGGGTCGGCGCCGAGCGTCATGCCGCCCACGCCGTCCACGGCCAGGTCCTGCAGCCGGTCGAGAAAGAGGTTGCCGATGAGGAAGCCCCCCTCGGGATCGAGGGCCGTCTGCTTGCAGTCGAAGTAGTAATCGCTCTTCTTGCCCGAGGTCAGGACGATTTCGCCCTTGATGTATGACTTCTCGATGAGAAGCCGGGCCAGACGTTCACGTGCCGCCATCTTCCCCCCTGTCGGCTAGTGTTGGCCGAATACGCGTCCGAAGATCAAATCTTCGTGGCGCAAGTAGTAGCCGGGGTCGAAGATTTCTTCAAGAGCCTTGGCGCCGAGACGGCCGGCGATGTCCGGAGTGTTTTGCACCGCCTCGGGGAAGGAGGTCCGCTTCTCCCAGCAGGCCATGGCCACGCGCTGGACCATCTCGTAGGCTTCCTGGCGCGCAAGCCCGCTGCCGATGAGCGCGGTCAGCACGCGCTGGGAGTAGAACAGGCCGTAGGAGGCCATCAGGTTGCGGTCCATGTTCTCGGGGATGATCCGGAGATTGGTCAGCAGCCCGGAGAGGCGGTTCAGGATGTAGTCGGCGAGAATGGTCGAGTCGGGCATGATCACCCGCTCCACCGAGGAGTGCGAGATGTCGCGCTCGTGCCACAGGGCCATGTTCTCCATGGCCGCCAGGGCGTTGGTGCGGATGAGGCGCGACAGCCCGGCCATGTTCTCGGCCGAGATCGGGTTCTTCTTGTGGGGCATGGCCGAGGAGCCCTTCTGGCCCTTGGCGAAGCCCTCCTCCACCTCGTGCACCTCGGTGCGCTGCAGGTGCCGAAGCTCCACGCACAGGCGCTCGAAGCCGCCGGCAATGAGGCCCAGGGTGGTGAAGTAGTGGGCGTAGCGGTCGCGCTGGATGATCTGGGTCGAGACCGGATCGACGGCGAGGCCCAGGCGCTCGCAGGCCAGGGCCTCGACGCGCGGGTCGAGCAGGGCGTAGGTGCCCACGGCGCCTGAGATCTTGCCCACCCTGATGTCCTCAACCGCGGCCTGCCAGCGCGTCCGGTGCCGGACGAACTCGGCGTAGAAGCCGGCCATCTTCAGCCCGAAGCTGGTCGGCTCGGCATGGATGCCGTGGGTCCGGCCCATGACCAGCCGGCCCTTGTAGGCCAAGCTCATGTCTCTCAGCACGCCGAGGAGCCTGTCCAGGCCGTCCAGGATGAGCCGGCCGGCGCGCACGAGGAGCAGCGCGTTGGCCGTGTCCACGATGTCCGAGGAGGTGCAGCCGAGGTGGATGTAGCGCGCGGCCGGGCCGACTTTCTCTTCCACCGCGGAGAGGAAGGCGATGACGTCGTGCCGGGTGCGCTCCTCGATCTCGATGATGCGGCCGAGGTCGAAGCCGGCCTTGGCCTTGATCTCGGCCCAGTCCTCGGCCGGTATCTCGCCCAGGCGGTGCCAGGCCTCGCACACGGCCAGCTCGACCTCGAGCCAGGCCTGGTAGCGGTTCTCGAGGGACCAGACGGCGCCCATGGCCGGGCGGGTGTAGCGGTCGATCATGGCGGTTTCGGTGGTTTCGGTGCAGCCGGCGCGGGTGCGCGGGCAAAAAAAAGGCAGCCGGGGGCTGCCTCGGGGCCGGCGATCTCAGCTCGTCGCGGAGCTGTCAGGGGCTGCGGCGGGGCTGGCGGCCTCGGCCGGCTTGGCTTCGCCGGCGGGGGCGGCCGCGGTTTCGCAGCCCGGGCTCTTGGCCGTCTTGTCGGCGCCGTTGCCGGCGCCATGGCCGGCGCCGTTGCCGCCGCTGGAGCCGCTTTTGGAGTAGTCGGTGACGTACCAGCCGGAGCCCTTCAGCACGAACGACGTGTGGGAAATGATGCGGTGCGCGGAGCCGCCGCAAATGGGGCAGGGGATGGCCGTCTCCTCGAAGCTCTTCTGCCACTCCTCGAACACTTGGTCGCAGTCGTTGCAGCGATATTCGTAGATCGGCATGAACGTGTACCTCGAACAAAAAATGAATTGCCGGTCCCCGGCTGTAATGCCGCACCGGCTCCGACCGGGATTTGTAACCACCCGGCGTCGGCTGTCAAGCAGCGCCTACTTGGCGGCGGCCGCCTTGGCTTCCTTCACGCGCTGCTTCTGGCGCTCCTGGCGGCGCTTGCGCCGGCGGTCCAGCTCTTTCTTGCGCTCGATCTTCTTGTGCCTGGACATATGATTCCTCCCTTGGGGACTGATCCCGGATGTGAAGCCGTCTTGCATAGATCAAAAGGGACGGCTTGTAAAGCATGACTTCGCACAGCGCCGGAGGCGCGCCCTGTTTACACCCGGCGTCCGGATGACTAAAGTCCCGGTTCCTGAACGACACGGCCAAGGAGCGAGACCCAAGGAGCAAGACCATGATCACCCGCGATGACGCCCTGGCGGAGCTTCGCGCCCGCATTACCGAGGAAACCCTCGTGCACCACGCCCTCGAGACCGAGACGGTCCTGCGCGGCCTGGCCGAGCGCCTGGGCCAGGACCAGGATATCTGGGGCCTGGCCGGCCTGATGCACGACCTGGACTACCCTGAAACCCGGCAGGACCCGGCCCGGCACGGGCTGGTTTCGGCCGAGCTGCTGGCCGGCCAGCTGCCCGAGGAGGCCCTTTGCGCCATCCGGGCCCACAACGGCGAGAGAAACGGCGTGGCGCCCGGGAGCCCCTTCGACTTCGCCCTGCGCGCCGGCGAGACGGTCACCGGGCTCATCCACGCCGCGGCCCTGGTCCGGCCCGAGCGCATGCAGGGCATGGAGCCCAAGAGCCTGAAGAAGAAGATGAAGGACAAGGCCTTCGCCCGCAGCGTGAACCGCGAGATCATCCGCGAGTGCGAGCGCCTGGGCCTGACCCTGGACGAGTTCCTGGCCATCGCCATCGCCCGGGTGACGCTCGTCGCCGGCGAGGTCGGGCTGGCCTAGGGAGTCTGCTTTTCCTCGGGATAGGCGGTCACCGTCCAGGTGAACTCCTTGCGCGCGGCCGTGAGGGCGAAACTTTCGACCTCGGCGAAGAAGCGCCGGAAGGACGCCGCCAGGTCGCGGCCGAGCGGGGTTAGCTGGAAGCCCTTGCGACCCTCGGCCGTCTCCACCAGCGCCTCGCCCAGGATCTCCTCGCTCTGTTTGATCCGCCCCCAGGCCGCCCGGTAGGACATGCCCATGGCCTTGGCCGCGCGGTTGAGCGAGCCCAGCCGGTCCACGGCCTCCAGCAGCTGGACCCGGCCGAGCCCCATGACCTGGCCCTGGTCGGTCTCGAACCAGAGGTGCACGCGCAGGAGGGGGGAGAGGTCCTTCATCGCTGCCTCGCAGGGTATGGAAGTGTAAATGACCTGTTTTCTACCGCTCCGGCCGGCCTTTGACAAGGCGCGGTCAGCCTCTTCCCATCGCCGGCCAATCTGGTAGGATGGCGAACCCGCCGTGCCTCCAAGGAGATCCTCGATTCCGTGACCCGTCTGCCCGCCGCCCGCTTCAGGGACATCTGGGAGCTTGCCTGGCCCCAGACCCTGATGATGGTCTTCAACTTCCTGATCGGCTTCGTCGACGTCTGGGCCGCCGGCCGGATCGATTCGAACGTCCAGGCCTCGCTCGGCATGATCACCCAGCTGAGCTTCTTCTTCCTGGTCGTGGCCATGGCCGTGGCCAACGGCTCGGTGGCGGCCATCAGCCAGTCCCTGGGCGCGGGGCTCGTCTCGCGCGTCCGGCGCTACACCGTCCTGGTCCTGGGGCTGGGCCTGGTCTGCGGCGCCGCCATCCTGCTCGGCGGCCTGGCCGTGGCCGGGCCGCTGCTCTCCCTGCTGCAGGTGCCCGACGAGCTGCGCGATCTGACCGCCTACTTCCTGCGGGTCAACCTCTACATCCTGCCCTGCTACTACCTGCTGGTCATCACCAACGCCGTCTTTCGGGCCCAGAAGCGGGTCTTCGTGCCGATGGCGGCCATGGTCCTGGCCACGGCCGTGAACACCTTCGGCGACCTCGGCTTCGGGCTCGGCTGGTTCGGCCTGCCGTCTTACGGCTACAAGGGCCTGGCCTGGTCCACGTTTGCCTCGGTGGCCGCGGGCATGCTCTTCAACCTGGCGGCCCTGCGCCCGGCGCGCCTGGTCCGGCAGGCCGGCCCGCTGCCCTGGCGCTGGATACGCCGGGCCCTGCCCTACCTCTGGAAGGTCGCCTGGCCCGGGGGGCTGATGCAGATCATCTGGCAGTCGGCGTACATGGTGCTCTTCGCCATCACCGCCAGCCTGCCCTCGGGCAGCGTTCCGGCCCTGGCCGGCATGACCGCGGGCCTGCGCGTGGAGTCGGCGCTCTTCCTGCCGGGCATGGCCTTCAACCTGACCGCCGGCATCCTGGTCGGCCAGTCGCTCGGCGCCGGCCGCCTCGACCTGGCCAAGGGCTACGGCTACCGCATCCTGGGCCTGGGCGTGGCCATCATGACCCTTCTGGCGCTCATCGTCTGGTGGGCCGTGGACCCGGTCACGGCCTTCATCGCCCCGGACCAGGCGGTGCGCGCCGAGGCGAGGAGCTATCTGGCCTACAACCTGCTGGCCATCCCCTTCACCCTGACCTCGATGATCATGGCCGGGGCGCTGAACGGAGCCGGGGCCACACTCTACAACCTGCTGGCCTTCGGGCTCTCGTCCTGGCTCATCCGCCTGCCCCTGGCCTGGCTTCTGGGGCACGAGGTCCTGGGCTCGGCCGAGGGCGTCTGGCTGGCCATGCTCGTCTCCCAGGTGGTGCAATCGTCACTCGCCTTGTATATGTTCCATCGCTGGGACTGGGGCCGCTTCGCCCTGGTCAAACGCCGCAACAACGGAGAAAACGGCCGTGCCGCAGTTTGAACCCATCTGTCTCACCGGCCAGGACGCCTACCGCGCGCTCCTGGCCAAGAACCCCGGCCGGGCCTCGGACTACAGTTTCGTCAACGTCTGGGGCTGGCGGGACATGTACGGCCTGGAATGGGCCTTCGAGGACGACCTCGTCTGGCTGCGCCAGACCCGGCCCGAAACCGCCTACTGGGCGCCCGTGGGCCGGCTGGCCGGGCGCGACTGGGCCGGCCTGGCCTTTCCGGAGGGCGCCCGGCGCTTCATCCGCGTGCCCGAGGAGCTGGCGCTCGCCTGGCGGGACGGCCTCGGGGCAGAGGTGAACGAGGCGCGCGAGCACTTCGACTACCTCTACTCCATCGAGGAGCTGGTGGAGCTGAAGGGCAACCGCTTCCACAAGAAGAAGAACCTCCTCGGCCAGTTCCAGAAGGCTTACATCCATGTCTATCAGCCCCTGACCCCGGACTGCGTGGAGGAGGCCATCGAGATGCAGGAGCGCTGGTGCGCCGCGCGCGGCTGCGAGTCCGAGGAGACCCTCGCGGCCGAGAACGAGGCCATCATCCGGGTGCTCCAGAGCTGGGACCGGCTGACCGGGCTTCTTGGCGGCGCGATCCACGTGGACGGCGAGATGGCGGCCTACACCGTGGCCGAGATACTGACCCCGGACACCATCGTCATCCACTTCGAGAAGGGCCAGACCCGCTTCAAGGGCATCTACCAGGCCATGAACCAGATGTTCCTGGCCAACGCCGGGCTCGGCTACCGCTATGTCAACCGCGAGCAGGACCTGGGCGAGGAGGGCCTGCGCAAGGCCAAGCTGTCCTACAATCCGGTCGATTTCGTGAAGAAGTACGAGGTCGTTCTGAAATAGCCGAAGGAGGCCTGCCATGCCCGAGCGCTGTCCCTGGGCCCTGTCCGCCCCGGAGTTGACCCCCTACCACGACGCCGAGTGGGGCGTGCCGCTGACCGACGACCGCCTGCTTTTTGAGTTCCTGCTCCTGGAGAGCGCCCAGGCGGGCCTCTCCTGGCTGACCATATTGAAGCGCCGCGAGGGCTACCGCCGGGTCTTTGCCGGCTTCGACGCGCGGGCCGTGGCGGCCTTTACCGAGGCCGACGTGGCCCGGCTCATGGCCGATCCGGGCATCATCCGCAACCAGGCCAAGATCCGCTCGGCCATCGGCAACGCGCGCGCCTTCCTGGCCGTGCAGGAGGCCTTCGGCAGCTTCGCCGCCTACATCTGGGGCTTTGTCGACGGCCGGCCGGTCCAGAACGCCTGGCGCGCCCAGACCGAGCTGCCTGCGGTCACGCCCCTGGCCGAGAAGGTCGGCAAGGACATGAAGGCCAGGGGCTTCAGCTT
The DNA here is from genome assembly GCA_002428705.1 of Desulfovibrio sp. UBA6079. Classification (GTDB taxonomy): domain Bacteria; phylum Desulfobacterota; class Desulfovibrionia; order Desulfovibrionales; family Desulfovibrionaceae; genus UBA6079. The sequence continues at coordinate 312,706 of DIXN01000061.1, forward strand.
CTTCGGCCCGACCATCGCCTACGCCCACATGCAGGCCACGGGCCTGGTCAACGACCACATCGTGGGCTGCTTCCGCCACGCCGAGGTCGCGGCCCTGGCCGCGGGCGTGGCCGCCAAGCTCGGCTAGGGCCGCGGCCGCCGGTCGGGAAGGCGAGGAGAAGAGCCGCGAGGGGGACAGGGCTTGGGCGCGGAGAGTTGCCGTCCGCCGTGCAGGGACTCCTTCTTTCGAGACGGCTGGCGTTCGCTGACCAGCCCATGACGTTGACAAGGCAAGCCGCGGCCGCCCCGGCTTTTCCTTCACTGGCGGATTTCGCCTTCCTGCTTCGATTCCGCCGGACCGGCCCGCTAGAGGCTGGCGTAGCGCTCGATCTGGCGCTTGTAGGACACGACGCCCTGGACGATGCCGTCGGCCAGGTTGTCGAGGTAGGTCTTGGTGGTCAGGCGCTTGGCTTCGGCCGCGTTGGTGATGTAGCCGACCTCGACCAGGATCGAGGGCATCTTCGCGCCCATGAGCACGTAGAATGGCGCCTCGCGCACCCGCCGGTCGCGCAGGCCGTACTTCTTGCGCATGCCGGTAAGCGTCCCGCTCTGGACCTCGCCGGCCAGGTCTTTGGACTCCTTGACCTTGGAGTTCAGCATGAGATCGGTCAGGATGACCTGCAGGTCGCTGATGCGCTTGGCCGAGACGGCGTTCTCGCGGGCGGCCACGCGCACCGCGTCCTCGCTCTTGGCCAGGTTCAGGCTGTAGGTCTCGAGGCCGCTGACGCTCTTGTCGCGGGTGGCGTTGCAGTGGATGGAGAGGAACATGTCGGCCTTGCGCACGTTGGCCATGGCCGTACGCTCCTCCAGCGGGATGAAGGTGTCGTTGGTGCGGGTGTAGAGGACCTTGAAGCCCGCGGCCGTAAGCTTCTGGCCGACGATGAGCGCCAGGCGCAGGGTCACGTCCTTCTCCTCGATGCCGTTGGCCCGGGCGCCGGGGTCCTTGCCGCCGTGGCCGGCGTCGATCATGACCGTGTTGACGGTCAGCCCGAGCTGCTCCACCAGATCTCCGGCCAGCTTGCGCGAGTCCTTGCCCGTCGGGATGATCGGTCCCTTGGCCGCAGGCTTGGCCACGGCCTTGGGCTCGGGCGCGGCCGTTGCCGGCGCCGGGGGGGCGGCGTCCTCGGCCGAGGCGGTCTCGGCCCGGCCGTGGGCGTAGACGTCGACGATCACCCGGAAGGGGTCGTAAAGACTAAATATCTTGTAGTCCTGCAGGTCGTCGAAATCGAGCACCACCCGGGCCGTGTCGGCGTCGTGCTGGCCGCTGCGCACGCGGTTCAGAATGCCGTCGGCGATTGCGATCTCGCCGTCGATGCTCCTGTCCAGCCGGGTCTGGCGCAGGTCGAGGAAGAGCCGGGGATGGCTGATGCCCGGGTCCTTGTGCGGGGAGAGTAGCCCCCAGCTGTAGGCCGTTTCCTGGTCCAGGGAGAGGACGATGCGGGTGTAGTCGTTGGAGCTCTGGAAGCGCACCTGCTCCAGGCGGGCCGTGCCCGAGCTCGGCGCCTGGCCGCTCGAGCCGGAGTCGAGCAGGCCCTTGGCCGGGGCCTCGGCGCCGGACGCCGCGCCCTGAGCCAGGATCGGGCTGGCGGTCGGGCCGGGGGCTGGGGCCGTCTTCGGGGCGGGCTTGGCGCTCTTGGCGTGATCCATGGAGGCGAGCAGCGCGTCGGCCTCGGCGCGCATGTCGCCGCCGGCGTAGTTGTGGGTCAGGAGCAAGAGGTCGGCGTAGGCCTCGTCGGGCCGGCCCAGGTCGTCCTTGGTCACCTGGGCCTTGCGCAGGAGCGCGTCGTCGGCCCAGCTATGGCCGGGGAAACGCGAAACCACCCGTTGGAAGTACTCGCAGGACTTGAGCAGGTCGACGTTCTCATGCCCCCGCCGGCCCATCTCCTCGTAGACCCGGCCGAGGAAGAAGAGGGCCTTGGGGGCGTAGCCGCCCTGGGGATCGGCCTGGTAGACGCGCTGGAAGCGCCGGGCCAGGTCCTCCCATTGGGCCCGCCCGTCGGCCCGGGCGTCCTTCTCCAGGGCGCGGAAGGCGGACACGGCCGACTGGTAGTCGCCGTCGAGCGAGGCCGCGGCGGCGCCGCCCAGCACGAGGCAGAAGAGGAGGGCGATGAAGCCGGCGGCCAGCGGGCGAAAACGGTGCGTCACGGGATTTGTGCTACTCCACGGTCACGCTTTTGGCCAGGTTGCGTGGCTGGTCCACGTCCTTGCCCAGGTAGTCGGCCATCTCGTAGGCGAAAAGCTGCAGGGCCGGGAGCATGACGAAGGTGTTCAGCGGCCCCCAGATCTTGGGCACGTACCACGGGTGATCCACATGTAGGTCCGTTCCCTCGTGCGTCAAGGCGATGATCCGGCCGCCTCTGGCCTGGACCTCGAGCAGGTTCGACTTGACCTTGGGCAGGAGGCCGTCGTCGGGGGCCAGGGCGAAGGTCGGGAACTTGGGGTCGATGAGGGCGATGGGGCCGTGCTTCATCTCGCCGGCGGCGAAGCCCTCGGCGTGGATGTAGGAGATCTCCTTCAGCTTCAGCGCGCCCTCCAGGGCCAGCGGGAAGTAGGGGCCGCGGCCGAGGTAGAGGAAGCTTGCCGCCTCGGCGTAACGCCGGGAGAGGTCGAGCGCCGTGCGGCGCATCGCCGGCAGGGCCTCCTCCAGCACCTTGGGCAGCTCGGTCAGGCCGGCGATGGCCCGGCTCGCTGTGTCCTCGGCCAGGGTGCCCTTGGCCCGGCCCCAGGAGAGGGCCAGCAGGGTGAGCAGCACGAGCTGGCTGCACATGGCCTTGGTCGAGGCCACGCTGATCTCCGGGCCGGCCTGGGTGTAGATGACGTGGTCCGCCTCCCGGGCGATGGTCGAGCCGAGAACGTTGCACAGCCCGAGCACCGTGGCGCCCTTCTCCCGGGCCACGCGCAGGCCCTCCAGGGTGTCCAGGGTCTCGCCCGACTGGCTCAAGGCCAGGACCAGGTCGTTCTTGCCGATGATCGGGTCGCGGTAGCGGAATTCCGAGGCGATATCCACCGAGACCGGCAGCCGGGCCCAGCTCTCGATCAGGTATTTGCCCCACAGGCCGGCGTGGGACGAGGTGCCGCAGGCCACGATGTGCAGCCGCTCGGGCACGGGCAGGGTGTCGAGCTCGGGCAGGCGGATGGTGCCGGCGGCGCGGTCCAGGCGACCGGTCAGGCAGTCGGTGATGACCCGGGGCTGCTCGAATATCTCCTTCAGCATGAAGTGCTTGTTGCCGCCCTTCTGGGCCGACTGCAGGTCCCAGGCGATGGTCTGCAGCGGCTTGTCCACGCTCGAGAGGTCGGAGACGCGCATGATCTTGTAGGACGAGGCGTTCATCTGCACGAGCTCGCCGTCGTCCAGGAAGACCACGCGCTTGGTGTAGGGCAGGAAGGCCGGCACGTCCGAGGCCAGGAAGTTCTCGCCCGTGCCCAGGCCGAAGACCAGCGGGCTCGCCTTGCGCGCGCCCCAGACCAGTCCCGGGTGGTCGCGGTGGATGACCACCACGGCGTACGTGCCCTCGGCGCGCGAGAGCGCGTAGGACAGGGCTTTCAGCATGCTGCCGGTCTGGTCGAGTCCGTGGCTTATGAGGTTGACCAGGACTTCGGTGTCGGTCTCGGAGACGAAGGTGTAGCCCAGGCCGCGCAATTCCTCGCGCACGGCCTGGAAATTCTCCATGATGCCGTTGTGGTTCAGCGCGATCTTGCCGCCGGTGTCCAGGTGCGGGTGGGCGTTGACCGTGTTGGGCACGCCGTGGGTCGCCCAGCGGGTGTGGGCGATGGCCGTGGTTGCGGAGAGCACGTTGCCCTCGGCCAGGAGGGCCTTGTCCAGGTCGGCGACCCGGCCCGCGGTCTTGACCACGTGCAGCTCCCGGCCCTGGACAAAGGCCAGGCCGGCCGAATCGTAGCCTCGGTACTCGAGGCGTTTTAGACCTTCCATGCACACGGGAACGGCCGGGCGGTGGCCGGAATAGCCAATGATGCCGCACATATCGACTCCTTGAGGAGGTCAGGGGGCTGGCCTCCGCGCGGTGCGTCGCTGGCGCGGCCGGGCGGAGGGGCTGGTTCGGGAAAGCGCTTCCAACGGACTGGCTCAATCCATCGGATATCGGGAAGCCTTGTTCCAGAAATCGGGCCAATGGGCAAGCAGCACGCGCAACGCCTCACCGCGGTGGCTGAGTGCGTTCTTCTCGGCCGGGATCAGCTCGGCCGCGGTCCGCCCGAGCCCGGGCACCAGGAAGACCGGGTCGTAGCCGAAGCCGCCCGTGCCCCGGGGGGCGGTGGCGATGCGCCCCTCCCAGCTGCCGCGGGCGGTGAGCGTGGCCCCGCCTGGGGCGTAGGCCGCCATGACGCAGACGAAGCGGGCCATGCGCGCCGCCTCGGGCACCCCGGCCAGCTCGGCCAGGAGCTTTCGCCAGTTGGCCTCGTCCGTGGCCTCTTCGCCGGCGTAGCGCGCCGAGCGCACCCCGGGCCGGCCGGAGAGCGCGTCGACCTCCAGGCCCGAGTCGTCGGCCACGGCGGTCAAGCCCGTGGCCAGGCTCACGGCCCTGGCCTTCAGCAGCGCGTTGTCCTCGAAGGTCGCCCCGGTCTCCGGGACCTCGGGCAGGTCGGGGAAGTCGTCGAGGCTTTTGACCTCCAGCTGAAAGTCCTTGAGCATGGCCCCAAGCTCGGCGATCTTGCCCCTGTTGCGGGTGGCCAGGACGATCTTGGACACGCATTCTCCTTGGCCCCGGGCTTCAGGCACCCGGCTGGTCCGGCGCGGCGGGCTCGGCGTTCCCGGCCGGCAGCGGTGGCAGGTAGAGGGTCACCCGGGTGCCCTTGCCGAGCCGGCTCTCCAGGCGCACCTCGCCGCCCAGGTCGTCGAAAATCTTCTTGATCATGGCCAGGCCCAGGCCGGCGCCCTTGTCCTTGGTGCTGAAGAAGGGGTTGAAGACCCGCTCCAGGTTCTCCTGGGCTATGCCTGCGCCCGAGTCCTCGACCTGCAGGTAGACGTAGTCCCAGTCCATGCCCGTGCGCACCACCAGGGCGCCGCCGCCCTGCATGGCCTCCACGGCGTTGCGCACCAGGTTGATCAGGCACTGCTTGAGCAGATCGGTGTCGCCCTTGGCCAGGGCCAGATCCCGGGCCAGCTCCTGGCGCAGGGAGATGCCGGCGTTCTCGAAGCCCAGGCGCATGACGTCCAGGGTCTCGCGGACCACCTGGTTCACGTCCACCTCGCCGGCCCTGGCCGTGGTCGGCCGGGTGAAATTCAGGATGGATTTCAGGATCGCGTCCAGGCGGGCCGATTCCTTCAGGATGATGCCGACCTTCTCGCGCGCGGGCTCGTCCAGGCTCTTGTTGCGCAGCAGCGTGTTGGCGAAGCCGGAGATGGCGAACAGGGGATTTCTGATCTCGTGGGCGATGTAGGTCGAGAGCTCGCCGATGGCCGCCAGGCGCTCGGACTGCTGCAGGCGGTGCTCCATGCTCGTGCGCTGGGAGATGTCCCGGCGCATCTCGGTCACGTGGGTCAGGTTCCCGGCGGCGTCGAAGATGGGGTAGGTGTAGACCCGGAAGTAGCGCAGGCGACCTTCCTCGTCCACCCGGCTGTACATGGCCTCGGCCGCCTTGCCGGTCCGGAGAGTCTTGGACAGCGGGCAGTCGGCATCCGGGGTGCGGCAGAGGTTCTCTTCCTCGTCCAGCGCCTCCCATACCAGGAAGCCGACGAAATCCTCCTTGTGCTTGCCGCGGCGCTCGTAGACGTTGCGGTTCACGTCCACGATGCGGCCCTCGCGGTCGAGCACCAATATGTCCTCGCTGACCCGGTCGATGACCGATTGCAGGAGGTTCCTGGCCTGGTGCAGGTCGGCGGGGCAATGGCCGCCGTCCGGAAGGCCGTATTCCAGGGCCAGGAGGAAGCGGGCGGCCTGGCCGCCGAGCACCAGGCAGCCGGCCGGGGCGGCGCGGCGGATGCGGCGCAGAACCGCATCCGAGGTGAGCGGCGTGAGGATGACGTTGATCCCGGGGGTGGCTGCGAGGAGGGCGGCCAGGCTGTCGAAACGTCCGGCTCCCGGCGGCAGGCTGAGCGACGGGGGCACCTCGGCTGCGCCGGCCAGGCTGACCGTCGCTTGCGGCATGGCGCTCAAGCGGGCGAGGAGATCGACCAGCTCGGCCAGGCCCGGTCCGTCGCCGATCACCGCCGCGACGTAAGCGCCGTCGCCGGCAGCGTCCAGGCCGCCCGGCAGGGGCGTGATCTTGGCGGAAAGGCCTTTGGGTGGCATGCTCCGGGTGCCCTCCTTGCCCTCTTCTAGCCCGTGTGCAGGCCGATCGCAAGGCCCGCACACGGGCCTATGCAGGCGCGGCGAAATAAGCTATGGTCATTTGCTTTTCAGGTTCACCAAACAATGCACGCCTTACGCATCCACTCGTTAAGCCTCGGCTGCCCCAAGACCCGCGTCGACACCGAACGCCTGCTGGCCGGGCTCGGCACGTTCACGCCCGTGGACGATCCGGCCGAGGCCGATCTGGTCTTCGTCAACACCTGCGGCTTCATCGCCCCGGCGGTGGAGGAGTCGGTCGCCAGCCTGCTCGACCTGGCCGGGCGCATCGAGGAAGTGAGTCCCCGGCCGCTCCTGGCCGCCGCCGGCTGCCTGGTCAGCCGCTATCCCCGGGAGCTCTCCCCGGAGCTGCCCGAGGTCGATCTCTGGCTGCCGCTGGCGCGCATGGCCGACTGGCCGCGCCTCATCTGCGAAGCCCTGGGCCGGGAGGCGCCCGCGGCGGGGCCGGCGGGGCGCGTCCTGTCCACTCCGCCGGGCACTGCCTACCTGAAGGTGGCCGAAGGCTGCCGCCACGCCTGCGCCTTCTGCACCATCCCGTCCATCCGCGGGCCGCTCAGAAGCCGGCCCCTGCCCGAACTCCTGTCCGAGGCCCGGGAGCTTCTCTCCGGGGGCGTACACGAGCTCGTGCTCGTGGCCCAGGATCTGACCGATTGGGGCGCGGACCTGGGTGTGAAGGGCGGCCTTGCTCCCCTGGTCGAGGCCCTGGCCGGGCTTAACGGCCTCAAGTGGCTCAGGCTCATGTATCTCTATCCGGCCGGGCTGACCGAGGAGACGCTGCGCATCCTCTCGGGGCTGGGCGCGCCGCTCCTGCCTTATTTCGACGTCCCGCTGCAGCACGCCGATCCCGATATCTTGAAGAGCATGGGCCGGCCCTTTGCCGCCGACCCCCGGCGGGTGGTCGAGCGCATCCGCACCTTCTTCCCCGAGGCCGCGCTGCGCACCAGCCTCATCGTCGGCTACCCCGGCGAGACCTCTGCCCGGTTCAGGACCCTCATGGATTTCGTGGCCGAGGTCCGCTTCGACCACCTGGGCGTCTTCGCCTTCTGCCCGGAGGAGGGCACGCCCGCGGCCGGCCTGCCGGAGCAGGTGCCGGAAAAAATAAAAGCCGCGCGGCGCGACGAGCTCATGAGCCTGCAGGCTTCCGTCAGCGAGGGGCTGCTGGCGGGCTGCCTGGGCCGGCGCCTGGATATCCTGGTGGATGCCCCGGAGCCGGACTGGCCGGGGCTTTTCATCGGCCGGACCTGGTTCCAGGCGCCGGAGGTGGACGGCGTGACCTATGTCAGCGGCCAGAGGGCCGCACCAGGAATGATGGTCGAGGCCGAAGTGGTCGAGACCAAGACCTATGACCTCGTAGCCTTGATTTGAGGGCTCGTGAGGGTTGCCAACCCATAACCCCTGTGATAGGCCCTCGGAAAATTTTTCGGCTGAGGAGCTTGGAGGAGTGTCAGTATGAATGCAATGAATGACAGCGTCAAACCGTCCCATGACATGGAAGAGGTCAATTTCGAGTCCGCTCTCGAAAACTATCTGAATGCCGATTTCGGCGAACTCGACGAAGGCTCCATTGTCCGGGGCGAGGTGGTCAAGATCGGCAAGGAGCACGTCCTTGTCGATGTGAACTTCAAGTCCGAAGGCCAGATTCCCATCGCGGAGTTCCAGGACGTCGAGGGCAACCTGACCGTCAAGGTCGGCGATTCCGTGGACGTCTTCGTGGTCAACAAGAACGAGAACGAGGGCACCATCGTCCTGTCCCGCGAGCGGGCCAAGAGGATGAAGCTCTTCGACCGCCTGGAGGAGACCCAGGAGGGTGATAAGACCATCACCGGTCGCATCATCCGCCGGGTCAAGGGCGGCTACACCGTGGACCTGGGCGGGGTCGAAGCCTTCCTGCCCGGCTCCCACGTCGACCTGCGCCCGGTGCCGGACATGGACGCACTCGTCGGCCAGGAGTTCGATTTCCGCGTGCTGAAGATCAACCGCCGCCGCTCCAACGTCATCGTCTCGCGCCGCGTGCTCCTCGAGGAGCAGCGCTCCGAGATGCGCAAGCACCTCCTGGAGGACCTGGCCGAGGGCCAGATCATCACCGGCAAGGTCAAGAACATCACCGAGTACGGCGTGTTCGTGGACCTGGGCGGCCTGGACGGGCTGCTGCACATCACCGACATGTCCTGGAAGCGCATCAAGCACCCGCGCGAGATGGTCCAGCTCGGCGACGAGCTGGAGCTGAAGGTTTTATCCTTCGACCGCGACAATCAGAAGGTTTCCCTGGGTTTGAAACAGCTCGTGCCCGACCCGTGGGAGAACATCGCCGGCAAGTTCCCGGTGGGCCAGAAGTTCACCGGCAAGGTCACCAACCTGGTGGACTACGGCGCCTTCGTCGAGCTCGAGGCCGGTGTCGAGGGCCTGGTGCACATCTCCGAGATGTCCTGGACGAGAAAGCTCCGCCATCCCTCGCAGATGGTTTCGGCCGGCGAGGAGGTCGAGGTCATCATCCTCGGCGTCGATCCGGACAAGAAGCGCATCAGCCTGGGCATGAAGCAGGTCAAGCCCAACCCCTGGGACATCGTGGCCGAGAAGTATCCCGAGGGCACCGTCCTCGAGGGCACGATCAAGAACATCACCGAGTTCGGCCTGTTCATCGGCATCGAGGACGGCATCGACGGCCTCATTCACGTCTCGGATATCTCCTGGACCAAGAAGGTCCGCCACCCCGGCGAGATGTACAAGGCCGGCGACACGGTCCAGGCCAAGGTCCTGACCGTGGACAAGGCCAACGAGAAGTTCACCCTGGGCGTGAAGCAGCTCTCCGAGGACCCCTGGAACAAGGTCCCGGACAAGTACCCGGTGGGCACCGTGGTCACCGGCACCATCACCAACATCACCGACTTCGGCCTGTTCGTCGAGGTCGAGGAAGGCATCGAAGGCCTGGTCCACGTCTCGGAGATCAGCTCGAAGAAGGTCAAGAGCCCGGCCGAGCTGTTCAAGGAAGGCGTCCAGATCCAGGCCAAGGTCATCCACGTCAGCGCCGACGAGCGCCGCCTGGGGCTGTCCATCAAGCAGCTGAAGGAGGACGAGGAGAAGCGCAAGCCCAAGGAGTTCCGCACCAGCGGCCCCTCCGACACGGGCATCAAACTGGGTGATCTCCTGATGCAGAAACAAGAAGATGCCGGAAACGAAGACGCCTAGCTACAGCCAGAGGCATCCCTACCTCTTCGGCTTCGCAGTCATCATCGCGGCCGTGGCCCTCGTTACGGGGGCCATGGCCGCTCTGGCTTCCCTGGCCCACTTCGGGAGCTTCGAGAGGACTTTTGCCGAGGCCCAGATCGGCGTGGTCCGGGTGGAGGGCGAGATCCTCTTCTCCGAGCCCTACACCGACTGGATCGACGAGCTGGCCGAGGACGAGCGCGTCAAGGGCGTCATCGTGCGCATCGACTCGCCCGGCGGCCTGGTCGCGCCGAGCCAGGAGATCTACGGTGCGCTGTTGAAGCTCGCCGAGAAGAAGCCCGTGGTCGCCTCCATGGGTTCGGTGGCGGCCAGCGGCGGCTACTACGTGGCTGCCGCTGCCGGCACGATCATCGCCAACCCCGGCACCTTGACCGGCTCCATCGGGGTCAAGGCCGAGCTGCCGAACCTCGAGAAGCTCCTGGACAAGATCGGCGTGTCCTTCAACGAGATCGCCTCTGGCAGGCTGAAGAACGCCGGCTCGCCCTACCGGGCCATGACCCCGGAGGAGCGCGACTACTTCCAGGCCATGGTCATGGACATCCACCGCCAGTTCGTGGCCGACGTGGCCTCGGCCCGGGAGATGCCGGTGGAGAAGGTCGAGGCCCTGGCCGACGGCCGGGCGCTGACCGGCAACCAGGCTCTGGACGCCGGGCTGGTCGACGAGCTCGGCGGCTTCGCCCAGGCCGTGGAGCTGGTGAAGGACGAGTGCGGGCTGACCGGCCGCGTGCCGCTGAAAGACGGACCGCCGGCCGCGGAGGAAAGCCTTGTTCGCCGCGTGCTGAGCGAGCTCGGGCTCATTCCCGACGGCAGCCTGCCCGGCCGCCACTGGGTGATGAAGGCCGAATAGCCGGCGGACCGTTGAAAAACCGCCATCTGCGTCGTTGCTGCGAAAAGTTCAAACTCTTGCGTAGGTTGACGACGCGGCGAGCTTGAATTTTTCTTGCGCCTCACAGCTGACAATTATTGAACGGCCCGCAAGAAATACCTTTCAACAGCCGGGCTAGCCCCGCTCCGGGGGCAGCTCGACCCCCTCCAGCTCCAGCAGGAAGCGCTTCATCGGCAGGCCCGGCCCGAACCCGGTCAGCCCCTGCGTGCCGACCACCCGGTGGCAGGGCACGATGAGCGGCCAGGGGTTGGTGGCCATCACCCGGCCCACGGCCCGCGCCGCTCCGGCCCGGCCCACGGTCCGGGCCAGCCCGCCGTAGGTCGTGACCTCGCCGGCCGGCAGCCGGGCCAGAGTCTCCATCACCTTGCGCCGGAAAGGCGTCATCCGCTCCCAGGCCAGGGGCAGCTCCGGCCAGTCGGCGCCGCCGCCGGCCAGGTAGCGCGCGAGGCTCGCGGCCAGGGCACGCCCGGCCGCGCTTTCGGGCCTGGCCGCGGCCTGGCCATCGCCGGCCCAGGCCAGGCCGATGGTCGTGATCTCGCCCTCCTCCCAGGCCAGGGTCAGGGCCAGGGGCGGGCAGACGATGTGCTCGTAGGTGGTCATGGCTTCTTCTCCGGTGGCGGGTTGTCGGGCGAGAACCAGGCCGGCGGACCGGCGGGGGCGTCGGCCGCGGCGCCCTGCCAGAGGTCGTGCGCCTCCAACCGGGCGCGGATGTCGCGCAGCAAGCTCGCCTTGTCCGCGGCCCAGGCCGGACTGACAAGCTCGCCCGGAGCCGGGTCGGCGCAGAGCCGCTGGACCACGACGTTTGATCGCAGCCGGGCCAGCCCCTGGCAGACCGCGTCCACGTAGACGTCGCGGTCCATGGGCGCGAACGTTCCGGCCGCGTGCCAAGTTTCGAGCGTCGCCCCGCGGGCCACGAAGGTGTTGTGGAACTTGACCGCGGCCACGGGCAGGGCGTTCACGTACTCGATGGTCTCCAGGAAATCGTCGATACCCTCGCCGGGCAGGCCGGCCATGAGGTGGGCGCAGACCGGGAGCCCCGCCGCGGCGGCGTGGCGCACGGCGTCGGCGAAGGTCGCGGCGTCGTGGCCCCGGTTCAGGCGGGTGAGCGTTTCGTCGCTGGCCGACTGCAACCCGAGCTCGAGCCAGGTTTCGGCGAAGGGCGCGGCGGCTATCAGAGCCAGATGCTCCTCCCCGAGGCAGTCCGGCCGGGTGCCGCAACTCAAGGAGGAAACGCCGGGCAGCCGGGCGGCCTCCTCGATGAGCGCTGCCAGGGACTCGGGGCTGCGGTGGGTGACGCTGTAGGACTGGAGATAGGCCATGAGCCGGGCGCCCCGCCAGCGTGCGGGCAGGCGGTTGCGCCAGAGTTCCCACTGCGCGGCAAGGGACAGCCCCCTCCCGGCCAGGCCGGTGCCCGAGCCGGCCGGGTTGCAGTAGACGCAGCCGCCGTGCCCCAGCGTTCCGTCGCGGTTGGGACAGGAGCCGCCGGCATCGAGCGGGAGCTTGCGCACGGGGCCGCCCCAGCGCTGGGCGAAAGAGGTTGACAGGGCGTAGAATCGGTGCATCATTTCAGTGCATTGGGCGGACCGGCACGGGGGCGGCCGGTCGTCTGCCGATTGGTCGACGTTTGCGCGGCGGATGTCAAGGCCGGAGGGCGGCTGTTGCCTGTCCGGCCGTTGTCTGATAGGCAACCCACTTTGCGGCCGCGAGCCGACGGGCCTTCGTCCGTCACCCGCCCGGCCAGCCTGCCAGCACTACGGAAATCACGAAACATGTCAAAAATATTCGACAAATTCCTGGGCATCTTCTCCAACGACCTGGCCATCGACCTCGGCACGGCCAACACCCTGGTCTACGTCAAGGGCCGGGGCATCATGCTCCGCGAGCCCTCGGTGGTGGCGGTGAAGAAGGACGAGCGGGGCCAGAACAAGGTCCTCGCCGTGGGCACCGAGGCCAAGCGCATGCTGGGGCGCACCCCCGGCAACATCGTGGCCATCCGGCCGATGAAGGACGGCGTCATCGCCGACTTCGAGATCACCGAGGCCATGCTGCGCCACTTCATCGCCAAGGTCCACAACTCCCGGCGCCTGGTCCGGCCGAGGATCATCGTCTGCGTGCCCACCGGCATCACCCAGGTGGAGAAGCGCGCGGTCAAGGAGTCGGCCCAGTCGGCCGGCGCCCGCGAGGTCTACCTCATCGAGGAGCCCATGGCCGCGGCCATCGGCGCCAACCTGCCGATCACCGAGCCGACCTCGAACATGGTCGTGGACATCGGCGGCGGGACCACCGAGGTGGCCGTCATCTCGCTCTCGGGCATCGTCTACTCCAAGTCGGTGCGCGTGGGCGGGGACAAGATGGACGAGGCCATCATGCAATACGTCAAGCGCAAGTACAACATGCTCATCGGCGAATCCACGGCCGAAGCGATCAAGATCGAGATCGCCTCGGCCTACCCCTCGGAGACCGAGGCCTTCATGGAGGTCAAGGGCCGGGATCTCGTCTCGGGCATTCCCCAGAACATCACCATCAGCTCCGAGGAGGTGCGCAAAGCCATCTCGGAGCAGGTCGAGTCCATCGTCCAGGCGGTGCGCATCGCCCTCGAGCAGACCCCGCCGGAGCTGGCCGCGGACATCGTCGACCGGGGCATCGTCCTGACCGGCGGCGGGGCGCTCTTGAAGGGCCTGGACCAGCTCCTGCGCGACGAGACCCACCTGCCCATCACCGTGGTCGACGATCCGCTCTCGGCCGTGGTCCTGGGCTCGGGCCGGGCGCTGGACAATATCGACATCTACAAGGAAGTGACCATCGACTAGACTCCGGCCCGCGGGCGGCGCCGACGACGGTCGCGCCCGCCAGAGGTACGAGCGGCACGGCATGACTGCACCAAGCCCCGGAGCGAGCCGGAAACCCGCGCTGGCCGGCGCCTTGCGCCGGCGTGGCGGAAGGTGACGGGCGGATGGGTCGCAAGCGCATCATCTTTTTTCTCATCGTCCTGCTCCTCATCTATTTGAGCCTCTACACCTGGAACCTCCGTTCGGGCGTCATCGACCGGCTGGCGGGTTATACGGGCCTGGAGGCCGTGGGCGCCATCCTCACGCCCGGGCGCTTCGTCCACACCCGGGCGGTCACCCTCTGGCACCGCTACGTTCATCTGGTGGAGGTCGCGGCCGAGAACGAGGAGCTGAAAGGCAGGCTGGACGTCTTGTCCCTGGAGAACGCCCAGTTGCGCGAGCTGGCCGCCCAGGCCGTCCGGCTGCAGGCGCTCCTGGCCTTTCCCAACGAGCCCCGCTGGCGCATGAGCGGCGCCCGGGTCGTGGCCCACGAGATCGGCCCTTCGGGTGCGCTCGACTCCATCCTCATCGACAAGGGCGCACAGGTCGGGGCCAGCCTCGACGCCCCGGTGATCAGCCCCGCGGGCGCGGTCGGCCGCATCCTGCGGGTCAGCCCCCACTGGTCCACGGTGCTCCTGCTGACCGACCCCAACAGCCGGCTGGCGGTCATGGGCCGCGACAGCCGGACCACCGGCATCCTGGCCGGCCAGGGCGCGCGCGAGGCCTTGTCCGTGCTCTACGTGCCGGTCAACGCGCCCATCGAGCCCGGCGAGATCCTCATCACCTCGGGCATGGCCGGCCTCTTTCCCAAGGGAGTGCCCGTGGCCCGGGTGACCCGGGTGGAGCGCTCGGACATCTCGCTCTTCAAGAACGTCCTGGCCGAGCCGCTGGTCGACTTCAGGACCGTGGAGGAGGTTCTGGTCCTGGGCTTCGAACCCCCGCCGCCCCCGCCGCCTCCACCTCCGCCGCCGCCCGAGGCCAAGCCGGCCCCGCCCGAGCCGGCCAAGCCGGCCAAAGCGGCGGAGCCGCCGGCCAAGGACAAGACCAAGGCCAAGAAACCCGCGGCCGCCGAGGTCAAGCCCGCGCCGGAGCGGGGGCGATAGCCGTGCGGGTTTTCGTCTATTGGCTCGTCTTCACCTCAGCCGCGGTCTGGGCCCAGTTCTTCCTGCGCGGCGTGGACATCCTGGCCGTGGGACTCATGGTCAGCCTGCAGGAGGAGGACTTCGGTCGGACCTTCTGGCTCGGGCTCGTCTGGGTCTTTATGCAGGAGGGCATGGGCAACCTGGCCTTCGGTCCGGTCGGGCTCCTTTACGCCTGCTTCGGCGGTGTTTATTTTCTCGGCCGATGGCTGTTCTCGCCCAAGAGCCTGATCTTCGTCTGCCTGCTCGGCCTGGTGCTGGCCGGGCTGAGGCTCGCTCTGGTCTTGATCATGGCCGCCCTCGGCGACCTGGTCGTGGTCGTGCCGACACTCGTCGACGAGGCCCTGGTCCAGGCCGGCGTCTTCCCCGTGGCCTGGCTCCTGGCCAGCGCCTGCTATGCCCGGATGGTGCTCACCCGTGAACGTGCAATTCGAATATGACGGGCCGCAGGCCCCCAAGAACGGACAGACCCTACTTCAGCTCCTGATCATCGGGCTGTTCTGCTTCTTCGCCCTGCGCCTGTGGTATCTCCAGATCCACAAAGGCGACTACTACGCCTCCAAGGCCCTGGACAACCGGCTGCGCCAGGAGACGCTTTACGCCCCCCGGGGCCTGCTCCTCGACCGCGCCGGCCAGCTCGTGGCCATAAACGAGCCGGCCTACGCCTTGGGCCTCATCCGCGAGGACTGCCCGGACGTGGAGGCGAGCCTGGCCCAGGTCAGCGTCTGGACCGGCGTGCCGCTCGTCCAGCTGCAGAAGACGGTCCAGAAGGCCCGCTACCGGGTCAAGCCCTTCGAGCCGCTGATCATCGTCCCGGCCCTGAGCTTCGAGCAGCTCTCGGCCATCGAGTCCAACGCACTGCGCTGGCCGGGCCTGGAGATCATCGTCCGGCCCAAGCGCTTCTACCCGCAGAGCGAGCTGTTGGCCCACATCCTGGGCTATGTGGCCGAGGCCAGCGAGCAGGACCTGGAGACCGACGATACCCTGGCCATGGGCGACACCGTGGGCAAGGGCGGCATCGAGAACGTGCTGGAGGCGCGCCTGCGGGGCGAGAAGGGCCTGCGTCAGCTCGAGGTCGACGCCGCCGGCCGGCGCTTCAACTCCGTGGTCATCAAGGACTCGCGCGCCGGCGAGGACTTGAAGCTGTCCATCGACCTGGCCCTGGAGCAAAAAGCCCACGAAGCCTTCCAGGCCGAGAACACCACCGGCGCGGTGGTCGTCCTCGAGCCCTTCACCGGGCAGATCCTGGCCATGGTTTCGGAGCCGAGCTTCGACAACAACGCCTTTGCCGCCGGCCTGACCCCGGAGCAGTGGCAGCTCCTGCGCGACGATCCGCGCCACCCGTTGCAGAACCGGGTCATCCAGAGCGTCTATCCCCCGGGCTCGGTGTTCAAGATCCTGGTCGCCGGCTGCGGCCTGTCCGAGGGCCTCATCGACCCGAACAAGACCGTCTTCTGCCCGGGCTTCACCACGCTCGGCACGCGCACCTTCCGCTGCTGGAAAAAGGGCGGCCACGGCACGATCAACCTCGAGAACGCGCTCATCCAGTCCTGCGACGTCTATTTCTACGAGATGGGCAAGATGCTCGGCGTGGACCGCATCGAGCGCTTCGCCAAGGCCTGCGGCTTCAGCAAGCCCACCGGCATCGACCTGCCCCACGAGAAGGGCGGGCTCATACCCAGCCGAGACTGGAAGCGCAAGCGCTTCGGCGAGGGCTGGCAGGGCGGCGAGAACCTGAACCTGGCCATCGGCCAGGGCTACACCCTGGTCTCGCCGCTGCAGGTGGCGCGCTTCATCGGCGCGCTCCTGAACGGCGGCGAGCTCCTCAAGCCCACGCTCGTGGCCAGCGATCTACCCACGGTCCAGGGCCGCATCCCCCTGAACAAGTCCCAGATCGCCCGGCTGCTTGACGCCATGCGCGAGACAGTGGAGTCGGACCGGGGCACGGGCAAGCGCCTGCGAATGCCCGGTGCGGTCATCGGCGGCAAGACCGGCTCGGCCCAGGTGGTCAAGCTGAACGAAGAGGACCGGGGCAAGAAGACCGAGGATATCCCCTACCGTTTCCGTGACCACGCCTGGATCGCCAGCTGGGGCCAGAAGGACGGCAAAAGCGTGGTCGTCGTCTGCATGGTCGAGCACGGCGGGCACGGCGGCGAATCCGCTGTGCCGGTGGCCAAGGCCCTCTTCGACTACATGTTCGCCGGGGAGGCCGGAAACCCCGTGGCCGACTGGCCGGCGCGGGCCACGGCCGTGTTCGAGGACGGCACCCAGGCTGCGGACGGATCCGGCCGGACGCCCGGCGAGCAGGCCGCGGAAAGTGCCGCGGACCCCGACCACGGCTAGCCCGGGAACCAGCATGACACCCATCGACCGCCGCGTTTTCCTCCATCTGAACTGGGCCCTCATCGGGCTCACCCTGACCCTTTTCGGCCTGGGGCTACTCAACCTCTACTCGGCCAGCGGCATCCGCATCGAGGAGGGCATCAGCGTCTCCTCCTTCTATCAGAAGCAGCTCGTCTGGGGGCTCATCGGCTTCTGCGGCATGCTCGCCTTCATGCTCTTCGACTACCGCCACTTGAAGCTCCTGGCCTGGCCGCTCTTCTGGATCACCGTGGCGCTCCTCCTGGTGGTCCTGGTCAACGGGCACATCGCCGGCGGAGCCAAGCGCTGGATCAATCTCGGCCTGTTCAATTTCCAGCCGAGCGAGCTGGCCAAGATCTCGATGCTCCTCCTGGGCGCCAAGACCCTCTCGCGCAACCCCGGCAACCTCGACTGGGGCGGGCTGTTCATCGTCTTCGGCATCGGGCTCGTACCCACGGCCCTGGTCATCGTCCAGCCCGACCTGGGCTCGGGCTTGAGCCTGCTCCTGCTTCTGGGCGGCATGATCCTCTACCGGGGCCTCAAGCCCGCGATCATCAAGACCGCGGTCGTCGTCCTGCCCTGCCTCGTGCCGCTCGGCTGGTTCGGGTTGCACGACTACCAGAAGCAGCGCATCCTGACCTTTCTCGATCCGGGCCGCGATCCGCTGGGCTCCGGCTACCACATCATCCAGTCCCAGATCGCCATCGGCTCCGGCCGGCTCTGGGGCGAAGGTTTCCAGGCAGGCTCCCAGAGCCAGCTGCGCTTCCTGCCGGAGAAGCATACCGACTTCGCCGTGGCCGTGTTCGGCGAGGAGTGGGGCTTCTTCGGCATGATGGCGCTGGTGACCCTGTTCTGCTTCTTTCTCTACCAGATCCATCTCGTGGCCGGCGAGGCCAAGGACCGCTTCGGCGTCTATCTGGCGGCCGGGGTCTTCTTCTATTTCTTCTGGCAAATCCTGATCAACGTCGGTATGGTCCTCGGGCTCATGCCGGTGGTGGGCATTCCGTTGCCTTTCATCAGTTACGGCGGCAGCGCCACTTTGGTGAACTTCTGCCTGCTCGGCCTGGTCCTCAACGTGTCCATGCGCCGCTTCGTGTTCAAACAGGCTTGATCAATATGTGGAAAAGGAGTCGCAAGGTGGCCAGAGACGAGATCAATGCCTTCCTCGGGGTCGGCACCGCCTACCAGGGCAAGCTCAACTTCCAGGGCGCCGTGCGCATCGACGGCAGCTTCCAGGGCGAGGTGACCAGCGAGGGCACCCTGGTCATCGGCCAGGAGGCCTCGGTGGAAGGCCACATCCTGGTCGGCCAGCTGGTCATTTCGGGACGGGTCAACGGCGAGGTCCGGGCCAAGGAACGTGTCGTTTTGCACAAGACCGCCTGCCTGGTCGGGACCCTGGAGACGCCGAGCCTCATGGTCGAGGAGGGCGCGATCATCGAGGGCAAGATCACCATGGGCGGCCAGCTGGCCGTGGAAGGCGCCGAGCAGCCGAAGCTCGAGGCCTGATCCGCCCGCGATCGTTTTTCGACTGTCATTTCCGGCCGCCGGCCGGCCCCCCCGCCTCCCCGTTTTTCGCACCGCAGCCCCCCATCCCTCGCCGCCACGGCGGCGCAAATAGCCGTCCCCGGGCCGCCAGGTGGCTTGAGCCCTTGTGGGAAAAAGATTTTGACAGGTGCGGTTAAAACAGGTAAAGCCCCTCTGGCCTTGATCCAAACTTCACAACCTTTTCTGTTAGGGGGCGGGCATGCTCAATCTCGACCTGTCTTCAGTTCTCGCCGCCGTGGGTGCAGTGAGCGAGGCGAAGCAGCCGGGAATGATCGACTTCGATTATTCCTTCCTGTTCCAGCTGGTGAACTTCATCATCGCCTGGATCGTGCTGAACCTCATCCTGATCAAGCCCATCCGCGGCATCATCGCCAAGCGCCAGGAGCTCATGAGCGGGCAGATGAAGGCCATCGAGACCTTCAGCGCCGATGCCGCCACCAAGCTCAGGAATTACGAGTCGGCCCTGGACGCCGCCCGTAAGGTCGGCGCCGAGACCCGCAACAAGCTCAAGGACGAGGGTACCGCCGCGGAGGCCCAGCTGCTGGCCGATACCGGCAAGAAGGCCGCCGGCGAGGTGGCCGACGCCCGGGTGAGCATCGAGTCCGAGGTCAAGGCGGCCAAGGCCGCGCTCAAGTCCACCGTGGACACCATGGCCAGGAAGGCTGCCGGCAAAGTGCTCGGCCAGGCCTAGCAACAGGGAGGTTTCGACCTTGAAGCGCTTCAAGACCATCGCTGCCGTCGCCGCCTGCATCCTGTTCGCGGTCGCGACGGCGTACGCCGCCACCGAGGGCCACGGCGAGGCCGCCGGGGGGCACGGTGAGGCCGCCGGAGGGCACGGGCCCAACTACACGGATTTCATCCTGCGCCTGGTGAACTTCGCCATCTTCCTCGGGCTCATCTGGTTCCTGGCCGGCAAGAAGATCAAGGCCTTCTTCACCGGCCGCGAGACCCAGATCAAGAACGAGCTGGACGATCTGGAGGCCCGGCGCCGCAACGCCGAAGCCAAGCTGCGCCAGGTGGAGAAGAGCATCAGTAACATCGAGCAGGAGCGCCAGGCCGTGCTGGACGAGTTCGTCGCCCAGGGTGAGGCGCTGAAGAAGAGCATCGTCGAGGAGGCCGCGCGCAAAGCCGAGCGGATGCAGACCCAGGCCGAGATCGCCATCGCCACCGAGCGCAACACGGCCCTGGGCGAGCTTCGTTCCGAGATGGCCGAGCTTATCGTCGAGGCCGCGGAGAAGATCCTGCGGGAGAAGCTCACCAAGGAAGAGCATGAGAAGCTTGTCGAGGACTATTTAACAAAGGTGGTGCTCAATTGACCGGCAACATCGTAGCGCGCAGGTACGCGAAGGCGCTGTTCGCCCTCGGGGCCAAGAAGGGCGAGGCGGAGCTTGTCGCGTATGGCCAGGATTTGGCCCAGTTGGCCGAGGTCCTGAAAGCGTCACCGCAACTGTATGGGGTCTTCGCCAACCCGATCTTCGGGCTGAAGGACAAGAAGGCCGTGCTGGAAAAGGTGCTGGACAAGCTGTCAGTGAGTCAGGTGGTGCGCAACTTCAGCATGCTGCTCGCCGACAAGAACCGTCTGGCCTACCTGCCCGACATCGGGTCCGTTTACGCCATGCTGCTCGACGAGGCCCAGGGCATCATGCGCGGCAAGGTCCTGACCGCCGTGGCGCTGCCCGAGAAGCGCCAGGGCGAGATCAAGCAGAAGCTGGAAAAGCAGACCGGCCGCAAGCTGGTCCTGGGCTACGACGTGGACCCGGGGATCATCGGCGGGCTCGTTCTGCAGATCGGTGACAAGGTGCTCGACGCGAGCCTCAAGGCTCAGCTTTCCAAGATGAAAGAACAAATCAAGCGGGGTGAGTAGGGCCATGCAGATCAAAGCGGAAGAAATCAGCAAAATCATCGAGTCGCAGATCGAGAGCTATCAGGCGCAGGTCGACCTGAGCGAGACCGGAACGGTGCTCTCGGTCGGTGACGGTATCGCCCGCGTCTACGGCGTGCAGAACGCCATGGCCATGGAGCTTCTGGAGTTCCCGGGCCAGGTCATGGGCATGGTGCTGAACCTCGAGGAGGACAACGTCGGCGTTGCGCTCCTGGGCGAGGACATCCACATCAAGGAAGGCGACACGGTCAAGCGCACCGGCAAGATCTTCTCCGTGCCCGTCGGCGATGCCGTGGCCGGCCGCGTCATCGACCCCCTGGGCAACCCCATCGACGGCCTGGGACCGATCCTGTCGAGCGAGACCCGCCCGGTGGAGATCAAGGCCCCTGGCATCGTCGCCCGCAAGTCGGTGCACGAGCCCATGTACACGGGATTGAAGGCCATCGACGCCATGACTCCCATCGGCCGCGGCCAGCGCGAGCTGATCATCGGCGACCGCCAGGTCGGCAAGACCGCGGTCTGCCTGGACGCCATCCTGGCCCAGCGCGAAACCGACGTGCACTGCTTCTACGTGGCCATCGGCCAGAAGAAGGCCACCGTCGCCCTGGTCGCCGAGACCCTGCGCAAGTACGGCGCCATGGACAAGACGACCATCATTTCGGCCACCGCTTCCGAGCCGGCCTCGCTGCAGTTCATCGCCGCCTACTCCGGCTGCACCATGGCCGAGTACTACCGTGACAAGGGCCAGCACGCGCTGATCATCTACGACGACCTGTCCAAGCAGGCCGTGTCCTACCGCCAGATGTCGTTGCTGCTGCGCCGCCCCCCGGGCCGCGAAGCCTTCCCCGGCGACGTCTTCTACCTCCACTCGCGCCTCCTGGAGCGTGCGGCCAAGCTGTCCGACGGCCTCGGCGCCGGCTCGCTGACCGCGCTGCCGATCATCGAGACCCAGGCCGGCGACGTCTCGGCCTACATCCCGACCAACGTCATCTCCATCACCGACGGGCAGGTCTACCTGGAGCCCAACCTGTTCAACGCCGGCGTCCGCCCGGCCATCAACGTCGGCCTCTCGGTCTCCCGCGTCGGCGGCGCGGCCCAGATCAAGGCCATGAAGCAGGTCGCCGGCACGCTCCGCCTGGACCTCGCCCAGTACCGCGAGCTGGCCGCGTTCGCCCAGTTCGGCTCCGACCTGGACAAGGCCACGCAGCAGAAGCTGAACCGCGGCGCGCGCATGGTCGAGCTCCTGAAGCAGCCGCAGTACAATCCCTCGCCGGTCCAGGAGCAGGTCGCGGTGATCTTCGCCGGCGGTCGCGGCTACATGGACGACGTGCCGGTTCCCGCGGTTCGGAAATTCGAGTCCGAGCTGCTCGAGTTCCTGCGCAACTCCAAGCCCGACATCTTAAAGGACATCAAGGCCAAGCAGGCCCTGGACGACGACCTGACCAAGCGTCTGGGGGCGGCCATCGACGAGTTCAAGAAAGGCTTCCGCGCTGAAGCCTAAGGGGGATTCCGATGGCCTCTCTAAAGGACGTCAAAGTCAAGATCGCTGCGGTCAAGAAGACCAAGCAGATCACCAAGGCCATGAACATGGTGGCCTCGGCCAAGTTGCGCAACGCCCAGGCGCGCATCGAACGCTTCCGCCCCTATGCGGAAAAGTTCTACGGCATGCTGGGCGACCTGGCCAAGGGAGCCGACGGCAGCGTCCATCCGCTGCTCGAGCAGCGCGATGAGATCAAGACCGTGGGCATCATCCTGGCCACCTCCGACCGCGGCCTGTGCGGCAGCTTCAACGCCAACCTGATCACCCAGGCGCGCAAGCTGGCCGCGGCCAAGAAAGCCGAGGGCAAGACCGTCAAGTTCATCTGCGTGGGCAAGAAGGGCCGGGACGCCGTGCGCAAGGCCGGCTACGAGATCATGGCCCAGTACACCGACCAGATGAACAGCTTCGACTTCACCCTGGCCAACCGCCTGGGGCTCGAAGTCATCAGCGCCTTCCTGAAGGGCGAGCTGGACGAGGTTCTGCTCATCTTCGGGCAGTTCGTCAGCATCGCCAGGCAACTGCCCGAGACCCTGGCCCTCTTGCCCATGGCCAGCCAGGAGCCCGCGGCGGAAACCAAGGCGCAGTCCACGATCGACTATACCTACGAGCCGTCCATCGAGGGCCTGTTGGCCGAGCTCCTGCCGCGCTTCATCAAGGTCCAGGTCTACCGCGGCCTGCTGGAGACCTCCGCCAGCGAGCACGCCGCCCGCATGGCCTCCATGGACAACGCGACCAGGAACTGCGACGACATGGTGCAGGCCCTGACCTTGCAGTACAACAAGGCCAGGCAGGCAACGATCACCAGGGAACTCATGGACATCGTCGGCGGCGCCGAGGCACTCAAAGGATAAAGGGGATAGCATCATGAGCCAACATTCTGGCAAAGGAAACGTCGGAAAGATTGCGCAGGTCATCGGACCTGTCGTTGACGTTGAGTTCTCGGAGGGCCAGCTGCCCAACATCCTCAACGCCATTCAGATCATGAACACAAACAACCCGGACGCCCCCGACCTGATCGTCGAGGTCGCCCAGCACCTCGGCAACAACGTCGTGCGCTGCGTGGCCATGGACTCCACCGACGGCCTGGTGCGCGGCATGGACGCCACCGACACCGGCGGCTCGATCATGGTCCCGGTCGGCCTGCCGTCCCTGGGCCGCATCCTGAACGTCGTCGGCCGCCCCGTGGACGAGAAGGGCCCGGTCAACACCGACAAGATGATGCCCATCCACCGCTCGGCCCCGTCCTTCACCGAGCAGTCGACCTCGGTCGAGCTCCTGGAAACCGGCGTCAAGGTCATCGACCTGCTCATCCCCTTCCCCAAGGGCGGCAAGATGGGCCTCTTCGGCGGCGCCGGCGTGGGCAAGACCGTCATCCTCATGGAGCTCATCAACAACATCGCCAAGCAGCACGGCGGCAAGTCGGTCTTCGCCGGCGTCGGCGAGCGCACCCGCGAGGGCAACGACCTCTACCATGAGATGATCGCAGCCGGCGTCATCGACAAAGCCGCGTTAATTTACGGCCAGATGAACGAGCCCCCCGGAGCCCGTTCGCGCGTGGCCCTGACCGCCCTGGCCGTCGCCGAGTACTTCCGCGACATCGAGGGCGAGGACGTGCTGCTCTTCATCGACAACATCTTCCGCTTCACCCAGGCGGGCTCCGAGGTCTCGGCGCTGCTCGGCCGCATGCCCTCCGCGGTCGGCTACCAGCCGACCCTGGGCACCGACCTCGGCGAGCTGCAGGAGCGCATCACCTCCACCACCAAGGGTTCGATCACCTCGGTCCAGGCCGTGTACGTGCCCGCCGACGACCTGACCGACCCGGCGCCGGCCACGACGTTTTCCCACCTGGACGGCACCCTGGTGCTCTCGCGCCAGATCGCCGAGCTCGGCATCTACCCCGCGGTGGATCCGCTCGACTCGACCTCGCGCATCCTCGACCCCAACGTGCTCGGCGTCGAGCACTACGCAACGGCCCGCGGCGTGCAGCAGATCCTGCAGAAGTACAAGGACCTGCAGGACATCATCGCCATCCTGGGCATGGACGAGCTCTCCGACGAGGACAAGCTGACCGTGGGCCGGGCGCGCAAGATCCAGCGCTTCCTGTCCCAGCCGTTCCACGTGGCCGAAGCCTTCACCGGCAAGCCCGGCCGCTACGTCAAGCTCGAGGACACCATCCGGGCCTTCAAGGAGATCCTCGACGGCAAGCACGACGCCATTCCCGAAGGTGCCTTCTACATGTGCGGCGGTATCGAGGAAGTCCTCGAAAAAGCCAAGCAAGCCTAAGGAATTGCCATGTCCGCGCAGATTCAACTGGATATCGTCACCCCCGACCGCAAGGTCCTGTCCATGCCGGTGGACTATGTGGGGGCTCCGGGCGTCGAAGGCGAGTTCGGCGTCATGGCCAACCACATTCCCTTCCTCTCGGCCCTGGGCATCGGCAGCCTCTATTACAAGCTGGGCGGCAAGTACCATTACGTGTTCATTGCCGGCGGCTTTGCCGAGGTTTCGAACAACAAGGTGACGATCCTGGCCGAAGTGGCAGAGCGCGCCGCCGAGATCGACGTCTCCCGGGCCAAGAAGGCCCAGGATCGCGCCGAGGCTCGGTTCCGCCAGCAGCAGGAGGAGATCGACTTCGCCCGGGCCCGCGCCGCCATGCAGCGCGCCATGGCCCGGATGCGGTGCCGCTCCACGGCTGAATCCGCCGGTACCTGCGCCATGTAGCTTTGCCGGCCCGGCCGGTTCGTTTCCCGCATTGCGATCAGGCGCAGGCCCGTTACGGGCCTGCGCTTTTTTTCATCCGGCCCGCGCCCGGCCTTGCCCGCGGGTCGCCGGCGCGGTAGAGGAGGGCAGCCGAGCCGGCTTGGGATGTAGTATCGCGCCGGCGTGAGACCTTTCGCAGCTTTCAAGGAGTGGAACGATGAGCGCGTCGCGCACCATGGCCGTGGTCCTGGCCGCCGGCAAGGGCACCCGCATGCACAGCCGAGAGCGGCCCAAGGTCATGCAGGAGCTGCTTGGCGAGCCCATGCTCCACTATGTCTACCAGGCCCTGGAGCCGGTTTTCGGCCAGGATGTCCTGACTGTGGTCGGCTTCGGCGCGGACCTGGTCCGCAAGGTCTTTCCCGGGCGCGCCGCGGGCATGGTCGTGCAGGCCGAGCAGCGCGGCACCGGACACGCTCTGCAGGCCGCCTGGCCGGAGCTCCTGGCCCGGGGGGCGCAAGCCTGCCTGGTGGTCAACGGCGACGCGCCGCTCCTGGACTCCCGCCACATCACCCAGCTCCTCGACCAGTGCCGCGCCGCCGGGGCCGATCTCGGCTTTGCCTCCATCCTGGTCTGCGGCCACAACACCTACGGCCGGGTGTTGCGCGACGCCGGGGGGCGGGTCATCGGCATCGTCGAGGCCAAGGATTTCGATCCGGCCCGCCACGGTGTGCCGAGCGGCGAGGTCAATGCCGGCCTGTATTACTTCCGGCTGTCAACCGTCGCGCCGTTGCTCTCCCGGCTGACCGACGGCAATGCCGCCGGCGAGTACTACCTGACCGACCTGATCGGCCTGGCCGCGACCGAGGGTCTTTCCCTCCTGGCCGTGCCCTGCGGCGAGGACCCGGCGCTCATGGGCGTGGACACGCCAGCCGCGCTGGTCGCGGCCGAGGAAGGCTTGCGCGCCCGGCTGGTCGCCCACTGGCTCGGCCAGGGGGCCATCATCCGCCAGGGCGCGTCGGTGCGCATCGGTCCCAAGGTCACGATCGCCCCGGGCGCGGAGCTGACCGGGCCCTGCGAGCTGCTCGGGGAGACGAAGGTCAAGGCCCGGGTCCGCATCGGCTCGCAGACCGTGGTCATCGATTCGACCCTGGCCGAGGACGCGGTCGTACATTCCTTCAGCCACCTGGACGGAGCCACGGTCGGACCGGGCGCGAGCGTCGGGCCGTACGCCCGCCTGCGGCCCGGGGCCGAGCTCAAGGAGAAGGCCCGGGTGGGCAACTTCGTTGAGATGAAGAAGGCCGTGCTCGGCCCCGGGGCCAAGGCCAGCCACTTAACCTACCTCGGCGACGCCGAGATCGGGGCCGGGGCGAACATCGGGGCCGGGACCATCACCTGCAACTACGACGGGAAACACAAGCACCGCACGGTCATCGGCGAGGGCGCGTTCATCGGCTCCAACACCGCCCTGGTGGCCCCGGTGACCGTGGGCGAGGGTGCCCTCGTGGGGGCCGGCTCGGTGATCACCAAGAACGTCGCCCCTGGCAAGCTGGCAGTGGCCCGCGCGCGCCAGGTGGAACTCAAGCGAAAGTCCTGACGGTCCTTGATTTTCAAGCGGGAAATGGCTACTTGTTCGGCATGGATATCATCGAGCAACTTGAGCAGCGCATGGATGCGATGCTCAGAAAAATAAAAAGTTTGGAAGAAGCGAACCAGCAGCTGAAGCTGGAACTTGAGGATGTCAAGCAGAACAGGGAAGCCGTCCTGAGACGGATCGACGGCCTCTTGAAGCGCGTTCAGGAGGAGATCGAGTAACTGCTAGAGGGCAGACGATGCCTCGCTACACGTTGCCGATTCTGGGGCTGGAGATCGCGTTCAAGACTGACGCGGATGCCGGGCGGGTCAATGCCGCCAAGGCATACGTGGAAGAGCTGTTTACCAGGTTGAACCAGGGCGGAAAGAATCTGAGCAAGGAGAAGCTCTTGACCGTGCTGGCCCTGAGCCTGGCCGATGAGACCCTGTTGAGCAGGCAGAAGCTCAAGGATCTCGAGGCCAAGCTGGGCACGCTGCTGGCCAAGGCGGGATAGGATGGGCGCGGGTCGCCGCAGTCGGATATCCATACATGGCGACTTTCTCCCTGGGAGGCTCGTGATTGTCACATTTTGCTGAGCCAACACGTAACCGTTGGGCGCGGCTTTCAGACCGGCTGTTGCGCAGGCCCGGAAACGGGAAGCCTGAGGCCGGGCAGCAGCGCCCGCCTGGCAAGCCAGGTTCAGAATACGTGACGACACGGCCTATCCGGGGGGTTTTTCGAGCCGCGATCGCGTGGGGCACGGGCCGTTGCCCCACGTCCGCGGTGAAGCCGAGCCCCTCCGTACCCGAAGAGCGCGCAAGGACCGGTTCGCGGCCGTGAAACGGCGGCGGACAACCGGTTGTACGCGCCTGGCGCCTCCTGCAGTTTCATCCCTTCAGACGACCTCCTCGACACAACCGTACCCGCGGTCCGGGGCGGCCCGCGGCAACCCCCAAGCAGGCGGGGGCATTCGCCTGAGACCATAAAGGAGTCGTCCATGTCGTTTTCCGTCATCATCGCCTTGCTCATCGGAGCCGTGCTGGGGGCCGCCGCAGGGTTCATCATGCACAAGGTCCTGCAGTCGCGGCGTCTGACCGAGGCCAAGGACTTGGCTGACCGCATCCTGTCCGAGGCCCGCAAGGAGGCCCAGGCGGCCAAGAAGGAGGCCCTGCTCGCGGCCCAGGACGAAATCTTTGCCCAGAAGAAGGAGCTCGAGAGCGACTACAGGGACCGGGAGCAGACCTTGAAGAGCAAGGAGACGCGCCTGGTCGAGAAGCAGGAGCGCCTGGAGGAGAAGCTCGAGAAGGTGGCCCAGAAGGAGACCAGCGTCATCGAGCTGGAGAAGAAGCTCTCCAAGCAGGAGCGCGATCTGGTCGACCGCGAGGAGGATCTGGTCACGCGCGAGGGCGAACAGCAGCGCAAACTCGAGGAGATCTCCGGGCTGACCGCGGAAGAGGCGCGCAAGCGCCTGCTGGCCGACATCGAGTCGCGCACCCGCCACGAGTCGGCCAAGATGATCCGGGCCATCGAGATGGAAGCCAAGGAGATGGCCGACAAGAAGGCCAAGGAGGTGCTCGCCCTGGCCATCCAGCGCTACGCCGGCGACTACGTGGCCGAGCAGACCGTGACCGCGGTGACGCTCCCTTCCGAGGACATGAAGGGCCGGATCATCGGCCGCGAGGGTCGCAACATCCGCGCCCTGGAGGCGGCTACCGGCGTCGACCTGATCATCGACGACACGCCCGAGACGGTCATCTTGTCCGCCTACTCCCCCTTGCGCCGCGAGATCGCCAAGCAGTCGCTCGAGCGCCTCATCACCGACGGCCGCATCCACCCGGCGCGCATCGAGGACATCGTGCAGAAGGTGGAGCAGGAGATGGAGGTGAAACTGCGCGAGATCGGCGAGCAGGCCACCTTCGACGTCGGCGTGCACGGCATCCATCCCGACATCGTCCGGCTGCTGGGCCAGCTCCACTATCGCACCAGCTTCTCCCAGAACGTGCTTCAGCACTCCCTGGAAGTGGCCTTCCTCTGCGGGGTCATGGCCGCCGAGCTCGGCCTCGACGAGAAGAGGGCCAAGCGCGCGGGCTTGCTGCACGACATCGGCAAGGCCGTGGACCACGAGATCGAGGGGCCGCACGCGGTCATCGGCGCGGACCTGGCCAAGAAGTACAACGAGTCCAAGGAGATCATCCACGCCATCGCCGCGCACCACGAGGACGTCCCGCCGCAGTCCATCCTGGCCAACCTGGTCCAGGCCGCGGACTCCCTGTCCGGCGCCCGGCCCGGCGCGCGCAAGGAGCTCCTGACCAACTACGTGAAGAGACTGGAGGAGCTGGAGACCATCGCCAAGGACTTCGAGGGCGTGGCCAAGGCCTACGCCATCCAGGCCGGCCGCGAGATCCGGGTCATGGTCGATTCCGACCAGGTGCCCGACGAACAGACCTACATGCTCTGCAAGGACATCGCCACCAAGATCGAGGACAACCTGACCTATCCCGGTCAGATCAAGGTCACCGTCATCCGCGAGAAGCGGGCGGTGGGCTACGCCAAGTAGAAATCGAATCGTGGCGCCGGGGGAGCACAGGCGTCCCCCGGCGCACCGTGCGCAGGGGGCGCCGGGGCTCCCCCGGTGGACCAAACCGAGGAGCCTGAACGTGAATGCCTTCGACGATTTGAACTGGCGCGGACTGGTCTACCAGGTCTCCGACGAGGCCAAGGTCCGCGAGTACCTGGCCAGGCCCGGCCGGCGCATGTACTGCGGCTTCGATCCCACGGCTTCGAGCCTGCACATCGGCAACATGGTGCCGCTCCTGGCCCTTCTTCGCTTTCACAAAGCAGGGCACCGGCCCATCTTCCTGGCCGGCGGAGGCACGGGCCTCATCGGCGACCCCTCGGGCAAGGACCAGGAGCGCACGCTGCTGACGCGTGAGAAGCTCGAGTCCAACATCGCGGCCATCCGCGCCCAGGCCTCGAAGATCTTCGGCGGCGAGGTGACCGTGGTCAACAACGCCGACTGGCTGGAAAAACTCTCGGCCATCGAGCTGTTGCGCGAGGTGGGCAAGCACTTCACCGTGAACTTCATGATGGCCAAGGACGCGGTCAAGAATCGCCTGAACCGGGAGGAGGTCGGCATCTCCTACACCGAGTTCAGCTACATGATCCTGCAGGCCTACGACTTCTACCACCTGGCCGCGACCGAGGACTGCCTGCTGCAGATCGGCGGCTCGGACCAGTGGGGCAACATCACCGCCGGCACCGAGCTCATCCGCAAGAAGCTCGGCCGGGAGGCCTTCGCCCTGACCTTTCCGCTGCTGACCACGGCCGATGGCAAGAAGTTCGGCAAGTCCGAGAAGGGCGCCATCTACCTGGACCCGAGCCTCACCCCGGTCTGGGACTTCTACCAGTACTGGGTGCGTGTGGACGACCGCGACGTCATCCGCTGCCTGAAGATCTTCACCTTCCTTTCGGCCGAGGAGATCGGGGCGCTCGAGATCGCCCTTTCCGAGCGGCCCGAGCAGCGCGTGCCCCAGCGCCGGCTGGCCGCGGAGATGACCCGGCTGGTCCACGGCGAGGCCGAGCTGCAGAAGATCGAGAACGCCGCCGAGGTCATCTACGGCAAGGGCGACATCGTCTCCGTGGACCCGGCCACCCTGCGCGCGGCCATGCAGGAGGCACCGAGCGCGACCTACCAGGGGATCGAGGCCCTGCCCGACTTCCCCCAGCTGCTGGTGGACCTGGGCCTGTGCCCGTCCAAGGGCCAGGCGCGAAAGGACATCGCCGCCGGCGGCATCTACGTGAACAACGCCCGGCTGACGGACCCGGCCTACGCCCCGGCCAAAGCCGACTTCATCCACGGCCAGGTGCTGCTCCTGCGCAAGGGCAAGAAGAACTACGGCCTGGTCAGCCTGGGCGCGAGCTGATTCTTTCCGGGCCGGGGCTCCCTCCGGCCCTTTCGTCCCCCTTCGCGGAGGCCGCCCATGCAGCTCGTCTACGTCCTCCTCGCGCTTGTCGCCGGCATGCTCATGCCGGTCCAGGCGGGCATCAACTCCCAGCTGAAGAACCAGGTCCTGTCCACCGAGGCCGCGGCCTTCGTCTCCTTTGCCGTGGGCACCCTGGCCCTGGGTGTATATCTGGCCCTGCGCCGGCTTCCCCTGCCGCTTGCCGCGGCCATGGGCCAGACCTCCTGGTGGATGTGGACCGGCGGCCTGCTCGGAGCCTTTTTCGTCGCCGCCACCGTCTACCTGGCCTACAAGCTCGGCGCCGGCACCATGATGGGCCTGATCATCGCCGGCCAGCTGTCCGCGGCCATCCTCCTCGACCATTACGCCCTGCTGGGCTTTCCCCCGCACCCGGTCTCCTGGCAGCGGCTCCTCGGCGCCGCGCTGCTCGCCGCCGGGGCCATCCTCATCCGTCGCTGACGAGGCACCCATGACCCGCTTCCTGCCCACGCTCCTGGCGCTGTCCCGCATGGTCAAGATCGAGCATTCGGTCTTCGCCCTGCCCTTTGCCTATGCCGGCGCCTTTCTCGCCGCCCGCGGCTGGCCCGGCTGGCGGGCCTTCCTGCTCGTCAGCCTGGCCATGGTCGCGGTACGCTCCCTGGCCATGACCGTGAACCGCCTGGCCGACCTCGAATTCGATCGCGTTAACCCCCGGACCCGGAACCGCCCGCTCCTGACCGGCGAGGTGAGCATCAATGCCGCCCGGCTCTTCGCCGCCGCCTGCGCCCTGGTCTTTGTCCTGGCCTGCGCCGGCCTGAACGGGCTCGTCCTCTCCCTCTCCCCCCTGGCCCTGATCCTGGCCGCCGGCTACTCCTACACCAAGCGCTTCACCTGGCTCTGCCATTTCGTCCTCGGTCTGGTCCTGGCTTTCGCCCCGCTCGGCGGCTGGCTGGCGGTCAGCCCGGCCTTCTCGCTCGCCCCGGTGCTGCTGGCGCTCGGCGTGCTCTTCTGGGTGGCCGGCTTCGACATCTTGTATGCCTGCCAGGACGCGGACTTCGACCGCAGCCAGGGGCTTTTCTCCCTGCCGGCGCGCCTGGGCCTGCCCGCGGCGCTGGCCCTGTCCAGCTTCTGCCACGTGAACACGGCCGTCTTCTTCCTCCTGGCCGGGGCCGCGGCCGGCACGGGCGGCTGGTACTTCGGGGTCATGGCCGCCGTGGGCCTCATTCTGCTCTTCGAGCACCGCCTCTTCAAGCCCGACGACCTCTCGCGCATCACGCTCACCTTCTTCACCCTGAACGGGGTCATCGCGGTCGTCGCCTTCCTCGGCGTCCTGGCCGACTTGTACCTCTAGGGCCGAGCCTTCGCCAAAACAAAAGGCCCGCATCACCTGGACGCGGGCCTTTCCCTTTCGTGGCGTCTTCGAATTATTTCATGGCCGCGCGCGCGGCCGCCAGGGCCGCGGCGTAGTCGGGCTCGTTGGTCATCTCGGGCACGACCTGGACGTGGCGGATCACGCCCTTGCGGTCGATGACGAAGACCGAGCGGGCGAGCAGGCGCAGCTCCTGCACGAGCACGCCGTAGGCCTGGCCGAAGGAGGCGCCGCGGTGGTCGGAGAGAAGCGTCAGCCGGGTGGCCTCGTGCTCCTTGGCCCAGCGTTTCTGGGCAAAGGGCAGGTCCATGCTGATGGTGGCCACGACCACGTCCTCGCCGAGAGTGGCGGCCTCGTCGTTGAAACGCTTGGCCTCGATGGAGCAGACGTCCGTGTCGAGCGAGGGCACGGCGGCGACGAGCAGGGTCTGGCCGGAGAAATTGTTCAGCCCCACGGGCTTCAAGTCGTTGTCCGTCACGCTGAAGGCCGGGGCCTTGTCGCCCACGGCCGGAACTTTCGCGCCGTTGCCGGTCAGGGTCAGCGGATTGCCGAGAAAGGTCACGCTATGGTGAGTCGGGTTCATGTCGTCCTCCTGGTTCTGGGGAATGGGCCGCGCCTGGCGACACGGTCGGAGCGGGCCGCGGCCGCAACGCGCCGGGCCACTCTTTCCCATACCATTTCGAGGAGGAGGGGCAAACGGAATTTCAGCCGCGACGAAAAACCTGCTCAAAAGCCGATGCGCTGGTAGATCTTGTTCACCCGGTCGATGAGCTGGGCATAGCGGAAGCCGCCTTTGAGCTGGGCGTCCTCGAACTGGCGCCTCGCCTCCTCGGCGCAGGCCCCGCAGACCCCCACCGGGGCCTCGATGCCCAGGCTCAGGGGCACGCGGTTGGAACGCGTCTCCAGGCGCAGGAAGCCCGGGCAGTGCTCGCAGTCGCGCAGAAATTCCATCTGCGTCTCGCGGATGTTGTCCGTGTCGTAGAAGATTTCCTTGCGGCGCACGAAGTAGCCGTTCTCGCGCGTAAGGCTCGTGTCCGGGGGCGGGTTGAAGTAGAGCCGCGGCAGCTCGCCGCACAGGCGCTTGACGTACTCCGTGGTCCGGTTGCTCTGCCGGACCCGGGCCGGCTCCAGGTCGGGCTCCACGACGCCCGAATAGTCGAGCCCGGCCATGGCCAGGACGATGGCCAGGTTGACGTAGGGCAGGGCGCCCTGGATGGAGTAGCCGCCCTCGAGGACCGCGATGTCCGGGTTCAGAAGCTCGTTCAAGCGCCCGTAGCCCCGGGCGGTGACGTTCATGTCCGTGATCGGGTCGGTGAAGTGGTTGTCCTGGCCCGCGGAGTTGATGACCAGCTCGGGCTTGAAATCGTCGAGGATCGGCCGGACCACCCGCTCGATGACCATGAGGAAGCCCTCGTCGCCGGTCTGGGGCGGCAGGGGGATGTTGATCGTCCGGCCCCTGGCCTTGGGCCCGCCGCATTCCGCGGGAAAGCCCGTGCCGGGATAGAGCGTGCGGCCGTCCTGGTGCAGCGAGATGAAGAGCACGTCCGGGTCGTGCCAGTAGATGTCCTGGGTGCCGTCGCCGTGATGGCAGTCGGTGTCCACGACGGCGATGCGCCTGGCCCCGTGCGTCTCGCGCACGTGCTCGATCATGATCGCCTCGTTGTTGATGGCGCAGAACCCGCGCGTGCCGTGGACCGACTTCATGGCGTGGTGCCCGGGCGGCCGGACCAGGGCAAAGGCCTTGTCGCGCGCGCCGGAGAGGACCAGCTGCGCTGCGCGCATGGCCCCGCCGGCCGCGACCAGGTGCGAGCGCGTGGTCACCAGCTCGGTCTCGGGGAAGGTGAAGTGGACCCGCTCCACGTCGGCGACGTCGGCCACCAGGGGTTTCACCTCGGCGATGCCCTCGATGTCGAAGACGCCTTCCTCCTCCAACTGGTCCTGGGTGTAGAGAAGCCGCTCCTCGCGCTCCGGGTGGGTCGGCGATAGCGCCCAGTCGAAGGCCGGGAAGAAGACGATGCCCAGGCTGTGCGCGGCCTTCAGCATAGGCGCCCCAGCAGTTCCTTGTAGCGGTGCAGGATGCCAGGCCTGATCTGGCACTTGACCCGGATGTTGCGCCCCACCAGCCGGCCGCCTTCGACCATGTTGAAGGACGAGGCCTGGGTGATCTCCACGTTTTCCTCGCGCGAGGGCACGCCTTCCGCCCGCATGAAGCTGAGCAGGCTGCGCGCGGCGTCGCGCCTGGCCGCCTCCAGGTCGTAGTCGGGCTCGATGACGCGCGAGACGCCGAGCGTGGGGATGTGCAGGCGCAACTGCTCGGTGTCGGCGAACAGCTCCACGCTGCGCGTGGTGCGGGTCAGGGCCGCGCCCACGGCGTTGGCCACGGCGTAGCTCTGCGGCACGCTGACCGAGAGCGAGAAAGCCTTGAAGATGGGCATCTTCAAAACCTCGGCCGGGCCGCCCATGATGTAGATCTTCGAGGGCACGATGCGCCGGCCCTCCAGCAGCTCGTGGATGGTGTAGACCGGCCGCTCGTTGACCTCCTTGACCATGGCCCGGACCTCGTCCCTGATCCTGCCCACGGCCGCGTCCACCGCCCGCTGGGCCAGCTCCTCGGGTTTCAGCGAGTGATCGGCGGCGAAACGCTCGATGCCCGCCCGGGAGCGGGCTATGTCCCCATGACCGGCCAGGCCCAGGTGGTTGCAGGCGTCGATCAGCGTCGGGTGGCCCCCGCCCGCGGCCATGGCCGGACCCGGGCGCTGCGGGCCGACGCGGACCTCCTCGGCCAGGACCGAGAGGGCCGAGTCCCCGCCCACGCCGATGGAACGGGTGAGGAGCGAACGCACCAATGTCGGATGGGAGCCGATGGCGATGCCGTCGGGCTCCATGAGCGGCGCGCCCTTGGCGAAGATGGCGATGTCCGTGGTCGTACCGCCGATGTCCAGGATGATCGAGTCGTGCACGATGTCGCACATGGAGATGATGCCCATGATCGAGGCCGCCGGGCCGGACAGGATGGACTCCACCGGCATCTCCCGGGCCATGGACAGCGGCATGGTCCCGCCGTCGGCCTTCAGGATGTTGACCCTCGCCGCGGACAGGCCGAGCCGGCGCAGGCTCTTGCCCACGGCGTCGGCGAAGTCGTTGAACAGCCGCCAGATCGCGGAATTGAAGTAGGCAGTGGCCAGCCTGCGGGGAAAATTCAGCCGCCCGGTCAGGGCGTGGCCGCGGGTGACCACGTCGGCCGCCTCGCCGATGACCTCGGCCATGCGGTTCTCCATGCCCGGGTTGCGCGGCGAGAACTTGCTCACCGCGGCATAGGCCCGGATGCCATCCTTGCGGCAGGCGGCCACGGCCGCGGCCAGCTCGGACTCCTTCATCGGCCGGATGAGCTGCCCGCGGTGGTCGATGGCTCCGGACAGGGCGTGGAAATGGCGGCAGAGCATGAAGTCGGTGGGGTCGATGCCCGGCCCGCCCACGGCCAGCACGCCGACCTCCTCGGTCTTGCCCTCGACGATGGCGTTGGTGGTCAGGGTCGTGGACAGGTTCAGGCGCTCGATCTCGGCGGCCGGCACCTGGCGGCAGACGCAGTCGATGACCGACTCGACGGAGGCCAGCAGATTGCCGTGCTCCGTGGGCACCTTGCAACTGGCAGCGATGCCGGATTCGTCGATGACCACCGCGTCGGTGTGGGTTCCGCCGACATCGATACCAAGCAACATGCCCCACTGCATAACACGCCCGGCCCGCGGCGGTCCATGCCCCGCCGCGCCACGTGCCGTGCGCCAGCGACCGTTCGTCGAAAATGCGCCTCCGGCGGGCAGGGGACGCTGTCCCCTGCACCCCTGCCAGGGGGAAATGATTTCCCCCTGGACCCCCTCGGTTCTGAGGTCCGGAAAGCCGGGCGGGNNCCCGCCCGGCTTTCCGGACCTCAGACGAGCCGGTGCGCGGTCGTTCGCCCGAGCGCCGACCCGGGTCGTCTTTACCCTCACCGGCGTCTTTCTTCTTCCGCGTGGTCCATGGCCCTTGCGAGGGACATGACCCGCCCTTTGCTACCAAGCTGAAAGTCGAAGCCCTCCGGCGTTCTTCGCGCCGGAGGGCTTCGACTTTCAGACTGTGGGGTCAAGGGGGATCATCCCCCTTNNGCAGCGCCCCTGCCCGCCGGAGGCAGCGAGCTTAGTAGGCCTCCTCGTAGTCGAGGTCGGCCTCGGTCAGTTTGTGGGCGAAGGTCTTGTAGACCCAGAGCTGGTAGAGAAGGACGATGGGCACGAAGATGAGGGCCACGACGAGCATGATCTGGAGGGTCAGCGGGCTGGAGGCGCCGTTGGTCGTGGTCAGGCTCCAGGCCGGGTCGAGGCTCGAGGGGATGAGGCTCGGGTAGAGGCCGATGATGCCGAAGAAGGTCACGGACAGGATGGTCACGGCGGAAGAGGCCCAGGCGCCCCACCAGCGGCCGGCGCCCATGAACAGGCGGGTGCCGAGGAGTCCGGCCACGGCCAGGAGGAGGACGGCGAAGAGGGCCGGGGTTTCGAGGTAGTTGTCGAAGAGGTTGGTGGACAGGGCGGTCATGAGCAGGAAACCCAGGACGACGATGAGCAGCACGGGCCAGAGGGCCATGGCCGCGCGCTTGGAGCGTTCGCCCAGCTCGCCCGGGGTGCGCAGGGCGAGCCAGATGCCTCCGTGCACGGTGAAGAGCAGGACGAAGAGGACGCCGCCGGCCAGGCCGTAGGGGTTCAGGAGGGTGAGCAGGCCGCCTTGGAAGACGTGGTTCTGGTCGTAGGGCAGGCCCTTGAAGATGTTGGCGAAGGCCACGCCCAGGAGCAGCGCGGGCAGGAAGCTGCCGACGACGTGGCAGGCGTCCCACAGGCGGCGCCAGCTTGGGGTTTCGACCTTGCTGCGGAACTCGAAGGACACGGCCCGCAGGATGAGGGCGAAGAGCAGCAGCATGAGGGCGGTGTAGAGGCCGGAGAACATGGCCGCGTACACCGTGGGGAAGGCGGCGAAGGTCACGCCGCCGGCGGAGATGAGCCAGACCTCGTTGCCGTCCCAGAAGGGGCCGCCGGCGTTCAGCAGCAGGCGTTTCTCGGTGTCGGTCTTGGCCACGAAGGGCATGAGCGTGCCCGCGCCGAGGTCGAAACCGTCGAGGATGAAGTACATGGCCCAGAGAAGGCCCCAGAGGAAGAACCAGATATCGGCGAGCATGGTGTTACTCCTTTAGGCGCGAAGCGTCTGGGGTTGAGGGCCTTTCTTGACGTTCTTGATGATGAGGAAGTAGCCCGCCAGGCCGAGCAGAAGGTAGAGGAGCGACATGACCACCAGGGTGAAGCCGACCTGTCCGGCGTCGATCGGCGAGACGGCGTCGGAGGTGCGCATGAGCCCGTAGACGATCCAGGGCTGGCGGCCGACCTCGGCCAGAGCCCAGCCGGCCTGTATGGCGAGGTAGGGCAGGGGGATGGCTGCAAGCGAGGTCCAGAGCAGCCAGCGGGTTTCGAGGAGCTGGTTGCGCTTGAGCCAGGCCAGGGCCACGAAGGCGAGGAAGAAGATGCCCAGCCCGACCATGACGCGGAAGGAGAGGAAGGTGATGACGACCGGCGGCCGGTCCTCCTTGGGGAAGTCCTTCAGGCCCTTCACCGTGGCGTCCGGGTCGTTGTAGGCCAGGATGGAGAGCATGGAGGGCAGCTTGATGAGCTCGAGGGAATTTCCTTCGTTGGCGGGGTCGGGCACGGTCAGGAGGTACATGGGGGCGTTGGCCGTGGTCTCCCAGTGGGACTCCATGGCCGCGAGCTTGGACGGCTGGGTTTCGGCCACGTGGTTGCCGTGGAAGTGGCCGCCGACGGTGACCACCAGGGCGCCGAAGATGGCCAGGTTCAGGGCGATGCGGTAGGAGCGGCCGAAGAAGTCGACCTCGTTCTTATGCAGCAGGTGATAGGCCGAGATGCCCATGACGAACATGGCCGCGAGCAGGTAGGAGGCGGAGATGGTGTGGAAGAACTGGTGCCAGGCGAAGGTGTTGGCGACCACTGCGCCGAAGCTTTCCAGCTCGGCCCGGCCATTGCGCATGACGTAGCCGACCGGGTTCTGCATGAAGCCGTTGGCCAGGATGATCCAGACCGCGGACAGGTTGGCGCCGATGAAGACCAGCCACATGACGAAGGAGTGGGCCTTGGCCGAGAGTTTTTTCCAGCCGAAAACCCAGACTGCGATGAAGGTCGATTCGAGGAAGAAGGCGGCGGTGGCCTCTATGGCCAGCAGCGAGCCGAAGATGTCGCCGACGTAGGCCGAGTAGCGCGACCAGTTGGTACCGAACTGGAACTCGAGGGTGATGCCGGTGACCACGCCCACGGCGAAATTGATGAGGAAGAGCTTGCCCCAGAACTTGGTCATGCGCAGGTAGGTCGCTTCCCCGGTGGAGGCGTAGCGCTGCTCCATGATGGCCACGATGAGCGACAGGCCCAGGGTCAGCGGCACGAAGAGGAAGTGGAACATCGTGGCTGCGGCGAACTGCAGCCGTGAGAGGAACAAGGCGTCCATATAACCCCCGTGACTAAGATATGATCCGGACGGAAAGTATTACCACTAGTCTCGGTGGATACTCTTTTCGGGGAAAAAATCAACACGGAGGAGAAAAAAAGAGCCCCTGTCTTGGAAAACAGGGGCTTAGGCGGGATTCGGCGCTGAAAAAGCTAACCCAGTGCAGCGATTTTGGCTTTCAGGGCCGCTCCGATCTCCCGGCCGTAGGCGACGCAGGCCTTCAGCGTGTCGTGGGTCGGACGCCACTGTTGCTTCACGCCGCTGCCCACGACCTCGATGCCGATCTTCTCCAGCCATTCGTTGAGCGCGGGCACGCACTCGCCGCTCCAGCCGAAGGAGCCGACCGCGCCGCCGACCTTGTTCAGGGGTTTCAGGCCCTTCATGTACTGGAACAGGCCCGCCATGTACGGCAGGATGCCGTTGTTGTGGGTCGGCGAGCCCACGACCAGGGCGCCGGAGTCGAGCAGCTCGGTCATGATCGCGGAGTGGTGGTTGGCCTTCACGTGCATGATCCGGGTCTCGATGCCTTCGTCCTTCAGGCCGTCGGACACGGCGTGGATCATCTGCTCCGTGGACTGCCACATGGTGTCGTAGACCAGCACGGCCCTGGGTTTGGGCTTGGCTTCGGCCATCTCTCGGTAGCGTTTGAGGACCCAGGCGCAGTCCTCGCCGCGCAACAGGAGGCCGTGGTCGGGCAGGATCATGTCCAGCTCGAGTTTCAGCTCGGCGATCTTGTCCAGGGTTTTGAGGACCACCGGGGAGTAGGGCTGGACGATGTTGGCAAAATACTCGCTCAGGACGCGGTCCAGGGTCTCGCGGCCGACCTGGTCGGCGAAGCGCTCGCTGGTCGCCCAGTTCTGGCCGAAGGCGTCGGAGGAGAAGACGACCTTGTCCTCGGGGATGTAGGAGAACATGCTGTCCGGCCAGTGGAGCATGCGCGTCTCGAGGAACGTCACGCTACGTTTGCCGAGCGAGATGGAGCCGCCGGACTTGATGACCTCGATGGGCCAGTCCTTGGTCTGGTAGAGGCCGGCGAGCGAGCGGGCACCCATGGGCGAGCAGAAGATTTTTTCGGGCTTGCAGCGCTGAACGGCCTCGACCAGGGCACCGGAGTGGTCGGGCTCGAGGTGGTTGACGATCAGGTAGTCCACGTCCTCGGGCTTGACCAGGTGGGAAAGCGCGCAGAAGAACTCGCCGGCATGGTCGGCCTTGGCCGTATCGACCAGGGCGATCTTCTCGTCCTTGACCAGGAAGGCGTTGTAGGTCGTGCCCATGGGGGAGAGGGAGTAGCCATGGAAGTCACGGCAGTTCCAGTCCACGATGCCGACCCAGTAGATGTCTTTCTTCAATTCCACGGGTTTCATGTCCATGCTCCTGTCACCAAAATTGGAATCTTCATTCGAAGATTTCATTACTAATAAAAAAGAGGCTGGTTTGGAAGATGCCGGGCCCGGTTGAAAGTGTCAGAAAGAAAGGCCGGGAGATCGGTAAACGACCGCCCGGCCTTCCAGTCGCAGAGCAGAGAGGGTCAGCTTTCGGGGGAGAACTCGCTCTTTTCGGCGCCGCAGACCGGGCAGACCCAGTCGTCCGGCAGGTCCTTGAACTGGGTGCCGGGCTTCACGCCGTTGTCAGGGTCGCCCGCGGCCGGGTCGTAGACGTAACCGCAGATGTTGCAAACGTATTTCATGGTTCGACTCCGTTCAATGTGCACCGGCCGGGCGAGCCGCGGCCAGGGATTCGTCTGCCCGGGGCGGTATCAGCCTTCGGCCTTCCACAGCCGGTGGATGTTGCAGTACTCGCGCGCGGTGATCTTCTCGGCCTTGATGCAGAACTCGGCCTCGGGGGCCATGCCGGGCTTCAAGTAGGTCTTGTAGTTTTTGCCGTCGGCGATGACCTCGATCCACTCGATGTAGTGCTTCTCCTCCATGGGATGGGCCATGCTGCCGACCTTGACCTTGAAGCCGCTGGCCGTCTTCTCGATGACCGGCACGTGCTTCTCCTTGGCGGCGTCGACGGTGCCGGCGTTCTGGAGCTTCATGGGCTCGCCGCAGCAGACGAGCTCGCCCTCGCCGCCGTGGAGGACCTCGATGACATTGCCGCAGGCTTCGCATTTGTAGATTTCGGATTGCTTCGCCATGGTTGACCTCCTTTGCTGTTTCCATTGGGATTGTTTCTGTCGTTTGCCCGTCCGCCGCGCATCGCGTGGCTGGCGGAAGCATCAAGCATAGTACACGCATTCATCCTCGAGTCAATGCCCTGGGCCGGACAAGGGCGACAGCTCGTGAGCATGAAAAAAGGCCGGCACCGGGCCGGCCTTTTCAGTGGCGAGGGATTCTCCGTCCGGCCCTAGGGCTCCACCAGGCGCTTCAGCTCGCTCGCGCCGAGCGGCAGGAGTTCGTCGAATTCGATACCCAGGATATCTCCGTTCAGCCAGACGACCTCGGCCGCAATATCGCTCAAGCTGTAGGTGCCGTGCTTGAGCTCGGAGTGGAGCTTGACCTTTTCGCCTCCGGCCAGCGGAGGCTTCAGGGCCGTGGCGGTCAGGCGGAGGCGGGCGCCGCTCTGGCTTATGTCCACCAGTTGCGCGGCCTGCCAGGCGCTCGTGCCGGCCCGGCTCAGACGACAGGCCTTCTCCTGGCCCTGGACCCTGACCTCCAGGCGTGTATGCCGCCTGCGCTCCTTCTTCACCCGCTCGGCCTCCTGCTCGCTGAAGCGGGACACCAGGCGGCTTAAGTCCTGGGCCATGCGGGCCACGTCCTGGATCTCGCCGTTGGCCTTCTGGATGCGCTGGGAGTTGTCCTGGGAGACACGATTTATCATGTTGATATTGTTGTTGATCTCCTCGCTGGTGGAGGACTGCTGCTCCGAGGCAGTGGCGATGTTGCGGACCATGTCGGAGATGCGGTTGGACTGGCCGACGATCTCGTGGAGCATGCCGCCCGAGGCTTCGACCATGGCTGTCGCCGTGTCCACGCGCTTGCGGGCGGTGTCCATCTCGGTCACCGCGGCCTTGGTGCCTTGCTGGATCTGGATGATGACCTGGTCGATCTCCTTGGTCGCGGACATGGTCTTCTCGGCCAGCTTGCGCACCTCGTCGGCGACCACGGCGAAGCCCCGGCCGGCGTCGCCGGCGCGGGCGGCCTCGATGGCGGCGTTCAAGGCCAGCAGGTTGGTCTGGTCGGCGATGTCGTTGACCACGGACAGGACCCGGCCGATGTCCGTGGCCTGCTCGGCCAGGGAGCCCAGGGTCGTGGCCAGGCTGTTGGTCGTCTGGGCCACCTCGCGGGTGATGGCCACGCTCTCCTGGACCTCGCGGCTGCCCTTCTGGGCCACATCATTGGCCGCGCCCGCGGCCTCGGAGGTCAGGCTGGCGTTCTGGGCCACCTCGATGACCGTGGCGTTCATCTCCTCCATGGCCGTGGCCACCTCGGTGGTGCGGTCGGCGGTGGCGTCAACGCCCTGGGTCAGCTCGACCATTTCCGTGGACAGGGCGTCGGCGGCCTCGGAGAGTTTCATGGCCACCTCGGTCACCTGCCGGGCGACCTCGAGCAGGTTGGCTTGCTGGCGCTCGATGCGCTGCTTGTCCTGCTCCTCCTGGGAGAGGTCGATCATGACCCCGATGGCGCCGACGACCCGGTTCGCGGAGTCGCGCAGGGCCGAAACCTCGTAGTGCAGCGGATAGGTCACGCCGTCGGCGCGGGCGAACTTGAGCGCTCCGCTGCGGCTCTGGCCGGTTCTCAGGACCTCGCCGATGGCCGCGGCCGTCTCGCCGGCCCGGAAGACCTCGGCCGGCGTACTGCCGAGGACCTGGGCCTCCTTCAGGCCCAGGATGTTCAGGAGCGGAGGATTGACGTACTCGATCTTCTCTCGGCCGTCGGTCACGAACATGGGGATGATGATGCCCGAGAGCACGCCCTTGTTGTACTCGAGCTGATCGTTGATGCGCTGGACCATGTCGGTCAGGTAGCGGCAGAGGTCGGCGAGCTCGTCCTGGCCGCCGACGTCGAAGCGGGCCTTCAGGTCGCCCCGGCTGATGTCCTCGGTGCAGGTGGCGATGGATTTGATGCGGTTGACCACGGTGAGCTTCATGAACAGGAGCAGGACGGTGAGCAGGGCGACCATGCCGGCCAGCGAGATGAGCGCGCTTTTGACCTGGGTGGAGGCCAGGGTGGCCATCTCCGCGGAGGTGTCCTGGAAGACGACCATGGAGCCGAGGATGGGCTTGGAGGCGCCGTGGCAGTGGTGGCAGGAGGGCGCGTTGGCCACGGACTTGACCTCGACGAAGTAGGGCACGCCGTCGATCTCGACAAAAGCGCCGGCCTGGGTCTTGTCCTTCAGGCTCCGCTCCAGCAGCGCGGTGAACTCCGGCAGGGCGTGGACCGCGGCGAGGTCCTTGCGCAGGCTCGGCTTCTCGGTGGCGTAGGTGATATTGCCGCTGTGGTTGGTGAGATAGACCTTGAAGTCCTTGTAGCGCTCGGAGACCTTCTCGAACTGGGAAACCGTGGCCTCGTTGTCGCCGATGGCCATGGGCTCCTCGATGGACATCTGCAGGAGCTGCGAGGTCCGTTCCGCGAACTGGGTGATCTCGTGGACCATGGCGTTCTTCTGCCACCAGGAATTGGCCAGGAAGAGCCCGGTGAAGGCCACGATGATGCACAGCGAGGTGAGGATGAGGACCTTGGCGCCGATGGAGCGTCGAATGATTTTCATGTCCGTCTCCTAGTGGGCGCCGCCGAAGAGCATGGGCTTGAAGTTGAAGGCGCCGACCCGCTCCTGGTTGTGGCAGGTCTCGCAGTCCTTGATGCTCAAGTCCCTGTTGATCAGCGAGGCATCACCGCCGGAATCCACGTGGGCCGAGCCCGGCCCGTGGCAGACCTCGCAGCCGGCGTTGGCCAGCTCCGGGGTCTTCTCGAAGCTGACGAAGCCTCCCGGCTTGCCGTAGCCGGTGGTATGGCAGGCATAGCACTCTTCGAGTTCCCCGGGCGTCAGGTCCGAGGCCATGATCTTGATGCTGTGGTACGAGGAGGCTTTCTTGGCAAAGGCGGTGTAGTTCTTGAACTCCAGCTCGTGACAGGGGGCACAGGCCCCGCTGCCGACATAGCGGGCATCCGCGGCCTTGGCCGGCCCGGCGCAGAGCAGGGTGAGAAAAAAGAACAGCGACAGTGATACCACAGACATCACGCGGTCCGGCATAGCTCCCCCCTGGCAGAGTCGCACACTACATTATAGACGCCCCGAAGTCGTGCGCAAATCGTTTGCAGCCTATGCGTTTTATTAAAAAAGGTCAAAGCAAGTCGGCCTTCGTCCTCCTTGTTTACGATGTAAAACGCGATTCCCCCGTTACCAGTCCAGGGTGGCCTTGAAGGCCCGGGCCAGGTCCGCAACCGGCGCGCGCAGCACGGGCTCGCCGCCGAAGGTCAGGACGAGGTCCGGGCCGGCGGTGACCCGTCCGAGCAGGGCGCAGTCCTGGCCGCGGAAAAGCTCCTCGAACGCGGACCTCTCCCCGGGGCCGACGCTCACCAGCAGGCGGCTGGCGCTCTCGCTGTAGAGGAGCGCGCTTACGTCCATGGCCGCGGGCCGGAAGGGCGCCGCGGCGAGGTCCAGCTCCGCGCCCAGCCGGCCGCCGATGCACATCTCGGCCGCAGCCACGGCCAGGCCGCCGTCGGACAGGTCGTGGGCCGCAGTGACAAGCCCCCGGCGCATGGCCTGGTGCAGGGTCTTGTAGCGGCGGTGGGCGGCCAGGGCCTCGACCTGGGGCGCAGAGCCGCCCGCAAGCCCCAGCTCGTCGGCCAGCTCGCTGCCGCCGAGCTCGTCGCGGGTCTGGCCCAAGATGTAGATGGAATCGCCGGGCCGCTTGAAATCGGAGGTCACGCAGTTCGATACGTCGGGCACGATGCCGGTCACGCTGAAGAGCACCGTGGGCGGGATGGAGATCTTGGTGCCGCCGCCGGTATAGTCGTTCTTCATCGAGTCCTTGCCCGAGATGCAGGGCACGCCGTACGCGGTGCAGAAGTGGGCGAGCGCCAGGTTGGCCCGGACCAGCTGGGCCAGCTTGTAGCGCCCGTCCGGGGTCTTCTCGCTCTGAACCGGGTCGCACCAGCAGAAGTTGTCCACGCCGACCAGCAGGTCGGGGTCCGCGCCCACGGCCACGACGTTGCGCACGGCCTCGTCGATGGCGCATGCCATCATCCAGTACGTGTCGAAGTCGCTGAACTTGGGGCAGATGCCGTGGGCCACGGCCAGGCCGCGGGTCGAGCCCAGCACCGGGCGAAGTACGCCTCCGTCCGAGGGCCCGTCGCGCAAGGCCCCGACCATGGGCTTCACCGCCGAGCCGCCCTGGACCTCGTGGTCGTACTGACGGACGATGTATTCCTTGCTGCAGATGTTCAGCCGGCCGAGCATGCGCGTAAGGAGCGCGGCCTGGTCGTCCACCGGGGGGACCTGAATCTCCGGCTGCTCCGGCTTCTTCCAGCTGGCGGTCAGGTGCATCTGGGGCAGGCCCTCGTGCAGGAAGTCCATGTCCAGCAGGGCCACCGGCGTGTCGCCGTAGCGCACGGCGAAGCGGCCGGAGTCGGTGAAGGTCCCGAGCACGCTGACCTCCACGTCCATCTCCTCGGCCAGGGCCGTGAACTCCGCCAGCCGATCCTGGCCCACGGCC
This sequence comes from Desulfovibrio sp. UBA6079, assembly GCA_002428705.1. Taxonomy (GTDB): domain Bacteria; phylum Desulfobacterota; class Desulfovibrionia; order Desulfovibrionales; family Desulfovibrionaceae; genus UBA6079. The sequence continues at coordinate 357,222 of DIXN01000061.1, forward strand.
AGGGTCATGCGCTCCTGGGCCTCGGATAGCAGGATTTCCCAGGGGGTGAGGCCGGGGTATTTGAGCGGAGCGCATGCCAGGTCCAGGTCGCAGCCGCCGGAGAAGGATGCCATCTCGCCCACCGAGGAGGACAGGCCGCCGGCGCCGTTGTCGGTGATGGCGTTGTACAGCCCGAGGTCGCGGGCGCGCATGAGGAAGTCGTACATCTTGCGCTGGGTGATGGGGTCGCCGATCTGGACCGCGGTGGCCGGCGAGCCCTCGTGCAGCTCCTCGGAGGAGAAGGTCGCGCCGTGGATGCCGTCCTTGCCGATGCGGCCGCCGGCCATGACGATGGCGTCGCCGGGGTTGACCGCCTTGTCCCAGCTCTTGCGGCCGGCCACGGTCGTGGGCAGCAGGCCGATGGTGCCGCAGTAGACCAGCGGCTTGCCCAGGTAGCGCGGGTCGAAGACCAGGGAGCCGTTGACCGTGGGGATGCCCGACTTGTTGCCGCCGTGCTCCACGCCCTCGCGCACGCCCTCGAGCACCCGGCGGGGGTGCAGGAGCCTGGGCGGCAGCTCGCCGTCGAAAAAGGGCGAGGCGAAGCAGAAGACGTCGGTGTTGCAGATGAGGTTCGCGCCGAGCCCGGTGCCCATGGGATCGCGGTTCACGCCGACGATGCCGGTCAAGGCGCCGCCGTAAGGGTCCAGCGCCGAGGGGCTGTTGTGGGTCTCGACCTTGATGCAGGCCGCGTGCTCCTCGTCGAAGCGGAAGACGCCGGCGTTGTCCTTGAAGACCGAGAGGCAGAGGTCGTCCGCGCCTTTCAGCTCCCTGATGCGCCGGGTGGAGCCGGCGATGCAGGTGGCGAACAGGCTGTCGATGGTCTGCCGGCGGCCGGTCTCGGTGTCCTCGTAGTCGATCTCAGCGTTGAAGATCTTGTGCTTGCAGTGCTCGGACCAGGTCTGGGCCAGGGCCTCGACCTCGGCATCGGTGGGCAGCGCGCCGATGCCCGCGGCCTCGCGCGCGGCCCGCACCTGCGGGTCGGCGTAGTAGCCGCGGATGACGTGCAGCTCGCCAAGCGACAAGGCCAGGGTGTTCTCCCGGCTGAAGGCGATGAGCTCCTCGTCGCTCATGCCTGCCAAGTCGATGCGCCTGATCTCGGTCAGGGCCCGGGCCACGACTTTGGCCGCGCGCGCCGGGAAGTCCGCCCCCTGGGCGCGGCTGCGGTACTCGAAGTGCTGGATGAGCTCGTTGGCCAACAGGTCGCGGCCGATGTGGACCACGTCCTTCTCGCTCAGCCGGCCGCTGAGCAGATACTGGTTGGCGGTGTAGACGGACATCTCCCCGGCCTCGGCCCTGGTCAGGCCGAGCACGATGGCCAGGGTCTCGCGGGCGGTGCGGGCCTCGTTGTCGGTCACGCCGGGGCGGTAGCCGACCTCCAGGGCCCAGTCGAAATCCGCGGCCAGGGGCCTGGTGGCGGCCCTATGCAGGACCGGATCGTGCAGCGCGGCGCGCTCGATGACCGTGTCGATCTGCGCCTCGGTTAGCCCGTCCACGGTGAAGACCTTGATGACCCGGACGGATGCGACGGGCAGGCCGAGCTCGGACCCGATCTTGCGGGCCACCCGGTTGCCGACGGTATCGGTCAGATGCGGCTTCAGGCCGACTTCGATGCGACACAACATGACGCTCTCCCTTCGATGCGGAATGCTTCGGGAGCCATAGCCGAAAACGGGCAAAAGCAGAAGACCGGAAAAACTGCAGGGGCGCGTGGCGCCAGGGGAGGGCCGGCCGCGGCCCGCCGGTCATTTCCGCCGGGTCAGGGTGTAGTCGAGGGACTGGGCCAGGACGCTGCGCTCGGGGCAGTCGGGGAAGCCGGCCAGTGCGGCGTGCGCCCGGGCCAAGGACTCTGCGGCCACCTGCCGGGTGCGCTCGGCCGCGCCGGACTCCCGGATGCGGCCGACCAGGTCGGCGATCTCGGCCTCGGCCAGGTCGCCGGCCTTGATCCGCAGCTCGATGGCGCTGCGCTCGGCCTTGGGCAGGTCCTCCAGGAACAGGATCAGCGGCAGGGTCAGCTTGCCCTCGCGCAGATCGCCGCCCGCGGGCTTGCCCGAGACCTCGGAGGGCGAGGTGTAGTCGAGCGCGTCGTCCACCAGTTGGAAGGCGATGCCGAGATTCATGCCCAGGTCCGCGGCCAGCTCCTCGGCCTCGGCCGGTGCGCCGGCCAGGACCGCGCCCGCGCGGCAGGCGGCCTGGATGAGGTAGGCGGTCTTGCCGGTGATGATCTGCATGTATTCGGCCCGGGAAAGCGACGGCTCGCGGACCGAGGCGATCTCGGCCACCTCGCCGACCACGGTGCGCATGACCGCCTCGGACAGGATGGAGACCAGGCGCGGCACGCCGTAGCCGGCCACGAGCTGGTTGGCCAGGGCGAGCAGCACGTCGCCGGCCAGGATGGTCGAGGTCTGGTCGAAGACCAGGTGGGCCGCGGGCTTGCCGCGCCGCAGCTCGGCGCCGTCGAGGATGTCGTCGTGGATGAGGGTGGCCGAGTGCAGGAACTCCATGGACGCGGCCAGGGGGTAGAGGTCGTCCCCGCGGTAGCCGAAGGACCGGGCGCAGAGGATGGTCAGCATGGGGCGCAGGCGTTTGCCGCCGGCCAGGAGCACGTGGGCGGCCACCGGGCTGACCAGGCGCGGCAAGGCCTCGATCTGCCGTGCGATGCAGGCGTTCACCAGCGGCAGCTCGCGGGCCAAGTAGTCCCTGACGTCGTTCATGAGGCGCCTACCCTAGCGGCAAGACGGCCGGATTCGCAAGCTAAATGTGCTCAACGGAACAAGCGGCCGGCGAGGCGGCCGAGGGCCTTGAGGCCGCCGTTTACGTCCCAGCCGTCGGGGGGCCGTGCGCCGACCCGGTTGGAGACGGCGCGACCCTCGAGGAAGGGCAGGCCTGCGAGGCGGCAGCCCCAGGCCAGGGCAAAGCCCTCCATGTTCTCCAGAAGCGCCTCGGGATGGGCGGCGGACAACTTCGCGGCCCGCTCGGGCGTGCCGCTGGCCGCGCTCACGGTCAGGCTGGCCGCCCGGGCAAGGCCCTGGGGAAGGGCGAGGCCCATGGCTGCTGCCGCGGCTTCGGGATCAAGGCCCAGGCTGTCGAAGACCGGGCCGCCGGCGTCCTCGCCCAGGGGGAAGCCGAGGCCCCGCGGGTCGATGCCCTGGTCCGTGGCCAGACCGAATTCCGGCCAGATCTCGGCGTCCACCAGGGCGGCGGCGCCAAGAGGCAGGCGCGCGGGCTGAAAACTTCCGGCCAGGCCCAGATTGACCACACCGGAAAAGGCGCCGGCAGCGAGCGCGCGACCCAGCCGGAAGGCGGCGTTGACCGGGCCGATGCCGGTGACCAGGGCGAAGAGTTCCTGCCTCACCGGCAGAAGCGCTCCGGCCGGCGGATCGCCGGCGAGCTGCGGGCCGAGGCAGGCCTTGAGCTCGAGCGCGGTGGCGCAGGCCAGGAGCAGGCTCATGACGGCCTACAGGCGCCAGAAGATGCAGCCGGCCCGGGTCATGGCCGCAGGATCGAGGATGCCCTTGACGTCCAGGACTACGGGTGCGGCTCCGGGCCGGAACCAGCCGGTGAGCTCGGCGGGCGTGAGGGCGGCGTAGGCCGCGTGGGGCACGGCCAGGACGAGGGCGTCGAGGTCGCGCAACGCTTCCAGGGGCGAGAGGGTCAGGCCGTATTCGCGGCGGGCCTCCTCGGGGTCGGCCAGGGGGTCGTGGATCAGGACCTCGGGGCAGTATTCGGCGAGCTCGCGGACGATGTCGATGACCCGGGTGTTGCGCAGGTCGGGCACGTTCTCCTTGAAGGTCAGGCCCAATACGCCCACCCGCGAGCGGGCCATGTGGCAATCGTTCTTGACCAGGAGCTTGATGCACTTCTCGGCGATGAACTTGCCCATGGAGTCGTTGATGCGCCGGCCGGCCAGGATGACCTGGGGCATGTAGCCGAGCTCCTCGGCCTTCCAGGTGAGGTAGTAGGGATCGACGCCGATGCAGTGCCCGCCGACCAGGCCGGGCCTGAACGGCAGGAAGTTCCACTTGGTGCCGGCGGCGGCCAGGACCTCCTGGGTGTCGATGTTCATGCGGTCGAAGATCACGGCCAGCTCGTTCATGAGCGCGATGTTCAGGTCGCGTTGGGTGTTCTCGATGACCTTGGCCGCCTCGGCCACGCGGATGCTGCCGGCCAGGTGGATGCCGGCCGTCACCACCAGGCCGTAGACCTTGGCCAAGAGGTCGCGCACTGCCTCGGTCTGGCCGGCGACGACCTTGACGATGGTCGAGAGCGTATGCTGGCGGTCGCCGGGGTTGATGCGCTCGGGCGAGTAGCCGAGAAAGAAGTCGCGGCCGCAGGCCAGCCCCGAGTGCTTCTCGATGATCGGGCCGCAGACGTCCTCGGTCAGGCCGGGGTAGACGGTCGATTCATAGCAGACGATGGTGCCGGCGCTGATGTTCTGGCCCACGGTGCGGCTCGATCCGACCACCGGGGTCAGGTCCGGGTTGCGGTGGTGGTCGATGGGCGTGGGCACGGCGACGATGATCAGTCCGGCCTTTTTCAGCTCCGCCGGGTCGGCGGTGTAGCGCACCCAGGCGCGCGCGAGCTCCTCGGCCGTGACCTCGCGGGTCCGGTCGCGGCCGGCGGAAAGCTCCGCGATGCGCTCGGCGGAGATGTCGAAGCCGATGACCTCGAAATGCTCGGAGAGGGCCACGGCCAGGGGCAGGCCGACGTAGCCCAGGCCGATGACGGCCAGGGGGCGTTCTTTCGCCGCAAGCTCTTGATAGCTGATCATGCATGTTCTCCGCTGGGTCAAGCTTCGTTCGGGATGTATCCAATCTCCGGCTGCTGTTCAAGGTGTGGACAGGTGCGGGCGGCCGGGCTAAGCATCTGTCCCATGCACGTCAACTGGACCCTCGTCCTGACCGCCGTGGGCCTGGCCATGGTCATCGAAGGCCTGCCCTATTTCCTGTGGGCCGAGAAGATGCCGCACGTCCTTTTGGCCCTGGCCAGCCGCCCGCCCTTCGTGCTGCGCATGCTCGGGCTCACGGTCATGCTCGGCGGCCTGCTCCTGGTCTTCCTCGCCCGCTCCTAGCCAACAGCCTTCTCCGCCACGTGAATGTAGACGATGCCGGACAGGAGCGGCAGCCAGAGCACCCGGCCGAAGCCTGCCTGGCGCATCTCCTGGGCCAGTTCTTCGGCCGCGGGGAAGGCGGCGATGGTTTCGGCCAGGTAGCGGTAGGCGCCCGCGTCGCCGGAGACGAGCCGGCCGGCTAGCGGCAGGAGCCGGTTCAGGTAGAGGTTGTAGAGTCCCTTCCAGATGCGCGTCCGGCCGCTGCCGAACTCGAGCACGCACAGCCTGCCGCCGGGCTTGAGCACCCGGAATATCTCGGCGAAGGCCGCGGCGCGGGGCAGGATGTTCCTTATGCCGAAGGCGATGGTCACGGCCGAGACCGAGCCCCCGGGAAGGGGCAGTTCGCGGCCGTCGGCGAGGCTCACGTTGAGCCGGCTGGCCAGCTCCGGCGGCACCTTGGTGCGCCCCTTTTCGAGCATGGGCCGGGCGAAGTCCATGGCCGCCACCCGGATGTCCGGATAGCGCTTGAGGAGCGCCAGGGACACGTCCAAGGTGCCGGCGGCCAGGTCGAGGACCGTGCTGCCGGGCGCGGGCCTGGCCAGCCGGGCCAGGCGGTGGCGCCAGTAGATGTCCTGGCCGAGCGACAGGCCGTGGTTCAGGAAGTCGTACCAGCCGGCGATGCGGCCGAACATGCCGGCCACCCGCCGGCCGTGCTCCCGCTCGGCGGCTCCGGGCTCAATCTCCATTGCGCTCTGCGGACTTCTCGTCCCGCGGGCCGTCCCGGCAGATGGTGGCCAGGACCTCGTCGTAGATCTTGCTGAAGAACTCGTGGAAATTGGCCGGCGAGATGCGGCCGATCTCGATGAACTTGACCATGATTTCCTTGGTCACCTGCAGCGCCTGGGCGCGGAGCTTGTCCATGTGCTCTCCCGTACGACTACAAAACAGGAAACTTCCACCCGCTGGCGGAAGCCCCCGATGGCATCAAAAAAAACCGCCCTGGGGAAATGGCGTCGACCGACCATCGGAAAACGCTCTGGGCGGTAAAAAAAAGGAAAGAAACGGCGAGCCCCTCCCCTTTTTGGCCAATCTAGCATGGCCGAAACGGTTCGTCGAGCCGGGGAGGCGGACCGGAAATCAGCCTTCGGAGGCGTCCTCAGCCAGGGCCGTGATCTCCTCGCGGATGACCCGGGCCGCGGCCTCGGGCACCAGCGTCTCCAGCTCGGCCCTGATCTCGGCGGTGATCTCGGAGGTGAGCTCGGAGGTGAGCTCGGCCTTGAGGTCCCGGGCGAGGTCCCCGGCCAGCGCCGCACGCTGTCCGGCAATGGCGGACTCCAGGCGGGCGTTCAGCGCGTCCTGAAGGCGTGGAGCCAGCTCCTCGGCCAGGCGCCGGCAGAGCTCGGCGAAGAGGGGCGAGCCCTCGGCCAGGGCCTGCTCGATCAGCGCGGCGGGGTCGGACGGCGGCGGCAGGCTGTCCTGCAGCTCCGAAAGGGTCTGGGCGCGCAGGGTGGAGCCGAAATCTTGCAGCCGGGTGTCGAGGCTGGAGTCCAGGCGGGTGTCGAAGTCGGTCTGGAGCCTCGGGGCCAGCTCCTCGCCCAGCCTGCGGGCGAGATCGGCGAAGAGGGGGGAGCCTTCGCCCAGGGCCTGGCCCAGGAGCGCGGCCGAGTCGGGCGGCTCGATGTGGGATTCGGATGCCGCCAGGGTCTCCAGGCGCGCGCCGAGCGTGGCCTGGGCCTCGCGCAGGGCGGCGAGCTCCGAGCGGAGGTCGGCCAGCAGGGCCTCGTCGACCAGCGCAGTGCCGGCGGCGGGCTCGGCCGGAGCCTCGGCCGTGGCCGGCCGGACCGGGCTTTCGGCCGCGGGCAGGTTTCCGCTCTCGTCTTCGCCCAGGCCGGCGGTGAGCAGGGCATCCAGGTCGTCGCGCGGCGCGGCGGGCGGTCCCGCTTCCGGCCCCGCGGGGGCTTCGGCCATGGCCGGCGCCTGCGGTTCGGCCGCGGGCGTGGCGGATTCGAGCTCGCCCAGGATGGCCGCGAGGTCCTGATCCTCCTCGGCGATCTCGGCGGCCTCGACCACTGCTTCCTCGGCCGCGGTCTCCTCGACCTCCTCGGTCGCGGCCTCTTCCAGGCCGGCCAGGAGGTGGTCCAGATCGGCGCCCGAAGTGTCCGCGGCCTCGTCCCCGGCCGGCTCGGCATGGGCCCGGATGTCGGCCAGCATGCTTTCGATGTCAGCGGGGCCGGCGGCGGAAGCGCCAGGGGCGGCTGCGTTCGCGGGCTTCTCCAGGTCGGCGAAGAGGTCGTCGAGCTCGTCCAGGTCGGCGGACGTGGCCCGCCCGGCGGACGGGCTTTCGGGGGGAGTCAGGTCGAGGGGCGAGCCGAGGTCCTTGGCCTGCGCGCCCTGGCCGGCGGCCGAGGGCTCGTCGAGAAGGCTGGCCAGCTCGTCCTCGAAGCCGGCTCCGTCGCCGGCCAGTTCCGGACCCTCCTCGATGACGTCGGTCAGCTCGATGATCTCTTCCAGGTCATCCTTGGACAGTGCATCGGGGGCGGCGGGACTCATGGCGTACCTCGGCGGGCTCGGAGGGAAGGGAGCCGGAGCCGCGTGCAGGCGGCTCCGGCGGTATCGTCAAAAGCTACTTCTTGACGGGGTGGCAGTCGTTGCAGGCGTTCGGCCCGGTGGGCTTGCCGGCCTTCTTCATGGCCTTGTGGCAGCCCAGGCAGCTGTTCTCGGCCTTCATGTCGTGGTAGGCACTGTAGTACGAGTTCTCGCCGGCCTTCTTGCTCACCATGTTGTCGTGGCAACCCTTGCTGGAGCACTTCATGTCCGCGCCAGCGGTCTTGCCGTCCCACTTGTGGTGGCACTTGGTGCACTCCGTGGCCTTGTGCTTGGCGTGGGAGAATGCGACCGGAGCCTTGGTGGCCTTGCCGCCGGCCGGAACCTGGATCTGCATGTCCGCCGGGGCGTCCACGGCGTGGAGCGACGGCAGCACGAAGGCCAGGACCAGCGCTGCGCAGGTCAGGGTAACGATGACAAGTTTCCTCATCCCAACTCACCTCCTCAATTGGTGTTCGCCACAACGGCGGAAACAAACGGTTCGCGTACCCATTACGTGCTTGTGCCGTTTTGTGTCAAGGCGCCGCGGGGCTCATCTGGCGCGCTTTTCTCGGAGTTTGCGCGCTGGCTCGGGGTGGCGTCGGAGCCTCACCCGTATTTTGCGAAATAGCCCCTGGGGGTGATCATTTTCGCCCCGGCCAGACGCGTGCTCCGGTTGCCGACCAGGACGATCGACAGCATGTCGACCTGGTCCGGGTCGAGCCCGTCCAGGCGGCCGGTCCAGACCGACTGCTCCTCGCGGTAGGCGTTACGCACCACGCCTACGGGCGTCTCCGGCGCGCGCGCGGCGGCTATGATCCGGAGCGCCTGGGGCAGCTGCCAGTCCCTGCGCCTGGAGCGCGGGTTGTAGAGGACCAGGATGAAGTCGGCTCCGGCCGCGGCCGCCAGCCGGTTCTCGATGACCTCCCAGGGGGTCAGGAGGTCGCTCAGGCTGACCACGGCGAAATCGTGCCCCAGCGGCGCGCCGAGCAGGGCCGCGGCCGCGGCCAGGGCCGGCACGCCGGGCACGACCTGGCAGTCGATGGCCGCAAGCAGTCCGGCCTCCTCCAGCACCTCGAGGACGAGACCGGCCATGCCGTAGACGCCGGCATCCCCGGAGGAGACCACGGCCACCGAGCGGCCCGCGGCGGCCGCGGCCACGGCCTGCCTGGCCCGGTCCAGCTCGCGGGTCATGCCCGTAATCATAAGCTCCTTGCCGGCCTTGAGCTCTGCGGACACCAGGTCCAGATAGGGGCCGTAGCCGACCAGGACGTCTGCCCGGGCCAGGGCCTCGGCGGCCAGCGGGGTGAGCAGGCTCGCGTCGCCCGGGCCGAGGCCGACAACGCTTACGTTGCCAGGGCCACGGCCAGGGTTACCCGGCCGGCGATCGTCTTGGGCACGACGAGGCGCGTCGAGCGGGCCAGGATCAGGGCAGCTGCTTCGCATACGCCGGGCACTCCCATATGCTGTTTGACCCGCTCCGAGGGCGTGGGCACGGCCACTGCGCCAAGTTGATCTGCGGGATAGAAGGTGAGGGGCAGGCCAAGCTCAAGGGCCGCGGCCGTAAGCCCCGGCTCGTCCTTCTTGGCCTCGATGCTGGCCAGGCCGCGGATGCTCTGCAGAGCCAGGCCGCGGGCGGCGAAAAGCTCGCGCAGGGCCGAGAGGATCTCCTCGGCCGAGGTGCCGCGGCGGCAGCCGAGGCCCACGGCCAGCGCACGCGGGTGCAGGCGCAGGTGTCCGGCCGGAGTCTCGCGCCCGCGCCAGTCCACCAGGACCGCTGCGGGCGCGCCGGCAATCTCCGCCGGATCGCCCACGGGGCGGAAATGCGCGGCCAACTCGGGCCGGCCGGCCAGGCCCAGGCGGTCCCCGGGATCGAAGACCGGAACGATCCCCCCGGCCAGGAGCGCGGCCGAGACATGGCGCACGGCCGGCAGGTTGCCGATGGCCAGGTTTGCATTCCGGGCCAGGAGGTCGATGGCCGGCAGGCCGGAGGTGTCCGTGGCCGTGGTCAGCACCGCGGTCCCGCCGGTCAGCTCCGCCACCCGCCGGGCAAGCTCGTTGGCCCCGCCCAGGTGGCCGGAGAGCATGCTGATCACGTGCCGGCCGGCCTGGTCCAGGACAACCACGCCCGGGTCGCGGTCCTTGCCCTGAAGGAGCGGGGCCACGGCCCGGACCACGATGCCCGCGGCGCAGACCATGACCAGGCCCTCGAAGGCGCCCCAGCTCTGGGCCAGGTGGACGCCCAGGCGGTCAAAGCCCTCGTCGGGCTCTTCGGCCAGGCGGGCGGGCACGAACAGCCGGCCGGGCAGGCGCCCGGCCAGCATCCGGCCCAGGGCCGCGCCGGCCGGGGTCAGGGCGTAGACCGCATAGGGTGGCATGGCACAGGGCTTCGGCCTAGAAGCGGACCTTCTCGGCCGCCTCCAGGGTCCTGGCGTAATCCTCCTCGCTGTGGGCAAAGGAGGTGAAGCCGGTCTCGAAGGCCGAGGGCGCGAGGTAGATACCGGCCTCGCGCATCTGGCGGTAGAAGGAGGCGTAGCGGGCGGCGTCGGCCGTCTTGGCGCTGGCGAAGTCCGTGGGCGGCGTATTCGTGAACCACAGGGTGAAGAGCGAGGCGATCCGGGTGCAGGTCACGGGCACGCCCTTGGCCGCCAGGACCGCGGCCAGGTCCGTGGCGAGCCTGGCCGTGCGCGTCTCGAGCGCGGCGTAGTCGGCCTTGGCCAGCAGGCGCAAGGTGGCCAGGCCGGCGGCCATGGCCACCGGGTTACCCGACAACGTGCCGGCCTGGTAGACGTCGCCGCACGGGGCCACGCGCTCCATGAGCTCGCGCCGCCCGCCGTAGACGCCCACCGGGAAGCCGCCGCCCACGATCTTGCCCAGGGTGGTCAGGTCCGGGGCCACGCCGAAGCGGCCCTGGGCTCCGGAATAGCCGACACGAAACCCCGTGATGACCTCGTCGAAGATGAGCAGGGCCTCGTACTTCGAGGTCAGGTCGCGCAGGCCGCCCAGGAAGTCCGCGTCCGGCAGGACCAGGCCCATGTTGCCGGCCACGGGCTCGACGATGACGCAGGCGATGTCCTCGCCCAGCTTCTCGAAAAGCGTGTCCACGGCCGCGAGGTCGTTGTAGGGCGCGAGCAGCGTGTCGGCCACCGTGGCCGCGGGCACGCCCGGCGTGCCGGGGATGGACAGGGTGGCCACCCCGGAGCCGGCGGCGGCCAGGAAGGGGTCGCCGTGGCCGTGGTAGCAGCCGACGAACTTGACCACCTTTGACCGGCCGGTCACGGCCCGGGCGAGCCGCAGCGCGCTCATGGTCGCCTCGGTGCCAGAGGAGACCATGCGAACCATGTCCACCGCGGGCAGGGCCTCGACCACGGCCTTGGCCAGTTCGACCTCGGCCGGGCAGGGCGCGCCGAAGCTCGAGCCGGCCTCCAGCGCCAGCTTCGCTGCGGCCACCACCTCGGGATGGGCGTGGCCCAGGAGCATGGGCCCCCAGGAGAGCACGTAGTCGATGAGCGTCTGGCCGTCCACGCTCTCGATGTGGCTGCCCGCGGCCCGGGCGATGAACAGGGGATGGGTGCCCACGGACTGGCAGGCCCTGACCGGCGAGTTGACCCCGCCGGGAATGTAGCGCCGGGCTTCCTCGAAGAGCTTTTCGGACAGACTCATGCCGTCACTCCCTTTTCGCGGTCGAAGTAGATCATGGAGGTTTTCTTCATTTCCCGGATGCTCTCCAGCACGTCGAACTGGGCCACGCCGGTCTCGCGGGAGAGCTCCTCGGCCAGGCGCAGGCAGTCGCCGGGGTTCCTGCCGTGGATCATGGTGTAGAGGTTGTAGGGCCAGTCGAGGCAGGCCGCGCGCACGTAGCAGTGGGAGATCTCGGGGCGTTCGGCCATCTTCCGGCCGATCTCCCCGATGTCGAGCCCCTCCTCCACGTACCAGGCGACCATGGCGTTGTGGCCGTAGCCTGCCTTCTGGTGCCTGAGCGTCGCGCCGAAGCGGCGGATGACGCCGTCGGCCTTCAAGCGGCGCACCAGTGCCAGCACCTCGTCCTCGGACAGGCCCACCTCGCGGGCGATGTCGCCAAACGGTGTGGCCGAGTCCGGCAGGTTGGCCTGCAGGATGGCCAGGGCCTTTTCTTCCTTGGCGCTGAACTTCAGTAGGCTCATGGCCTTGGGTGATAAACGCTCGGCCGGCTTTCGGCAAGGCGTCCGGTTGCCGGGCCGGCTGAAAAGGTTTAGGAGCAGGCCATGCCCGAAGCTGTCCTGGCCGTCGAGGGCTTGCGCACCCATTTCTTCAGCCGCCGCGGCGTGGCCAAGGCCGTGGACGGGGTCGATCTGGCCATCGCCCCGGACGAGACCCTGGCCGTGGTCGGCGAGTCCGGCTGCGGCAAGACCATGCTCGCCCTGTCCATCCTGCGCCTGGTGCCGCACCCGGGCCGCATCGTCGAGGGCCGGGTGCGCTTTGCCGGAAAAGACCTCCTCGGCCTGCCGGAGAAGGCCCTGCGGACCATCCGCGGCAATGCCATCTCCATGATCTTCCAGGAGCCCATGACCTCGCTCAACCCGGTCTTCCGCATCGGCGACCAGATCGCCGAGACCCTGCGCCTGCACCGGGGGCTCGGCCAGGAAGAGGCCCTGGACGCCGCCCGGGCGCTCCTGGTGCAGGTCGGCATCCCCGAGCCCGGCCGGAGGCTCAAGACTTTCCCCCACGAGCTCTCCGGCGGCATGCGCCAGCGGGTCATGATCGCCATGGCGCTCGCCTGCGACCCCAAGGTGCTCCTGGCCGACGAGCCGACCACGGCGCTGGACGTGACCATCCAGGCCGAGATCCTGGACCTCATGCGCGAGCTCAAAACCCGCCGCCAGGCCGCGGTCATGCTCATCACCCACGATCTCGGCATCGTCGCCGAAACCAGCCGGAAGCTGGTCATCATGTACGCCGGCAGGATCGTGGAGCGGGGCGACGTCCTGTCCTTCTTCAAAAATCCGCTCCATCCCTACGCCAAGCTGCTGCTCGCCGCCGTGCCGCGCATCGGCCGGCGCGCCGGGGAGCTCGCGGCCATCAGCGGCTCGGTCCCCGATCTCTTGCGCCTGCCCGAGGGCTGCCATTTCCACCCGCGCTGCCCGAGCGTCTTCGACCGCTGCCGCCTGGAACGCCCGCCGCTCTATGGGGTCGGCGGCCGCGAGGTGCGCTGCTTCCTCTACGACGGAGGCGGCCATGGCTGAGGCCGGCCCCCTCGTGGAACTGCTCGACGTGCGCAAGCACTACGCCGTGCGTGGCGGCCTGTTCGAGGGCCGCGCCGGCCTGGTCCGGGCCGTGGACGGCGTGAGCCTGTCGATCGCCCGCGGCGAGACCCTGGGCCTGGTCGGGGAGTCGGGCTGCGGCAAGTCCACCCTGGGCCGGCTGCTGGTGGCCCTGGAGCCGCCCAGCGCCGGGGAGGTCCGCTTCCACGGCCGGCCCCTGCCCGCGCGCCCGCCCAAATCCTTCCGGCGCCAGGTGCAGATGATCTTCCAGGACCCCTATTCGTCCTTGAATCCCCGCAAATCCGTGGGCGCCATTGTCGGCGAGGGCCTGGCCATCCACGGCGTGGGCAGCCGGGCCGGGCAGCGCGAGCGCGTGCTCGAGCTTCTCGGCCTCGTGGGCTTAAGGCCGGAGCACGCCCGGCGCTACCCGCACGAGTTCTCCGGCGGCCAGCGCCAGCGCGTGGCCATCGCCCGCAGCCTGGCCCTGAACCCCGAGCTGGTGGTCTGCGACGAGCCGGTCTCGGCGCTGGACGTCTCCATCCAGGCCCAGGTCCTGAACCTTCTCTACGACCTTCAGCAGCGCCTTGGGCTGACCTACCTGTTCATCTCCCACGACCTGGCCGTGGTCAGCACCCTGGCCGACCGCGTCGCGGTCATGTACCGCGGCCGGCTGGTGGAGCTGGCCCCGCGCGAGGCCATCTACGGCTCACCCCGCCACCCCTACACACGGGCGCTCATGGCCGCCGTGCCCATCCCCGACCCCGAGGCCGCGGCCCGCAAGCGCGCGCACCTGAAGGACAATGCCCCGGTCCCGGCCGCCGAGGCCTGCCCCTTCGCCCCGCGTTGCCCCGAGGCCGAGCCCGGCTGCGAGGATGAGTCTCCGGCCCTGAGCGAGATCGCGCCCGGCCATTTCGTCGCCTGTCGCAAGCCCTGAGCTCCCGCCCCGGCGTCTCACGTCCGGCCAGATCTGGCCGGACGCGCTGCTTGACGTCCGGCCCGCGCATGTCCATTATCCCCCTTCCGGCGGCCCTCGCCCGCCGCGAAATCGCCTGCCAAGGAGTTCAACCGTGCTGGATCTGCGCAAGGCCGCGGTCGAGGTGGCCGAGGTGGTCAAGTTCGAGCAGTGGCTCAGGTTCTATTTCACGAAAGGAGAAGGCGACGACCTGACCATCGAGGTCCCGCCCGAACGCCTGGCGGAGCTCAAAGCCGCCTCCCCGCTCCTCTTCGGCCTGGCCGAGCTGGTCAACGGCCGCGAGCTGACCTACCAGTCCTCCTGCGACAACGTCTGCAGCTACATCGCGGCCCGCTTCGACGGCGACATCTACCCCGCCGGCACGGTCGAAAAAGTCTTCGAGTCGCGCACCTACAAGCTCGAGCTCTACCTCTTCAACCTCTTCGTCCATACCCACGAAGCCCTGCTCGAGCAGGACTACCTGCCCTTCGGCGACTGGCTCGCACGCTTCGAGGTCTGGAGGCAGACCCCCGAGGTCAAACGCTACACCGACAACCTCCTGGCCTCCCCCAGTCAGGTGTCAACGGCCTCGCATTAGGGGCAGGGCAGGTCTCCGGCGGCCAGGGGCTTTGCCCCTGGACCCCAGCAGGGGCGCTGCCCCTGCACCCCGCAAGGGGGATGATCCCCCTTGACCCCGCAGTTTGAAAATCGAAGCCCCCGGTGCGAAGAACACCGGGGGCTTCGATTTTCAGCATGGTGTCGACGGGCGGGTCATGTCCCACGCCGAGTCCTGGACCGGGGCAGGGAGAATCAAAGACAGCCGGTGAGGGTGAAGAGGGATCGAATCGGCGCGGATGTTCGATCAAGTGACCGTGCATCCGCCCGGAACATGCATTTCTTCACTTCGTGGCGGCTTTGATTCTTTCTCGACGGTCTGGCTCGGGCGGCAAGGATGGACTCGTGCACCTGCTCTGCTGCGGCGCGGCCGGCCCGGGGTCTTTCCCCGGGCCGGCCGCGCCGCAGGCTGGGGAGGTCCAGGAGGGAATCATTCCCTCCTGGCGGGGGTGCAGGGGGCGGAGCCCCCTGCCTGAAGGTCAGCGCGGCCGGAGGCGGAGTTGCCTTGTGTCGGGGATTTACGTAGGCATATGCAATGAAGCAAAAATGCGTCCGGGGAGCGGTGGGGCCATGAGGGCCGTCTTGTCCTACGTCCTGGCCGTGGCCGCGCTGACGGTCTACGGCGTCCAGGTCTGCCCGTTCCTGGAGAGCCTGCCCGGGGCGACCCTGGCCGGGGTCATTTTCGCGGGCTTTGCCCTGGCGCTTGCGCTGCGCTTTCCGCTGCAGAACCGGCTGGTCCTGGCCGCGCCGCCGACGGGCCGGGCCGGGCGGCAGTTCGCCTTGGATCTCGGCCTGTGCCTGGCCGCCGGGCTGGGGGTGGCGGTCTTCGACCGGCTGGCTTTCGGTTTTCCCTGGCTGAGCGGCGTGAAGCTCCTGGTGGGCTGCCTGGTGCTCGGCTATTTCCTGGGGCTCGACCTGGCCCTGGCCCGGGAGCGGCAGGTGATCCTCTCCGCCCTGGCCGAAGGCGGGGCGTACCTGCCGCCGGAGCGTTTCTTCCCCCTGACCCGGCGTTTCCTGTGGGCCGCGGTGGGCACGGTTCTGGCCGTGACCCTGGTCATGGGCCTGGTGCTGCTGCACGATCTCGAATGGCTCATCTCCCTCGATCTCGGACCGGGGGCGCTGGCCGGGGCCGCGCTCGACGTGGGCGGCGAGCTGGCCTTTGTCATGGCCGTGCTCCTGGCCTTGGTCCTGACCCTCATCGCCTCCTATTCCGGGAACCTGCGCCTGCTCTTCGACAACCAGACCCGGGTGCTCAAGGCCGTGAGCGGCGGCGATTTGTCGCGCAAGGTGCCGGTGGCCACCTCCGACGAGTTCGGGCTCATCGCCGGGCACACCAACCTGATGATCGACGGGCTTAGGCACCGCAGCCGGCTGGTGGAAGCCATCCGCGTGGCCGAGGAGATCCAGAGGAACCTCCTGCCCGCCGGTCCGCCGGCCATTCCGGGCCTGGACCTGGCCGCGGTCAGCCTGCCGAGCGAGGAGACCAACGGCGACTATTTCGACTACGTGCCCCTGGCGGACGGCGCCTGGCTCCTGGCCGTGGGCGACGTCACCGGGCACGGCGTGGGCGCGGCCATGCTCATGGCCGGTGCCCGGGCCTACCTGCGCAGCGCCGCGGAAGGTCGCGGGGCCACGGACCTGGCCTGGATGGCCGCCGAGGTCAACCGCCAGCTCTGCCGGGACGTGGGCGAGAGCGGCCGGTTCATGACCCTCTTCCTGCTGGCCGTGGCGGCCGACGGGCAGGCCCTGAACTGGGTCCGGGCCGGGCACGACCCGGGGCTCATCTACGATCCGGCGCGCGGGGAGTTCAGCGAGCTTCTCGGCCCAGGCATGGCGCTCGGCATCCTGCCCGGGGCGGAGTTCTCGGCCGGGCGGTGGCCAGGACTACCGCAGGACGGGGTGCTGCTCATCGCCTCGGACGGCTTGTGGGAGGCCCACGAGGCGCACGGTGAGATGTTCGGCAAGGAGCGGGTCAGGGCCGTGCTCGGGAGCACGGCCGGGCGGCCGGCAACGGCCGTGGTCCAGGCGCTGGTTGCGGCTCAGGCGGAGTTCCTGGCCGGTGCGCCGCGCGAGGACGACGTGACCCTGGTGGTCGTGACGCGAACCGGAGCGGAGGGCTGACGGCCATGTCCGGCGCGAGGCGCACCCTCGGCCTGCTGGCGGGCCTCACAGCCGGGCTCGCGGCCGCGGCCCCGGCCCTGGCGGTCCAGACCCACGGGGCGCCCGAGGGGCTCTACGCCCACCAGATCGGGCACGTGCTTTTTGCCGCGGCCCTGGTCTTCCTCTACGTCAAGATCACCCTGAGCCCGCTGGCCACGGGCAGGGGCTGGGGCGCGCTCAAGCTGTCCTGCGTGTTCTTCTTCCTCTGGAACCTGGCCGCCTTCGCCAACCACTGGCTGGAGGAGGCCCGGCCCGGGCCGCTGTTCAACGGAGCGGGCGGCGGGTTGTGGAGCCGGTCCATGGCCGTGCCGGCCGCGAACGCGGACCTGCTCGCCTACCTCTTGAGCCTCGACCACCTGCTCTGCGTGCCGGCCATGGTCTTCTTCGTCCTGGGCCTCAAGCGCCTGGCTGAGGGCGAATCATGACCGGCGGCTGGCCCATCGCTCCGGTCCTGGCCGTGGACCTAGCCGGCTCGGCGGCCATGATCCTGCTCGCCGTCTGCGCCCTCATCCTGGCCCGGAGGCTCACGCGCCGCGATCCCGGCAACGTGGTCTGGTCTTTCCTCTGGGTCCTCTCGCTTTCCCTGGCGGCCTTCTCCTTCAGCCGCGGCGTCGGCCACATCGCCCGCATTCTCCTGGTGGGCGCGGGCCGGGCGGACGCCTGGCAGGCCTTGGCCCCCTTGAGCGGCAGCATCAACACCGCGACCTTCATGGCCATCGCCGGGGTGACCGTATTCTACGGCGCGGTGGAACGGGCCTTTCTCGACCTCTCCGCTACCACCGATGCCCTGCGCCAGACGTATACGCAGCTGAAGGACGCCTACGACGCCCTGGCCGCGGACCAGGCGCGCATCGTCGCCCTGGAGCGCTTCGCCCTGGCCGACCGCATCGCCGCCAGCCTGGCCCACCAGACGCGCAACCCCATCGCCTCCATCGCCGGGTTCGCCGGCATCCTCAAGCGCAAGTGCAAGGGCGACCAGGAGGTCTGCGCCAACCTGGAGGTCATCAGCCAGGAGGCGGCCAAGCTTGAGCAACTCGTGGACGGCATCCTGAAGGCCCGCCACGAGCTGGCCAGCGTTTTCGTCGAGACGGCGCCGGCGGCGGTGGCCGCCGCCCTGTTCGAGGCCGTGCGCGAGAAGGCCGCGCTGGCCGGGGTCAGGCTCTGGGTCCGGGACTCCGGCGTGTCCGGGACGATCAACGCCGACGTGGACGGCCTGGTCATGGCCTTGAAGGAGATCGTGCTGAACGCCGTGGAGGTCACGCCGCAGGGCGGGGAGGTGATCATCGGCCTCACGTCAGAAGGCGGCCGGGTGCTCCTGACCGTCGCCGACCGCGGCTCGGGCATCGCGCCCGAGGTGGCCCGGCGCATCTTCGACCCCTACTTCAGCACCAAGAAGCTGGCCTCGGGCCTGGGCCTGTCCTTTGCCAAGGAGATCATCGAGACCCACAACGGCTACGTGAACTTCGTCAGCCGGCCGGGTGAGGGCACGACCTTCACCGTCAGCCTGCCCCTGGTCGCGCCGCACGGCCCGGACGCCGGAGCCCCGGCCGCAGGCTGAAGCCGGACGTGAACCTCCCCGAGCTCCATCCCTGGAACCTGGCCCCGACCGAGGCCGTGGCCCTGCAGCGCCGGCTGGCCGGCCGGGTGGAGATCGCCAACCGCCTGCCGCAGGAGGTCCGCCTGGTGGCCGGGGTGGACGCCTCCTATGAGCAGGCCGGCGGGCTGGCGTACGGCGCTGTGGTCGTACTGCGCCTGCCGGAGATGACCGAGGTCGCCCGCTCCGGCGCGGTGCTGCCCATGTCCTTCCCCTACGTGCCGGGCCTTCTGTCCTTTCGCGAGCTGCCGGTGGTCATCGAGGCCTTCCGCCGCCTCGCCGTGATCCCCGAGGCCGTGATCTGCGACGGCCAGGGCGTGGCCCACCCGCGGGGCTTGGGGCTGGCCGCCCACCTCGGCCTGTGGCTCGACCTGCCCGCGGTCGGCTGCGCCAAGACCCGGCTCGTCGGCGAGCACGGCCCTCCTGCAGCCGCGGCCGGAGCCTGGACGCCGCTGACCGTTGCCGGCCGGACCGTGGGCGCGGTCCTGACCACGCGACCCGGGGTCAAGCCGGTCTACGTCTCCCCGGGCCACAAGACCGACCTGGCCGCCGCCGTCTCCCTGGTAATGTCCACCTGCCGCGGCCGCCGCCTGCCCGAGCCGGTGCGAGCGGCGCATGCCTTGGGCAATGAGCTGAGGAGGGCGGGAGGATAGAAGGTTTACAGCCCGGGGGAGCCCTTGACGGGAGCTGTGCCGATTGACGAACGTGCTACTTGAAAATACATATCGGCTTTGTGCCGAGCGAAGCAGCGTTTGAAATGCCGTGATCATCATACTGTCACTTGGTGAGGAGCTCATATGCCTACTGTTCGCGATGTGACCTTCAATTTGCTGCGACGGCTGGAGCTGACAACCATCGTCGGGAATCCAGGCTCAACGGAAGAGACCTTTTTGCAAAATTTCCCGAGTGACTTTCAATATATACTTGCACTTCATGAATCCAGTGTTGTCGGAATCGCCGAGGGCATAGCCCAAGGCCTGAGAAAGCCGGTGATTGTCAATGTTCATACCAATGCCGGGCTGGGCAATGCGATGGGCAATATCATCACGGCATATTCAGGCAAATCGCCGCTCATTGTCACTGCCGGTCAGCAGACGCGGGACATGCTGCTGTCTGAGCCGTTTCTGGCCAACGTGGACGCCGAAATGCTGCCCAGGCCATGGGTCAAGTGGAGCTATGAGCCGAAACGGGCGCGGGATGTGCCGGGTGCATTCATGCGCGCCTATGCGACCGCCATCCAGCAGCCGGCCGGTCCGGTTTTTCTCTCCTTGCCGATGGATGACTGGGATCAGACGATGGATGCGGTCGATGTGTTTCGCAGCACGTCCACGCGCATTGCGCCCGACCCCCGGCGTGTCGCCGAATTTGCAGAGGCCATCAATCTGAGCCGCAATCCCGTGCTCGTTTTCGGGGGGGACGTCGCACGCAGCAATGCCTGGGATGAGGGAATCGCATTTGCCGAGAAATTGAATGCCCCGGTCTGGCTGGGTCCCTTGCCGGACCGGGTGCCGTTCCCTCAGGACCACCAGCTCTATGCCGGCATTCTTCCTCCGGCAATCGGGGCCTTGAGCAAGGCGTTGCACGGGCATGATCTCGTCGTGGTCATAGGAGCCCCGGTGTTTCGCTACTATCCGTGGGTGCCCGGAGAGTACCTGCCTTCCGGCACAAGGCTTCTGCACATAACCGACGATCCCAATGAGGCCGCCAGGGCCGTGGCCGGGGACAGCCTGGTCGGTGACAGCGGCTTGGCTCTCGTGGAGCTCGCCAAGCGGGTTACCTGCCGTAAGGGAGGAAAAGAATTCCATGAAAGGAAGAACGTGAATCATGGTTCCAGCGGTGTCGAGAATGCCGGCCGACCGTTGACAGCGAAGCGGCTTTTCGAGGTTTTATCCCAATGCGTCCCGGACGAGTACGTGGTTGTGAATGAATCCCCGTCCAATATGGCCCAGTTAAGCCAGACAAAAATAGGTACAATAACCAAGCCCGATAGCTACTACTTGACGGCCTCAGGCGGACTCGGCTGGGGCATGCCCGCCGCAGTCGGCCATGCGATTGCCGAGGAGCGCACGGGCAGAAAGCGCCCCGTGATTGCCGTCATGGGCGATGGATCGTTCCAGTACTCGGTCCAATCGATATGGACCGCCGTACAGCTGGGCCTTCATGTCGTGTATGTGGTCTTGAAGAACGAGCAGTATGGAATCCTGAAGGCCTTTGCCCTCAAGGAAGGCATCACCAACGTTCCCGGGCTCGACATCCCGGGGATTGATATTCTGTCCTTGGGCAAGGGGTATGGGGCCAAAGTGCGTCGAGCGGAAACGATCGACCACATCATGGAATGTTTCTCGGCGGCAATTGCAGAAAAAGGGGTCACGGTCATCGAGGTGCCGATCGACAAGGATGTGCGCTAGAACTGAGGGGAAATACATTTTTTGATGAAGCGACCGACCTGCCTGATCAGGCGGGCCAGCGTGAAAGAGTCCACGGCCCTCGCCCGGGCCGTGCGCCCGGCCGGGCGTCCGTTCCCCCACTTCATCGCAAGCCTTTCCCAATTCCCTCCTTCGGTGTAGAGACCCCGCCTATGCGTACCGAACTCTCCGACACCGTGCTCGGCCGGGCCATCTGGCAGATTCTGCCCTTCGCCCGGCCCTATGCCCGGCGCATCACCGTGGGGCTGGCGGCCAATGCCGTGGCCCGCTTTTTCGATCTTTTGCCCATGGTCCTGGTCGGCCAGGTGGTCGACGCCGTGACCCGGGCCGGGGCCATGGGGGCGTTGCCTACGCGGACGTTTGTCCTCTACGGCGCGGCCGTGCTGGCCACCTTCGTCGGCCTGGCCGTGGCCCAGAGCCTGTCCGACTACTGCCTGGACACCATGGCCCAGAAGGTCCGACACGACCTGCGCGTGAAGCTCTACGCCCACCTCCAGCGACTGGACCAAGCCTTCTTCGAGACCCGCCAGACCGGGGACCTCTTGGCCGTGCTCTCCTCGGACGTGGACAACCTGGAGACCTTCCTCTCGGACACCTCCACGAGCATGGTCCGCCTGGTCATCACCTTCCTCGGCATCTACGGCTTTCTCCTCTGGCTCGACTGGCGCCTGGCGCTGCTGCTGTTCGCTCCGCTGCCCCTGGCGCTGTTCGCCGTGCGCTTCTTCGCCACCCGCATCCAGCCCGAGTACCGCAAGGCGCGCCAGGCCGTGGGCGCGATCAACGCCATCCTGGAGACGAACATCCAGGGTGTGGGCGTCATCCAGGCCTACACCGCCGAGACCGAGCAGGCCGGGCGTGTGGCCGAGCAGTCGGCGCAGTACCGCGACGCGGCCATCCGCGCCGCCGTCGAGCGGGCGCGCTTCGTGCCGCTGATCTACGTCATCGCCGGCCTGTCCTTCGCCGCGCTCATCGCCGGCGGCGGCTGGCTGACCATGGCCGGCGCTGGGCCGACCGTCGGCAACTACACGACCTTCATCCTCATGGCCATGCGCCTCATCCTGCCGCTCTTCGTCTTCGGCATGCTCATAAACCAGATCCAGCGCTCCGAGGCCTCGGCCCGGCGCATCCACGAACTGCTGGCCACCGAGCCGGCCGTGGCCGACCGTCCGGGGGCCGTGGCCCTGAATGAGGCGCCGCGCGAGATCGAGCTTAGCGGCGTGCGCTTTGCCTATCCGGGCCGGCCGCCGGCCCTGAACGGCGTGGATTTCACCCTGAAGTCCGGCATGGTCCTCGGCGTGGTCGGGCCGACCGGCGCGGGCAAGAGCACGCTGGTCAAGCTCATCCTGCGCTTCCACGAGCCCGAGTCCGGGGAGATACGCGTGGACGGCCGGGCGCTCGCCGACATCGAGCTGGCCAGCTACCGGCGCCATGTCGGCTACGTCTCCCAGGAGGCCTTTCTTTTTTCCGGCAGCGTGGCCGAGAACATCCGCCTCGGCTCTCCGGGCGCGAGCGACGCGGCCGTGGCCGAGGCCGCCCGGGTGGCCGGGGCCCACGAGTTCATCGCGGCCCTGCCCCAGGGCTATGCCACCGAGGTCGGCGAGCGCGGGGTGAAGCTCTCCGGCGGGCAGCGCCAGCGCATCTCGCTGGCCCGGGCCGTGTTGCGCGATCCGGCCGTGCTCGTACTCGACGAGGCGACCTCGGCCGTGGACACCGCCACCGAGGCCCTCATCCAGGCCAACCTCCAGCGCTTCCGCCAGGGCCGCCTGACGCTGGCCGTGGCCCACCGCCTGTCCACGGTGCGCGGCGCGGACCAGATCGTGGTCCTGGTCGACGGGGTCATCGTCGAGCGCGGGACCCACGACGCCCTGGCCGCCTCGGGCGGCGTCTATGCCGGCCTGTGGGCGGTGCAGAGCGGCGAAGCCGGAACCGCCGGCCGGGGCGATCGCCCGCTTGCGCCTCTTTCCGCCTCTTCCGGTTGACAAAGCGGGGCCGCGGCGGCTACGGCCTGACGGAGGTTGCCGGACACCAGCCGCAACTGCCTGGGGGGAGGGGGGTCTTGCCGTGCGTCTTCGTTCCATCGGAACAAAGCTGTTCCTCAGCCATTTTCTGGCCGTGCTGCTGGTTTCTGGCAGCATCGGCACCTATTTCTATTTCAACGCCGCCGACAGCCTGCTGACCAGTCTCCAGACGCGCCTGAAGAACACCGCGGCCCTGGCCGCCTCGGCCCTCGACCCGGCCGATCTGGCCGGCGTGGACGGGCCCAAGGACGTGACCAAGCTCGGCTACCAGCGCACCCTGGAGGAGCTCCGGCGGTTCAAGGCCACCAACCAGGACATCGCCTTCCTCTACATCATGCGCCGGATGGGGGATGAGGTCGTCTTTGTCGCCGATTCCGACACCTCCGCCGGCCAGGCTCTGCCCGGGCAGCGCTACGAGGGGATCACGCCCTTCCTGCTCAAGGGGTTCGAAGGGCCGGCGGTGGACGACACGATCTACGAGGACGCCTGGGGCTATTTCATGTCCGGCTACGCCCCGCTCCCCGGCGCCCCGGGCCACTACCTGCTCGGCGTGGACATGCGCGCCGACGAGGTCCACAAGAAGTTCCGCCGGCTGCGCCTCTCCGGCGTCCTGTCCCTGGCGGCCTCGGTCCTCCTGGCCGCGGTTTTCAGCCGGGTGCTCTCGCTGCATTTCACCCGGCCCATCTCCCGCCTGGCCGACCGCTGCCTGGACATCTCCGAGGGCCGGCTGGGCGGCCGCCTGGAGCTCGCCACCAACGACGAGCTCGACACGCTCATCACCGCGGTCAACGGCATGTCCGCGGGCCTGTCCGAGAGCCAGGCCCGCAGCCGCCAGTCCGAGTCCGCGCTGAGCGCGGCCAAGGCCGAGCTGGAAGAGCGCGTCGCCGAGCGCTCCCGGGACTTGACCGAGCTGACCGAGCGCCTGAAGCTGGAGGTCGCCGAACGGCGCAAGGTCGAGGCCGCCCTGGCCGAAGCCGCGGCCACCGACCCGCTGACCGCGCTCCTGAACCGCCGCTCCATGGGCGGCTACCTCGATCTGGAAATGGCCCGCTTCGGCCGCTCGGGGGAGACCTTCTGCCTGGTCATGGCCGACATCGACCACTTCAAGGCGGTTAACGACACCTTCGGCCACGGCGTCGGCGACACGGTCCTGCGCGACATGGCGGCGCTTCTGCGCGAGGCCGTGCGCAGCCAGGACCTGATCGCCCGCTGGGGCGGCGAGGAGTTCCTCATGCTCCTGCCGGGCACATCGGCGGAGGGCGCCCTGGTCCTGGCCGAGAAGCTGCGCGTGCGCATCGAGGCGGTGCGGTTCACGGCCGGCGGCAGGGGCATCCGCCTGACCGTGAGCCTCGGCGTCGCGGCCATGACCCCGGGCATGAGCCTCGACGACGGCCTCAAGGCCGCGGACGACGCCCTCTACCGGGCCAAGGCCCAGGGCCGCAACCGGGTCGGCGGGCCGGAGCCGGTCTAGGCCCGGCCGGCCGGGAGCCTAGCGCTCGGTGCACCAGTCGATCATGCCCTCGTAGACATAGCCCCTGGCCGTCATGCAGCGCTGGGTGTAGCACTCCCGGGTCTTGGCGTCGCCCTCCTTGTAGACATCCTCGGCCGTGGCGCTGTAGCTCAGGCGGCAGGCATCGAAGGCCTCCTCGATGGCCTTCGTGTTGATCGTCGGGTAATTGCCGCCCGGATGGCGGAAGTCGTCGGAATTGAGCCGGGCGCAGCCGGCGAGCAGTCCCGCCAGGATAAGGAAAACCGGGATCAGGCGCATGGTCGTCCTCCATGTGAGCCCGTCCGGCACCTGGGCGCCGGTATGGCGGCCGGGCCGGACGTGGGGAGAACGACACTAGCACGGCCGGAGAAGCCGGACAATATGGATTGCGGATTTCAGCCTGTCGTTTCAGTGCATGACCGAGCGGAGCTTGGCCAGGTCGAGGGCCTTGGCCAGGGACTGGGCCAGATCCGCGGCCTTGGCCGAGCCGCTGGCCGTGACCTGGACCATGATCGTCCCGTCCACGACCATCTGCAGCTCGGCCTTGTCGCTTGCGCTGGAGGTCAACAGGGCCTTCTGCCCGTTGATCAGCAGCAGCCGGTTGCCGCTGCCCTGGGGAACGAGGCCGGAGGTCAGGAGCGGGGCCAGTCCGGCGATGAGCGGCGAACCGGCGACGACCGAGAGGTGCATCTCGCCCGGGCCTGCTGTCTCGTGGTAGCGGGTGCCGGCGGTGATTCCGCCGCCGAGGAAGGAGGGCAGCCCGGCGCTTTCGGTCTCCGGCTCGGCGCTCCAGCCGGCGGGTGCCGGCGGCAGCATGCCGACCAGACGCTCGGCCTGGAGCTGTTTGAGCTGCCCGAGGGCGAAGGTCAGCTCGTCGATAGCCGCGGCGATCTCGCCATTGCGGTAGCGCTCCAGGCCCCGGTCGATCTGTTCCGTGATCTCGTCGGCCCGCGCGGTTGCGGCGGAGAGCCCGAGGACGAGGACCAGGATGAGTGTCAGGCGGGCCATGGAGCCTCCTCTTTTTCGATGCTAGGCCAGCATCCCGGTCAGGTTTTGAGCCCAGGCCCGGATGGCGTCGGCCGATTTGCGGGGGTCGAGGTCGATCTTCAGGCGTTCGGCGACGAGCGTGGCGCCCCGGCTCCGGGCCCGTTCGGCGGCGTAGTCCACGGCCTTGCAGAAGTTCTCGTAACCCTTGTCGCCGCAGCCGAACACGGCCAGCTTCCTGCCCGTCAAGTCGGCGGTCTTCATGGCCTCGTGGAAGGACTTGTAGTCCTCGGTGACCTCGTCCACCACCGCGCCCCAGGTCGAGACGCCGAGCAGGTAGAGATCGAAAGGCTCACTGAGGGCGGCGATGGTCGTGTCGAGCACGTCGCGCACCGTGACCGTGTGGCCCGCGGCCATCAGGGTTTCGGCGATCATGTCCGCCGCGGCCTTGGTGTTGCCGGTTTCGCTGCCGTAGACGATGAGCACCTTGGCCATGTGAGTCGCCTCCTTGTCGCCGAACGGGTTGCGGGGAATTTCCTGTGGCTAGCACAGGATCGGTATCGCTGCCAAGCACTCTGTCCAGGCCGGTTTCGGCCCGGGCCTAGCGCGCGGCGGACCGGGCGCGGGCGGCTTTGGCCTCCTCCGGCCTGCCCAGGGCCGTAAGCGCCCGGGCCATGATCTCGCGGTTCTCGGCCGCGCCGGGATTCAGGGCCGTGGCCTGGCGGGCGAGCAGGGCGGCGATCTCCGGGTCTTCGCCGCTGTCCAGGTAGAGCCCGGCCAGCAGCGCCACGGACTGGGCGTCCTGGGGATTGTGGGCGATGGCCCGGTGGAGGTGGTCGCGGGCGGTCTCGACCTCGCCCCGGGCCAGGCAGAGGCGCGCCAGATGGCGCGCGGCCAGGGGCTCGCCGCCGGGCAGGGCGGCGGCCTTCCGGTAGCTTTTGAGCGCCGCGGCGTTTTTGCCCTGCTGCTCGGCGATCTGGCCCAGGCGGACCAGGCTGAAGACGTGGGTCCCGTCTCGTTTCAGACAGCCCCGGAAGGCCTTGGCGGCCCGGGTCAGGTCCTTGAGGCGCAGGCAGGAGTAGCCGTAGTTGTAGCGGGCCATGATGTTCTTCGGCTCGCGCCGGCTGACCTCGAGGAAGAGCTGGGCAGCCTCGGCGAGCTTGCCCAGGCGGGCGTAGCATACGGCCAGCGAGTTGCGGGCCAGGTTGTTGGCCTCGTCGGCCAGGAGCGAGAGCTTGTACTCCTCCATGGCGCCGTAGAGGTCGCCCTTGGCGAACAGCCGGTCGGCGCTGACGTTCAAGGACAGCGTGTCGCACACGGCCACCTGGGGCGGCGTAAGGAGCAGGGCGTGGTCCAGGGCCTTGCGGCAGTTGGCCAGGATCTCGGCCTTGGTGAAATGCAGGAAGGGGTGGGCGGCCAGGCCCACGGCCGGGGCAAAGCCGTGCTGCTCCCGGCAGGCGGCGACGAGCGCGGTGAACTGCCCGCGGGCGGCCTCAGGCTCGGCCTCGGGCAGGAAGTAGGCCAGGCTGTTTACGCTGTAGCGGCCGCCCTCGGCCCCGGGGCCGAGGATGGGGGCCGCCAGGGCGGCCACGGCCCGGGTCCGCTCCTCGGCCTCGTGCTGGAAGTCGGCGCCGTGGCCCTCGGCCTCGCTCGGCAGGCGCACCAGCGCCAGGACGAAGCGCTCGAAGCGCCGCCTGGCCTCGCCGAGGTGGGCCAGAAAGTCACGGTTGGCGAAGAGCCCGGTCAGGATGTCCTTCTGCGGGGAGGGGCCGGGCAGGACCTTGGCCGCGGACTCGGCCGGCTCCTCGCGGATGAGGGCCAGGCGGTCGCCCTTCTCGATGGGCCAGGCGGCGTCGCTCTCGTTCAATATCTCGCCGAAGGCCATGTCCTCCTGGACCTCGGTCAGGATGATCTCGCCCTTGACCATGGCCGGGTAGGCGCCGGACAGCCGGCCGCCGGCGGCGTCGGTGGCCGTGGCTTCGCGCAGGAAGCGCGGCGACTGGACCAGGAAGCGCATGCCCTCCTGGGCGTCCACCGCGCGGCCCAGGCTGATGCAGACCCGGGCCAGAGGCAGGATCTCGAGGACCGTGCCGCCCTGGCCGACGATATCGTGAAAGGCGCAGGCCCGGCCGCCGCCGCGGCCCTTGGCCACGGCCAGGGCGCGCCTGGCCTTGCGCAGCAGCAGCCGGGCGGTCTCGGCCGGGGAGAGGAGGTATTCCGGGCCGCGCAGGTCGCCGGGATAGCCGGCCAGGCCGCAGCTCGCCGCAAGCCGCACCGGCCGCAGGGAGTCGGTGTCCTCGGGCCGGACCTCGGCCACTGCGGCGGCCAGCTTCTCGGCCAGGCTAAGGCCGGCCGAGGCGGAAATCTCGGGCAGGGCGAGGGCGAAGCGGTCCTCCTCCAGCCGGCAGAGGGCGGCCTCGGGCGGGCTTTTCGCGCCCAGGGCCCCGGCCATCCGGACGAGCAGGCTTTCGCCTTCGAGCGCACCGTGGCGCTCGGCGTAGGCCTGGTAGCCGTCGAGGTCGAGGACCAGCACGGCGCAGCGGCCGCTGAAGCTGGTCAGACCCGGGTCCAGGCAGGTCGACTGGGCCGGCAGGATGCAGTCCTGGATCTGGCCGATCTGGCGCGTGAGGAAGGTCAGGAAGGCCTGGCGGTTGAGCAACCCGGTCAGCGGATCGCAGACCGCGGCCTTGCGCAGGGCGAGATTCTCCAGGCAGAGCTGGGCCACGCTCCCGAGCTGGGCAAGCTGGGTCTTGGGGGCCTTGAGCCGGACGTTTTTCAGCACCAGCACCCCGAGCAGCTCCGGCCCTTCTGTCAGCGGCAGAAAGAGCCGCTTCTCCCCGGCCAGCCAGCTCGGCTGCGTGGGCACTGCGCCGCCGGTTGCCGGGAAGTAGAGGCTGTGGGAGTCGAAAGCCAGGAATCTGGCCATGACCTCGCGCAGCACGGGCTCGAAGCGGATGAGGTCCTGGCGGGTCAGGGACGGGAGCCTGGGGGGAGGGGGTGCGGCGTGCATCTCCGGAAGGTATCCTCGAAAGCCTTGGAGGACAAGTGGTCGGGCGGCCGGCAGTCGGCCCCGGGCGGGGTTTTTCGCTACTGCGGCAGGATGGTGCGCCAGTACCAGTCGAGGAAGGCCGGGCCGTAAAGGATATAGGCCATGGCCCCGAGGCTCAAGAAAGGCCCGAAGGGGATGGGCACCTGGGCCAGGCTCCCTCGGTGGCCCTTGAGCCAGGCCACGCTGGCCAGGAGCGCGGCCAGGCTGCCCCAGAGGATGGCCAGGGGCAGGGCTTTCACCCCGATGAGCGCGCCGATGACCAGCATCAGCTTCACGTCCCCCAGGCCCAGGCCCTCGCGCTTGCGCACCACGCGGTAGACGAGATGCAGGAGCCAGAACAGGCCCGCGCCGGCCAGCGCCCCGGCCACGGCCTCGGCCCAGGGCAGGCCGAGGAGGAGGACCGAGGCGGGCAGGGCCAGCGCCGCCCCGGGCAGGGTCAGCACGTCGGGCAGGATGAAGATGGCGAGATCAATGAACGAGGCCACGATGAACAGCCCGCCGAAGGCCAGGTAGACGAAGAAGGGCACGGACAGGCCGAAATTGAGCGCGAGCAGGCAGGCCCACAGCCCGGAGAGGGCCTCGACCAGCGGATAGCGCGGGCTGATCGGCTGCCCGCAGCCGGCGCAGCGGCCGCGGAGATAGAGAAAGCTGAAGAGCGGGATGAGCTCCGCGACGCCCAGGCGCTTTCGGCAGTGCGGGCAGTGCGAGGGCGGAGTGATGATGGACTCGCCGGTCAGGTAGCGGTGGATGCAGACATTGTAGAAGCTGCCCAGGATGAGCCCGAGGACGGCGGCGCAAACGGGCCAGGCGGATCGGAGCAGCGTGTCCATGAAACCTCCGCGGGCAGACTAGCCGAGGTCACCGGCCGGGGCAATGCCTGGATTCGAGGAGAACGGCGATGAAGACCGGCGAACGGCTTGCCGCGCCACCGGAACTTGGCTACTCTGACTCCCGCCACCAGCCGCCGCGCGCGAGGTAGACCATGACCACCACAGCCGCCGCCGCGGTCCTCGCGGCCATCCGCGAGCGCCGCTCCGTCCGCAAGTATACCGCCGAGCCCGTCGGCCGCGAGGAACTCCTGGCCGTCCTCGACGCCGGCCGCTGGGCTCCCAGCGGCAAGAACAACCAGCCCTGGCGCTTCCTGGTGGTCACGGCCGGCGATCCGCGCCGGGAGACGCTGGCCGGCCTGACCACATACCGGCCGATCGTCGCCTCGGCCGGGGCGCTCATCGTCGTCCTCTTGGACAAGTCCGTGATGTACAACCAGGTGAAGGACCACCAGAGCGCCGGCGCGGTCATCCAGAACATGCTGCTCGCCGCTCACGCCATGGGCCTCGGCGCCGTCTGGCTCGGCGAGATACTGAACCGGGAGCCCGAGGTGCTGGCCGCCCTGGGCCTTTCCCCCGCGGCCTATGAGCTCATGGCGGTCATCGCTCTCGGCCGGCCGGCCGCGGCCGGCGCCTCCTCGCGCAAACCCCTCGAAGACCTCATGCTGGAGCCCATCTGATGCACGTCGCCATCTTCCCCCTCGGCCCGCTCGAGACCAACTGCTATCTGGCCGTGAACGGCGCGAGCGCCCTGGCCATCGACCCTGGCGGCGAGCCCGCCCGCGTCCTCAACTACCTGAAGGACAAGGGCCTGACGCTCACGCGCATCCTGAACACCCATTTCCACTTCGACCACATCCTGGGCAACGCGGCCCTCAGCCGGGCCACCGGCGCGCCCATTGCGGCCAGCCCGGGGGACACCGAGCTCCTGGCCACCGAGCTCGGCCGTGGAGGCTTCTCCGGCTTTCCCGCGACTCCGGACTTCGCCTTCGAGCCCCTGGCCGCGGGCGAGATCACGCTCATCGGCCTGACCTGCCGGGTGCTCGAGACGCCCGGCCATTCCCAGGGCAGCCTGTCCTTTTATTTCCCGGACGGCGGCTGCGTCTTCGTCGGCGACCTGATCTTCTACCGCTCGGTGGGCCGGACCGATTTCCCCGGCGGCGACATGGGCCAACTCAAGCGTTCGGCCCGGGAGATGATCTTCAGCCTGCCCGAGGCCACGATCATCTATCCCGGCCACGGCCCGGCGACCACGGTCGGCGACGAGAAGCTGCACAACCCCTTCCTGGCCCCGGCCGGGCAAGGCTTCCTGGAGGACGACTGATGCCCGAAGGCGAGCTTCTGAACCTCGATTTGCGCGACAAGTGCTGAGGGGTGGGCATGGAGGTCGGGTGGTACCTCCGTTTCGGCCAGGCGCGTGAGATTAGGGTCCTGGTCAGCAAGTCCGGCGCGGCCCAGATCCGGCACCATGTCGGTCCGGACTTCGGCTGGTCCGTGAGCACCGAGCCCGAGGGCGACCATTTCCTGGTCACCCTGCGCCGGGAGGCGCGCTAGGCGGCCATGGCCTGGACCGATCCGGCGCTCATCTTCTCCTGCAGCCCGAGGGCAGGAGGCAACTCCGACGCCGCCGCGCGCGCCCTGGCCGGGGGCTTGGCCTCGGCCGGCGGGCTGTCCGAGATCATCACCCTGCGCCGCTACCCGCTGGCCGGCTGCACGGGCTGCGGCGCCTGCGACCGCGACCCGGCCAGACGTTGCGTGCTGCCCGACGCCGCCGCAGCCCATGGTCTCTTCGAGCGCATCCTGGCCGCTCCGCTCGTCTGCTTCACCGCGCCTATCTACTTCTACCACCTGCCGGCTCTGTTCAAGGCCTTCATCGACCGCAGCCAGCCCTACTATTACCGCTGGGCCGCCGGGGAGCCACTCCTCAACCCGCCGGAGCCGCGGCCGGCGCTGGCCGTGCTCGTGGCCGGCCGGCCCGCGGGCGAGCGCCTGTTCGAGGGCAGCCTGTTGACCTTGCGCTATTTCGTGAAGCTCTTCGGCTTCAAGCTGACCGAGAGCGTGGCCTTTCGCGGCAAGGACGCGGCCGGCGACCTGACCGCAGACATCGCGGCCCAGCACGCCATCCGCGCGCTCGCCCGGCGGGCCTGGCTGGGCGACGCCGCCGGGAGCTAGGTCGTGGATGGTACGCTCCTCGGCCGGCTGGCCGCGCTCCCGGCACGGCTGTTCGGGGCCCGCGAGGCGCGTTGCGCGCTCTGCGGGCTCATTCTTGCCCGGACGTCGGGGGCCGAGGCGCCCGGTCCCTTCGGCCTGTGCCCGGCCTGCGCCGCAGCCCTGGCCCCGCGCCGGGGCGGCTTCTGCCCGGACTGCGGCCAGCTCCACGCCTGGGAGGAGTCCCCGCCGCACCTCTGCGGCGACTGCCTGGCGGACCATAAACCCTGGCAGACCTTCCTCTTCTGGGGCGCCTACGACGGCGTGCTGGCGGAGCTGATCAAGGCTTTCAAGTTCCGCTCGGGCCTTGCGCACACCGCGCTCCTCTCCGGCCTGGCGGCCGCGGCCTTCAGGCGCCACGCCCAGGTCTGGCCGGACCTGGTCGCGCCCGTGCCGCTGCACCCCTCGCGCCTGGCCTGGCGCGGCTACAACCAGAGCCTGGAGCTGGCCCGGGGCCTCTCCCGCGAGCTTGGCCGGCCGCTCGCCGCCGAGGCCCTGGCGCGTCTTCGGCCCACCCGGCCCCAGGCGAGCCTCAAGCGGGCCAGGCGGCTGACCAACCTGAAGGGCGCCTTCGCCGCCCGGGCCGAGCATGCGGCCGGCCGGCACGTGCTGCTGGTGGACGACGTCATGACCACCGGGGCCACGCTGGTCGAGTGCTGCCGGGCGCTGACCGAGGCCGGGGCCCGTGGCGTGGACGTGCTCGTCCTGGCCCGGGCCTGAGGCCGTCAGTCGAGCCGCGACACGGCCTCGCGGGCGGTGACGAAGATCGCGCCGGCGGCCGCCATCTCGGCCACGGCCCGGGCGCCGTCCCCGGGCTTGCGCTCCACGGCCCTGATCGCATCGCCGACCACCAGCGCCTCGATCCCTCGGTGCAAGGCCCCCAGGGCGGTGGACAGCACGCAGTACTCGCTGGCCACGCCGGCCAGCAGCAGGCGCTCGATGCCCAGGTCCTGAAGAGCCGCGGGGAACGCCGGCTCCCTGAAGGTGTCGATGAAGGTCTTGGGGATGACCAGGTCTTCCGGTGCCGGGGAAAGCTCGGCCACGATCTGGGCGCCGACCGTGCCGCGCACGGCGTGGGCCGGCCAGCCGGCGAACTCCGGATCGTCCGGGGCGTGGGCGTCGGTCAGCTGGATGACCGGCAGCCCGCGGGCGCGCACGGCCGCGGCCAGCTCCCTGATGACCGGCACGATGGCCTCGGCCCCGGGCACGTACAGGCTGCGCCCGGGCCGGACGAAGTCGTTCAGCATGTCGATGATGACCAGGGCGGTCTTCATGGTGTCCCTCCGCGGGTCTGGCTCAGAGCACCCGCCGCATCAAAGGATTTTCGCGGTAACTGCGGCCGACCTTGGCGAAATCCCGGCCCTCGATCTGCACGATGTCGGCGGTGGCATGGCGGGCCGGGAAGATGCCGCCGATGCCGAGCGAGGTGAACAGCCGGCCGTGGCGCCGCTCGCCCTCGGCAAAGGCTCTCAGCTTCTCCTCGCCGCCGAAGCCGCTGGACAGGACGATGCTCACCCGGTCGAGGCCCGCGGCGTCGAGCGCCCGGCGGACCGCGGCCACCCCCTCCACGGTCACCCCCGGCCCGGTCCAGTATGTGCGGCCGTCGAAGGGCAGGCCGCCCTGGGCCAGGCTCTCGCCGGTGGTGTCCAGGCGCACGCCGGCCAGGCGCGAAACCTCGCGGGCCGTGCTCAGGCTGTCGTCGATCTCGCGCTCGAAGGTGTCCACCAGGGCGATGCGCGGGTTTTCGGCCTCGATGTGGCGGTCGAAGGCCTTGGCCGCCTCCAGCGTGCCCCGCTCGCGGCCGAACGCGTGGCCGTAGACCAGGCACAGGGCGTGGGGAATGGTGCCCACCCCGGCGGCCAGCCCTGCGGCCTTCGCGCCGGCGTCGGTGGAGCAGGAAGTAAAGCCGCCCTCCACCGCCGCCCGGCTGATCTCGGCGTCGCGGGAGAAGTGCCAGTGGCGGGCGCCGAAGTACATCAGGTCCTTGTCCGGCATCAGCGCCCGGATGCGCCCGGCCTTGGCGCGCACAGCCGCGAGGTCGATGTCCGCGTCGTTCTCCATGGTCGTGGCCGCGGTGATGACGCCCAGGTACATGGTCTCGAGCTCGGCGAAAGTGGCATACGGCCCGACGATGCGCATCAGGCTGTCCTTGGGCCCGTAAGCCGTTCCCTCGGGCACGGCGTGGACTTCGATGCCGCCCGCCGCCGGGTCCGCGTACTTCTCGATCACGGCCACGGCCTCGTCCACGCCCCGGACCACGCCAGGCCCTTGGCGGATGAAGACCTGCATGGTCACCCGCGGGTTCAGGCCGTCGGCGTCGAGAATCCGCTTGGTGTGCAGGAAGTACTTGTCGGTGTACGGCCGGTGGTCGGCAGGCAGGCTGAACCGGGGCATGGTCTCTCCGTCGTCTTTACGTTGACAAAAGCCAAAGGGGAGTGATCATATCCGATGAAACACCCCGCCATCAAGGCCGGCGGGAGCGCAGACCGATGTCCTCGGCGTGTTTTTTTCTCCCCGGGGCTTGACTGCCACTGGCCTTTTCAGTAAAGGACTCCTTCTCTTTGCCTGAAGGAGTCAGTATGTTTGCCATCATCGAAACCGGCGGAAAGCAATATCGTGTCGAGGAAGGCTTCCACTTCCAGGTCGAAAAGCTCGACGCTGCGGAAGGTGCCGAAGTCACCCTGGACAAGGTCCTGTTCGTGGACAAGAACGGCGAGGTCCAGGTGGGCCAGCCCTACCTTACCGGCGCCAGCGTGACCTGCGAGGTCCTGGGCCAAGGTAGAGGCAAGAAGATCATCATCTTCAAGAAGTGGCGCCGCAACGATTCGTTCAAGAAGCAGGGTCATCGCCAGGATTACACCCTGCTCAAGGTCAAGGCCATCAGCGCCTAAAGGAGCACGACCATGGCTCATAAAAAAGCAGGCGGCAGCTCGCGCAACGGCCGCGACAGCGCCGGACAACGGCGGGGCGTCAAGCGTTTCGGCGGCCAGAAGGTCCTGGCCGGCAACATCCTCGTGCGCCAGCTCGGCACC
The DNA here is from genome assembly GCA_002428705.1 of Desulfovibrio sp. UBA6079. Classification (GTDB taxonomy): domain Bacteria; phylum Desulfobacterota; class Desulfovibrionia; order Desulfovibrionales; family Desulfovibrionaceae; genus UBA6079. Next base: position 391,485 of record DIXN01000061.1, read on the forward strand.
AAGATTCATCCCGGCGACGGCGTCGGCCTGGGCCGGGACTACACCCTCTTCGCCTTGGTCGAAGGCGTGGTCCGCTACGAGAAGTACAGGCGCCACAACCGGGTCCTGACCCGGGTCCACGTCGAGCCCGCCACGGCCTAGGGCCCGGACTTTCGGCTCATACCCGACGTCACGCGGGGTCGAAGGGATCGCCTTCGGCCCCGTTTTCTTTGCGGAGCGCGCGCCATGCAGGTCTCGGTCATCCTCGGCCACCCCCGGCCCGGCAGCCTGAACCAGGCCATCGCCCGGACCGCCGCCGAGACGCTCACCGCCCTCGGCCACGATGTGCGCTACCACGACCTCTGCGCCGAAGGCTTCGACCCGCTCATCCCGGCCGCGGAGCTCGCCCGCTCGGCCGTTCTCCCTCCGGATGTCGCCCGCCACTGTGCCGAGATCACGGCCGCCGACGGCATCGTCGTCGTCCATCCCAACTGGTGGGGCCAGCCCCCGGCCATCCTCAAGGGCTGGATCGACCGTGTCATCCGCCCCGGCGTATGCTACGAATTCCTCGAAGGCGACGACGGCGAGGGCGTGCCCCGCGGACTCCTGAAAGCCCGCCAGGCCGTGGTCCTCAACACCGCCAACACCTACCCCGAGCGCGAGGCCGCGGTCTTCGGCGATCCCTTGCAGCTCCTGTGGAAAAACTGCATCTTCGACCTCTGCGGCGTGCCCGGATTTTACCGCCGGACCTTCGGCGTGGTCTGCGTCTCCTCCCCCGAGGAGCGCGCCGCCTGGCTGACCGAAGTCCGCCAAACCATGACCCGGCTGTTTCCGGGAAGAACAGGGGATGCTGTCCCCTGACCTCTGCCAGGGGGCTTTGCCCCCTGGACCCCCACCAGGAGGGAATGCTTCCCTCCTGGACCTCCCCNNCCCTTGCGGGGTGCAGGGGCAGCGCCCTTGCCGGGGTCTGGGGCAGAGCCCCAGCGTCTGGAGTTATCATGAGATTTGTTGACGAGGCTATCATCACGGTGCGTTCGGGGCATGGTGGGCACGGTTGCGTGTCCTTCCGGCGGGAGAAGTTCATTCCCAAGGGCGGTCCCGATGGCGGCGACGGCGGCCGGGGCGGGACGGTCAGTTTGCGGGCCGAGCCGCGCATGCTGACCCTGTACGATTTCCGCCACAAACGGCTGTATGCGGCCCAGAACGGGCAATCGGGCCAGGGGCAGGAGAAGTACGGCAAGGCCGGCGAGGATCTGGTGGTGGACCTGCCGGTGGGCACGCTGATTTACGAGCTGCGCGAGGACGGGGAGCCGGAGCTGCTGGTCGACCTGTCCGAGCCCGGGCTGGAGGTGCTGGTGGCCAAGGGCGGCCGGGGCGGCAAGGGCAACACCCATTTCAAGTCCGCGACCATGCGCGCGCCGCGTTTCGCCCAGCCAGGGGAGCCGGGGGAGGAGAAGCGCCTGAAGCTCGTTTTGAAGATCCTGGCCGACGTCGGGCTGATCGGCCTGCCCAATGCGGGGAAGTCCACGCTCATATCGAAGATTTCGGCGGCCCGGCCGAAGATCGCGCCCTATCCGTTCACGACCTTGACCCCGAACCTGGGGGTGCTGACCGACGACTACGGCCGGCAGCTGGTGGTGGCCGACATTCCGGGCCTGATCGAGGGCGCGCATGAGGGCCAGGGTCTGGGCGACAGGTTCTTGAAGCACGTGGAGCGCACGAAGCTGCTGGTGCACATGGTTGCGGCCGAGGAGATGAGCTTCGAGGCCGAGGATCCCTTCGCCGCGTTCGGGCTGGTCAACGCGGAGCTTACGGCCTTCTCGCCGGAGCTGGCGGGGAAACCCCAGCTTGAAGTCGTGAATAAAATTGATATATGGCCCGAGGGCCGGCTGGCGCAGGCGCGCGAGCTGGCCGCGGCCGCCGGGCGGGAGATCATGTTCGTTTCCGCGCTGAGCGGCGAGGGCCTGGATGGCCTGGTCGAGGAGCTCTGGCAGCGCAGCGGCAAGGCGGCGGAGCGGGACGAGGCCGTGGACGAAACCGACAACGCACCCCGGGAGAGTGGCAAGCTCTAGGCCCGGCGGAGGCGCAGATGCAGGATTGGCGGGAGCAGAAGAAACGGGTGCTGGAGACCGCCCGGCGGGTGGTGATCAAGGTCGGCAGCGCGGTGCTGACCGGCGAGCAGGGGCTCGACCTGCGCGTGGTCAACCGCCTGGCCGACCAGATCGCGGTGCTGCACGACAAGGGCATGGATGTCATTCTGGTTTCCTCGGGCGCGGTGGCCGCGGGCCGCAAGGTTGTGGCCAAGTGCGAGGCCTGCCGCGACATCGAGGGCTTGTCCGCGGTCCAGGCCGTCTCGGCCATCGGCCAGAGCCGGCTGATGCACGAGTACGACGAGGCCTTCGGCCGCTACGGCAAGACCACGGCCCAGATCCTTCTGACCAAGGACGATTTCCAGAGCCGCCAGAGGTTTCTGAACGCCCGCAACACGGTCAACGCGCTGCTCACCTGGCGGGCCATCCCGGTGATCAACGAGAACGACACCGTGGCCGTGGCCGAGCTGAAATTCGGCGACAACGACTTTCTGGCCAGCCTGGTGCTCTCGCTGGTCGAGGCCGACCTCTTCGTCAACCTGACCAGCGCCTCGGGCGTCTACGACAAGAACCCGGACTCCGCCCCGGGCGCGCGGCCGGTGGAATGCATCGAGGACATCTCGGAGCTCAAACCCGAGAAGATGTGCGAGGGCAAGACCTCGGTCGGCTCGGGCGGCATGTATTCGAAGCTGCTGGCCGCACGGCGGGCGGCCCAGCTGGCCGTGCCCACGCTCATCGTCTCGGGCCGGCAGCATTATGCCCTGGAGCGGGCCTTTGCCGGGGAGAACCTGGGCACCTGGATCATGCCCGAGCGCGAACCCATGAGCCGGCGCAAGTTCTGGCTGGCCTACCACTCCGCGCCCGAGGGCGAGATCTGGGTCGATCCCGGCGCGGCCGAGGCCCTGCAGGACAAGGGCAAGAGCCTCCTGCCCGCGGGCATCAACCGGGTCGAGGGCCGTTTCGGCAAGGGCGCGCTGGTGCGCATCCTCGACTACCAGGGCCAGACCATCGGCGTGGGCTTGACCAACTACACGGCCAAGGACATGCGCCTGATCATGGGCCGAAAGAGCCGCGAAATCGAGGAGGTCCTGGGCGGCAAGGCCTACTCCGAGGCCATCCACCGCGACAACCTGGTCCTCGATCCGGCCCTGTAGCCGCCGGGCTTGCCTGGGCCGCCGGATGAGGTAGGCTGGGGTACGGAAGATACCCGGCCAACCAAGGAGGCGGACCATGAGCGCAAAGGACAAGCTGCACGAGTACCGCGCCAGGCGCGACTTCGCCCGGACGAGCGAGCCCGCCGCGGGCGACGAGGCCGCTGCGGGCGGACGTGCGCCCATCTTCGTCATCCAGGAGCACGCCGCGTCCCATCACCATTTCGATTTCCGGCTGGAGGCCGACGGCGTGCTCGTCTCCTTTGCCGTGCCCAAGGGCCCGAGCCTGGATCCGAGCGAGCGCCGCCTGGCCGTGCGCACCGAGGACCATCCCCTGGCCTACGCCGACTTCGAGGGCGTCATCCCTGAGGGCGAGTATGGTGCAGGTTTGGTCATCGTCTGGGACCGGGGCGGCTACGAGAACGTGAGCGAGAAGGACGGCCGGCAGCTGACCATGGCCGAAGCCCTGGACAAGGGGCACGTCCGGGTGCGGCTGTCGGGGCAGAAGCTGAGGGGTGTTTTCTCCTTGATCCACGCCCGCCTCGGCGGCGAGGACAAGAACTGGCTGCTGATGAAGGAGAAGGGCGAGGGCGCGGACGCCCGGCGGCGCCCGGCCACGACCCAGCCGGAGTCGGTGGTGAGCGGCCGGACGCTGGCAGAGGTGGCTGCGGCGGCTGGAAAGAAGGAAATGCGGGGCAGCCGGAATCGTCATAAATAGTACTAACATATCGGCGTGTTGCTGGTTTCCGTGGCAGTACGGTTTCGGAAATGTGGAGAATTTGAAAAAAAGTCGGAGATCGGGGTTGACGCTCGGGTGGGATTTCTATAGATACCACCTTCCGCGCTGCGAGGGAGCAGAAAGCACCTGCAGCGCACGTTCACTGAAAGCAAAAAAAGCGAAGGGTCGAGAAAGAAATCGGTTGACAAGCGAGTGGCCGATGGATAGATTGACCTTTCGTCCTGAGCGACAAGCGAAGGTCTTTGACAAT
>DIXN01000064.1 GCA_002428705.1 Desulfovibrio sp. UBA6079
TTCGCCACCGGCCCCAACAAGTAGGGGGGAACGATGGAAGCCAAGGCCGGTGGGCACGTCTACGGGCCGGTGCCCTCGCGGCGCCTGGGGCGGTCGCTGGGCGTCGATCTGGTGGCCTTCAAGACCTGCACCTACGACTGCATCTACTGCCAGCTGGGCCGCACCCCGCAGACGACCCTGGCGCGGCGGCGGGCCGCCCCCCGCCAGGCCATCATGGGGGAGCTGAAAGCCAAGCTGGCCACCGGCGAGCGGCCGGACTGGATCAGCCTGGCCGGCTCCGGCGAGCCCACCCTGGAGCTCGATCTGGGCGAGATCATCCGGGACATCAAGGGACTGACCGACATCCCGCTGGCCGTGCTGACCAACGGCTCGCTTCTCTGGCAGCCCAAGGTCCGCGAGGCGCTTTCCGCCGCGGACCTGGTGCTGCCCTCCCTCGACGCCGGCGACTATGCCTCCTTCCGCCGGATCAACCGCCCCCACCCCGGCATTTCCTATGCGCGCATGGTCGAGGGCCTGGCGGAGTTCACCAGGCACTTCAGCGGNNGGAGGCCGGGAAGATCGCCGACCAGGTGCGCCGGATCGCCCCGGCCAGGGTGCAGCTGAACACGGTCTGCCGCCCGCCGGCCGAGGCCGAGGCCAAGACCCTGGCCGAGGCCGAGATGCAGGCCCTGGCCGGTTTGTTCCCGGGCCGGGTGGAGATCATCGCCTCGGGCCGGGAGACGGCCGGCGCCGCCCAGGCCCCGTCCGAGGTGCAGGACGAGGACATCCTCGACCTCCTCGGCCGCCGGCCCTGCACCACGGCGGACGTGGCCGCCGGGCTCGGCATCCACCTGAACCAGGCCATCAAGCATCTGGAAATCCTGGCCGCCGCCGGCAAGGTCGGCACCATCCTGACCGCAGGCCGGATCTACCACGTCCCGGCCTGGCGCTGACGGCTCCGCAACCACAACAGAACACGCCAAAGGAGACTTACGGTCATGGACACGTTACGCATCGCCATCCCCTCGACACTGCCCGGCGGGCTTGCGGCCGAGCTCGGCCAGCATTTCGGCCACTGCGACCTGTACACCATCGTCGAAGTCCGCGAGGGCTCGGTGGCCGCGGTCGGCACCCTGGAGAACGTCCCGCACCAGCAGGGCGGCTGCATGGCCCCGGTCAACCACCTGGCGCTGCACGGGGTCAACGTGCTCCTGGCCGGCGGCATGGGCTTACGGCCGCTCATGGGCTTCCGCCAGGTGGGCATCGAGGTCTTCCACGGCGGCTCCGAGGGCACGGTGGGGCAGGCGCTGGACAACTTCCTCGGCGGTAAGCTGCCGAAGTTCTCCGAGCGCAACACCTGCGGCGGCGGCCAGGCGTCCTGAGCCGGCGCGGGTCGCATGACCGGAGGAGGGAGACCTGCATGGAAAAGATTCTGATCGTGGGCTGCAAGAAGGCCATGGACGACGTGTGCATCGGCTGCTCGCGCTGCCTGGTCGGCTTCAACCGCCGCGAGGGCGCCTTCGAGCGCTACGCCGGCGAACCCGCTGAGCTCATGGGCCTGCTCAACTGCGGCGACTGCCCCGGGGCCACCGTGGTCACCCGCCTGGCCCAGGTCAAGCTCTGGAACGCTCCCTTGAGCGAGCTGCCCACGGCGGTGCACGTCGCGCCCTGCATCCTCGACCATTGCCCGCACAGTCAGACCCTCCTGGCCAAGATCAAGGCCAAGGCCGGCATCCCGGTGGTGGAGGGGACGCATCCCTACCTGCCGGCGAACATTTTTGCCTGATCAGGACCTTGAGCGTGCCGGGTCGAGCGTCCGGCCAGGCTTTGAGGCGGGTGCTTGACGGCGGAACAGGAGACTAATAAAGTATCCGCATGCATACTGAAACGGATTGCCCATGACCGCGCCCCAGAAGCTGTCCCGCCTGTTCAAGGTCCTCTCGGTGGAGAGCCGCGTGCGCATGCTCGAGGCCCTGCGGCACGGCCCGCTGTGCGTGGGCGCCCTGGCCAGGGTGCTCCGGATCACGCCCTCGGCCGTCTCCCAGCACCTGCGGGTGTTGCGGGACGCCGGGCTGGTCGCGGCCGAGCGGCAGGGCTACTTCATCCACTACCGGGTGGACGAGGCGGCCCTGGCCGAGGCGGCCCACGCGGTCCGGGAGCTCTTCGAGGCCGCCCCCCTGGCGCGCCTCAGCCTGCTCGCACCTCCCGAGGAGAAGTCGTCGTGAACGCAACCGCGTGCGGTGCGGCCCCGGCCATCGAGGTCGCGGGCCTGCGCAAAAGCTTCGGCAGCGTCGAGGCCGTTTCGGGGCTGTCGTTCGCCGTGGTCCGGGGCGAGTTCTTCGGCTTCCTGGGGCCCAACGGCGCCGGCAAGACCACGACCATCAACATGCTGATCGGCCTGGCCCGGCCCGACGCCGGCACCATCCGGGTGGGTGGGATCGACTGCACGCGAAACCCCAAGGCCGCCCAGAGCCTGATCGGCGTGGTGCCCGACGAGTCCAACCTCTATCCGGAGCTGACCGGCTTCGACAATCTGTCCTTCTGCGCCGCGCTCTACGGACTGCCCAAAGCCGAGCGCACGGCCCGGGCCCGGGAGCTCCTGGCCGCCTTCGGCCTGGAGAAGGCCGCGGACCGGCGCTTCGGCGGCTACTCCAAGGGCATGCGCCGCAAGCTGGCCATCGCCGCCGGGGTCATCCACCGGCCCGAGATGCTGTTCCTGGACGAGCCGACCACGGGCATCGACGTGGCCAGCGCGCGCCAGATCAGGCAGTTCCTGTCCGACATCCACCGCGCCGGCACCACCGTCTTCCTGACCACGCACTACATCGAGGAGGCCGAGCGGCTCTGCGGCCGCATCGCCTTCATCGTCTCAGGGCGCATCGTGCGCGAGGACACCGTGGCCCGGCTCCTCGATCCGGTGAAGGGCCGGCACCTGGTGCGGATCGAATGGAACAACCGGGCAGGGGAGATGTGCGCGCGCCTGGCCGCGGCCTTTCCCGAGCTGTCCTTCCAGCCCGAAGGCCCAGGCCTGGTGCGAGTGGAGTCCGGCGAGCCCGTGCGCGTGGGGCCGCTGGTGCGCTTCCTGGAGGAGGCCGGCGCCGAGGTGGCCGAGGCCCGCAGGCTGCGGCCCTCCCTGGAGGACGTCTTCGTGCAGGTCACCGGCCTGGCCGCCGGCGCCCTCGGCCGGGAGGAGGAGAAGGGAGGGCACGCGGCATGAAGCGCTGGATCGCCTTTTGGAACATCGTGGCCAAGGACATGCGGGCCTACTACCTGAAGCCGCCCAACATCAGCTGGGGGCTCATCTTCCCCCTGGCCTGGACGGGCATGCTCTTCATCCGCACCGGCAGCGGCCTGGAGAGCATCCTTTCCGTGCTGCCCGGCGTGGTCTGCGTCTCCATCCTCTTCGGCACCACCTCCATGCTGGCCGTCACCGTGACCTTCGAGAAGAAGAACCGGGCCTTCGAGCGCCTGCTGGTCGCGCCCGTGCCCCTGGAGCTGCTCATGCTGGCCAAGACCGGCGGGGCCATCGCCTTCGGCGTGGCCAACGCCCTGGTGCCCATCATCCTGGCCTCCTTCCTGGTCGATCTCTCGCAACTGGACGCAGGCGTCGTCGTGCCCGCGGTCCTGCTCATCGCCACGGCCTCGACCTTCCTCGGCCTGTTCATCGCCGTGGCCGTGAGCGAGGTCTTCGAGGCCCAGACCTTCTCCAACTTCTTCCGCTTCCCCATGCTCTTTCTCTGCGGGCTTTTTTTCCCCATCGCCAAGCTGCCGGCGCTCTTGCGGCCGCTGTCCTACGCCCTGCCCCTGACCTACGGCGCGGACTTGCTGCGCGGCGGCATCGTCGGGGGGAACGCCTTGCCCTACGCCCTGGACTTCGCGGCTCTTCTGGCCTTCTGCCTGACCCTGTTCGCGGCCAGCCTGTGGAACGTCCGGCGCAGGTGGATCGCGTAAATACGGCGCGGCATCTGTGTCAGCCGCGGATTTTGACTTCCGGCGCCGGGCTTCTCATGCCAGCCTCGGCCAGGCCCGCAAGCTGGGCGACGTGCTCGGGTTGCCCGGCCGGACCCGGTCATGGGCGACCCGAGGCGCGGCCGCGCCCGTTCGCTCGGCGTCTGGAACTCGGCCATGCGCCGAGCGCGCGGCCAAGCCGAGAGCTACGCCTGGGGCGTGCTCGGCCCCCGGCCCGCCCGAGGTCTGCCTTTTCTCGTTTCCTTACCTCTTTCCTCATCACCAGCCCAGGGCCTGGAAGAGCAGGCGCAGGCCCAGGGTTGCCAGGGCGGCGGCCAGGAGGGTGATGATGCGGCCGCCCGCGGTGTGCTCCGAGAGCCGCGCCCCGAGCTGCGCACCCAAGACCACGCCCACGGCCAGGGCCAGGGTGCGGTGCGTCCCGCCGTGGGCGAAGGAGCCGCCGAAGACGTGGGCCAGGCTGCCGGCCAGGGACATGGCCGCCAGGATGAAGTGCGAGGTGGCCGTGGCCACGTGCACCGGGAAGTGCAGCACGGCGATGAGGAAGGGTACGTGCACGATGCCTCCGCCGATGCCCAGGAAGCTCGAGACGTAGCCGACCGCGAAGCTGGCCGCGAGGCCGATGCGGGCGTCGAAGGCGTACTCGTGGACCGTGCCCCGGGCGTCAGTCAGGCGGCGGGCGGTCAGGCGGCGCGAGGGCTCGGCCCTGTCAGGTCCGCCGGACCGTCGTGATCGGGCGAAGCGGGCCAGGGGCACGAGCCCGGCCGCGGCCAGGATGGCCAGGCCGCAGACCAGGTCGAAGGTCCGGCGCGGGACGAGCGCGGTGTTCAGCGCGCCGAGCACGGCCCCGGGCACCGTGGCCGCGGAGAAAAGCAGGGCCGAGCGGTAATCGATGCGCCGGGCCCGGGCGTAGGCCACGGTCCCGGACAGGGCGTTGAAGAAGACCACGGCCAGGGAGATCGCGGTCAGGGTCTCGGGCGGGTCGTGCGGGTAGAGCAGAAGCAGCAGCGGCACGAGCACGAAGCCCCCGCCCGCGCCGATCAGCGTGCCGAAGGCCCCGGCGCAGAATCCCAGGGCGACGAGCCCGAAAAGGGCGAGCAGGTGGTCCATAAGCCTCCCCGGCGCGAAATCCCGAACACGATAGCACGGTCCTCGGGCGGGACAAATCCCCCGCTTCGCCCGCCTGATAGCGCTTCACGACCCGGCCGCGCACGGTCCTCGGGCCGGCGGTGTAATCCGCACAGCCCCGAAGGCGTCCTGCGGCCGAGTCCGGACACGACGCGCGGCCCTCTGACCCAAACCCATCCGTTCCCTCTGTTTCCCCTCACCGGCCGCCTTTCCGTCTTTCTTAACCCCACCCGGCGTCCGCCTGGGGTCAATCCTTGTGCTGTTTCAGCTTGCGCCACAGGGTGGTGCGGGGGATGTCCAGGATCTGGGCGGCCAGGCCCTTGTTGTAGCCGGTCTTCTGCAGGACCTTGGAGATGTAGCGTCGCTCGATCTCCTCCAGGGACAAAAGCCCCTCGCCGTCCACGGTATCGAATTCGAGCTCCTGGAGGTCCTGGGGCAGGTCCTGGGGCCGGAGAAGCTCGCTGTCGGTCAGGGCCACGGCGCGCTCCACGATGTTTTCGAGCTCGCGCACGTTGCCAGGGTAGCTGTAGCCCATGAGGATGTGCATGGCCTGGGGCTCGATGCCCGTGACCTGCTTGCGGAAGGCCAGGCCGTACTTCTCCACGAAGTGGCGGGCCAGCAGCGGGATGTCCTCGCGGCGCTCGACGAGCTGGGGCAGGACCATGGTCACCACGTTCAGCCGGAAGTAGAGGTCCTCGCGGAAGGCGCCCCGGGCCACCTCCTGCTTCAAGTCCTTGTTGCTCGCGGCGATGACCCGGATGTCGAGCTCGATGGTCCGCGTGCCGCCCACGCGCAGGATGCGCCGCTCCTGGATGACGTGCAAAAGCTTGACCTGCATGGACAGCGGCATCTCGCCGATCTCGTCGAGGAACACGGTGCCGCCGCCGGCCGACTCGAGAAGCCCGATCTTGGTCGCCGCGGCGCCGGTGAAGGCGCCCTTTTCGTAGCCGAAGAGTTCGCTGCCGATGAGCTCCTCGGTGAAGCCGCCGCAGTTGAAGGAGACGAAGGGCCGCTCCTGGCGCGGGCTCAGCTGGTGGATTGCCCGGGCCACGAGGGCCTTGCCCGTGCCGCTGGCGCCCTGGATGAGCACGTTGCAGTCCACGGGCGCGACCTTGCGGATGAGGGCGAAAAGCTTCTGCATGGCCTGGCTGGTGCCGATGATCGAGTCCAGCTGGTCGCCGCCTTTGAGCGCTTCGCGCAGCCGGGTGTTCTCCCGGCGCATGGCGATCTTGTCCAGCGCCCCGCGCACCAAGTGGCGGATCTCGCCGAGCTTCACCGGCTTGGTCACGTAGTGGTAGGCGCCCTCCTTGATGGCCGCGATGGCCGTGTCGATGCCCCCGAAGCCGGTGATGATGACGGTCTCGGCCTCGGGGTTGGCCTCCTTGGTCTTGGCGATGAGCTCGATGCCGTTTGCGTCGGGCAGCTTCAGGTCTGCGAGCACCAGGTCGAAGGGCGCGGCCCGCAGGCGCTCGAGGAAGTCCTGGCCGGAGGTGAAGGCCTCGGCCTCGTAGCCGTCGGCGATGAGCGCGCGGCTCAAGCTGCGGCAGACCGGGACCTCGTCGTCCACGATGGCGATGCGGGTCTTGTGCATGTGTCGCGCTCCTTCAGGCCGGCTGCCCGGTATCCTGCGGCAGGAAGACGGTGAAGACGGTGCCCTTGCCGACGACGCTTTCGACCTCGATGCGGCCGCCGTGGCGCTTGATGATGGCGTAGGTCACGGACAGGCCGAGGCCCGTGCCCCGGCCGACCTCCTTGGTGGTGTAGAAGGGCTCGAAGATGTGCTCCAGGACCTCGGGGCGGATGCCCGATCCGGTGTCGCGCACGGCGAAGCGCACAAATCCGTCGAGCCCGGCCCATGCGGTCAGGGTGATGAGCCCGCCCGGCGGCGTGGCCTGCACGGCGTTCAGGAGCAGGTTCATGAAGACCTGCTGGAGGTTGCGCATGTCGCCGCGCACCAGCGGCAGGTTTTCGGGCACGTCGCTGACCAGCCTGACCCCGGAAATCATGACCTGGTTCTTGACCAGGCTGACCGTGGAGGCCACGACCTGGCCCGGGGAGAGGCGGTTGAAGGCCGGCTGCTCGGTGCGCGAGAAGTCGAGCAGGTTGCGCACGATGTCGCCGGCCCGCTCGGCCTGGGCCACGATGTCCCGGGCCAGCTCGCGGGCGTCCTCGGGCAGGCCGGGGCCGTGGTCCTCGATGAGGGTCTCGGCGGTCAGGGAGATGTTGTTGATGGGGTTGTTGAGCTCGTGGGCGATGCCTGCGGTGAAGGTGCCCAGGGCCGCGATCTTGCGCGCCTGAAGCAAGCTCTCCTGGTTGTCCTCGAGCTCCCGGGCCATGCGGTTGAAGGCCTCGATCAGCCCGGCGATCTCGCCCAGGCGCCGGCCCTCGAAGGCGATGGGGCTGAAGTCGCCCCTGGCCACCCGGGCGGTTGTCGAGCGGATCACGTCCAGGGGCTTCAGAAGCCCCTGGGAGACGAGCACGATGACCACGGCCATGGACGCGAGGAAAAGGACCAGGAAGGCGAACGGCAGCATCTGGGTGCGCACGATGGTCTCGTGGATGCGCTCGCGCTTGGTGGTGATGAGCTGGCCGGCCAGCTCCAGGAGCTCCTTGCCCTGGCTGCGGATATCCCCCGGATCGCCGCCCGCGCGCTGGCTCAGCGCGTTCAGGCTGGCGGCGTAGGTCCGCAGGGCCGTATCGAAGCGCACGAAAGTCGGGGCGCCGAAGACCTCGATCATGTCGGGCTTGAGCTCCGAGACCATCTCGGCGATGCGCTGCAGGTACTGCCAGCTCTCCTTCAAGCTGGCCGCGTCCTCGTAGAGCAGGAAGTTCTTCTCGTAGCGCCGGACCTCAAGGATGTTGTTCAGCATGTCGTCGTAGCGCTCGCCGAGCAGCAGGCGGTCCTTGACCGTGGCCAGGCTCCAGTGGTTGAGCGCGATGAGCGTGCTGACCGAGAGCACCGTGGCCAGGAAGACGATGAAGATCTGGCCCTTGATCGAGTTCAGCCGCCAGGCCAGCCTGCGGCCGAGGTGCGGCCGCGGCTGCGCCCTGATGATTTCCATGTGTCTCTCTCCCCTGGCCGGCGTCCCCGCCGCCCGCCGCCGGCCGAGCAAGCTTCATTCCAGGCCCGCCGCGGCGCGACGCGGGCCGCCCGGCGCCCGGCGCATGTTTCATAATAGAACATTGCGGCGGTCGTGAACAGCCCGGATTTTTCATTCTGAAACAAATCCGCTCGTCCCGCTTGCCACGAAGGCCGCAAAAACCAGTCATTACGGTGTGTTAGTCGCCTGGCACCGCAGTTGCTCAAGGCCCCTCGACGGACGCGAGGGAGCAATGGAACGCATACTGGTCAGCCTGGATGGACGGCACGCCGCCTGGGAAGCCTTGGCCCGGGCCGTTTCCCTGGCCGCGCGCATCGAGGCGCGGGTCTTCGTGCTGCTGGTCTCGCCGCCGGACGCGGGCGTTCTCGGCCCGGCCGAGGCGGACATCAGGGCGACCCTGCGCCGCCGGCTCGAACTGGCCATCGAGGCGGCCAAGGCCAAGGGCATCTCCATCGACTTCTTCATGACGGAGGGCGCCTATGAGGAAGAGGTGATCCGCTTCATCGAGCACCACAGGATCACGCTGCTGGTCGCCGACGGCGGCGACGGCCAGAGCAGGCGCGCCAGCCGCGACGCCGCGCTCGACTGGATACTGCATCGCGCCACGTGCCGGGTCGAGCTCGTCACGCCGCGCAAACCGAGCACACGCCCGCAAAGGGAGAGAACATGAGCATTCCCTTCCACCTCTACCTGCCCATCGCCGGGAACAGCGTGAACGTGCTGGCCATCCTCGGCCTGGGCGGGGCCGTCGGCCTCTTGTCCGGCATTTTCGGCGTCGGCGGCGGCTTCCTCATGACCCCGCTGCTGATCATGATGGGCATCCCGCCCACGGTGGCCGCGGCCTCGGACTCCAACCAGATCGTCGGCGCCTCGACCTCCGGCACCCTGGCCCATTTCCGGCTGGGCAACGTCGATTTCAAGATGGGCTTCATCCTGCTCCTGGGCGGCGTGGCCGGCGGCGCGCTGGGCGTGCAGATCATCAAGATCCTGCGCCAGATGGGCAACGCCGACTTCCTCATCAACCTGACCTACGTGCTCATGCTCGGCTTCGTCGGCGGCTACATGTTCATCGAGAGCCTGCAGTCGATGCAGAAGACCAAATCCGGCCGGACCGAGGCGCCCAAGGCCAGGAAATCGGTCTATTCCGCCGTGGTCGGACGCCTGCCCTTCCAGACCGAGTTCACCCGCTCGGGCATCCGGCTCTCGGCCCTGGTGCCGCTCGTGCTCGGCACCCTGGTCGGCGTGCTGGCCGCGATCATGGGCGTGGGCGGCGGCTTCATCATGGTCCCGGTCATGGTCTACCTGCTGCGCATGCCCATGCACGTGGTCGTGGGCACGAGCCTCTTTCAGATCCTCTTCACCTGCGTCAACGTGACCATCATGCAGTCGGTGCAGAACCACACCGTGGACTTCGTCCTGGCGCTCCTGCTGCTCATCGGCTCGTCCATCGGCGCCCAGCTCGGGGCCAAGGTCGGCCGCAAGCTCGGCGGCGACCAGCTGAAGATCCTGCTGGCCAGCCTGGTGCTCATCATCATGGGCAAGATGCTCTACGAGCTCCTGGCCCGGCCCGACATCCTGCTGGCCTACGTGGGAGGACACTAGCATGCGACAGCTGACCTTACTTGGCCTGGCCCTGGTGCTCGGGCTCGCCGCCGCCTCCATCGCCCCCGTAGCCGGCGCCGCCGAGCTGACCTTCAGCGTCGAGCCGGCGAGCGTCACCATCGACACCTTCTACGACGGCCGCACGCTTGCGGTCCGCGGGCAGGCGCCCGCGGGAAGCGCGGTGGTGGTCCGGGTGGTCGGCGAGAAATCCGAGCTGCACATGAAGGAGAAGGGTAAGGTCTTCGGCCTCCTGTGGATGAACCTCGACTCCCTGGCCTTCTCCGGGGTTCCGAGCGTCTTCATCGCCGCGGCCTCCACCGGCTTTTTCGATCTCGGCCCGGCCGGCGAGGCCCTGGGCCTCAGCGGCCTGGAAGCGACCATCGGAGTCGAAGGCGCGGTCGCGGACAAGCCGGCCCTCGTCGCCGAGCTGGTCAACCTGAAGAAGCAGGAGGGGCTCTACCGCGAGGACCAGGGCCTGGTGCGGCTGGGCCAGGGCGCGGACGGCTCGGCCACTTTCAGCGCCGACATCGGCCTGCCCTCGCGGCTCTCCCCCGGGACCTACCGCGTCGAGGCCTTCGCCCTGCAAGGCGGCGCGGTCGTCGCCCAGGGCGGAAGCTTGCTGCCGGCCAGCCTGGTCAGCACCCCGGCCTTCCTGGCCCGCATGGCCTTCGACCACGGCGGGCTCTACGGCGTCCTGGCCACGGTCATCGCCCTGCTGGCCGGCCTGGCCATCGGCCTGGTCTTTCAGAGCAAGGGAGCGCACTAGCGGCCATGTCCGTGCTCTCGGGATTGCGGCACGCCGTGACCTCGCTGACCCGGCGACGGGGGCAGGCCATCGCCTTCGGGGTGCTCTTCAGGAAGTTCCGGAGCATCCTCGAGCGCAACAACCGCATCCTCGAACTCATGGCCGACATGGGCGACAAGCTCGGCGGCGACTACGTCTTCGACCGCCAGTACATCCACGCGGCCTGCGAGGACCTGGGCGAGCTGGTCTTCAAGCTCGTCTCGGACTTGAGCGTCCTCACCCGGCGCCGGAACGACGAGCTCTTCGCGGCCGTGACCCGCATCCAGCACGATATCGGGGAGGAGCTGGCCGGACGCCACGCCTTCCCCGAGGTAGGGCTGACCCTGGCGCTGCCGGCCGTGAGCTCGGATCTGTCCGAGGGCGCGGGCAACAAGATGGCGGTCATCGGCGACGTGCGCAACATCCTCGGCCTTGCCGCGCCCGACGGCTTCGTCGTCAGCGGCAAGGCCTTCCTCTGCTTCATGGCCCAGGGTGGGCTGCCCGAGGTCGTCTCGCGCTGGCTCGCCGGCTTCGACGGCCACGACCAGGACTACCTCGAGCGCATGGCCGCGGACGTCGGCGACCGCATCCTGGCCGCCGAGCTGCCCCGGCCGCTCTCCGGCCACATCCAGGCCAGCCTGGACATCCTGGCCAACCGCCACAAGCCGGGCCGGCTGCGCTTCGCGGTGCGCAGCAGCGCCTGGGGTGAGGATTCCGAGTCGAGCTTCGCCGGCCAGTACGCCACCGTGCTGAACGTCGCACCCGACGAGGTCTTCGCGGCCTACAAGGAGGTCCTGGCCAGCGCCTACTCGGCCCAGGCCTGGCGCTACCGCCTGGACCGGGGGTATCGCGAGCACGAGATGATCATGGCCGTGGGCGTCCAGCTCATGGTCGAGGCCGAGGCCAGCGGCGGGCTCTACACCATGGCCCCGGTCGGCGGCGAGCGCGAGGTCATGGTGGTCAATGCCGCCTGGGGCCTGGGCGGGCCCGTTGTCGACGGCACGGGCGAGGCCGACACCTTCGTCCTCAGCCGCTCGGCTCCCTATGCCGTGACATCCTCGGAGATCGCGCACAAGACCAGGGCGCTGGCCCCCGGCCCCTCAAGCGGCACGGAGCTCGTGCCCGTGCCCCTGGAGCTCAGGGACGCGCCCTCGCTGACCCTCTCCCAGCTCGAGCGCCTGGCCCAGGCGGCCATGACCCTGGAGCGCTACTACAAGCGGCCCCAGGACGTGGAATGGTCGATCGCCAAGGACGGCACGCTCTACATTCTGCAGTCCCGGCCGCTCAACCTGCGCTCGCGCCTGCCCGGGCACGCCGCCTGCCCGGAGACGGCCACCCGCGGCGCAGAGGTCGTCTTCGCCGGCAAGGGCCAGGTGGCGCAGCGCGGGGTGGCCGTGGGCAAGGTCTTCGTGGTCGCCTCGGACGCCGACCTGGAACGCTTCCCCTCCGGCGCCATCCTGGTCTCGCACTGCACCTCGCCGCGCTTCGCCAAGGTCATGCGCGAGGCCCAGGGCATCATCACCGACGTCGGTTCGGTCACCGGCCACATGGCGACCATTGCCCGCGAATACCGGGTGCCCTGCGTGGTCAACAGCGGCCTGGCCAGCGGGCTGCTCAAGACCGGCGACGAGATCACCCTGGACGCGACCCTGAACGCGGTCTACCGCGGCACGCTCCCGGAGTTGTCGCGCTTCGAGCTGACCGAGGTCGAGGTCTTCGAGGACGCCTACGAGTACCGGCTGCTGCGCCGGGTGCTGAAACGCGTGACGCCGCTGGCCCTCGTCGACCCCCAGGCCGAGAATTTCAGGCCCGCCTCCTGCCGCACCTATCACGACCTGACCCGCTACATCCATGAGAAGGCCGTGGAGGAGCTGATCGACCTAAGCCGCAAGGGCAACGCCTACCACGGCGCCACCCCCCGCCGCCTGGCCACCGGCCTGCCCCTGGGCCTGGTCATGATCGACGTGGACGGCGGACTTGCCCCGGGCGAGGGCGAGGCCGCGATGGACGACGTGCGCTCGGTGCCCATGCGGGCCTTCATCGAAGGCCTGACCGCCTCGAACATGTGGTCCACCGAACCGGTGTCCGTGGATTTGAAAAGCTTCATGTCGAGCTTCACCCGGCCGTTCGCCGCGGCCGGACGTCCGGACACGGTCGGCCGCAACCTGGCCGTGATCTCACGCGCCTACGCCAACCTGAACCTGCGCCTGGGCTACCATTTCAGCACCATCGACGCCTTCATCTCCGAGACGGTCAACGACAACTCCATCTATTTCCGCTTCCTGGGCGGGGTCACCGATCTCGCCCGGCGCTCGCGGCGGGCACGGTGCATCGCACGCATCCTGGAGGAGTCGGATTTTCGGGTGGAGGTGCGGGGCGATCTGGTGGTAGGACGGGTGAAGAAGCTGCCCATGGATCTGATGATCGCCAAGATGCGGCTCCTCGGGGGGCTGGCCGGCTACACCCGGCAGCTCGACGTGCACATGGGCTGCGACGCCGACATCAAGCGCCACGCCGACGCATTCATGTGCGGGATCGCGCCCGTCATGGAGGAGAATCGTGAACACCACGCCTGAAGCCCAGGCCGGCAAGCGCCCCCGAATCCTCATCCTCGACGACGAGCCCATCGTCTGCAAGCGCCTGAAGCCCGCCTTCCAGAAGGCCGGCTTCACGGTCGAGACCTTCGTGGACAGCGCCTCGGCCCTGGCGCGGGTCAAGGAAGCCCCCTTCGACATCGTCATCACCGACCTGAAGATGGAGGGCCTCGACGGGCTCGCCTTCCTGGCCAAGGTGAAGGAGCTCCGACCCGAAGCCGGGGTCATCGTCATCACCGGTTTCGCCACCCTGGAGACGGCCCGGGAATCGTTTCGCAAGGGCGCCTTCGACTTCGTGGCCAAGCCCTTCAAGCTGAAAGACATCATGGACATCGTGGCCCGCCTGCTGGCCGGCCGCGAGGCGAGCTGACGGCGGCCCGGGGGCAGGCCGCGGGGGAGTGCCCATGCCTCGTTTCGAGCCCGCCAGACGGACCGCGGACGGCTCCGACCTCCTGCGCCGGATGTTCGCCAGGTTCCGGCGCATCCTCGAGCTGAACACCCGGGTGCTCGCGACCATGGCCGAGATGGAGCAGGCCCTCGGCGGCGAGTACGTCTTCGACCGGGCCTTCCTCGAATCCTCGGTGCGGGCCGTGGCCGGCAACGTGCAGCAGATCGTCTACAGCCTGAACGCCATCTCCGGCGACCGCCACGTGGCCCTCTTCGACCGCTACGAGGCCATCCGCAACATCTTGGACGACCTCCTGGCCGGCGGCCCCGGACCCTACGGGGCTATGCTCTGCGTCTCCCGCCGGGAAGTCGGCTGGGAGCACGAGCCGCTGGTTGGGCTGGCCGAGGCGGCCCTGGCCGGCGCGACCGAGACCCTGGGGCTTTCCCAGCCCGACGGCTGCCTTTTGACCTCGGCCGGGGTGGCCGCCTGGCGCGGCGCCGGCCGGAGCGCGGCCGAAAAAGCGCTGGCCGAGGCCCTCGCCGGGCTCTTCGCCCGCCTGGGCGGACCGCGCCGGCTGCGCCTGGACGTCCTGCCCATCGGCCCGGCCCTGGCCGGTGCCCGGCCGCTGCCGCCCATTCCCGCGGCCGGCCCGGAGACGGCCGCCGTCCTCGCGGCCGTGGGCGCGGCCGTGGCCGACCTGCCCGCAGCCGGGAGCTTCGCCCTGCGCCTGGCCGCCGCGCCGGCCCTGGCCCTTTGCGGCGAGGTCCTCGGCCCGGAGTCCGGCCGCACGCCCCCGGGCAGCTTGACCGTGACCGCCGCGCCGTCCGGGCCTTCCGGCCCGATCGGTCCGGTCGAGCGCTACCGCCTGCGCCGGGCCGCGCCCCACGACCTCATCCGCTCCGAGATCGCGCCCAAGGACCCGGCCGCGCCCCTGCCCGGGAACGGCCTCAGCCTGCGGCCCGCGACCGGCGGGCTCCTGCGCGGCTCGGCCCTGCTCGCGCCGGGGCAGCTGCGCTGCCTGGCCGCCGCGGCCACGGCCCTGGAGACGGCCAGCGGCGGCCCGGCCGTCCTCACCTGGGGCCTGTCCGCCGCAGGCGAGCTCCTGGCCCTTGACCTCGACCTGGCCGGCGGCGGCCCGGCCGGCGAAGAGTCGCCCGAGGAGCTCGAGAATTTGAGCGCCAGCCTGGCCCGGGCCGAGGTGCTGCTCTCCGGCGGCAGCACGGCCCAGTCCGGGGTGGCCGCCGGGGTGGTGGCCTATGTGGCCGAGGACGCGGACCCCGAGGCCGTCCCGGCCGGGGCGGTGGTCGTGGCCCGGGCGGCCACCCCGCGCCTGAGCCGCGCCCTGCGCCGGGCCTCGGCCGTGGTCACCGAGGTCGGCGCGGTCGCCGGGCACCTGGCAACCATCGCCCGCGAGTACCGCATCCCGGCCCTGTTCGGCGCCGCGGGCGCGCTCGCCCGACTGCCCGAGGGCCAGCTCGTGACCGTGGACGCGGGCGGCGGCGTGGTCTACCGGGGCCTCATCGAGGCGCTCTTGTCTTTTCGCGCCGCCGGCCAGGAGCTTTCCCCGGCCGATCCGGAGTATGTCACCCTGCGCCGGCTGCTCGGCTTCATCCGCCCGCTGAACCTCACCGATCCGGCGGCCTCGGAGTTCAGCGCCGCGGGCTGCCGCACCTTCCACGACATCATCCACTACTGCCACGAGCGCGCGGTTGAGGAGCTCATCGCCATCCAGGAGCGCCACCCGGAGCTGGACGGCGCCGCCGCCCGCCGGCTGGACCCCGCGGCCCTGGGCGTGCCGCTCGATCTCTCGGTGCTCGACCTGGACGGCGGGGTCGCCCCCGGGGCCGGGCAGCGCCTGACGCCCGCCGACATCCGCTCCCGGCCGCTTTCCGCCCTGCTCGCAGGGCTCTGCCGGCCCGAGGCCTGGAGCCGGCAGCCAGCATCCCTCGGCCTGCGCGACATCCTCTCCGGCCTGGGCCGGGCCGGCGGGCTTGGGGCCGGGCCGGGGTACGCCGGCCGGAACCTGGCCATCGCCGCCCGCACCTACTGCAACGTAAGCCTGCGCCTGGGCTACCATTTCAACGTCATCGACAGCTTTCTCGGCGAGGATCCGGGCCAGAACTACGTCTACTACCGCTTTGTCGGCGGCTTTGCCGACCCGGTCCGGCGCTCCCGGCGCGTGGAGCTCATCCGCCGCGTGCTCGAGGCCCGGGACTTCAAGGTCGAGGTCCGCGGCGACCTGCTGACCGCGCGCTTCAAGATCGGCACGCCCGCGGAGCTGTCGTCGGTGCTCGCCCGCCTGGGGCTGCTCACCGGCTTCACCCGACAGCTCGACCTGTCTTTGACCGCGGACGGGGACGTCGCCGCCCTGGCCGCGGAGTTCGCCGCCCTGGCCGAGGCGGCCCCGATGCCCGGCGCGGGCGGGGAGGGCTGAATGGCCGGCTGGCTTAAGCGGCTCACCGGGGGTATCAAAGCCCGGCGCGAGGCGTGCGCCCGGGAGGTCCTGGCCGGGCTGAAAGTCCGCTACCACACCTTCCGCGTGCTCCTGGCCAACAACGAGCGCGCCCTCGCGCAGCTCTGCGCCCTGGAGGCGGCCCTCGGCCGGGGGAGCGGGCTCGACGCCGCCGGGCTGGAGGATTTCCTGGAGACGACCTTCGAGCTGGTGGACGGCCTGAACCGCCTGAGCGGTGAGGCCCACCCCGGGCTCTACGACCTTCAGAACCGGCTGGCGGCCACGGTGCGCGAGCTGGCCCGCCGGATCGAGCCGGAGTCGGCCGTACCGGACGCCCCCCTGGCCGCGACGCCCTTCTGCCTGCTGCTTTCCGCCCTGCCGGCGGACGAGGAGGCGGCCCTGGCCCTGGCCGGCGGCAAGGCGGCGAACCTCGCCCGCCTGCTGCGCGCCGGCCTGCCCGTGCCGCCGGGCTTCGTCGTGACCACCGCGGCCTGCCGCCGCTTCCTCACCGCCGCCGGGCTCGACCTGCCCGTCCGCCGCACGCTGCGCGAGGTGGGCGAAGGCAGAACCTCTCCGGAAGAGGCCGGCGAGAAACTGGCCAGGCTCGTCACCGCCGCTCCCCTGCCGGACGACCTGGCCGCGGCCCTGGACGCGGCCTGGCAGGAGCTGTCCGCGGGCGGGTCCCTGGCCCTCTCCGCGCGCAGCAGCGCCCGGGTCGAGGACCGGCCCGGGATGTCCTTCGCCGGCCAATTCCGTACCATCCTGAACGTGACCTCGGCCGCGGCCCTGCGCGAGGCCTACCGCCAGGTCGTGGCCGGCAGCTTCGGCCCCCGGCCCATCGGCTACCGCCTGGCCGCCGGCCTGCCCCTGGCCGACTTCGGCTTGGCCGTCCTCTGCCAGCGCATGGTGCCGGCGCGCGCCGCGGGCGTGCTCTACAGCCTGGACCCCACCGGCCGCTCCGGCGGGCGCATGCTCGTCTCGGCCGCGCCGGGCCTGGGCACCCAGGTCGTGGACGGTTCGGCCCCGGTGGACGTCTACCACCCCCGGCGCGACGGCGCGCCCGAGGACGAAATACCGCAATCCTTGGCCGTGAAGGAGTTCCGCGAGGTCCCGGCCCCGGGCGGGGGGCTCGTCCGCGAGGCCGTGCCCGAGGCCGAGCGCCTGGCGCCCCTGCTGTCCGCCGCGGACCTCGCCCGGCTCTCGGCCGTGGGCCGGCTGATCGAGAGCCTGTGCGGCGCGCCCCAGGACATCGAATGGGCCATCGACGCGCGCGGCGCGCTGTACATTCTCCAGGCCCGGGCCGTGCCCCTGCCGGCCGGCCGGCGCCCGGTCGAGGGCCTGCCCGGCCGCGTGATCATCTCCGGGGGCATCGGCGTCTCGCCGGGCCGGGCCGTGGGCCGCGTGGCCCTGGCCCGCTCGCGCGAGGAGCTGGCCGCCCTGGCCGGCAATGACTCCGGCCTGCCGACCATCCTCATCCTGCACCAGAGCCTGGCCGACGCCGCGCCGCATCTGCCCGCCCTGGCCGGGGTGGCCGTGGATCTGGGCAATCCCGCCGACCACCTGTCGTGCGTGGCGCGCGAGAAGGGCGTGCCCATGCTCACCGGGCTCGGCTCGGCCACGCGGGTCCTCGCCCCGGGCCAGTGGGTGGTCATCGACGCCGGCCGCGGCGAGTTGAGCGAGGCCCCGGGCCGGGTTCTGGCCGGCCTGGCCGGCATCCTGAGCCCCCGGGTAGCCGCCCGGAAGGCCCCGCCGCCCGCGCCCGAACGGCCCGAGATTGCCAGGCTTCGCGCCCTCATCCTGCCGCTCAACCTGACCGACGCCTACGGCCCGTCGTTCTCCGCCCGCGAGGTGGCTTCGCTCCACGACATCGTGCGCTACTGCCACGAGATGGCGGTCATGACCATGTTCGAGGCCGCCGACACGGTCGTCGAGGAGGCCTCGGGACTGGTGCGCTACCTGGCGGACGACTTGCCGCTGCATTTCCTGCTCATCGACCTGGGCGGTGGGCTGGCCGCGGGCGGTACGTCCACGCGCCTGTCGCTCTCAAGCGTCCTGTCGCGGCCGCTCACCGCCCTGTGCGCGGGCATGAACACCCCGGGCCTGCGCTGGCGCTCCCCGCCAGGCGAGAGCGTCTCCGGGCTCTTCTCGCGCGGCCTGACCGACGCCCGCAGCGCCCGGCCGGCCGGGGCCTTCAACTACGCCCTCATCACTCGCGACTACCTGAACCTGAACGCCCGGGTGGACTACCACTTCACCATGATCGACTCGGTCTGCGGTTTGAGCCCGCGCGAGAACTACATCCGCATCCGCTTCAAGGGCGGCGGCACGAGCCAGGTCCAGCGCGAGCGCCGGGCCCGCTGCCTGGCCATGATCCTGCAGGCCCACGACTTCTTCACCGACCTGCGCGGCGACCTGCTCACCGCCCAGATCCACGAGATCGCGGCCGAGACGGCGGTCGAGGGCCTTATCCTCTGCGGCCGCCTGCTCGGCTTCACCCGCCTGCTCGACGCGGCCATGACCGACGAGGACCGGCCGGGCCTGATCGCCAAGGCCTTCCTCGACGGCGACTACGCCCTCTCGGTTCTGGACGCGCAGGCAGCCGGGAAATCGGTTCAAGCGTGATGGAAGCGCAAGGCCGGCAGCTCGAGCGCGGTCAGCAGGTTGCCGTAGGCCGCGCCGGTGTCGATGCCGATACGCCCCGGGGCGACCAGGGGCGTCTCGAGGGCCACGTGGCCGAAGACCACGGTCTCGTCCGTCTCGCCGGCTTGTCCGGCTTGCCCCGCGCGCCGCGTCGACAGCAGGCAGTCGAGGGCCGCGCCGTCGTCCAGGGCCTCCTCGTCCGCCTCGCAGCCGGCGTGGGCGAACAGGTAGCCGGACTCACGCCAGTCGGGCAGCAGGTTCTCGAGGAACTCGCGGTGCGCGGCGGGCAGGAAGGACAGCTCGCGCAGGGCCGAGACGGGCGCACCGTAGCTTTCCAGCGTGGCCTCGACGCCGAGCGAGCGCAAGAGGCGCAGGTAGTCGAGCTCGCCGCTGCGGGCGTACTCCAGGAGCGCGTGCTCGTGGTTGCCCTTGAGGAAGACGCAGCCCGGGCAGCTGGCTTTCAGCTTCAGGAGCCGCTCGATGACCCCGCGCGCGTCCGGCCCGCGGTTCACGTAGTCGCCGAGGAAGATCAGCCGGTCGCGGCCCGGGGTGAAGGGCAGCCGGTCGAGGAGGGCGGCCAACTTCTCCGCGCAGCCATGGATGTCGCCGATGGCGAAGATCTTGCCGGGCATGGGCATCGACTCCTGCATGGGTGCAACATAATCCCTGGCCGGCGGCTTCGTCGAGACGTGATCCCTCCATGTGGCGAAAGGCGCGGGATCCGAGCCATGTCCAGCTTACGGTCTCAGAAGGGGCAAAGCGGGCAGGAGGCGATTTCACACAGCCTGACCCGGCTGCAAGGCGGTGCAATCCAGACATTTCGCCAGATGACCTTGATGGGCTCTTGATGCTGGGGGCCACGGTCTTGCCGGCAATGGATCAGCCCACGCGGCCAGGGAGGGTGTAGCGGCATTGTTTCCGGCCCGTTCAGCGTGCCACCGGGGGCGGGAGCTTCGTTTTTTCAGGCCGCATCGCAGGTCAGCCACGGAGTTCAGACGACTTGAAACCTCTGTCCGGCAAACCATGCAAGGTCTCACAAGTGGTCATGAAGGAAGCCGCAATTCCCTGCCGGCCTTCATATTCAAGTTGGAGCAAGGCCTCAGGGCGCCGGTGCCGAAGAGGTCGAACGGCCTCAACGTACGACCGTGACCGCCGATTCGGTTTTCGTTCAGCATGCGTACGCGCCGGCAGCCGACCATCCAGCGCCGGGCCAGGGGACGGTCGTGGTGTTGTGCCGTCCGTTTTGAAAGTTGATTTTTGGTCCTCAGCCGGCCCGGAGCCGTCACGCTCCGGGCCGGACGCTCGGATCAGACTTTCACCGGCTTGACCGGACTCTGGTATAGAAGAC
The DNA here is from genome assembly GCA_002428705.1 of Desulfovibrio sp. UBA6079. Taxonomy (GTDB): domain Bacteria; phylum Desulfobacterota; class Desulfovibrionia; order Desulfovibrionales; family Desulfovibrionaceae; genus UBA6079. The sequence continues at coordinate 19,983 of DIXN01000064.1, forward strand.
GGCGCTGCCGCCGGTGGTGTCCAACAGGCCGGTGTTATTGAGCACTGGGTCCAGGCGCATGGCCGCGTTGGCGTGGATGCCCGTGGCCCGGCGCGGGTCGCCTGGCACGGCCTGGCCGTCGATGATCCATTCGCCGGCGCCGTAGGCCCAGTGGCCGTGGCCCAGCGAGAAGGCCACCACGCCCGGACGCAGGCCCTCTCTGACGCGGACCTTGCCGACCACGGGCCTGGTCCGGCCGTTCACCAGCTTCCAGACGCCCTCCGGGTTGCTCGCGCTGACCACCCTGACCAGGTCACTGTCTTTCAGCCCCAGGCGCTTGGCGTCGGCCGCGGCCACCTCCACGAAGTTCTCGGGGTAGGCAGCCTGCAGCCAGTAGTCGCCGACCGTCACTATCTTTACAACAGCGCCAAGGAGCGCGAGGGTTCCGGTTGCGCGCATTACTTCGCCTCTCCCTGGTCCTGGCCGGTCTGCAGCGTCTTGAAGAAGTCCTCGGGGCTCATCTTGAGCGACTCGGTCGTCTCGCGCTCCATCTGGCGCTGCATCTCGTCGTACTGAGCCTTCATCGCGGCCACGGCGCCGCGGTAGACGTCCTTGCCGGTGATGGACGTGATTTCCTCGTCCAGGGCCACGCGGTAGTCGAGCGGCAGGTAGGTGAAGCCCATGATCTCCGGCCGGCCCTGGCCGCCCACGCGCAGCTTGAGCTCGCCGAGCATGCTCAGCCGGTTGAAGACCGGGAAGACCCGCGCCAGGCGGTCCGATGGTTTGACGGCCGACTCGGCGCCGGTCGGGGCCTTGCAGCCGCAGCTCTGGCTGGCGTCGGCGCCGGCCACCACGGCCAGGTCGATGTCCGGGAAGCGTTCCATCAGGGCCGTCGTATCCTCGTAGGCGTTGTGGGAGAGCAGGACAATCACGTCGCTCTCGGCCTTCACCCGGGGAAGAACGGCGGCCAGAGCCTCTTCCGGCGGCAGGATGGTCAGGACCGTGCCCAGCCTGGCGCTGGGCATGAGTGTTAACGCGTCGGGTCGGCTGATGCCCAGCACGGCGACCCGCACCCCGCCCGCGTCCGTGACGATGTAGGGTTTCTTGAAGGGTTTTCCCGTGTCCACGTAGACCATGTTGGTCGTGACCAGGGGCAGGTCGAACTCCTTTTTGGCCTGATCGACCAGGCCGATACCGCCCTGGAGATCGATGGTCGCCAGGTTGAGCGCGTCGTACCCCGTTGCGCGCATGGCCTCGAGCCCGACCTTGTGGACCATGGCCGAGGCGGTCGGCCCGAAGCTCTGGGACGGATAGACCCCGCCGGCGTCGACGAGCACCACGCGCGAGCCGCTCCCGGCCAGCTCCCGGCGGACGGTCGCGACCCGGGCCACCCCGCCCGTGGTCTTGCCGCCGCAGGCCGGAACCGGCGAGGAGTAGCCCATCATGTCCCCGGAGAAGAGGATGGTCACTTCCCGTTGCCCCTCGGCCCGGGCCATGCCGGCGAAGCAGATGAAGGCAACCGAGAAAAGAAAGTAACAGACACTGCGCATGGGCATCGCCGGCTCCTCCGGAAACTGTTGGTGAAATGTCACGCTGTCAGGACGCATCATTGCGGCCCGGATCGGCAGCCGGTCCGGGCCACGTGCAGGAAGAACACCATGCAGGCCAGGGCCAGGGCCACGAACAGCCCGTCCCGCATGACGTACCAGCCCATGTCGCCGGCCGCGACTGCGGCGGTGGAGAAGCAGCCGCAGTGGACGTCGAGGCCGCGGGCGTAGTTGAAGACCAGCGAGCCCCAGAAGGCCAGCAGCAGAAGGTTCACCAGCAGCAGGGCGCCGTCGAGCAGGCGGCCGGCCAGGAGCAAAAGCCCCAGGACGAGCTCCAGCCAGGGCAGGACGATGGCTGCGGCATTGACCAGGACGGCGGGCAGGACGCGGTAGCTGACGATGATCTCGGCAAAGGCCGCCGGATGCAGCAGCTTGTCCAGGCTGGCAAAAACGAAGATGCCGCCCAGGGCGAGCCGCAGGACCAGAAGCGTCCTGCGGCTTGAGGGGCCTTGAGCGGGTGGGGCTGTCCGACTCATGCCCTGTCCTTAGGGATTGGGGCCGCCGGCCACGGGCAGCTTCTCGTTCTGCCACAGCGACCAGCCGTTCTTCAGTACGCGGACGTTTGCCTGGCCGTCCTGGCGGAGCTGGTCGGCCAGGTCTTCGCTCAGGGGGCAGTTCTCGCCGTCGCAGTAGGTCACGATCGTTTCCTTGCCGCCGGCCGCGGCCTTCACCCCGGCGGCCAGCTGGGCGTAGTCCTCCAGGGGGACGCTCAGCGCGCCCTTGACGTGGCCGGCCACGTATTCCCCGACGCTGCGGGCGTCGAGGAAGACCGCCCGCCCGGAGAGGTGCAGCAGGGCCGCGTCCTGAAGGCTGATGTAGGGCGAGCCGGCCTCGGCCGCGATGACGCTCGGCGGGCCGAGGCGGACGAGGGGCAGGCCGTCTGGCCGCAGGGCGTTGACCGCCAGGGCCAGGACCGAAGAGAGGGCGAGGATGGCGCAGGCCCGGGCGGCCATCCTGGCGAAGCCGGTGTACATGGCGGGAATCCTTTGATGTTCGTCAACCTGGTATGGCTATGGTCTTCAGGCGGCGCCGACGAAGGGCGAGACGATGAAATAGACCGCGAGCCCGGCGACCAGGAGGCCGGCCAGCTGGCGGAAGCGGTGGGAGGCCTGGTTGAAGGAGCTGTTGGCCAGAAGCCGCCGGACCCAGGCCGTGGAGCTGCCCGCGGCGACGATGGGCAGGCAGTGGCCCAGGCCGAAGAGCACGATGAGCACGACGCCGGTGGCGATCTTTTCCTGCACGGTGATGACCGCGAGGATCGGGGCGATGAAGCCGAAGGTGCAGGAGCCGGACAGGACGCCGTAGCCGAGGCCGAGGACAAAGGCCCCGGCCAGGCCCTTCAGCTTCAGGCGCGACATGAGCCCGCCCGAGAGCGAGCACTTGGCCACGCCGAGCATGCCCAGGGCCACCCACAGGAGTATCAAGCCGACGGCGATGGTCCAGTAGGGGCCGACGTCGCCGAGCATGCGGCCGAGCAGCGCGCAGATCACCCCCACGGCGGCGATGGTCAGGAACAGCCCCGAGGTGAAGAGCACGGCGTAGAGCGCGGCCTTGCGGCCCTCCACCAGCTGGTCCTGGCCGCCCACGTAGCCGATGATCAGCGGGATGGAGGCCAGGTGGCAGGGCGAGAAGAGCACGCTGACCATGCCCCACAGAAAACAGCCCAGGGCCGCGAGCAGGATGCCGCCGGTCATCCAGGAATTGATGGTCAGGAAGATCTGGTCCATGGCCGGTCTACTTCACGCCCAGGTCGGCCAGGATCTTGACGATGGAGGCCTTGTCCAGGAAGCCGACGTGGCGCTGCCTCTCCTTGCCCGAGGCATCGTAGAAGATCTGGGTGGGGATGGAGCTGATGCCGAACTTGCCGGCCTCGCCCGGATTCTGCCAGACGTCGATGAAGACGATGGCCGCCCGGTCCTTGTACTCCTTCTCCAGCTCGACCATGATCGGGGCCATCATCTTGCAGGGAATGCAGCTCTTGGCGCCAAGGTCGACCATGGTCACCATGCCCTTGACCGGGACCTGCGGAACCGCTCCACCACCCTCGGTGGTCGCCCCGGCGGCCAGGGCCGCGGCCAGGGACAGGAGGGAAATCAGTACAGTCATCATCAGCGTGCGTGCAGATTTGCGCATCTCGAAAGTCTCCTTCGAACAATGTCGGGGTGGCGGTTCAGGAGCAGGCGCAGGGCTTCGCGCCGCTTGCCGGGCGACCGGCGGGCTGCTTGTCCAGGGCCGCGACCAGCGTGGTCTTGAGCTTCATGGCGGCCTGCTCGTCCAGGGCCAGCTGCTTGTTCTTCTCCATGCCCATCTCGGTCAGGACATAGCAGTCGGCGGTGTTCACGCCCACGGCCTCCAGGGTCTTGCGGGCGCAGGCGATGGGGCAGCCGTCGAGCACCAGGATGGACTCGGCGTCTTTGGCCGCCTGGACGAAACCCGGCAGGCGGGCGCCGATGCCGGCCAGGCAGGCCACCTTGCCCAGGCCGCTCCCGGTCAAGTCCACGGCCAGGCGGTTGGTCATCTGACCGACGTTCGAGCCGCCGGCGCAGGCCAGGATCATGGTCGCATTTCCGCTTTGGCAGCAGTCGCTCATGTCATTGTCCTCGTTTTGCACGTGTGCATTTGCACTTTTCCGTAATGTGTAAAATAATTATACTGATGTTCAGCCATTCGGATGGAAACAGATGCGGATCATGACAGCATTTTTTCGATTTCATGCACGGATGGAACCTTGCCGACCGCCTTTATTTCGCCGTCTATGACCAGCGCAGGCGTCATCATCACCCCGAAGGACATGATCTTGTTGATCTCGGTGATCTTTTCAAGATCATAAGAAATGCCGCGGTTCTTGGCCGCCGCTTCGGCATGCTCCGCAAGAAGTTTGCACTTGGCGCAGCCAGTGCCGAGGATATGTATTTTTTTCATGCAGATGGCTCCTTTAATATGATGTTATCTGTTTTTTGCTATGCAAAAAAGAGGCCATAAACATAGCCGCACAAGGTGGCCATGGCCACCACCAGGGAAACGAAGACCACGGTCTTCTGCGTGCCCATGATGCTGCGGATGACCAGCATGTTCGGCAGGCTCAAGGCCGGCCCGGCCAGGAGCAGGGCCAGGGCCGGCCCCTGGCCCATGCCGCTGCCGATGAGCCCCTGGACGATGGGCACCTCGGTCAGGGTGGCGAAATACATGAAGGCGCCGGCGAGCGAAGCCAGGAAGACCGAGGTGAGCGAGTTCCCGCCCACGGCCCGGTTCACCCATTCGGAGGGGATGAGCCCCTCGTGCCCCGGCCGGCCGAGGAGCAGTCCGGCCACCAGGACGCCGAACAGGAGCAGAGGCAGGATCTGCTTGGCGAACCCCCAGGAGGAGGAGAACCACTGGCCGAGCTCGTCCTCGCGCAGGCTGGTGGCGATGGACAGGCCGACGACCCCAGCCACGAAGGCGATCTGTGGCTGCTCCGGGAAGGCGAAGCCGAGCACGGCGGGCGGCAGGGCGATGACCCCGGCGACCCAGGCGGCCAGGCCGAACCAGCGCACCAGGACGAAGGCCAGCCCAAGGGAGAAGGCCGCGGTGAGCATCCATTTGACGGCATGGATGGCGTGCCAGAGGCCCGTCGGCTCGCTGGGCCGGCCCCAGTTGGCGAACACCAGGATGCCGACCATGAGGGCGAAGTAGACGCCCGTCTGCCACAGCGGACGTCCGCCCTCGGGCTCGGGCAGGTCGGCCATGGCCGCGGCCTTGCCCGCCTCCTCGCGGCGGTAGACGAGGTGCATGGCCAGGCCGATCAGCACGCTGAAGAGCACGGCCCCGACCGCCCTGGCGATGCCCAGGCTCGGCCCCAGGATGCGGGCGGTGAGGATGATGGCCAGGATGTTGATGGCCGGACCGGAATAGAGGAAGGCGGTGGCCGGTCCGAGGCCGGCGCCCATGCGGTAGATGCCGGCAAAGAGCGGCAGAACCGTGCAGGAGCAGACCGCCAGGATGGTTCCCGAGCAGGAGGCCACGCCGTAGGCGCACCACTTGTTGGCCGTGGGCCCCAGATATTTCATGACCGAGGCCTGGCTGACGAAGACGGCGATGGCCCCGGCGATGAAGAAGGCCGGCACCAGGCAAAGAAGGACATGCTCCTCGGCATACCACCTGACGAGATGCAGGGCTTCCATGACCGAGGCGTCGAACCGGGGCCAGCCCACGGGCAGATAGAAGCAGGCCAGGAAGCCCAGGACCATGTAGGTCAATGTTTTCCATTCAGTGCGCCAGAACATGTCCGATCCTTCGTTGTGGGCAGTGTTGGCCATTTGGCAAAAATAGAAAATATCCTCGAAAAAAATACCCTCAGGCCGGGACGGCTTCGAAGTGCGCGACCTGGGCCGTGGCCTGGGATTTGAGGTGGCGGTCCACGCAATCCATGAAGCCGGAGACGCAGGCCATCCGCAGCGTGTAGTAGACGTTGCTCCCCCGGCGCTCATCGCTGACGATGCCCGCGCTTTTGAGCACGGTCAGGTGCTTGGACACGGTGGAGATATCCGCGCCGACCAGGGCTGTGAGCTCGCAGACGCACCGGGTGCCCTGGGCCAGCTCGTCCACGATGGTAAGCCGGCTCGGATGCCCGAGGGCCTTGAAAACCTTTGCCCGGGCTTCGTTCATTCCCATGCGGCACCTCGTTTGTTTTGATATTTGGTCGAATAGCCAAATACCCCGGGGCTGTCAAGCACCGTGGCATTCAAACCGAAAACCGGACTTTTACAGTCTGATTATCGGCGCGTATTTCAGACTTTGTCAGTATACATAAGGTGTATGAAAACAATACGTGAACCCACGACGCAGTGTATAGAATTGATGCAAATGCCGCCGCGTGGCGGGGGCAACAAAACACATGCGCACTGCATTATCATCGTTTTAGATATTTGGCATTCTTCTTGCCTTGCCGGTGCATCATCACCTCCACAGGAGTGTCAGCATGTCGCTCATCGAGCTCAGCGGGATATCGAAAACCTACCTTGTCGGTCAGGTCTGGCAGCAGGCCCTGGACCAGGTCAGCGTCAACATCGAAGAGGGAACGCTGACGACCTTCGTCGGCCCCTCGGGCAGCGGCAAGACCACGCTCCTGAACATCATCGGCTGCATGGACAAACCGACCAAGGGCGAAGTCCGGGTGGACGGCGAGCGGGTGGACACCTTGGGGCGCCGCCAGGCGGCGGCCTTCCGCGGCAGACACCTGGGCTTCATCTTCCAGTCCTTCAACCTCATCCCGGTTTTGAGCGCCTACGAGAACGTTGAATACCCGCTGGTCATGATCGCGCCCGCCCCGGCCGCCGAGCGCCGGGAGCGGGTCCGCCGGGTGCTTGAGGCCGTGGACATGTGGGAGCAGCGGGACAAGATGCCCGACCAGCTCTCCGGCGGCCAGAAGCAGCGCGCGGCCGTGGCCCGGGCCCTGGTCACCGAGCCGCGGGTTGTCCTGGCCGACGAGCCCACGGCCAACCTCGACCAGGCCACGGCGCAGCGGATCATCGGCCTCATGCGCCGCATGCGCGACGAATTCGGCACGACCTTCGTCTTCTCCACCCACGACCCGCGCATCGTCGAGCAGGCGGACGTGATCCGGGCCATCGAGGACGGCCGGCTGGTCGAAGACTCCACCTTTTCGAGCGCGGGAGCGAGCCATGTTTAGCATGCTGACCATCGCCCTCAGGAACCTGACGCGCTACAAACGGCGCACGCTCCTGACCACTCTGCTCATTGTCCTCGGCGTGACCGCGGTGCTGCTCTTCTCCGGCCTGGCCGGCTCGTTCAAGACCATGATGGTCGGCATCATCACCGACTCCTCCCTGGGCCATCTGCAGGTCCACCGCCGGGGCTACGTCTCCTCCATCGACAGCCTGCCGCTGAACCTGAACATGAGCGCCAAGGGCTACGAGCAGGTCGCCGGCCTGCTCGAGGCCGACCCGGCGGTGGCGGCCTACGCCCCCCGGCTCAAGTTCGGGGCCATGTTCAGCAACTACGCCGAAACGACCAACGTGCGCCTCACCGCCGTGGACCCGGAGCGCGAGGCCGCGGTCTGCCCGGGCCTGGCCGGGCGGCTGGTGGGCGAAGCACCCAAAGACGCCCCGCCCATCGTCCCGCTGGTCAGTCCGGGTCAGATCGTCATCCCCCAGCGCGTGGCCCAGGGCATGAACGTCAAGCCGGGCGACTCCGTGGTCCTGGTGGCCACCAACAAGGACGGCTCGGTGAACGGCATGCCCTTCACCGTCTCGGGCCTGATCGAGGACGTGGCCGGCCCGGGCGGCAAGGACGCCTACATGCACCTGGCCGACGCCCGCAAGCTCCTGCGCATCAATGACCAGGAGGTCTCCGAGGTCGCCGTGCGCCTGAAGGAGTTTGCCGCCCTGGGCGGGGCCGAGAAGCGGCTGCGGGCCGCGCTCGAGCCGCTGGTCAACAAGCAGGGCAAGCCGGCCTTCGAGCTGCACACCTGGGCCAAGCTTTCTCCGTTCGCCAACATCGCGGACATGATCGAGCTGATGATCGTCTCGGTGAAGGTGATGATGATCGCCATCGTGCTCATCAGCGTGCTGAACGTCATGCTCATGTCCGTGTTCGAGCGCATCCGGGAGATCGGCACCATCGCGGCCATGGGCACCTCGCCGGCCAAGATTCTCGGCCTGTTCGTCATCGAGGGCTTCCTCCTCGGCCTGACCGGAGCCGCGGCCGGCAGCCTGCTGGGCCTGGCGGGGCTGCTCGCCGCCAGATACGCGAAACCGACCTTCACCTTCGCCCGCATGGACAACCTGACGCTCAGCCCCAGCATCGACCCCGTGGAGTTCCTGCTCGTCGCCGGCATCGTGCTCGCCGCCGCGACCCTGGCCGCCCTGCAGCCGGCCTTCAAGGCCAGCCGTATGGAGCCGGTGGAGGCCTTGGGCCATGTCTAACCGCCAAGGAGAACGAACCATGCGCCTCGCCGCCGTCCTGTTCCTCGCCCTCGTCCTGTCCGCCGGCGCGGCCCTGCCGGCTTGGGCCGTGGACGGCGAAGAGCTCCTGCGCACCGTGGACCGCAACCTGGCCCCGGAGAGCTACGAGTCCTACCGCAAGCTGGTGAACATCGAGCCCGACGGCTCCAAGCGGGAATACACCCTCTACACGGTCAAGAAGGGCCAGGACCGGGTGGCCTCGGTCTTCCTCGCCCCGGCCAGCGAGAAGGGCCGGGCCACGTTGCGCCAGGGCGAGAACATGTGGCTGCACATCCCGGAGGTGGGCAAGCCCATCCGCATCACCAGCCTGCAGTCCGTGACCGGCGGCGTCTTCAACAACGCCGACATCATGCGCCTGGACTACCAGGTGGAATATGCCGTGGAGAGCCTGGAGGAGGCGGACGGGGCCTACCTGCTCAAGCTGAAAGCCCGCACCGCCGAGGTGGCCTACGACCGGCTCGAGATGCGCGTGGACAAGGCCCTCCTCGTGCCCACGGAGATCAGGTGCCTGGCGGCCTCGGGCATGCTCATCAAGACCCTCTACTTCAAGCAGATGACCGACTTCGGCGACGGCGTGCAGCGCCCGGCGGTGATCGAGACCGACAGCCCCCTCCACCAGGGCTACAAGTCGGTCATGATCTTCGCCAAGGTCCAGGCCCGCGACCTGCCCGACGAGGTCTTCACCCTGACCTTTCTCCCCCGCGTGGAGAGTCTGCGGCGGTGAGGAGCCCGGCAAGGACGGCAGAATCCCGCAGACCCCGAGGCTGATCCGTGCGTTACGTCCCGGCCTCGGCCCTTGCCGCCCTCGCGGTCCTGCTTCTCTGCGCCGCCCTGGCTCTGCATCCGGTGCCGGCCCGGGCCGGGGGCGATGCCGGCTACGACCTGGACTTCGAGATCCCCGAGGCCGAGGAGCCCCGGGGGCTCGGCTTCAAGGGCGAGATCGAGCTGCGCGCGACCATCCGCCCCCTGGACGAGGACTCGCTCCTCTACAAGCAGCGCTACTACCAGGACATGGGCGACTCGGTGCAGTCCGACTTCCTGCTGCGCCTAAAGCCCGAGCTCAGCTACGCGCTGGACGCCGTCAGCCTGTACGCCCGGCCCCGGCTGGACCTCGACTGGAGCGCGGACAAGCGCGCCGGCGGCGAGCCCGACGAGCCCTCGGAGGAATTCATGGACGACGAGCGGCACTGGGGCAGCAGCGTCGTCCTGGAGGAGGGCTTCGCCAGTTGGCAGCCGACGCACGCCCTGACCCTGGAGGCCGGCAAGAAGGTCCTCAAATGGGGCAAGGGCTATGCCTGGAACCCGGTGGCCTTCGTCAGCCGCCTCAAGGACATCGACGACCCGGATCAGACCCGCGAGGGCTACGTCATGGCCTACGCCGACGCCATCCGCAGTTTCGACGGCCCGCTGACCACGCTGGCCCTGACCCCGGTGCTGGTGCCGGTGGGCACGAGCGTGAACGGCGACCTCGCGCCCGGGGACTCCGTGCTCTACGGCGCCAAGGCCTATTTCCTGCTGTACGATACGGACATCGATCTTTTGTTCATGAACGGTGAGGCCTTCGACACCCGCCTGGGCCTCGATTTCTCCACCAACCTGAGCAGCAACTTCGAGGTCCACGGCGAGGCGGCGCTCCGGCGCGGCTTCGACCAGCAGCGCATCGACGATGAGGGCAACGTGAGCTCCCGGACCTACGACGCCTTCAGCTACCTGCTGGGCCTGCGCTACCTGAGCAGCACCGACACGACCCTGCTCCTGGAATATTACCACAACGACGAGGGCTATTCGCCGGAAGAGATGCGCGAGTATTTCACGCTCATCGAGAACGGCTACAACCAGTACCTGGACACCGGGAACGACCGCTTGATCAAGCGCAGCAACCTGGTGGCCAGCGACTACAACCCGAGCGGCGCGGGCCGGGACTACCTCTACCTGCGCCTCTCCCGGCCAGAGCCGTGGGACATCCTCTACCTGACCCCGGCCGTCACATGCATCGCCAACCTCGGCGACGCGAGCTTCACGGTCAATCCCGAGGTCAGCTACCTGGCCCGCCAGGACCTTACGCTGCGCGCCCTGTTCGTGATCCCCTTCGGCCCGGCCGGCAGCGAGTTCAGCGAAAAGATCCAGGACGCCAAGATCCAGCTCTCCATGACCTATACCTTCTGAGCCTCGGGCGGGTCGGGCATATTCCCTGGCGCGGGGCTCACTCCTGGGGCTTGGGGAACGGTTGGATGCGCGTCCATTGAGAAGAACGATCCGGCGCGAGCCCGTGGTCGTGAAGACGAAATCCGTGTCACGGGAGGGCCACGATCCGCTTGCACCCGCGAACGCTTCTTCGATCCGGCCCTACGACAGGCATTGCACCCCGCCCGTGCACCAGGGGCAGAAGCCGCAGGGTACGGTCTGGCCGTAGCAGTCGGCCTCGAAGGGCCGGGGCCGGCCGTCGATGTCGCTGCACGGGGCCGCGGCGCAGTTGGCGCAGTGCGGGTAGTCGTAGCCCAGGGCCTGGCGGCGGAAGGCCACGTAGTCCGGGTCGTTCCAGATGGCCAGAGCCGGGCGCGCCGCCAGGTTGCCGAAGGTCCTGGGCAGGACGTGCACGGCCGCGCCGCCCACCCGGCAGTCGTACTCGTGCCACTGGAAATAGCAGGGATGGACCTCGCCGCTGGCCGCGACGAACATGCCGCCGTCCTCCATGAAGCCGCAGCGGCGGTCCGTGGCGGCCACGTGGGCGGGGAGCTTGAGCGTTAGCCCGGTGCGCGCGGCCACGGCTTCGGCCTCGGCCAGGACCGCCTCCAGGGCGTCTGCGGCGCGCTCCCGCCAGGCCAGAAGCTGGCCCAAATGGCAGGGCACGCCCTCGGCCAGGGCCGCGGCCAGCATCTCCTTGACCAGCTCCGCCTCGGCCCGCTGCCGTTCGGTGGTGCGAAACGTCCAGAAGCCGGCAAAGGCCCGGTCAAGGTCCAGGCCGCGCGCGGCGGCGATGCGCCGGAAGCGGGCCAGGAGCTCCAGGGAGCGCCCGGTGTTGGGATTGAAAAGGCTCTGCGCAAGGCTTTCGGCGCTGTAGGGCAGGACGTGGCTGACCAGGGCGAAGTCCGCGCCGCGGGCCGCGGCCCAGTCGAGCACGGCCGGCAGCTCGGTGAAGGTGTCGGCCATGAGCACGAACTGGACGCCGAGCCGCAAACCCTCGGGACGTAACCGCCGGCGGGCGGCGTCCACGGCGGCGAAGGCCGTTTCCAGGGTGCGCAGCTGCCCGGCGCCGTGGATTTCGCCGCAGGCGGCCGCGCCCGAGACTGAGTCCACCGAGATGCACAGACTGGAGAGGCCGGCGGCCAGGAGCTCTGTGGCCCGGGCTTCGGTCAGCAGGAGCGCGTTCGATTGCAGCCCGATCTCGGCTCCATCAGGCATGCCCCGCCGGGCCAGGGCGACGAGCCCGGCCAGCTCGGGGTGCAAGAGCGGCTCGCCCAGGCCGGAGATGACCAACTGCGAAAGCCCGGAGAAAAGCGGGGAGAGGGCCGCGAACAGGGCCGGGTCGAGATCGGCCTGGGGGATGACGCTGCCCGGAGCCTCGCGCAGGCACATGCGGCAGCGCATGTTGCAGCGGCTGGTGGGCTCGACGAAAAGCTTGGCCGGGGCGGGTGCAAGGGCGGGATGGTTCATGACCGATTCGTTAACAATCCGATTCCCGCCTGACAAGCCGGAGCCGGACGATCCTGCTCCATGACCGGTCACCCCTTCCTTTCGCCGGGCAACAAAAGACCACGCGCTGGCGGCGTGGTCGAAAAACAAAGCTCCTGCCACGGCACCGGCAGGAGCTATTAGCCCAACGGGCGGTTACGCGGGGGAGCTCCATCCCCGGATTGGAAGATATGCCCGGCACGCCGCCGGTCAAGGTCGGCGCGCGGTCCCGCGCCCGCAGGGAAGGCCCAGGCGCGGTGCAGGCACTGAACCTGAATCCGTCCTGCACCACTTCAGGTTCAAATGGGAAGAGACAAACGGCCTCTTTGCGCAAGGGCATATCGATGGCGCTTCTCTTGTCAACGTCCGCCAACCGGTTCTTGAGCTTGTCAAGCTCCTCACGTGCCCCCCACCGGGGGCAACTTCGAGGTACAGCCACGCCCCCATCGAAAAGGCGGAAGGGCTGGAGGTCAGGACGGGAAAAGACTAACCCGGACACATGATCCGGGTTTTATCTAGGAAATTCAAGGCGTTTCAGGTCTTCCTGGACGTGGCTGGATTTTGAATTGGTGGAGGCGGGGGGAATCGAACCCCCGTCCGAGAATGCTCCGCTCAAGGCGTCTACAGGTTTAGGACAGGATTGGTGTCATCGCCCGACGGTTTGCCCCTGTCCGGGCGTCGTCGCGCCAGTTTCATGCGACTTCTCGCGCTCTGCCCCACGAAACCAAGGCGGAGCGCCAGCCTGATAGCTTTGGCGCCTCAGACCGGGTTATCAGGCATCACCCGGAGAGACGCTGGCTGCACTTAGGCGGCCAGGGCGTAGTCGTAGTCGTTGGCTACTTTTGTTTTTCCGCTTTTTTACGAGGCCAGCGGAACCTCGACCTGCAACCTTGGCATCATTCATCCCCGTCGAAACCGGTGCGCCCCCATGAGGGTAGGATGGATGGCCAACGTCGTTCAAAGAGCGTCATTCCAAGATAACCCCTTATCCGGATTTGGCAAGGGGGGAGGGCTGTGCGATTTTCAGCACGCAGGCATCCCCAGACCGCCCAGGGATTGTGCCCGAATCCCGCGCCGGGAATGGCTTTTTTTAGCTTCAACTCCCCTCTGGCGGAGGCGGCCGGCTTCTGGTATTGACCTGCCCCAAGGGCATGGAACCGGCCCGGACTCTTTCCAGACAACCAAAGGAGAAATCATGAAGATTGTTCAAGCCTGCCTGATCGCCCTTTGCCTGCTGGCCGCTGTTCCGGCCCAGGCCGAGGACAAGACCTACCATATCCCGTTCTTCCAGTCGGGCGGCAGCGAGTGGACCGGCTTGTCCCTCTACAATATCGGCTCCAACAAAGCCGAGAAGATTGTCGTCACGGTGTACGACACCGCGGGCAACGAAGTGGAGAAGACCAGCAACATCAAGATCAAGTCCAAGGGCACGTACACCCAGGTCCTGGGCCAGGGCACGGAAACCGAAGGCTGGATCAAGATCAAGTCCGACCAGAAGCTCGCCGGCGTGTGCTTCATCGGCGACAGCTCCTATCCCGACTACATCTTTGACATCGACCTGGCCGAAGGCACCCAGAGCAAGGTGGTCTTTCCCCATGTCGCGGTGGACGCCATCTGGGATACCACCATCCAGGTTTGCAACCCGGGCAGCAGCAAGATCAAGATCCACGTCAAGTTCCGCGACTCTGAAGCCAAGGAGCAGTACAAGCAGGACGTTGAGATCAAGGCCAAGAGCAGCGTGACGGTCTCGGTGCGCGACCTGGTCGAGGACACCACCTGGGACGACGGCAGCATCTACATCAACTCCGACTCGGGCAGCTTCGTGGCCTTCGGTGTGTACTCGAGCCTCGAGACCGGCGGAACGTCCATCGCCGGCATCTCTCCGACCAAGATTACCGAGTAGCACCCCCCTTTGGGGTTTCGTTGGAGAAACCCGCAAAGCCTCTTGTCTCGCCGCTCGACTTGGGATATTGCTGTTTGCGGATCGGGCGCGCCGGTTGGCGCGCCCGATCCTAAAGACCAAGGCGGGAGGCTCCATCCGCAGCATGTCCAGAGCCGTTCAGCGCATTGCACGCTCCATCTTTCTTCTGTTGACGCTCACGGCCGTGGCCGCCTCGGTCCAGGCGGCCGGTTCCGGCATCGGCGTGGAATCGGCCATCCTCATGAACGCCGACAGCGGCGAGATACTCTTCGAACACAACGCCGACGCACCCATTCCCCCGGCTTCGTTGACCAAGGTCCTGACCATGTTCGTGGCCTTCGACTGCATTGAGGCCGGCCGGGCGAATCTCACAGACCATGTCGCGGTGAGCAAGCAGGCCGCCTACGTCGGCGGCTCGCGCATGCACCTAGCCGCGGGCGACCTGACCACCCTGGACGACCTGCTCAAGGGCATGGCCGTCTCTTCGGGCAACGACGCCGCCACGGCCGTGGCCGAGCACCTGGCGACGGACCTGGAGCACTTCGTCAAGGCCATGAACGCCAAGGCCAAGCTCCTCGGCATGAAGCACAGCCTGTTCATGAATCCCTCCGGCCTGCCCGCCCAGGGCCAGGTGACCACGGCCAGGGACATGCTCATTCTGGCCCACAACTATCTCCGGCGCTATCCCGATTCCCTGGCCTACCACTCGCAAAAGGCGTTGAAATACAACAACGTCTGGACCACGAACAAGAACAAGCTGCTGACCAACTGCGAGGGCGTGGACGGTCTGAAGACCGGCTGGGTCTGCGCCTCGGGCTACAACATCATCACCACCGCCAAGCGCGGCGACACCCGGGTCATCGCGGTCATCATGGGCGCCAAGAACTCGCGCGACCGGGCCCAGGCGGCCAAGCGCCTCATCGACTCCGGTTTCGCCTCGCTGGAGGAGCACCGGCCGGTGGCGACCATCCTGGCTGAGAACCCGGTCAAGGCCGCGGCCACCAAGAAGGCGGCCGCCAAGAGCGGCAAGAAGCGGGTCAAGTCCAAAAGCAAAGCCGTGGCCAAGTCCAAGCCCACGCTCAAGTCCGAAAGCAAGCCGGTCAAGGCCACCGCGGGCAAGAAGAAAGCCAAGGACGAAATCGTCGGCGGGTAGGGACGGCCGCACGCCAGCGGCCTCTGCGGCGCACCAAGATCAAAGAGAAGCCCCCGACACGTCAGGGGCTTTTTCATGTGTTATGTGCTGTTGCGCTTCCCGACGCAGCGGGGGAATGCCGCAAAAAAGGGCCTCGAGATACCGACGACGTTGACCCGCGAGGAGGCGGTCGGTTGCCTCGCGGCGCACGTGGACGCCGATAACTTCCTGCCCTGGCTCTTCAGCAGGAAGGCTTTCACGGGCGTTATTTCATCCGAAGGGTTCAAGATCACGCGCGTGCTGCGGTTACGTGACACCGTGCCGTACACGAGCTCCAGCTCGCCTGTCATTGTCGGTGCGTTTCGGCAGGATCAGGCTGGGATCACCGTGATGGTGCGGATGCGTCTTCACCGCTTTTTTGCCGTGTTTGTCTGCGCTTGTTTGAGCACGCTATTGCTGGAGTCCCTGCATCTTGGCCGAAGCATTTTCGGCATGAATTTCGACAGTATCCCGATTTTCTCTGTTATCATGGCATTTTTCATCATGCTATTCTGGCTGCATGTCAGATCACAGAAACTGTTCCTGACCGGAATATTCGAGGACTGTTGCCGGCGCAAACAGGCTGCATCAGTCTCTGCTGTCGGTGGATCGCAAGAGCCTGGACGGACCGCGCAATGAAAAAGCCCCTGATCTCTCAGGGGCTCTCGATTTTCTGGTAGCGAGGGAGGGACTTGAACCCCCGACTCTGCGGATATGAGCCGCATGCTCTGACCGACTGAGCTACCTCGCCATGTCTTCCCCGGGTGCGGGGAGGCTGTCTATAGCTTCAACACCGGCAAAAGGCAAGTGCCCCCGGCGTCTTGCCTGCCAAGTTTTTTTCACCGGCCCCAGAACCAGACCACCAGCGGCGCGAGCGCCAGGCGATACCAGGCGAAGGGGGCGAGCGTCGTGCGCTTGAGGAGCGCGATGAAGCCCTTGACCGCGACCAGGGCGGCGACGAAGGAGACGGCGAAGCCCACGGCCAGGACCTCGAGGTCCGCGGCGCTGAACAGCTGCCAGTGGCTGAACAGGTCGAAGCCCGTGGCCGCGACCATGATCGGCACCGCGGCCACGAAGGAATACTCGGCGGCCAGCTCGCGCCGGGCGCCGAGCACCATGCCGCCCATGATCGTGGCCGCGGCCCGGGAGAAGCCCGGCCAGAGGCTCAAGCACTGGAAGAAGCCGATGCCCAGGGCCAGCGTCGGTGTGATCTCGTCCAGGCTGAAGTAGCGGGGTTTGCCCCGCTTGCGCTCGACCAGCAGGATGGCCAGCGCGCCCACGGCCAGGGCTGCGGCCACGGTGAGCGGCGTGAACAGCCGGGCCTTGATGAATTTGTGCAGGACGAGACCGAGCAGGGCGGCCGGCATCGAGGTGAGAAAGAGCAGCCACAGCCCGCGAAGGCCCGAGAAGCGCACCAAGGGCGAGGGCCGCACCAGGCCGAGGAAGCGGCGGTGGTAGAGTACGACCACGGCCAGGATCGCGCCGAGCTGGATGACCACCTCGAAGGTCGCGGCCTTTTCGCCGCTCTGGCCGAGGAGGTGGCCGGCGAGGATGAGGTGGCCGGTGCTGGAGACGGGCAGGAATTCGGTCAGGCCTTCCACGATTCCCAGGATGACGGCGTCGAGATAGCTGAGCATGGTCCTCCCAAGTGGCGCGAATGGCCTCAGGTAGCCCAAGGCGGGTCAAGTTGCAACCGGCGCGGGTCTAGTGTAGTCGAACAGGCGCGACGACACCGGCAACGAGGAAGGATGCGACCATGAGCACCATCATGCCCCAGAGCGAGCTCCAGCGGCGGGCCATCACCTGGATTTCCGAGCAGCTGCGCGAGAAGGGCGCCAAGCCCCTGGTCAAGATCCTGGACGAGGCGGGCATGCGCTTCAACCTGGGCCCCAAGGACATGGAGTTCCTGGAGCGGTTCTTCAAGGAGAACCATCCCGAGGCCGAGGCCGACTAGCCGCGTGTTCAGCCGTCTCCGCCCGGGCCTGCCCGCGCTGCCCGGGATCAGGCTTCTAAGCCTCCACATCTTCGTCGAGCTGGTCTCGGTCTTTGCCTTGAGCCTGGGCTCGCTCCTTGCCCTGCTGCTGATCGGCCGGCTGCTCTCCCTGCGCGAGCTGTTTCTGTCCCAGGATCTGGCCCTGTCCGACATCGTCCAGCTCCTTATTTTCTTGAGCCCTTTCTTTCTCCTCCTGCTCCTACCCATTGCCTGCATGCTTGCGGTATTCCTCACCTTCCTGCGCATGAACACGGACCGCGAGCTGATCGCGCTCAAGGCCGGGGGGGTAAGCCTGTACCAGCTCCTGCCGGCGCCGGTGGTCTTCTGCCTGCTGTGCACCGTTCTGAATTTCTGGATTTCCATCTCGGGCCTGGCCTGGGGCATGGACAACTTCCGGGTCCACGTGCTCGAGTTCGCCCGGACCAAGACCCAGCTCATGCTCCAGCCCGGTGTCTTCAACCGCGACTTCAAGGGCCTGACGCTTTTCGCCGAGCAGGTCACGCCCGGCGGCGGGCAGCTCAAAACCGTGTTCGTGCGCGACGGCACGCGACCCGACGTCAGCGCGACCATCGTGGCCCCCGAGGGCTCGGTGGCCACGGACCCGGACGAGGGGCAGATCCTCTTCCTCCTGCGCGACGGCCACATCTACCGCCAGAGCGAGAAGAGCCTCGAGGTGCTGGGCTTCGAGACCTATGTGGTGCGCCTCGATTTGAGCCAGCTCTTCCGCGGCTACAAGCTCGGCGACGTGAAACCCAAGGAGGTCAGCTGGACGCGCCTTGGCGAAATGGAGAAGGATGAGGCCCTGGTCAAGCGCCAGGGCGAGAACTTCGTGCGCAAGATCAAGGTCGAGCGCCACAAGCGCCTGGTCCTGCCCGTGGCCTGCCTGGTCCTCGGCCTCTTCGCCCTGCCCCTGGCCGGCGCCTTCCAGGGCCTCAAACAGCACCTGGGCCTGGTCCTGGCTTTGGGCTGCTTCCTCGTCTACTATACGCTCCTGTCCCTGGGATTGAGCCTGGGCGAGGCCGGCAGCCTGGACCCGGTCGTGGGCCTGTGGCTGCCCGACGTGCTCTTCGCCCTGGCCGCCGCGGCCGGCATCCGCATGACCGCCAGGGAGCGCCTGCCCCATGTCCTCGACTGGCTCTCCCACGTCCGCCTGCGCAGGCAATCGCCATGTTCACCATCCTGAACCGCTATCTCCTGCGCGCGAACCTCTTCTACGTGCTGGTGTGCATGGGCCTGGGCTCCATGCTCTACCTCATGACCGACATCTTCGACCGCCTGGACGACTTCCTGGAGGCCGGGCTCGGCCCGAGCACCATGCTGGCCTACTTCGGCCTGAAGATCCCGCTCATCCTGTCCCAGATCGCCCCGGCGGTCTTCCTCATCGCCCTGGTCATCCAGCTGGGACTCCTGAGCCGCAACCGCGAGCTCATGGCGCTTGAGGCCGGCGGCATCTCCTACGGCCGCATCGCCGCCTTCTTCGTGACCTACGCCATCATCTGGTCGGTACTCCAGCTCGGCTTCTCCCAGGTCTTCGGCGTGGTCGGCCTGGAGCACTCCAGCCGCATCTGGGCCGAGGACGTGCGCAACCGCAAGCTCGACGCCGACCTGGTCAAGGACGTCTGGTTCCGCGAAGGCACGTTCATGGTCCATTTCGCCGAGGCCAGGCCGAGCACGGGCCAGGGCACGGACATCACCGTCTATCAGCTCTCCGGGGAGCGGCAGACCATCCAGTGGATATTCACCGCCAAGACCTTCACCCGCTCCGACGACGTCTGGCTGCTGAACGACGTCCGGGCTTTCTCGCCCCGGGAGTTCGCGACCACGGTCCATCCGGAGGTGCGCCTCTTCCTGAGGCAGGGGCTCTCGGCCTTCGTCGTGGTCGGCCCGCAGACAAACCCGGCCCAGCTGCCGCTCTGGCAGCTCGGTGGGGTCATCGACAGCCTGTCGCGCTCGGGCTCCAACGTGGAGATATTGCGCACGGCCTGGCACGGCAAGGTGGCCTACGCCTTCTCCATCCTGTCCATGGCGCTGCTCGCCCTGGCGGTGACCAGCTTCGGCCGCAACATCTACGTGAACGTCACCGTCTCGCTGCTGGCCACCTTCGTCTTCTACGGCGTCTACATCGTGGGCATGACCATGGGCGAAAAGGGGCTCGTGCCGGCCCTGGCCGGAGCCTGGTTCGGCAACGTCCTCTTCGGCCTGGCTTCGCTCTCCAGGCTGGTCTGGGTGGCCTCCAAGGAATAGGTCAGCCGAGCGCCAGGGAGTCGAGGCGGGCCCAGAGCGCCTCGCGGCCGAGCCCGGTCTGGCTGGAAAACAGGATGGGCGACTCCGGGGTGCGCAAAAGGTCGCGCCACTCGGCCTGGCGCCGGGAGCGCTCGCGCTGGTTGATCTTGTCGGCCTTGGTCAGCACTGCCAGGATGGGGATGGCCCGCTGGCGCAGATAGGCCACCAGTTCGAGGTCCAGGCGCTGGGGGGCGAGGCGTGAATCGAGCAGGGCCACGACCGCGCGCAGGCCAGCGGCCTTGTCCAGGTAGGAGTTGATGAGTCCGGCCCACTTCTGGCGCTCGGTCTGGGCGCAGCGGGCGTAGC
This sequence comes from Desulfovibrio sp. UBA6079, assembly GCA_002428705.1. Classification (GTDB taxonomy): domain Bacteria; phylum Desulfobacterota; class Desulfovibrionia; order Desulfovibrionales; family Desulfovibrionaceae; genus UBA6079. The sequence continues at coordinate 39,877 of DIXN01000064.1, forward strand.
CGTAGCCCGGCAGGTCGACCAGGTAGTAGCCGGAGGGTTCAACGCGGTAGAAGTTGAGGCTGCGGGTCTTGCCCGGAGTGGAGCTGATCTTGGCCAGCTGCTTGCGGCCGGCCAGGCAGTTGACCAGCGAGGACTTGCCGACGTTGGAGCGGCCGGCCAGGGCGATCTGGGGCGCCTCGGGCACGGCCAACTGGGCCGGCGTGAAGATGGTGGCCTCGAGGACCAGGGAGCGGGTCGGTTGCATACTTGATTTGTTCCCGGGGGAGTTGATAGAAGCGCAAGGCGCAGGCACGAAGATGTAAGTGTCGGTTTTTTCCCCACTGGCGTCAAGCCGCGGAGCAGGATATGGACAGCTACGACATTCTGGTGGTCAACGGCCCGAACCTCGGACGGCTGGGCGAGCGCCAGCCGGAGATCTACGGCACCCTGGGCATGGACGCGCTGCCGGAACAGGTTGCAGAGCTCCTCGGCGCCGCCGCCACGGCCATCCGCCTGGACTTCTTCCAGGCCAACAGCGAGGGCGCGCTCATCGACCGCCTGGAGCTGGCCAAGGACGCGGGCGTGGACGGGGTGGTTCTGAACGCCGGGGCCTACACCCACACGAGCCTGGCCCTGGCCGACTGCCTGGCCTGGATCAAGCTGCCCTGCGTGGAGGTCCACCTGTCGAACATCTGGGCCCGGACGAGCGATCCCATCCGCCAGCAGAGCTTCATCGGCAAGCACTGCCTGGGGGTCATCGCCGGCTTCGGCCTGACCAGCTACGCCCTGGCCGTGCAGGCCCTCTGGCTCCACCTGCGGCGGCTGTAGGTTTTTCCAGCTTCGAACCTCAAAAGAATATCCCATCATTGAAGGAGTATACAATGTTTTCCACTTCGGATTTCCGGCGCGGCTTGAAGATCGAATGGGAAGGGATTCCCTATGAAATCGTCGAATTTCAGCACGTCAAGCCGGGCAAGGGCGGGGCTTTCATCCGCACCAAGCTGCGCAATATCCTGAACGGCCGGGTGGTCGAGAACACCTTCCGCTCGGGCGAGAAGGTCGGCAAGCCCGACCTGCAGACCCAGGAGATGCAGTTCCTCTACCACGAGGGTCCGGATTTTGTGTTCATGGACATGGAGTCCTACGAGCAGGTCCACGTCTCGGGCCAGACCATCGGCGAGAAGGGCGGCTTCCTGAAGGACGGGCAGGAGATCAAGGTCCTGCTCTACAACGGCCAGGTGCTCGATCTGGACCTGCCGGCGGCCATCCCCCTCAAGGTGGTGGAGACCGAGCCCGGCGTGCAGGGCGACCGCGTGGGCAACGCCACCAAGCCGGCCAAGCTGGAGACGGGCATCACCGTCCAGGTGCCGCTGTTCATCGGCGAAGGCGAAGTGATCAGGGTCGATACCCGCACCAGCCAGTACATCAGCCGGGATTAGCGGGCCGGTCGGTTGGGCGTGACCTTCGCCCGGAAAAGGTGTATGACTACGCGTAAGCAATCGAGCCGGTATCAGGGGCCGCTTTCAGGGGGTGGAGACGGTTGCCTGATGCGGTGAATGCTCGATCGCCGTGACATCAGAACGTAATACGGAGTAGACGAAACGTTGCGCATACGGAACCTTCTGCGGGAAATCATCGGGTTGGCGCTCGTCTTCTGGGGCGCCTTCCTGTCCGTCTGCCTGGGCTCGTACGCCCCCACGGATCCGAGCATCAACCAGGTGGTGGCCCGCGGCTACGAGATCAAGAACCTGGCCGGGCTGATCGGCGCCTACATCGGCGGTCTGCTGGTCGAGGTCTTCGGCGTGACCGCCTGGGCCTGGCCGGTGGTCTGCTTCTACCTGGCCGTCTTCGCCTTCTTCGGCCTGCTTGGCCTTTCGCCCTGGCGCTGGGTGGCCGTGGCCCTGTTCATGGTCTGCGCCATGACCTGGGCCGCAACCCCCTGGGTCGGACCGTCCCTGGCCGTCGGCCCGGTCAGCGGCGGCGGGCTCATCGGCTCCGGGCTCTACGTCTGGAGCATGGCCTGGCTCAAGACCTACGGCACGGTCATCCTCTGGGTCTTCCTCACGCTCACCGCCTTCCAACTGGCCCTGGGCCTGACCTGGACCCATCTGCCGCGCGCCCTCGGCCGGCGCCTGATCGAAGGCCGCGAAGAGCGGGTCGCGGCCCGGCAGGCGAGCGCTTCGACCAAAGAGGCCATGGCCGAGCCGCTCATCCTGCCCAAGGCCAGAGCGCAACGAACCGCGAAGGTCGCGCCCGAGATGCGTCCGGCACCCGAACCGGCCCCGGCCCAGATCGCGCCCGCGGTGGCGGCCAGGCCCGAGCCGACCCCGCCTCCGGCCCAGGCCGAGCCCGCGGCGGAAGAACCGCGTCCACAACGCCCCGGATTCCTGCCCGACGTGCCCGAGCCCGAGCCAGCGGCGGCCGGGGAGGGCGGTTTCCTCTCCAGGCTCTTCAAGCGCAAGGACAAGGCCGAGGCAGTCCCGCCGCCGGCAGCGGACGACGCGGACTTCGACGCCTTCCTTCACGGCGCCCAAAGCCCGGCCAAGGTTGCGCCGAGCCGCCTGCCGGAGCCGGCCCCGACGCCGCTGGCGCCGCCGCCTGCCCCTGTTCCCGAGGGACTGTCCGATTTCTCCATCGACTTCCTGCGCCGGCCGCCCGCGACCGGATCGGACGTATCGAGCGGAGCGATCGAACCGGCTGCAGGTCCCGAACCCATTGTTGAAGACCTGACGGACGCGGTCGAGCCGCGCCTGATCCTGCGGTCCGAGCCGGAGAGCGTCGAGCCCGAGCCGGTCCTCGATCTGGCCCGGCTCATCGATCGCGAGCCGCCGGAGGCGGTGGAGAGCCTGATCGAGGAGGTCGAGGAGCTCGACTTCCCGGCGCCTCGGCCGCCCGCCCGGCGCAGCCTGCAGCTGCCGGCCGCCGGTCTGCTGACTCCCGGCGGCCCGGCGGTCTCGGCGGTGAACATGGCCGCTCTGGAGGTCATGGCCAAGAGCCTCATGGCCAGCCTGTCCGACTTCGGCGTGCGCGGCGAGGTGACCAACATCGTGCCCGGCCCGGTGGTCACCATGTTCGAGTACAAGCCCGCGCCGGGCATCAAGATCAGCCGCATCACCTCCCTGTGCGACGACCTGGCCCTGGCCATGAAGGCGCTCGCCGTGCGCATCGAGGCCATCCCGGGCAAGGACACGGTGGGCATCGAGATCCCCAACGAAGAACGACAAACGGTCTTCCTGCGCGAGGTCGTCGAGGCCGACGCCTTCCAGAAGGCCAAGTCCAAGCTGACGCTGGCCCTGGGCAAGGACCTGCGCGGCCACCCCTTCTGCGCTGACCTGGCGCGCATGCCGCACCTGCTCGTGGCCGGAGCGACCGGCGCCGGCAAGAGCGTCTGCCTGAACGCCATCATCTTGAGCCTCGTCTACAAGGCCACGCCCGAAGAGGTGAAGCTCCTGCTGGTCGACCCCAAGCGCATCGAGCTTTCGGTCTACCGCGAGCTGCCGCACCTCATCCACCCGGTGGTGGCCGAGATGTCCATGGCCAAGAGCGCGCTCGAATGGGCCGTGGCCGAGATGGACCGGCGCTACGAGTGTATGGCCCGCCTCGGCGCGCGCAACGTCGACGGCTACAACATGAAGCTTGCGGCCATGAACTTCGAGGACCATCCGGATCTGGCCGACCTCGAGCCCATGCCCTACCTGGTCATCATCATCGACGAACTGGCCGACCTGATGATAACCGCGGGCAAGGATGCCGAAATGGCCATCGTCCGCCTGGCCCAGCTGGCCCGGGCCGCGGGCATCCATCTCATCCTGGCCACCCAGCGCCCCTCGGTGGACGTGGTCACCGGCCTCATCAAGGCCAACTTCCCCTCGCGCATCGCCTTCCAGGTGACCTCCAAGCACGACTCGCGGACCATCCTGGACACCAACGGCGCCGAGTACCTGCTCGGCCGCGGCGACAGCCTGTACAAGCCGAGCGGCGGCAAGCTCATGCGCCTGCACGGGGCCTTCGTCTCCGAGGACGAGATCGCCCGGGTGGTCGATTTCTGGCGCGGGCAATGTCCGCAGCGCTTCGGCGTGGATTTCGCCGCCTGGCAGGACGAGGCCAAGGGCGAGGGCGACAGCGAAGGCCGCGGGGCCGAGGGCGACGAGCTCTACCCCCAGGCCGTGGAGTTCGTGGTCAGCCAGGGCAAGGCCTCCATCTCGCTCATCCAGCGCCGCTTCCGCATCGGCTTCAACCGCGCCGCGCGCTTCATCGAACAGATGGAGATGGACGGCCTGCTCGGCCCCCAGGAGGGCTCCAAACCCCGCTCGGTGATCAAGGGCCTCGATTAGAAAAAATGCAGGCCGGTGAAGGGAAGAGGCGGTGCTTACGGCCCTCGGGCTCCCTGGCGTCCGTGGTGCTCGGAGGAAAGTCCGTCGAAGAGACCATGAAAAGGGGCAGAGGCCGTGGTCGTGATCACCGTCCGGTTGATCGCCCAAGGTTCGTGAAGGGCTCCGCCGGGACTCCGCTGATCCCGCTCCGGCCGATTCCGCAGGCCGCGCATTTCCCCTTCACCGGCAATGCCTTTCAGCTCCCTTCCCACTTTACGGCTTCTTCTCTTCCTCCGACCAGCTGAAGAGGAAGCGGCAGGCCGGGCAGCCCTCGGAGATGAGGCCAAAGCGCGCGAGGCGCAGGCGGGGCGAGTAGCCCGCGCCCAGGGCCGGGTCGCGGCAGCAGGACAGGGCCTGGCTCAAGCTGTCGGGCAGGCCCAGTTTCCGATACGCCTCCAGGTAGCCGCAGCGGGTGACGGAGAAGGACAGCTCGTCGTCGCTCAGGCGCACGTCCGCAATGTCGAGCGCCCCGCCGGCCCGCCAGCGTTCGACCATGCCGGAGAAGTGCGCCAGGCTCGGGCCGCCCGGCGCCTCGGCGGCAAAAGCCCGGCCGGCGGCGTGGGCCGCGTCCTGGCTGGCCCGGCTCACGGCCGCGAGCGCCGCTTCCTCGCCGTAGCTCTCGACAAGCACCCGGTGGAGCTGGTAAATGGCCTGGGCCTCGATGATCCGGCGCGACAGGAGCGGCAGATCGGAGAGTGGGGTGGACATGGTTTCGCTCCAGGTCGTTTCATTGCGCAAAAACTCATGATATACGGATACATGCCCGCCGGGCAAGAGCCGGGGGCAGGGGAGTTGCCATCATGCGTCGCCTGTTGTTGACCGTTGTGTGCCTGTTCGCGCTGGTTGTCCCGGCCAGGGGCCAGGACCTGGCCACGGACATCCAGAAACAGTACGACTCGCTCCAGGGCTTCACCGCAGACTTCATGCAACAGTTGAAGAATGCCGCCAGCGGCGAGGTCGAGACCCGCACCGGCCGCATCGCCTTCAAGCAGCCGGGGCTCATCCGCTGGGAGACCGAAACCCCGGAGAAGGAGCTCCTGCTCGTGGGCCAGGACGCGGTCTGGGACTATTTCCCGGAGGAGAAGACGGCCCTCAAGTACCAGGTGTCCTCGGTCTTAAGCTCGAAGAGCCTGCTGCGCTTCATCTCCGGCAAGGCCAACCTGAAGGAGGACTTCGTCATCGAGTCCCAGGGCACCGAAGAGGACTTGCTCAAGCTGAAGCTCATCCCCAAGGAGCCCGAGCCCTCGCTGGTCCTGGCCTACATCTGGGTCGATCCGACCGACAGCCTGCTGCGCAGCATCCTCATCCTCGACTTCTACGGCAACGCCAACAAGCTCGGCCTGGACAACCTGGCCCTGAACCCGAAGCTCGACGCCGCGCAGTTCGTCTTCACCCCGCCCGCGGGCGTCGAGGTCAAGGACAACACCGCCGACGCCGGAGCCAAGCCGGACAGGTATTAGAGGTCTACGGCGGCTTTCAGGGCCGCGACCTCGGCCGGAGTGAGCTCCCGGGCCTGGCCCCTGGGCAGCTCGCCCAGCCTGAGCGGCCCCTGGCGCACGCGGGTCAGCGAAAGGATGGTCAACCCCAGGTCCCGGCACATGCGCCGGATCTGGCGGTTCACGCCCTGGCCAAGGATCAGCGAGAGTTTCAACGCGCCGGGCCTGTGCCCGGCGATGCGGACCTGGACCGGAGCCAGCTCCTCGCCCTCGGCCAGGCGCATGCCCCGGCGCATGAGGGAGAGGGCCTCCTCGGACACCTCGCCCCGCACCCAGACCTCGTACTCCTTTTCCACGTGCCAGCGCGGATGGGTCAAACGGTAGGTCAGCTCGCCGTCGTCGGTCAGGATGAGGAGCCCTTCCGAGAAGTAGTCCAGCCTACCCACGGGAACCAGCCGCCGGCCGCGGTACGGTTCGGGCAGGAGGTCCAGGACCGTGCGCCGGCCCTGCGGGTCGCTCGCCGAGGTCACGACCTCCACCGGCTTGTGCAGCATGACGTAGGTCTGCGCGGCGGCGGCGCGGCCCACCGGCCGGCCGTCCACGGTGATCTTGTCCCGGGCCGGGTCCACCCGGCGGCCGGGCTCGATGACCACCACGCCGTTGACCGTCACCCGTCCGGCGAAGATCAGCTCGTCGGCCTTGCGCCGCGAGGCCACGCCGGCCAGGGCCAGGGCGCGGTTCAGGCGCTCGCCGTGGGCTTCGGCCGAGGGTGGGGGTATTTTGGGCATATGTTTCGTCCGCGGGCGGGTCCATGGAGGACCATGGTCCGGCCCGCGTTCGACTTAAACCTGAATGACCTTGGTGGCAAGGGCCAGCGAGGTGACCACGTCGAGCATGTTGGTCGTCTCGCCGACGCGCTTCTTGTCCAGGAGCTTGAAATGGTCGAGGCAGGTGCCGCAGACCAGGATGGACACGCCGGAGCCGGCCAGGGTTTTCAGCTTCTCCAGGCAACTGTGGCCCTCGGTGGCCAGGGAGACGCCGGCGTTGACCAGGATGATGCGCCACAGCTCCTCGCCGAGCTCGGGCAGGGTGGAGACGAAGTTGAACATGAGCTTCTCACCCAGGGTGTCGTCGCCGCGTCCCATCCGGTCGGCGCTGATGAACACGCAGACCTTCTGCCGGCCGGCCTGGGCCAGCTGGCTCTGGCTCATGACCTCGCAGGCGGCATCATTGCCGGCGCCGGCCTCGGACTTGGCGGCCTTGATGCGCAGCAGGGCGCCCTCGCGGCCGACTTCCGTCACCCGGTAGCCCCGGCTCCCCAGGAAGCGGCTGACGTTCTCCCGGGCCGGCTCGTTGTCCACCACGATTTCGATACTATCCGGGGCCGAGGCCTCGATGAGGGTTTTCACGCGCAGCACGGGCTGAGGGCAGGCCAGGCCGCGGCAGTCGAGCAGCTCAGACATGTTCGTAAGGCCTCCTTGTTCCTCTTTCCAGGAAGCACACGCCGCCTTCGCGGGTCAAATCGAAAGAGCCGATGCGAAGGTTGCCAAGCCATAGACCGGCAGGATACGAAAGCCGCCTCCGGACAACGGGCTTGCCTTTGCCGGCCCTTGGTTTTACAGAACCTCCACCGCGCAAACCAGGGCCCCTTTTTGGAAAATATGCCGTGACCAAACCGAAGCTCAGCTACGAATCCAACATCTATCTGCTCAAGCGCTGCCTGGGTCTGTTCAAGGACTACAAGGTCCGCGTCATCGTGTCGTTCCTGGCCATGCTCGTGGTCGCCGGAACCGAGTCGGCCACGGCCTTCCTGGTCCAGCCCGCGCTCGACGACATTTTCATCAATAAAAACCGCCAGGCCCTGGTCTTCATCCCGGCGCTGATCATCGTGATCATCCTGGTCCAGGGCGTCTTCCGCTTCCTCCAGAACTACCTCATGCAGTTCTGCGGGTTGAAAGTCCTGGAGGATCTGCGCTACTCCGTCTATTCGAAGATGATCTACCTGCCGCTTCGGTTCTATGAGGACCACCAGGTGGGCATGCTCATGAGCCGGATCATCAACGACGTCATGCTCATCCGCAACAGCCTGCCCTCGGTCATCATGCTCCTGCGGCAGATGTTCACCATGGTCGGGCTGATCGGCGTGGTCTTCTACCGCGACGCCTTCCTGGCCACTTTTGCCGTGCTCGTCCTGCCGCTCGCCGTCTATCCCTTCATCTTCTTCGGCAAGAAACTCAGAAAGCTCGGCCGCAAGAACCAGGTGGTGGTGGCCGACATGTCGAGCTTCCTGCAGGAGGTGATCAGCGGCATTCGGGTGGTCAAGGCCTTTGCCAACGAGAAGGGCGAGCTCGGCCGGTTCTTCAAGGAAAACTCGAAGATGGTGACCATCGCCCTGCGCCAGATCGTCTTCTCCGAGATGAGCTCGCCGGTCATGGAGCTGGTCGGCGCCGTGGGTATGGGGCTGGTCATCTGGTACGGCGGCATGCAGGTCATCGAGGGCACGTCCACGCCGGGCACCTTCTTCTCCTTCCTGGCCGGCCTCATCCTGCTCTACGACCCGGTCAAGAAGCTCAATTCCGCCAACCAGGACCTGCAAAAGGCCCTGGCCGGCGCGGAGCGGGTCTTCGAGATCCTGGATTCCAAGGACATCCGGGTGGAAGACCAGGGCCGGACGGTCTTTCAGCCGCCGTTCGCCGAGCTGGTCTTCGACCACGTCACCCTGCGCTATCCGGGCAACGAGTCCCCGGCCCTGGACGACGTCTCGCTATGCGTGCGTGCCGGGGAGACCGTGGCCCTGGTCGGCCCCAGCGGCTCGGGCAAGACCACCCTGGTCAACCTGATCCCGCGCTTCTACCAGCCCGAGGCCGGCGAGATCCGGCTGAACGGCCGGCCCGTGGCCGAGTACACGCTCCAGTCCCTGCGTCTGGCCGTGGGCATGGTCTCCCAGGACACCTTCCTGTTCAACGCCCCGGTGCGCGAGAACATCGCCTACGCCGCGGAAGGGGCCGCGCAGGAGCGGATCGAGGCCGCGGCCCGGGCGGCCTTTGCCCACGATTTCGTGCTCGAGCTGCCCCAGGGCTACGACACGGTGGTCGGCGAGCGGGGGGTGAAGTTGTCCGGCGGCCAGAAGCAGCGCCTGACCATCGCCCGGGCGCTGCTCAAGAACCCGCCGCTGCTCATCCTGGACGAGGCCACCAGCGCGCTGGACACCGAATCCGAGCGCATCGTCCAACTGGCCCTGGAGAACCTGATGAAGGACCGGACGAGCATCGTCATCGCCCACCGCCTGTCCACGATCCTGAACGCCGACCGCATCGTGGTCATGGAGAAGGGCAGGATAATCGCCCAGGACCGGCACGCCACGCTGCTCACCACCTGTCCGCTCTACGCCAAGCTGTACGAGATGCAATTCAAGGACAACTCCCGGGCCGACGGTTCGGGCGAGGGTTGAGAGGGGGAAGGCGAAAGTCCATGGCCTTCCTGTTCGAACCCAGCAAGCTCGCCCTGCCCGTGAGCCTTCTCTACGCCGTCTGGTCGCGCACCCTGCGCTACGAGATCGAGGGCATCGAGCACCTGCGCGAGGCCCGAGCCCAGGGCCAGCGGCTCATCGTCGCCCTGTGGCACAACGAGCTTTTCGCCTTGCCGGCCTTCGGCCAGCGCACCGGCCTGCGCTACGTCACTGTGGTCAGCCAGAGCCGGGACGGCGAGCTGCTGGCCCGAGCGCTCCAACGCCTGGGCATCAAGACTGCGCGGGGCTCCAGCGGCGCAAGCGGCGTGCGCGCGCTCATGGGCGTGCAGAAGATCATGCGCGAGGAGGACCGGGTGGCCGTGGTCACCGTGGACGGTCCCCGCGGACCGCGCCACAAGGCCAAGGACGGCGCCATCTACCTGGCCCACAAGACCGGCAGTCTGATCGTCCCCTTGCGCGTCCTCACGCCCCGGGCCTACGTCTTCTCCCACTCATGGGACCGGTTCCGGCTGCCTTATCCCTTCACCCGCTCGATCATCCGGATCGGCGAGCCCTACGCCGTCGCCCAGGAACTCGAGGACCCGCGGACCATCGAAGCCGAGAAGCGTCGCCTGGAGGAGCGTCTTGGCGCGCTGGCCTGATCTGTTTGTCGGCTCCTCGCTGCCGGTCCTCTGCTACCACAACGTCGGCGGCAACGGCGTGCCCCGCGTGCTCTTTCGCCGGCAGATGGCCTGGCTCGCCGGGCAGGGCTACCGGACGCTCGGCCTGTCCGAACTCGCGGCGATCCTGGCCGGCCACCGGCCCATCGGCCGCGCGGTGCTGTTGACCTTCGACGACGGCTTCCGCGACCTGTTCACCTTCATCGGCCCGGTTCTGGCCGGGCACGGCTTCACCGGCCTGACTTTCGTCATCACCGACCGGCTGCGCCCCGAAGGCGAGCCGGGCCTGGACGGGGAGATCATCGCCGACCAGGCTCATACGGACTTCATCGACCGTGGCGAGCGCTCGGCCTGGCTCTCGGCCGAGGAGCTGAAGAAGCTCACGGCCCAGGGGCTCTTCGAGGCCGGCTCACATACCGCCCGCCACGCCATGCGCCCGCTCGGCCCGGCCCGGCCCGGCCCGGTGCCCGGGCACTGGGCCTACGGCCCCTGGCGCGGTGCCATGAGCGCGCCCGAGCTCGCCCCTGAACTGGCCGGCCCGCTTTGGCGCGCAGCCGACGGCCGGCCGGAGACGGTCCAGGAGTTCTATGAGCGCGCGGTCGAGACGCTGACGCAAAGCCGCCGCGAGCTTGCGTCCGTGACCGGAACCGAGGTTGCGAGCCTGGCCTGGCCCTGGGGTAGATACCATCCCTTGGCCGTGGAGGCGGCTCGGCAGGCCGGCTTCGAGCTGGTCTTCAGCTTGGCTCGGGGGCCGCTCGTCCCGGGCGCCGACGCCTGCCGGCTGCCGCGCCTGGAGGTCAGGCGCGGACGCGGCATGGGCTGGTTCGTCTCGCGCCTGATGATTTACGGCAACGCGCGCCTGGCGCGCTGGTATTCGGCCGGGAGGATGTAGTGCGCGACGTGCTTTATGCCGCCGCTTCGGCCCTGGGCCGGAGTCTCGAGCTTGCAACCCTGCACCGCCTGGGCCGGGGCATCGGTTCGTTCATCTGGCACTTCGTTCCGGGCCGGGCGGACATCGCCACCGCGTCCGTGGAGTGCCACCTCGGCCTGGGCCGGGCCGCGGCCAGGACCATCGCCCGGGCGAGCTTCGGGCAGAGCGGCTGCTCCTTTCTCGAGGCCCTGGTCACCCACCGGGTGGACCACCGCTTCGTGGCCGAGCGCATCGCCTTTCCCGAGCGCGGACTCATGGAGGACCTCAAGCGCGAACGCCGGCCGATCATCTACGCCACCGGGCATCTGGGCGCCTGGGAGCTGCAGCCCTGCATCATGAATCTTTATTTCAGCGATCGGCCCTGCCTGGTGGTCGTGCGCCGGCCCAAGGACCTGGCCTTGCACCGCACCATCACTCACTTGCGCGTGCGACCCCACGTGGCCATCATCGACCACCGCCGGGCGGTCTTCCCCATCCAGCGCACGCTGAAAAAGGGCGGCATCGCGGCCTTCCTGGTGGACCACAACACCAGCCGCGACGAGGCCACCTTCCTGCCCTTCCTCGGCCAGCTGGCCGCGGTCAACGCCGGGCCAGCGCTCATGGCCGTGCGCGCAGGCGCCCTGGTCGTGCCCACGGCCATGATCCGGATGGAAGAGGGCACCTATGTCCAGCACTTCGGGGAACCGCTCGACACGGCCACGCTTACGGGTAGCCGCGAGGACAAGGTGCGCGAGACCGCGCTTTTCTATACCCGGGCCATCGAGGAGTACGTGCGCCGCTACCCGGAGCAGTGGTTCTGGATGCACCGGCGCTGGAAGACCCGGCCGGCGGACGAGGAGCAGCCCAAGGAGCCGAAGAAACGGCGAAGGTTGTTCTGACCCGGTAACGAACCCGTCCAGGGTCGTGTCCTCCAACAGACTTGTCACTGTCGGCGCGATATTTTGGCTTTTCGATCCTCCTCGAACGGCGTCCTCAAAAATCAATGCATTCTAGGCATCACATGAGGTCTCCCTTCACGGCCTCTTTGCCTAAGCCCAGAGCTCGGTGAAGCCGAAGGCGTCCACGTCCACCAGCCCCTTGTCGGTCAGCTTCAGGTGGGGGATGACCGGCAGGGCCAGGAAGGAGAGGTGCATGATCGGGTTCCCGGCGGCTTCGGGCACGCCGAGCGCCTTCCAGGCCCGGGTGAGTTCTTCGTAGCCGGCCAGCACCTGCGGCAGCGGCGCCCCGCTCATGAGCCCGGCGATGGGAAGCGCAAGCTCGGCCAGGACCTCGCCCCCGGCCGCGACCACGAAGCCGCCGCCCAGGCGCGCGACCTTGCTCGCGGCCAGCGCCATGTCCGCATCATCCATGCCGCAGACGATCAGGTTGTGCGAGTCGTGGGCCACGCTGGAGGCAATTGCTCCGCGGGCGAGGCCGAGCCCGGTGACGAAGCCGAGGCCTACTTGGCCGCTGCCCGTGTGGCGCTCGATGACCGCCAGCTTGGCCAGATCGCGGGCCGGATCGGCCACGGCCCGGCCGTCCTCGACGGCGGCCGCCAGAAGGTCGGAGCGGGTCAGGAGCTGTCCCGGGACGATGCCGATGACCCGAAGCCGGTCCTTGCCCGCGGGCTTCACGATCTCGAACGTCCTAGCGGTTATCCCGCCGACGTGCATGGCCGCGCCGGGCAGGGAGGCCGGCGCGGGGAAGTCGAGCGACTCGACCGGGCAGCCGGCCAGGAAGACCTGGGAGATGGTGAAGGTCGCGAGGTCGTCCAGGAGGATCATGTCCGCCCGGTAGCCCGGGGCGATGGCTCCACGGCCGGCCAGGCGGTAGTGGCGGGCGGTGGTGATGGAGGCCAGCTGGACGGCGCGCAGGGGCGAGAGGCCGGAGCTGATGGCCAGGCGCACCGAATGGTCCATGTGCCCCTGGCGCCAGAGGTCGGCCGGATGGCGGTCGTCCGAGACCAGGGAGAAGTTGCAGAAGTTGTCGTCGCCGACCAGGCCGATCAGGTCGTGCAGGTTGTGCTCGGCCGTGCCTTCGCGGATGAGGATGTGCAGGCCCAGGCGCAGCTTCTCGCGCGCCTCGTCGGCCGTGGTGCATTCGTGGTCCGAGCTCGGGCCGGCCAGGATGTAGGCGGCCAGATCGCGCCCCGAGAGCAGCGGGGCGTGGCCGTCGATGACCCGGCCCCGGGCGGCCTCGAGCTTGGCCAGCACGCCGGGATCCTTGAAGATGACCCCGGGGAAGTTCATCATCTCGGCCAGGCCGGGCATTCGCTCGGCGTGCTTGGCGAGCATGCCGGCAATATCCTCGGCGCTGAGCGTGGCGCCCGCGGTTTCCAGGTGCGTGGCCGGCACGCAGGAGGGCATCATGACGTGGAAGGACACGGGCTGTCCGGCGCTGGCCGCAAGCATCCACTCGATGCCGGGCAGGCCCAGCACGTTGGCGATCTCGTGGGGGTCGCAGACGATGGCCGCGGTGCCGTGGGCGGCCACGGTCCGGGCCAGGGCGGGCGGGGCGAGCAGGGTGGACTCCACGTGGAGATGGCCGTCGATGAGGCCCGGCGCGAGATAGCGGCCGGCGGCGTCGATCACAGTTCTGGCCTCGTAGCAGCCGAAGCCGACCACCCGGCCGTGGGCCACGGCCACGTCGGCTGGATGGATCTCGCCTGAGATGACGTTGACCAGCCGGCAATTCTTTATGAGCAGATCGACAGGGACCAGGCCCCGGGCGGCATCGATCAGGTCCGCAGTGGACGGCTCAATTCCGCTGAAATCACAGGCTTTTCCCACAACAGTTCAACCTTTGCTGGAGGTTTTCGACGAGCGCATGATCGACAAAACTTCAACCATCACTTGAAGTCTAGAACGGGTATTCCCAGTTGCCGGCGTCCTTGCCTTGTTTCTCGCGGTTCTGGAGCTTGCCCTGCATGGCCTCCAGGCGCTCCTGGGCCGCCTCGCGCTGCTCCTTGGTGCCGGCGTTCTTGGCCACGGTGGTGTAGAGCTTGCTGGCCGCGTCGAACCTGCCTTTCAGCTCGTAGATGAGCGCCGCCCGGTACATGGCCGTCTGGGACCACATGGCCTGGTCCGGATACTGCCAGGCGATGCGCAGGTAGGTGTCCAGGGCCTCGTCTTCGCGGCCCAGGGCGTGGGAGCCCTCGGCCATCCAGAACAGGAGCTCGGCCTGGACGTCCGGTGTGAGGCTCGCACGGTCCTGCCAGATCTCGGCAAAGACCTGCTGCGCCCAGGCCACGTCGCCCTGCTGCTGGGCGAGCAGGGCGAGCTTCAATTTTTTCAGCGACGGCAATCGCTTGCTGTCCAGGTCGTAGAGCTGGCGGTAGGTCTTGAGGGCCTCCTTCTCGCGGCCGAGTTCGATCTCGAGGGAGCCGCGGTTGAGCAGATAATCGGCCAAAGCCTCGCCGGCCAGGCCCGAGGGGTCGATCTGCTCCAGATAGAAGGAGGCCAGCGGGTAGGCGCCGTTCCTGCCAGCCTCCTGGGCCAGGAAAAGGAGCGCCTGGGTGCCCTCGGGCGCGGCCGGGAAAAGGAAACCCAGACGGCGGGCGACGGCGGCGGTGGGGGCGGTCCTCCAGGCGGTATGGAAGTAGGAATAGATCAAGGCCGGATCGAGCGGCCGCGCGGCCATGAGCGCCTGGAGCTTCGCGTCGTCCGCGCTGACCCAGAAGGGGGCGAAGACCGCGGGCAGAGGACGCGCGCCCGCGGCCCCGGCCAGGGTCGCCAGCAGGGCGGCCTCGTTCCCGGCCGTGGCGCTTTTCGGCAGCCGGCTCAAGGGGGTATCGAAGACGCAGATGGCCGCGGCCTTGAGGGAGAGCGGCAAATCGCGCGGCTCGAGATCGCCGAAGAAGCCCTGCGCCTTGAACAGGTCGCCGTCGAGAAGAGCCAGGGCGAGCGCCAGCTGGCGCAGGGCGTGGCCGGTTTCCGGGGCGATGAGCGCGGATTCCAGCTCGCGGGAGATGATGCTCACAGCCTCGCGCGGCGGCTTGCTCAGGAGCGAGGCCTTGAAGCCGGCCCAGGACGGAACTTTCGGGTCGACGAGCAGCCAGAGGGACTTGTCGCCCAGGGCCAGGGACTGCCAGTAGCCCTGGAAGAAGGCCGCGGGCTTGACCAGGCCCCGGGACAGGAACACATCCGGGTCCTGCAGGCTGCGCCCGGTCTGGATCAGGTCCAGAAGCCCGGACCAGAAGGTCATGGTCGTGCGGTCGGACAGGCCGCCCAGGGCGCTGGTGGCCTGGCCGGACTGGCCGAGGCTGAGCGCAGCCAGGCCCTTGGCCACACGCAGGCGGTCCGATTCGGAGACGTTCATGTCCATAAGTCCGGCGGGCAGGGGCAATATGACCGCTCCGGACTGGCCGCGAGCAGCGGCAAGGGCCGCGGGCGCAGTCTTCCAGAAGTCGTCGGCGAAAAAGGCCGCGCCCTGGGCCGCGGTGCGCTCGAGCAGGCTGCCCAGGGCCTGGCTCGCGGTCTCGGTGGGGCCGGCCAGATAATGCCAGAACCACTGGCGCCAGACATCCTTCCAGATGGAGTCCAGGTTCGGCTCGGCCTGGATCAGGGTTTTCAGCATCTGGCCGCCGGCCGCGGCCTGGGCCTGGCTGAAGCGGAAGACGGCCTCGGGCAGATGACCTTGCGTGCGCAGCGCCCGGCCCATGAGCCACAGCCGGCGGGCCTCGCGCTCGGGCACGGCAAAGGGCGGCGTCTTGTCCAGGAGATCGAGAGCCGTCTGGGGATCGCCGGCGCTGAGCAAGGCCTCGGCCCGGGCCAGGACCGTTTCCGGGGAAGTGTCCCGGCCGGCCAGCTCGCGCTCGAGGGTGTCGTAGGCGCCGTAGTTCTCGAGCCACTTGGAGAAGTCCTGGCGCTCGGCGGCATGGGCCGGGCCGGCCAGGAGGCAGGAAAGAAGGAGCAAAGTCAGAACGCGGGTCATGGGCATGTCCTTTAGTGGTATTGGTCGAGGTGGTGGTATCAGCGGCCGGGTTCCGTGGCAAGGACCGCGCTGAGGCCCGTCAGACGCCCGAGAGGCGGATGACGTTGATGACGTGGGAGGAAGATGAAGAGCCGGCGAAAGGAGCGGCGGATGCCGAGGTCGCGACAAAGTCACGGGCAGGAGAACGCAAGTCTCGCAGTTTGGGAGTGGAGGTCTTGAATCTTCGAGCGGCACATGAGCTTTCCACAGACGGATGTCGGCAGAGGACAGAGGCAGGAGGCCTCCTTTTCAGACCATATTTATGAAAGTTAACATAATTCACATTATGGGACATATAAAGAAGGCGCAAAATGGCAACTGGGGCCGGGTTGCCGCTGCAAGATCAATCTGCCGCAGCCCCTAGATGAATCAACACAATGGGAATTGATTTCGATCAGTAATACGAACAGACTACAAATCGCCGTCTTTAGGGGTGCTTCTCACCTTGGTCATGCACAGCTGCTTGTGGATTTCCATCAACCGTGTTCGGCTGTCCGCCCAGAAGCCCGTGTCTCCGCCTCATCGGACGGTTTTGCGGTCTTGTGGTCGCGGAACTGAACTGCTCCTTGAAGGACGAACAAAAAAGGCCGCAAGCGCAGGGCTGGTTCCCTGCGCTTGCGGCCGGATTGAAAAACTTTTCTCGTCCGCGACGGCTGGCGCCGTATGCTGACGAGGAGCGTGTGCCTAGCTGTCGAGGTCCTTCTGCTGCCCTTCTTCGATCTGCTTCAGGAACTTGTCGCGGCAATCATAGCTGCAGAAGTTGTAGATCACTTCGCCGTCGCGCACCCGGATGTCCGAGCTCTTGGGCACGTAGGTGCCGCAGATCGGGTCCTTGACCATCTGGCCCGAGGCGGCCATGGTCTTCTCGTCCTTCTTGCGCTCGACTTCCTTTTTCTTGCGGTCGCCGGCGAAGAGCTTCCATAGGACAAAGCCGACCACGACGAGGATGAGCAGCTTGAACGGGGTCAGGAACATGTTTTTCTCCGCTGTCGCGCCCTGCGGCGCGCCGCCTAACTGATTATGCCCTGGTCAGGGCTGCCAAATTACATCCTTTTCCACCCGATGGGAAAGGCTTTTCAGGACCGCTCCCAGGGGCCTGCCATCAGGCAGGATAAGACCCGGAGCGAGCTCGGACAAGGGCACGAGCACGAATGCCCGCTCGGTGAGCCGCGGATGGGGCAGGCTCAGCTCGGCCGCGTCGCGTCTTTCCTGGCCGAAGAGCAGGATGTCCAGGTCGATGATCCGTGGCCCGAAGCGCGGACCGTCCGTGCGGCCCATGCCCCTCTCGATGTCCTTCAATGCCGCCAGCAGCCCTTCCGGCGTCCAGTCGGCTTCGGCCTCGAGCGCGACCACCTGGTTCGAAAACCAGGGCTGGTCGCGCACATTCTGCGGCTCGGTGCGGTAGACCTTCGAGGCCGCCGCCAGCCGGATGCCCGCCAACTCCGCGAGCCGTCTGCGGGCCTCGGCCAGGTTGGCTTCCGGCTCGCCCAGATTGGAGCCGAGGCTGACGAATATCCTCACAATTTGGAGATGCGGGCCACCGCTTCCTTCAACCGCTCCGAATCCACGGTCAGGGAGATGCGGAAATAGCCCTCGCCCGGCTTGCCGAAGCCGTTGCCCGGGGTGACGACCACGCCGGTCTTCTGCAGCACCTCGGTGCAGAAGGCCGTGGAGGTGTAGCCTGCCGGCACCTTGGCCCAGACGTAGAAGGTCGCCTCGGGCACGCGGCAGTGAATGCCGATCTTCTTCAGGGCCAAGGTGACCACGTCCCGCCGTTCCTTATAGATCTCGCGGTTCCTGGCCGCATAGGGCTCGCCCTTCTCGATGGCCGCGATGCCGGCTTCCTGCACGGCCTGGAAGGCGCCCGAATCGACATTCTCCTTGATCTTGCCCAGGCCCTGGACGAGCTGCGCGTTGCCCACGGCCATGCCGATGCGCCAGCCGGTCATGTTGTAGGTCTTGGACAGGGAATGGAACTCGATGGCCACGTCCTTGGCGCCCGGGATCTCCAGGATGGACATGGGCTTCTTGGCCGGATCGAAATAGACCTCGGTGTAGGCTGCGTCGTGCAGGACGATGGTCCCTGTCTCGCGGGCCTTCTTCACCAGCTTCTCGTAGAAGGCCCGCGGCGCCGAGGCCGCGGTGGGATTGCACGGGAAGTTGACGAAGATCATCTTGGCCCGCTCCCAGGAGGCCTCGGACACGGCGTCGAGGTCGGGCAGGAAATCATTCGCCTCGGTCTGGGGCAGGAATTCCACCTCGCCGCCGGCAAAGCCCACGGCCACGTTGTAGACCGGATAGTTGGGCGTGGCCACCAGGGCCAGGTCGCCGGGATTGATGAAAGCCAGCGGGAAATGTGCGATGCCCTCTTTCGAGCCGATGAGCGTGACCACTTCCCTGTCCGCATCCAGGCCGTCCACGCCGAAGCGCCCCTTGTACCAGGCGGACACGGCCCGGCGGAACTCGGCCATGCCCTGGTAGGACGGATACTGGTGGTTGGACGGCTTCTTGGCCGCGGCATGCAGGGCCTCGACAATGAACTCCGGGGTGGGCAGGTCGGGGTCGCCGATGCCGAGGCTGATGATGTCCACGCCACGCGCCCTGACCTCGGCCTTGGCCTTGTCGATGGCTGCGAAGAGGTACGGGGGCAGGCTGGCCAGCCGGTCGGCGAGGGGGAAGGATGGCATGGTCGTAAGCTCTCCTGTCGCGCAAAGGATGTTGAGCTGGTACAGATACTGTCCAAGCCCCCGGCTGTCAAACCCGCAGGCCCGTTGCGGGCCATCTTTCCCTTGAGCCCGCGGTGGCATGCATGTACGAAGGGTGAGGATCGATGAAACCCATGAACGACGCCGAAACCACCTCCCCTCCAGCCCCCCGGCCAGTCCCCCATCCCGCATTCGACGCCTACCTCGAGCACCTGGTGGTGGCCAAGGGCCTGTCCGAGAACTCCTTGTCCGCCTACAGCGCCGACCTCTCCGACTTCAGCGGCTTCCTCGGCGAGAAATCGGCCGCCCTGGAGGACGTCTCGGAACAGACCATCCTCCTCTATCTCATGCGCCTGCGCGCCCGGCAGCTGGCCATGCGTTCCGTGGCCCGCCGGCTCTCGGCCCTGCGCGGCTTCTTTGCCTATGCCGCGGACGAGGGCTGGCTTGCAAAGAACCCGGCCGAGCTGCTGGAAGGCCCCAAGCTGCCGAAGCTCCTGCCCGAATTCCTGACCACGGAGGAGGTCACCGCCCTGCTCTCCCGGCCCGACGTCACCAGCCGCCTGGGTTTCCGCGACCGGACCATGCTCGAGCTCCTCTATGCCGCCGGGCTTCGCGTCTCCGAGCTCATCGGCCTGAGGCTTCAGGACTTCGACGCCCAGGCCGGCATCCTGGCCGTGTTCGGCAAAGGGTCCAAGGAGCGCCTGGTGCCGGTCCACTACGTGGCCCAGCGCTTTCTCTCCGACTGGATCACGGGCTGGCGGCCGCTCTTCAAGCCCCAATGCGAGGCCGTGTTTTTGAACCGTTCGGGCCAGGCCCTCTCTCGGGTGGCGGTCTGGAAGCTCATCAAGCGCTACGCCTTCGAGGCCGGCATCCGCCGTGAGATTTCGCCGCATACCATGCGCCACAGCTTCGCCACCCACCTGATCGAGGGCGGCGCGGACCTGCGCACCGTGCAGCTGCTCCTGGGCCACGCCGACATCGGCGCGACCGAGATCTACACCCACGTCCAGGCCGGCCGGCTGGCCCAGATCCACCGGCGCTTCCATCCCCGCTCAACCCTGGCCGACTCAGCGACATGAGCCGGACGCGAGCCGACAAGGGCCTGACCGTGGTCACCGGCCACGCCAACGCCGACTTCGACTGCCTCTCGGCCATGATCGCCGCCGGCAAGCTCTATCCCGAGGCCGTGCTGGTCTTTCCCGGCAGCCAGGAGAAGACGCTCCGCAACTTCTTCATCCAGAGCGCCACCTTCCTCTTCAACTTCACCGCGGCCAAGGAGGTCGATCCGGCGGCCGTTACCCGCCTGGTGGTGGTCGACACCCGCCAGAGATCGCGCCTGCCCCACGTCCAGGCCATCCTCGACAAGCCCGGGATCGACATCCACCTCTACGACCACCATCCGGACTCCGCCGACGACCTGACCGGCAGCTTCAGCCTGGTCAAGCCCTGGGGCTCCTGCGCCGCGCTCATCGCCGGCGAGCTGCGCGACCGGGGGCTCAGCGTCAGTCCCGAGGAGGCCACGGTCATCGGCCTTGGCATCTACGAGGACACCGGCTCCTTCACCTTCAACTCGACCACCGCCGACGACCTCCTGGCCGCCGCCTGGCTTCGGGCCAAGGGCATGGACCTGGAGGTCATCTCCGATCTGCTCACCCGCGACCTGACCACCGAGCAGGTGGCCATCCTGAACGCGCTCCTGCAGAGCGCCACCAGCCATGAGATCAACGGCGTGGAGATCGTCATGGCCGAGGCCACGTCCGAGGACTACGTCGGCGATTTTGCGCTGCTCGCCCACAAGATGATGGACATGGAGAACATCCGGGTGCTTTTCGCCCTGGGGCGCATGCAGGACCGGGTGGTGCTCGTGGCCCGCTCCCGGGCGCCTGAGGTGGACGTGGGCCGCATCTGCGAGTTCTTCGGCGGCGGCGGGCATGCTTTTGCCGCCTCGGCCTCGGTCAAGGACAAGACCTTGAACCAGGTCAAGGACGAGCTCTTCGCCCTGCTCTATTCGAGCATCAACCCGCAGCTGACCGTGGACAGGTTCATGTCCAAGTCGCCGGTGGTCATCGAAAAGAACCGGACGCTGGCCGAGGCCACCGAGATCATGACCCGCTACGGACTCAAAGCCATGCCCGTGGTCGATGTCCCGGGCCGGACCTGCGTCGGCCTGATCGAGCACCAGATCGCGGACAAGGCAGTGGCCCACGGCCTGGGCGCGGTCGAGGTGCGCGAGTACATGTTGCGCGACATCCGCACCGTGACCCCGGCCGACGGCCTGTACACCGCGGTGGACATCATCCTCGGCATGCGCCAGCGCCTGGTGCCGGTGGTCGAAGGTGCCAAGCTCGTCGGGGTCATCACCCGCACCGACCTCATCAACATCCTGGTCGAGGAGCCGGCGCGCATCCCCGAGCACCTGCTGCCCGACCGCAAGCGGGAGCGCAGCATTGCCAGGCTCTTAAGCGACCGTCTGCCGCCGCGCATCGTCAACCTATTGAAGGCCGCCGGCGAGCTGGCTCAGGAGCACGACTTCGAGACCTACGTGGTCGGCGGCTTCGTGCGCGACATCCTGCTCGGCCGGCAGAACTTCGACGTGGACCTGGTGGTCGAGGGCGACGGCATCGCCTTTGCCGGGCTCCTGGCCGAGAAGCTCGGCGGCCGGCGCAAGGCCCACAAGAAGTTCCAGACCGCAGTGGTCGTCCTGCCCGACGACAGCCGCATCGACGTGGCCACGGCCCGGCTCGAATACTACGAATACCCGGCCGCCCTGCCCACGGTGGAGCTCTCCTCGATCAAGATGGACCTCTACCGCCGCGACTTCACCATCAACGCCCTGGCCGTGCACCTGAACCCGCGCAAGTTCGGCCACCTGGTGGACTTCTTCGGCGCCCAGCGCGACCTGAAGGACCGCATCATCCGGGTGCTCCACTCCCTGTCCTTTGTCGAGGACCCGACCCGCATCCTGCGCGCCGTCCGTTTCGAGAGCCGCTTCAATTTCCGCATCGGAGCCCAGACCGAGCGCCTGATCAAGAACGCGGTGCAGATGAACTTCTTCCAGCAGCTCTCCGGCAGCCGCATCTTCCATGAGCTGCGGCTCATATTCGAGGAGAAGAACGTGCTGAAATGCCTGGAGCGCATGCAGCAGTTCAAGCTCCTCGGCCATCTGCATCCCCGCCTGACGCTCGACGTGCGTCAGACCCAGCTTGTCGACAAGATCGAGGCCGTGCTCGACTGGTACCGGCTGCTCTACATCGAGCCTGCGCCCGCACCCTGGAAGCTCTATCTCCTGGCCCTGACCATCGGCTTCGAGGAGGCCGACGTGGAGGCGCTCACTCAGCGCCTGAGCTTCATCCGCAAGGACAGCCGGGACTTCCTCGCCCTGCGCCGGACCGTGGCCGAGACCTTTGCCCGGGTGCTCATCTGGCAGAACGCCCAAGGCCCCATGAGCGAGCTGTGCTTCATCCTGGAGAAGGTGCCGCTGGAGGGCCTGCTCTATCTCATGGCCCGCAGCACCAAGGAAGCCATGAGCCGCAACATCTCGCTCTACTTGACCCGGCTGAAGGGAATGAGTCCGGACATCGACGGCCGGGATCTGCAGCGCCTGGGTCTGACACCAGGACCGACCTACGCCAAGGTCCTGCGCCGTGTGCTGGCGGCCAAGATCGACGGCAAGGCCGATTGCCGCGAGGAGCAGCTCCTGCTTGCCGAGCGGCTGGTCAAGCCTCTGGTGGGTCTTGTGCCCGAGCCCAAGCGGCGCGGACCGGGGCGTGGCCCATGACCCGAGCTCCGTCCCCTTGCCCTCCGCCGCCCTTTGCGTGTAGGACCAGGATGGTCCGATAGCGGTGGAGCGATGCCCATGAACAGAGCAAAGGAGCATTTCGTCGCCGTCATCGGCGCCGGCGAATGCGGCCCGGAAGTGGCGGCCGTGGCCCATGCGCTCGGCCGGCTGCTGGCCGAGGCCGGCTATACCCTGGTCTGCGGAGGGCTCGGCGGAGTCATGCAGGCCGCCAGCCGCGGAGCGCGCGAGGCTGGCGGCCGGACCATAGGCATCCTGCCCGGCCGGGAACGCGAGGCGGCCAACGAGTTCGTGGACACCGCGCTGGCCACGGGCCTGGGCCCCATGCGCAACTTCCTGGTGGTATTGAACGCCGAGGTGGTGGTGGCCGTGGAAGGCAGCTGGGGCACCCTGTCCGAGCTGGCCCTGGCCAAGAAGATCGGCCGCGAGGTGGTGGCCATCGGCGCCTGGAGCAATGTCCCCGGGGTCATCCCGGCCGACGGCCCGCAGGCTGCCCTGGCCGCGGTGCGGCGCATACTGTCAATCGAGGCGATGAGCTGATGGATGTATTGTGGGCGCCCTGGCGCATGGACTATATTCTCGGACCGAAGCCCGACGCGTGCGTCTTCTGCGTGCCGGAGCACACCCGCGAGGACGAGGAGCGGCTGATCCTCTGGCGCGGCCGCCTGAACTACGTGCTTATGAACAAGTTTCCCTACAACAACGGCCATCTCATGGTCGCGCCCTACCGGCACGTCGGCTCGGTCATCGATCTCGACGCCGAGGAGGCCAGCGAGCACATGGCCCTCATTCAACGTTGCGTGGCCGTGCTGACCGCCGCCATGCGCCCCCAGGGCCTGAACGCCGGCTTCAACCTGGGCGAGGCCGCCGGCGCGGGCATCGCCGCCCATCTCCATTTCCAGATCGTCCCCCGCTGGAACGGGGACGCCTCGTTCATGGCCGTGTTCGGCGAGGCGCGGGTCATCCCCCAGTACCTGCGCACCACCTACAACCTGCTGAAACCCCTGTTTCATTCCTACGACGCCTAGGAGGACACCATGCGCTACATAAAGTTCATCGTGCTCGTCGTGATCTTCATCGTCTTCATGGTCTTCTTCTACCAGAACACCGCCGAACTCGGCACGAGCATCCAGCTGAAGCTGCACCTCCTCTCCCAGGAGTGGATAAGCAAGCCCATCCCCTTCTACGCCATGGTGCTCATCGCCTTCGGCTGCGGCGCGCTTCTGGCCACGGCCTACTTCTTCCTCGACAAGTTGCGCTGCGGCGCCAAGCTGCGCGAGGCCAGGGAGCGCGAGGTGAAGCTGGAGAAGGAGCTCAATTCGCTGCGCAACATGCCCATCGAGCCCGCCTATCCCTCGGCTCCGGTGGAGGACACATCCTCCCAGGGCTAGCCCGGGCCGTCCGGCGGTCGCAGTGAGGTCGCCGAGCGTTCCCGCCGGTCAGGTCAGGTGATGCGCATGAGCCTTTTCTCCCGGCTGAAACGAGCGCTTGCGCCCGCGCCGCCGTTATCGGTGGTCTCGCCCGCGCCGGCCGAGGGCTTCGCCCCGACGTCCCAGGATACCCTGGCGGCCATCGGCGAGCTGTCGCGCGTGGTCCGCAACAACCCGGACGCGGTGGAGATCTACCTGGCATTGGGCAATCTCTACCGCTCCCAGGGCGAGTTCGAGCGGGCCGTGCATATCCGCTCCAACCTGATCGTCCGCCCCGGGCTCGACCCGTCCTTCAAGGCCAAGGCCTACTACGAGCTCGGCCGGGATTATCGGCGCGGCGGCTTCCTTGACCGGGCCATGTCCGCCTTGAAGGAGGCCCGTCGCCTGGTCGGTCCTGACCCGGTCATCCTCGGCGAACTGGCCAGCCTGGCCGCGGACGTAAGCGACTGGCACGAGGCCGCGGCCCTCTATCACCAGCTCGGCCACGCCCCGGCCGAGGCCCACTACCTGGTGCGCCAGGCCCGGGAGCTGGCCGGGTCCGGCGAGGGCACGTCCGCCCGCCGGCTGCTGCACAAGGCCCTGGAGGTCTATCCCGGGTCGGTCGAGGCCTGGGTCGAGTTCCTGCTCCAGGCCCTGAAGCCAGGGTCCCGCGAGACGCCCGGGGACAAGTTGCGCGAGGCCCTGGCCGCGGTCGCTCCGGAGTTGCGCATCGTGCTCACGGTCATGTTCATCCGCCACCTGGACCTGGCCGGACGCCGGCCGGAGGGCTGCGACCCCGGTATCCTTGACGACATCCTGCCTCTGCTCGAAGGCGAGGCCGGCGACGCGCTCATGCTCTATTCCGGCGCGCGCCTGCTTGCGGCCTGCGGCCGGCCGGCGGAGGCAAAGCGGTGGCATGAGCGGGTGCTCGACCTCGAGCCCGGCTTCTGGCCTTCGCGCCTGGCGCTGCTGGGCGCGCTGCGCAAAGGCGAAAGCCTCTCCCCGGAGTTCGCCGTCCAGCTCGACTTCTTCCTGGCCCGGGCGGCCGAGGTCAAGCGCTTCCTCTGCCGCGTCTGCGGACTGAAGCTCTCCGACATCTTCTTCGTCTGCCCGCGCTGCCAGAGCTGGCATTCGGTGCGCTTCCGGCGGAGCCTCACGGGATGAGCGCGGAGATCGGCGGACCGAAGATCACGCCCATGTTCGCCCAGTACCTGGGCATGAAGGAGGAGTATCCGGACTCGCTCCTCTTCTTCCGCATGGGCGACTTCTACGAGCTTTTCTTCGAGGACGCCGAGATCGCGGCCCGTGAGCTGCAGATTGCGCTGACCTGCCGCAACCCCAACCAGGAGGTGCGCGTGCCCATGTGCGGCGTGCCCCACCACGCGGTCGAGCACTATCTCGGCCAGCTCCTGGAGAAGGGCTACAAGGTGGCCATCTGCGACCAGATCGAGGATCCGCGCCAGGCCAAGGGGCTGGTCAAGCGGGCCGTGACCCGGGTCATGACCCCCGGCACCATCGTCGAGGACTCCGGGCTCTCGGCCAAGGCCCACAACTATCTGGCGGCGGTCGGCTGGGACGCGGATAAGGGCCAGGGCGCCCTGGCCTTCGCCGACGTCTCCACCGGCGAATGGACCGGCTTTACGACCCGCGACGCCTCGCTTCTCTGGCAGTGGCTGGCCAAGATCGAGCCGCGCGAGGTGCTCCTGCCCGAGGGCCTGGCCGTGCCCCACCAGGTGACCCTGTCGGCCCGCCAGAACAGGCTGCCGGCCCGGGCCTATTTCGACCCCAAGGGCGGCGCGGAAGCGCTGCTCGCGGCCCAGGGCGTGGCCTCGCTCGAGGTCCTGGATCTTGCGGACAAGCCGGAGCTGGTGGGCGCGCTCGGGGCCATTCTGGCCTACCTGCGCCAGACCCAGAAACAGGCCGTCTCGCACCTCGGCGCCTTCACCCCCCTGCACCTCGGCCAGGTCATGATCCTGGACGAGGTCACGGAGCGCAACCTCGAGCTCTTCCGTACCCTGGACGGCCGCACGGGCAAGGGCACGCTGCTCTCCGTGGTCGACCGGACCCAGACGGCCATGGGCGGCCGGCTGCTGGAATCGCGCCTGCGCCAGCCCTGGCGAGCGCTTGCCCCCATCCTGGCCAACCAGGCCGCGGTGGCTTTTTTCCACGAGGCCGACGAGCTGCGCACGCGCCTGCGCGAGCACTTGGCCCGGGTGTCGGACCTGGAGCGCCTGTCCACGCGCATCGTGCTCAACCGGGCGAGCCCGCGCGATTTCGTGGCCGTGCGCCAGTCACTCGCCCTGCTGCCCGAGGTTCGCGCCTGCCTGGAGACCGCCGGCGAGGGTGAGCTGCCCGGGGAGGTCCGCGAACTGCTCTCCGGCTGGGACGACCTCTCCGAGGCCGCCGCGCTCCTGGAAAAAGCTCTGGTGGACAGCCCGCCCCCGGCCGTGACCGACGGCGGCCTGTTCAAGGCCGGCTTCGACCCGGCCCTGGACGAGCTCTTGGAGCTCTCCGAGCACGGCGAGCAGAAGATGCAGGAGCTCTTCGAGGCCGACCGCGCGCGACACAGCCTGCCCAGGCTCAAGCTCGGCTACAACCGCGTCTTCGGCTACTACTACGAGCTGTCGCGCGCCGCCGGCAACGAGGTGCCCGGCACCTTCGTGCGCCGCCAGACCCTGGCCAACGCTGAGCGCTACGTCACCCCGGAGCTGAAAGAGTTGGAGGACAGGCTGCTCTCGGCCAGCGACCGGCGCAAATCGGTCGAATACGCCCTCTTTCAAGCCCTGCGCGAGACCATGGCCGGCTACCGGCGGCGCCTGGCCGCCGCGGCCGCAAACCTCGCCCGGCTCGACTACTGGCAGGGCCTAGCCGAGGCCGCGCGCCTTTCCGACTGGACCCGGCCGGAGCTGACCGAGGACCTGGCCGTGCGCATCCGCGCCGGTCGCCATCCGGTGGTCGAGGCCGTGCAGGGCGGGGCCAACTTCATCCCCAACGACGTGACCCTCGGCGACGACGCCCGGCTGCTGCTCATCACCGGTCCGAACATGGCCGGCAAATCCACCGTGCTCCGCCAGGTGGCGCTCATTGCCATCCTGGCCCAGATCGGCTCCTTCGTCCCGGCCCGCTCGGCCCGCCTGGGGCTCTCCGACCGCATCTTCTCCCGGGTCGGGGCCTCGGACAACCTGGCCCAGGGCCGCTCGACCTTCATGGTCGAGATGATGGAGACGGCCCGCATCCTGCGCCAGGCGACCAGGCGCAGCCTGGTCATTCTGGACGAGATCGGCCGCGGCACGTCGACCTTCGACGGCCTGGCGTTGGCCTGGGCCGTGGTCGAGGACTTGTCCCGCCGGGCAAACGGCGCGGTGCGCACCCTGTTCGCCACCCACTACCACGAGCTCACCGGGCTCGAGGGCCGCATCCCGGGCGTGCGCAACTTCAACATCGCGGTGCGCGAGTTCAAGGGCGACATCATCTTCCTGCGCCGGCTGGTGCCCGGGCCGGCGGACAAGAGCTACGGCATCGAGGTGGCCAAGCTGGCCGGCGTGCCCCGCGGCGTGGTCGAGCGCGCCCGGGAGATTCTGGCCGAGCTGGAGCGCGCCCGCGCGGGCGGGACCGGGACGTCCCGGGCCGTGGCTGCGCGCCAGACGCTCCTGCCCGGGCTTGCGCCCGAGCGCTCCGAACCGCCCGAAACCGGCGAGCACCCCCTGGTGGCCGAGCTGCGCAGCCTGGCGCTCGACAAGCTGACCCCGCTCGCCGCCCTGACCCTGCTGCACGACTGGAAAGAACGCCTGGACAGCGAGGATACCCCATGACCTTTTCCCGGCGGGCCACCCTGGCCCTTCTCCTCGGCCTCTGCCTGCTCGCCGCCGCCTGCGGCAAGAAGACCGCGCCCGTGCCCCAGCGGCCCGAGGACCGCTTCAGCTTCGAGAAGATCCAGAGCTCGGCCACGAACGACTGCGTCTCGGCCTCCTTCGAGGTCCAGGGCGCCTCGCGCTTCCTTTCGCGCCTGGTCGTGCTCGTCGAGGACCCGGACAAAGCCTGCCCGAACTGCCCCTTCCGGCCGGACCGGCGCATCGAGCTTGCGCTCACTGACGAGCGGGTGAAGATGTTCCCGGATTCCTTGTCCCTCTCGGTCTGCGGCCTGGGTTACGCCACCCCGCCGCGCTTCCGGATCGGCGGCGTGCACGCCATGATCGGCATGCCCCTTGTCCTCACCCCGGTTCTGCCGTAAGGAAATCGGCATCATCCCAGCCCAAGGAGACCTGGCAGCATGCATCATTTCACCTACCGCGACGGCCGGCTTTTCGCCGAGGACGTCAGCGTCGAGGAGCTTGTCGCGGCCTACGGCACGCCCCTCTATGTCTACAGCGCGGCCACCCTGCGCCGCCACTTCACGGCCTTCGACTCGGCCTTCGCCGGCCTTACGCACATGACCTGCTTCTCGGTCAAAGCCAATTCCAACCTCTGTGTGCTCAAACTCCTGGGCTCGCTCGGCGCGGGCATGGACATCGTCTCCGGCGGCGAGCTCTACCGCGCCCTGGCCGCCGGCATACCGGCGGAAAAAATCGTCTACTCCGGCGTGGGCAAGCGGCCCGAGGAGATTCGCCAGGCCCTGTCCGCCGGCATCCTCATGTTCAACGTCGAGTCCATGGCCGAGCTCGCGGCCATCAGCCGGATCGCCGACGACACGGGCGTGGTGGCCAAGGTCTCGTTGCGCATCAACCCCGACGTGGACCCCAAGACCCATCCCTACATCTCCACCGGGATGAAGAAGAACAAGTTCGGCCTGGATCTGCGCCAGTCCAAGGAAGCCTACGCCCTGGCCCGGGACCTGCCGGCCATCGAGCCCGTGGGCATGGACTGCCACATCGGCTCCCAGCTGACGACCATCGAGCCCTTCCTGGAGGCCCTGGACAAGATCCTCGACTTCTACGAGGAGCTGAAGCACATGGGCCTGAACATCCGCTACCTCGACCTGGGCGGGGGCCTGGGCATCACCTACAACGAGGAAGAACCGCCCCACCCGAGCGAGTTCGGCGAGGCGCTCACCCGGCGTCTGAAGGGCCTGCCGCTTACGGTCATCCTCGAGCCCGGCCGGGTCATCGTGGGCAACGCCGGCATCCTGGTCTTCAAGGTGGTCTACACCAAGAAGACCCCGAGCAAGAGCTTCGTCATCGTGGACGCGGCCATGAACGACCTAGTACGGCCCGCGCTCTACGGCTCGTTCCACCGCATCGGCGAGGTCGTGCCCCAGGGCCGCGAGGTCATCGAAGTGGACGTGGTCGGCCCGATCTGCGAGTCGAGCGATTTCCTGGCCCGGGACCGTTCCCTGCCGGAGGTCGAGCCCGGCGAGCTGCTGGTGGCCTACTCCGCCGGCGCCTACGGCTTCGTCATGAGCTCCCAGTACAACTCCCGCTGCCGCGCGGCCGAGGTGCTGGTGGACGGCGGCCGGGCCATCCTCGCCCGCCGCCGCGAGACCTACGAGGACCTGGTGGCGCTGGAGTGCGACTGCTTGGAATGAAGAGGCCGTGAAAGGGAAAAAGCGTTCGGAACGTAAGGCCCTGCCGGAGATCATCCGGCGCGGCTTTGTTTTTCTGGGTCGCTGTGAATTGCATCGCTAGTTAATTCGTCTTTTAATTTCTTGACAGCATAATCAATTGCTTTTTTAAAGTAATCTAAATCTATCTTCACTATGGCTTGTTCACTACTTATGCGGTCATAATGAAATTCTATTTTTAAATTATCTAATCCTTCTTCTTGACTAATCATGGCGACAAATTCGTCGCAATAATATAATTCAGCAACTACATGCTCATAATCAACATCACTCGCAATCCTTATGCTTATCTTGTTATTCTCCATTAAGTTTCTCCAGGACATCTTTGGGCTCTAGACTTGTCCCCATCTTTGGGCCACTTGATGTGAGAAAATCCCACCTCGATGTACGAGAAAAAAAATAGCGATGTATTAGACAGTCGCAGGCGCCCAAGTGCTCCCCTGCGCCGAGGGCAACGGGGGCTTCGCACTACCCTTTTCGTGGCGCTCTTCACATCTCCATGGTGGCCAGGGCCTCCAGGTGCCAGCCGGCGCCGGCCTC
This sequence comes from Desulfovibrio sp. UBA6079, assembly GCA_002428705.1. GTDB lineage: Bacteria > Desulfobacterota > Desulfovibrionia > Desulfovibrionales > Desulfovibrionaceae > UBA6079. The sequence continues at coordinate 69,681 of DIXN01000064.1, forward strand.
TTCCAGCTCGAAGCGCAATCTGGCCTGTTCCGCGGCCGATTCCTTGCCGCCCTCGGGGAAGGTGTACTTGAACATCTTCTCCTCGGCGCCGTCAGGTCCCTCGCGCTTGGCCTCGATGAAGACGATGACCATGGCTACTACTCGGAGCCGATGGCAAACAGCCGCTCGAGGTCGTGTCTGGACACGGCGCGGAAGGCGATGAGCGTCTCGCTCGAGGTGATGCCCTCGATCTTCAGGGACTTCTCGGTGACCACCCGGGCCAGCTCGTCGTTGTCCTTGACCCTGATGATGGCCACCAGGTCGAAGCGGCCGCCCACGGAGTAGACTTCGGAGATGCCCGGGATATCCACCAGGGCCTGGGCCACGTCGTTGATGCGCTTGGGCTCGATGTTCATGAGCACGATGGCGGTGACCATGACGCCTCCTTGTTGGGTGCATCATTGGCCAAATCCGCCGCGAAGGCAAGCCCGCGGCGCCGCCCGGGCCAGGGCGGGCGCCGCGGGCGCTTCGGCTAGACCACGTTCAGGATGACTGAAAAGGCCTTGAACAGTGCGCAGATCGTGTCGCCGACCTTGAGGTCCAGGAGCTTCACCGACTCGTCGGTGACCAGGGAGACGATCTTGGTGCCGTCGGGCAGGTCCACCACCACCTCGGCTGCTATGGCCCCCTCGTTGATCGTGGTGATCTTGCCGCAGAACTTGTTGCGGGCCGAGGTCAGAAGCTTCATCTCCTCCTTCACCAGGACGACCCAGGGCGCCTTGACCGTAGCGACGATGGTCAGGCCTTGCCTGATGCCCAGGTTGTCCAGGCTCTCGTTGGTGATGACCGAGACGATTTTCAGGTTGCCCGGCGTGGTCAGCTCCACCTCGGACAAAATGGTGCCCTTGCGGATGGCGGTCACCTGGCCGCTGAACGTGTTGCGTGCGCTGGTCTTCATTTTCGCCTCCTTGGTCAGATAGTAGGTTACCAGCGACTGGATGTCGTCGTTGGTGAAATTGAGGTAGTGGGCCGTCAGGTTGATGTACTTGTGGCCGAGCACGTACTGCACCGCGGGCAGCGGCAGGCCGAGGCGCAGCATCTCGATGGCCCGGGTGTGGCGCAGGATGCTCGGGTTGACCATCTCCTTGGGCAGGTCGCAGTCCGCGGCCCGTTCATAGAACTTCTTGCGGATGTAGCCGCCGTCCATGCGGAAGACCTCGCCGCGCAGCACCGTGCTTTCCGGCGTGGCGAAGAACCGTCTGAGCTCGTCCACCACGTCGTCGGCGAGCTGCACCATGCGCGGCGCGGAGTCGTCGTCCAGGCCGCCGCCGAAGCAGATGTTGCCCCGGTCCAGGTCGAGATCAGTGGTGTCGTCGAGGGCCAGGACCTCGCCGAGCTTGGCCCCGGTGGACCGCAGGACGAGGAAAATGAGCCGCACCCGCCGGCGCGACAGGCGCACACCCGGCCGGTCGGCGGACTCGGTCCAGGCGCGGAAGGCCCGGGCCAGGGCCTCGACCTGATGTGGTTCCAGGTATTTGACCTCCTCGGGCACGGAGAAGGCGCGTGAGGGACAGATGCGCCTGGGCGGCTCGGCCTCAGGCGCCGCGCGGGAGCGGCAGCCAGGAACCCTGCTGGGCACTGCGGTCATCGGGTTCGTCGCCTCCTTTGCCGGTGGTGAATAGCGGCTAAGGCTCTGCCGTGCATCACCATTTCGTTTATTATCGTGACTGACTGCATTTTCCAACTTGATCACTATTTAAAATCTAAACGTGACAGATGTGACTTTCTGTTTTGTTGTCACCAAAAACCTTATTCAGGTGATTTCCTTGCCATGGTCCTCAGTAATGGGGCATATGGAAATTGTCCATAAATATCTTCCAAGATACTTGCGGTCTATCTGTACAAAAATGTTCGATTGTAGACAAAAATGAAGACAATAAGATGCGCGGCGATGACATAATGCAGCCAAATCAATCACCTGCAGCGGTTGGCACCTACATTGCTTGGAGTCGCCCATGACCGTGATCCTCCCCCTCCTGGTCCTGGCCCTGACCATCATCTACTTCTTCGAGGTGGTTCTCGAACCGGGACGCGCGCCTGCTCCCGGCAGTGATACGCAGACGGCTGCGCCCCGGCGCTGGTCTCGGCTGGAGTTCTTCGGCGCGTTCCTGCCCTTCTTTCTGTCAGCCATCGGCTTCGTGCGGCTTCTCGCCCGGCCCGGCGAAGGGCTTCTCCTGCTGGCGGCGGCCGGCCTGTCCCTGGTTGCAAGCCGGATCGTCGCGGGCAGGCGCCCCGCGGCCCGCTGCTGAGCCGCACCGCCTGATCCGCGCACGCCACAGCACCAGCGCCTCACCGCTTGACCATGCCGGCCCGTACAATTGCCTGGGAACGGAACAAACGGCCAGCGCTGCCGGCGTATGACCGCAAAATATTGTATCTGCGGCGCAGGCGCCGGGATGCAATCCGCTTTCTCCGCTAATGTGCTGAAATAGCTGCTATCATCCGAACAAGCATCTGTTTTTCGACGTCCTTGCCGCAGAAGTTGCATGTCGGCACATCGGCTGAGCCGTGTTGACACCTCGCTCGTGATCATGCTTTGAAATATAGACGCCGCACTTCCGTGCCGGCGTCGGCGGGGAGATGCATGGCCGGGGTATACGACACAGCGCATCACGATCTTGCGTGCGAGCTGGTGAACGCCAGACAACGCATCAATGAGCTCGAATCACGGCTTGCATCCGGGCGGCCTCCGCCCCGGAGCGAGCAGCTGTCCCTTGATTCGCTGACTTTCGCCGATCTGTTCGACCTGGACGAGATCCAGCGCATCCAGGATGCCTTTGCCCACGCCACCGGCGTGGCCGCGATCATCACCACGCCCGACGGCGCGCCCCTGACCAGGCCGAGCAACTTCTGCCGGCTGTGCAGCGGGGTCATCCGCAAGACGGAAAAAGGGCTGGCGAACTGCATGCACTCCGACGCCCTCATCGGCCAGCCGAACCCGAGCGGGCCGATCATGCAGCCCTGCCTGAGCGGCGGGCTGTGGGATGCCGGCGCCAGCCTCTACGCCGGCGACCGCCACCTGGCCAACTGGCTCATCGGCCAGGTCCGCAACAGCGACCTGGACGAGGAGCGCCTGCTCGCCTACGGCCAGGACATCGGCGCCGACCCCGACGAGTTCCGCTCCGCCCTGGCCGAGGTCACGGTCATGAGCACCGAGCGCTTCCGCCAGGTCAGCACGGCCCTGTTCCTCATCGCCAACCTGCTCTCGCGCCTGGCCTTCCACAACCTGCAGCAGGCCCTCGAGCTTTCCCGCCGGTCCGAGATCGAAAAGATGCTGCGCGAAAGCGAGGAAACCTTCCGCGGCATCATCGACAACATGCAGGACGCCTATTACCGCTCCGACGCCGAGGGCCGGCTGGTCATGTGCAGCCCGTCGATCCTGAACCTTCTCGGCTACGATTCCTTCGAGGAGATCATGGGCGTGGACATCGCCAAGCAGTTCTATATCCGACCGGCAGACCGGCGGGCGCTCCTGCAGAAACTCTCGGCCGAGGGCAAGGTCAGCGACTACGAGGTGATCTTGCGCCGCAAGGACGGCCAGGCGGTGGTCGTCCGGACCAGCTCGCATTTCTATCATGACCGGGAGGGGCGGATCCTTGGTGTCGAGGGCGTGTTCAACAACATCACCCAGCGCAAGCTCATGGAGCAGGAGCTTGCCCGGTTGAACAAACGCCTGGAAGAGACCGTGGACGAGCGGACCCGGGAACTGGCCGACAAGGCCCAGCAGCTCCTTGAGGTCAACCGGCGGCTGATCGGGCTCGACCAGGCCAAGTCGGCCTTCCTCTCCTCCATCTCCCACGAGCTGCGCACGCCGATGACCTCGGTCATCGGCTTCGCCAAGCTCATCAGGAAGGACGTGCTCAAGCTCCTCGATTCCTCGGACGGTTGCGGGGTGGACCGGCCGCGGATCGAGCGTATCCTGACCAACCTGCAGACCATCGGCCAGGAAGGCGAGCGTCTGACGCGCCTGCTGAACGATTTCCTGGACCTGACCAAGATCGAGTCCGGGCACATCCACTGGAACGACCAGCCCACCGACCCGCTCAGGGTGCTCTCCGATGCGCTTGCGCTCATGGGCAGCCTGTTTGCCGAAAAGCCAGAAGTAGAGCTGCGCACCGACCTGCCCGCAGCCCTGCCGGACATCGTCGTCGACCCGGACCGGCTGGCCCAGGTCTGCATCAACTTGGTGAGCAACGCCCTGAAGTTCACTTCTGCCGGCAGCGTCACGGTTCGGGCGCGGGCCACAACTGCCGGCCTGGAAATTCAGGTGCGCGACACCGGCATCGGCATCCCGCCGGAGAGCCAGCAGCGCATCTTCGAGAAGTTCCAGCAGGCCGCCGACGAGTACGCCCTGGGCAAGCCCAGCGGCACGGGCCTTGGCCTGGCCATCTGCCGCGAGATCGTCGAGCATTACGCAGGCCGTATCTGGGTGGAGTCGGTCCCTGGCAGGGGCAGCGCCTTCACCGTGCAGCTGCCGCTGGCCTGTCCCTGCTCACGACCGGCCACCCGCTGACGCTCAGGCTCCGGCCGGCGAGGGGCGGCACGCCCAGCAATTGTATAGGTATCCGCGCTTGTCGGCGCGTCTTGGCTGGAGGCGGCATCTGGAGTCGAACCAGAGAGTCGAGGCTTTGCAAACCTCTGCCTTACCGCTTGGCTATGCCGCCCCATTTCCTTGTACAATATTTTTCATTCATTGCAACTGCATTACATAGCAAAGATCGAATTGTTTTAGTTCTTTTATTATTTTTTTTGATCATATTTCTTGCAATAAAGTGTTAGCTTGACTCTTTCCAGTCTAAACTTGCCATGGCCCATGGCTGTTGCAGAGGCGGATCAGGAGCATATTTCGTGCGTTGGCATGCTGGCTGCCTGGATGCAATCGGAGTCAAACCGACAATAACGTAGAATGGGCAATCATGCTGTGTGGTTGTGGCGCGCCGATGGATGCTAGCGATTGCGCGCAGACGGCAGCATGGAGCATCCCCGCACCTGGCCGCAGCGGATCGTCCGCATGCACGGAAAAGCCATGACCCGAGCCATGAGGACGGGCGCTCTTTGTGGACGCCCGCCTCCGGCCCAATGCGAAAGGGCCGGAAACCTACTGATTTCCGGCCCTTTCGAAGGATTTGGTGCGGAAGGGGGGATTTTGCGCTCTACCCTCCTCCTATCCCGCGAAATAACAGGAAATCTCAGGTGGTCAACGGGGCTGTGGACGCCACTTGTGGACGCCCGGTTGATGCCGACAGAGGTACCCTACCCTGGCCGGAGAGGCTCTTCAAGGGGCTGTTTTGGAGGATGCGCACGAGCGGGATTTCCATGGCGAGAAGCCTGCCCCATGTGTCGGAGTTGGGTCGTTCTGAATTTCAGGCATTGGTACACAAGGGCGATTTCAGTCCTGGTCGGCAAGACTGTGCGATGATGATCATCTGTCAGTTGCGGCTTGACCTCGTTTCCCTCTCTGCTACAACCCGGTCCGGTTTCCAGCGGCCGGCGCGCACGTTGCGGCTTGACCTCGTTTCCCTCTCTGCTACAACCGCAGCGACAAGCACCCTGATTTACTACGAGTTGCGGCTTGACCTCGTTTCCCTCTCTGCTACAACTCATCTGTTCCCCATCCCATTCCCGCCCCCGTTGCGGCTTGACCTCGTTTCCCTCTCTGCTACAACCGAAGTCACCGGGAGTGGCTACCTGCGGGTGTTGCGGCTTGACCTCGTTTCCCTCTCTGCTACAACCAGCCACTGGACGCAATCAAGGCGCCGTGAGTTGCGGCTTGACCTCGTTTCCCTCTCTGCTACAACCACATGGACCATCACCGGCAGCACGTTCGAGTTGCGGCTTGACCTCGTTTCCCTCTCTGCTACAACCCGCAGGAGATCGAGCGGCTGAAGCTGGGCGTTGCGGCTTGACCTCGTTTCCCTCTCTGCTACAACTTCGGCGTCGGCGCGGTCCTGGAGGTAGGAGTTGCGGCTTGACCTCGTTTCCCTCTCTGCTACAACACCAGAGATCGCGCACGTCTTGATCGCTCAGTTGCGGCTTGACCTCGTTTCCCTCTCTGCTACAACTACACGGACACGGCTTTGGGGCAACTCCTGTTGCGGCTTGACCTCGTTTCCCTCTCTGCTACAACGAGGCACATCATATGGGCCACGTCGGTTGCGTTGCGGCTTGACCTCGTTTCCCTCTCTGCTACAACCGCTACACCCGGCATACAACTGCCGGGTGTGTTGCGGCTTGACCTCGTTTCCCTCTCTGCTACAACGATGCCCCGCAGCGCCTCCAGCATTTCCCGGTTGCGGCTTGACCTCGTTTCCCTCTCTGCTACAACCGCCCCTTCCGCGTCCCGCTCTACATGATCGTTGCGGCTTGACCTCGTTTCCCTCTCTGCTACAACCTGGACCTCGCGCATCCTGGCCGTGTATTGTTGCGGCTTGACCTCGTTTCCCTCTCTGCTACAACCGCAGAGCGCCGCGGCCGTGGCCACAACCGGTTGCGGCTTGACCTCGTTTCCCTCTCTGCTACAACGGCCGAGGACGTGGACGACGCGGTGACTTCGTTGCGGCTTGACCTCGTTTCCCTCTCTGCTACAACCCGACCGAACTCGGCTTCGTCATCATCACCGTTGCGGCTTGACCTCGTTTCCCTCTCTGCTACAACTACGCCAGGGACAACTACCGGGACCTTGCAGTTGCGGCTTGACCTCGTTTCCCTCTCTGCTACAACTTGGGTCGATTCCAGGATATGCCCTATCTCGTTGCGGCTTGACCTCGTTTCCCTCTCTGCTACAACCGGCACCAGAGGCGATAGGCCCATTCGGCCGTTGCGGCTTGACCTCGTTTCCCTCTCTGCTACAACCGCCTTGAAGTCCACCACCGAGACCTTCTTGTTGCGGCTTGACCTCGTTTCCCTCTCTGCTACAACGGCCGCATCCATCTCACGGCGCAGCGCATAGTTGCGGCTTGACCTCGTTTCCCTCTCTGCTACAACTGCGTTAAATGATTGCACAAGACCTATGCGTTGCGGCTTGACCTCGTTTCCCTCTCTGCTACAACCCAGAACCCGTATGGCTCTGGGATAATTTGCTTTATTCTCAATTAGGGCTTGAAAAATCCGGCTCCAGCTACCTAGAACAGGGCGTATTGATCCGGATTTTTCCGCCGTTTCCTAATGCGAGATTGAAAGCTGATTATTTTTTCATACTGCTTGTCGGTAAAGGACAACATGTCCACCTTTCCACCCTCAGGCAACCGCTCACGGATTCTCCCCACAAAAAACTCGACCTTCTCTTTTCCAGAGCAACATCGAAGGTACACTGAGAACTGACATCGCTCGAACCCCAAATTTTGCAGATGCTCTCGAAAATTTGTTGCGGCCTTGCGTTCTCGCTTTGTTAGCACGGGCAAATCGAACATGACCAGTAGCCACATAATGCGATATCCACTGAGAAATGGCATTGTATCTTCCATGCTACAAAGGTATCAACTCTTTGGGCAAGACAAGTTCATCCTGTTGGCCCAAATAGACCGCTGCCAAAGAATCCGCTGCTTCCCGAATGCATCGGCCAACAGTAGATAATTCTCCTTTTACTGTCATATCAAGAGAAGGAATACCCGATAAAATACGCTTGGTGTCCGGATTAACTTCTACGCCAAGATGATGCTTTATGTGTAGTACAACCATGTCGACCACGGGGCGGAACGGTTCCATAAGGTCATCTACCAAGGGCATCGGGTTGCGCGCGTTACGATGGAAAATTCCAAAAGCAGGATGCAATCCTGAAAGCATTATTGCTCTTGCCATGCATGCACGCAAAACTGTGTAGCCATAATTCAAGAGTGAATTAGCCCCACTCCCCATGCGATCACGTTTGAAGTCCATGCCAAAACATAATCTCCAATAGAGACTGGCAGCTATCGCTTCGACATTCCCAGTGTCACCGGAGCGTACTGAAGATGCGAGTTCAACCAGATGACCAAATTTTTCACCCCTCAATGCAACATGCTTTGCCTGAAGCAGTATCTTCGCCTTGATGATGGATTGCCACAGTCTCTTTTGTGTGGGGACTGAAACAACTGCTTGACTGCGTATCCTTTCACTCGACCGATGATGCCCCGAAAGCGACCAGAGCATTGACAATGGATTCATGTTTTTTCCACAAATCACAACGGGAATGCATCGTTCAGAAAGCGATGCCAATAAATCGTTACTCCATGTCACCCCGTAACCGCAAACGAGCACAAGTGAGAGATCATCTATAGGGAGCCTTCCCAACAACTCATTTTGTTCGTAAATCGCCAGAAAACCACGTTCCTTGCACAGATGTCTATTGTCACCGGCTATTTCCACGGCCTGCGGCAACATGTGTGGGCACCTCCAGATAGTGAATCATTCCACTTGGCGACACCGATATGATTTTTGCTCCGGATTTCTGCAACGATGCTGGACTGCTCTTGTAGATCAACGTGAAGTCGACAGACTTATCCCGTGTCCGGCCGTCCACGTCTGCTTCATTGTGCTCTGCAAGAGCTATTTGTTTTTCTGAGAGTCTGACCACATAAACGACCTTCGTGACCCCATTCTCATTCAGCTCAAGCATGTCATTCCGAAAAAGGTGTGTGACCACTGGATAACCCAATTCGTCACATCTTGTTCTGTAGGATGGGCTATTCGCCTGGAGTGTCGAGACTATCTCCCCTACCCAGCGGCCATCGGGATCAAGGTAGATGGCATAGTAGGCGTTACTGTCGCCTTTCACACCCTTGTAGGGTTTGCCTTCCCGATTGTTGATGGCCACCAGGGTTACGGTTTCCTTCAGGCGGACCCGGCGCATGCCGCGGGCCGTGGCGTAATCATTAAGCCGTTTTGCAAACTCCTTGCCATCCAAGCCGACGAACGCGCGGATGAACTCTTTAGCCTCCCTCTCCCGCATTGAAACTAGTCGGCTCAGGAGGTCACGACATTTCCGAATTGGCGTTCCTGCAATTGAGGACAGAATGGACGCCCGAAGCCCAAAGCCTTTGACCTTGAGAACATCGGCAGGAGTCGTGATCGCACCGATGGGCACGTAATGCTGTGCATTGCCCTGGGAGCCGTTCGGCCCAAGAATCCCATATGCGGTTTCATTGTGCAGACAGCCACCTAGGCCATGGTCAGACTTGTGGGAGACGACAATACCACCGTATGCCGCCAAAACATCTGAACGGAAACCATTCCAGGGCGCTTCAAAACCCGCCAGGAAATTATCCACTCCTTGAGACCGCTCACGGGAATTCTTGTCGGCAACTTTCTTGAGCAAGGCCCGGTCCGTGACACCGATAAGGGCTGCGTCAAGGGCATGATGCCGGTGGTCATCGCGATTCTTGCGCGGGAAGCCCCAACGGGAGGCGAGCAACGAAGTAAGTCTGCCCGGCGTAACCCAAACCTTGCAAGGATCGCATACAGCGGTCAGATACTCTCTGGTGATTCGGGCAATGTACTGAGTGTCCACGAGCTGACGGTCGAGAAAATCACCTTCTCGCTCGTAACGGCTCATAGCGTCCTCTCCGAAGCGCCACCTCTTTGCAGACGACATCAGGGCGGCCCGCGAGACTATTCCCGACCAGTCGAAGCCGTCTGCGGAAGTCCCGAAGGCCTCGAACGGACTGCGGTTCCCCTTGTACATGTTCGCTCTGCGCAGGCTGATGGTCTTGTTTGACGGGCTGTTGTCAAGAGTGCGCGAGAAAGGAAGGACATGCTCCACCTCAACCTCGTTTGAAAATAGACGCTGCATGGAGACGTGCTCGCCCGTGTATGGACAACACCGGGCTGCCGGGTTTTCTGCAAGCTCTTCCCACAACCGCATGCGCATGAGGGCATCACCGGTCACAGGGATGCCGAACTCCTTCAACTGGTCCCGTCTGCGATCATTGGCTCTCTTCTGTTCGGCTTGGCGTTTGGCGATTTCTCGACGGGCCATAAGCCCATTCTTGAGGTCGCGGGCAACTTCCAGTACGATTTGAGCAGGATGCCCATGTAATTTAATGAGTTCATTCACAACGCGCCGGACTTGGTTGAGCGCAATGTGGACTGTAGGGTTGGAGATACGGCCGTAGCGGACCTCGGCACGATCTGCGGGATGATTCGTTCCAAAGCCAACGTGCCGTTGCAGGACAAGGCCGTAATATGGGAGGCGTTCATGAATTTCACCAGTTGCAAACCAGGAATGTGATGCATATCCTGCACGCTTGACAGCTTCATGATAGAGAATGACGTCTTTGACGAGTTCCTTAGTTATGGAGCACAGCGCTTCTAGGCATAATCGTGAGTAACCGGCCGGTAAATTGAGTGCTGCAATAGCCCGTGCATTTTTCTCGTCTAGCTGCCATCTGCCCATCAATGCAGCAACCAATGTGTCTTCGCTTTCCTCTTCCAGCAACAGCTCAACAACGTCATGCTGGCTTTCTGGCGAAAGCTCATGCCATGCTGGACCGAAGTGATCTTTCTTGGCTAGGAGATAAGCCGTTGAATCGCCCTTCAATTTGTCGCGGCTTTCTCCTTCGAGATTAAATGCGTGACCAGGAGCCAGCTTAAGACGGGTGCGCAAAGACTCAAAGGTGAGGTCTTTGCCCTGTTTGAGTATTGCCGCCAATGTGTTGCGTTCAGAAAATGTTAACTCACGTTCATGCAGTTCCGGGGTTACGACTCTCAGTTGATTCAGCTCCTGGTAGATGCGAAACCATTGAGAAACAGGAAAGGCTTGCGGGGCACGTTCCTTGGTAGGCTCAAGAGTACAGCGCCCCGGCTGTACCGGCTTTAACGGTCTTTGGTAAAAGATAATTTTGTGAAATTCGTCTCGTGCGCTGTCCGACAAGTTGGGATGGTAGGCAGCTTGAGCATTCCAGAGCCTAAAGAATTCATCCTCTACGATTGAGCGATCCGGGTAGAACTCATATTGTGCCTTTGTTCCCTGGCCAACTAGTCGCGATCTGACCGTATGACCAGACTGCCTTCTCAAATACAGGTATTCACCTAGAGTGCTTACCCCTGCCTCGGACATGAGATCATGAAGGCGCTTAATTGCCGGCTTAATCTTTCCGGCTTCACTCCCTTTATCTGTCTTGCGGTTACTTCTAAAACCCCTGCGTTGGTTGAGATGAAAAATAACCCTTCCCAGTTCGAACAGTGAAAGCGCTTCCTGTAGTCCCTTGGCACGAAGCGCATATGGGTCTAGCCCTTCCAGTTCATTCCGGTCCTCTGCTGTCGTGGGCATCAGACCGTGCCTGATGAGAGCATCCATTAACTGACTACGCCGCCGGAGATACCTGTCCCTTCGTCTGCGCATTTGCCGGGCCAGTCGTCGATCAACCGCTAATGAGGCTTGGCTTTTCGCATCACGTCCGTCCGGAAAGATGCGAACACCCATGGCGCGGATTGTCTCGGGAGAACAAACCTCATCAAGATCAAGGATGCACCACCCGATGGAGTTTGTTCCGATGTCCAAAGCCAACCGGTAACCACTCGTGCTCACGACTACCTCATACTTGCTAAAGGGTGAAATTTCGGATAACGAAAATTATCCCTTTGTAGCAGAAGGGAGAAACGAGGTCTTCAGCAAGCCGTTAACAAGCTGAAGAGCACCAGTAAGGCGGACTCCGGTCCGCCTTTTTTCATCCCGCTACGGTGTAAAACTTTCTGTATCGGAAGACGATTGATATCGTTCATTTGAGAACTGGTGCCATGAGTTGGGAATAATCGCAAGCGGAGGAGGCTATACGGCCGGGGAGATTCTTGCCAGTTGTGAGCGAAAAGCAAGGCGGACGAAAACGCAAAACAATATTTTTGTACAAAAATCTCAAGCGTACAAACCGGCTGAATGGAACTGCCAACCGCAAATCAAGTGCCGACAAAGGTTTTCAGGTCATCGGCTCTTTCGAGGTGAAAAAGGCAGGGATCAGAAAATGTAGCCGACTTCTCCCTACCTTTCCCTGATATATTGCCATGATGCCTATCTCAATCGATTCCTGGTAGTGCGTGATATTTCGCTTCGAATACCACCTCCATCGCCTGGAAGAGTTCGTGCCGATGCCGCTGCTTAACAATGAAGCTGTCGTGTACTCCCAGGCAAACTATTCCAGCTTTGATGAGTCGGAGCATGATCCGTTCCGCCAGCCATGAGTCCTTGAACTGGAGCTTTGTTCCGTAACCGGTGTAAAAATACCAGCTGATGAGTTTGTGCTTCATCTTGTACTGTTCAATGACGTCTCCTAGATCGAGACCATGAATTCGGCCTTCATCCTTGCCGAACTTCCCTTCCAAGTGCCTCCGCGTCGCCCTGAGCCCCTGGGAGCTGTCCTTGGCGTTGATTGCGATCAGCAACATGGACTTGCCGACCTCGCGCATGAACTTGTCGCCCTGGTGGCCCTCAAGCACGTACGGGTCATCATCCGGCAGGTGGCCCGCTTGTTCGAGGTACAGCAAGGTCGGGTGCAGGGCCTTGTAGTCCAGCTCGACCGTCGGCTCGCCATCGATGAGAATGTGCTTGCGCTGCTCTTCCGGTACGAGTTGCCACCAGCCGCCATAGAACCGGCCGCCTTGCGTGAAGCTGCCATTGTTGAAGACTCGATAGAGCTGACTCATATTGAGGTCTATCGGGATATTGCGTTTTTTCAGCGAGCCTTGGTTGAGCTGCCGGAATTCATCATCTGGCATGTCAAGTGTAATGCTGGCCGATGCGATGGCAGCATTGATCTTGACTAAATTATCTCTGTATCTAAATGTGTCTTCAGTGTCTCTATATTTCTTTAAAGTTTTGTCAATATTTTTAAGAATAATTGTTTCTCTATTTGGATGACGAGCAATGATTGTGTCTTTACATGCAGCAAATGCCTCAAGCAGTTTTCCGGCAGCTCTCATCCTTGAAACTCTACTACTTCCTTGATCATCATGAAATCCAATTTTGAATTGGATCAGATCAACATTCTTTATCTTATGCACAATATGGCTAGTTGGCTCATATGCTATTTTAAGTGCATTATATCTCGATCCTGGCGCATAGTTATTCTTGTTAAGTGAGATAGCAACATAGTACTTCGGGCTGATGGTATATGCCGCATAGAGGTTACACAAAATCACCTTCAAATGCCGCTTGTACTTCTCCTGTTTGTTGCCGGGCACATCTATTATTTCGTCTGCGAGTTGGTTCATTATCGCGTTTAGTTCCGAGTAGTCGCTCCATTTGAGAACATCGAACAAAATGCTCTTGTCGTACTCGTTACCGGACTCGACCTCGCCAAGAGCGTCGTCAACAGCTTCGCGTTCCAGGTCGGTCTCAAAACCCTCATCGTAAATCTTTCCAATGGCCATTTGAATTCTTCCTTAGTTTACATTTCAATGTTTAACCAAATTATAGTTTATATATGTATTATTAAGATTAAGAAGAAAAAGGAGTGGGTCGTTGCCATTACTAATACATTTCAATATAAAACTGTTTACAGGCAAGGGATATCGCCGGCAACTTTACATCATATGGCGCGTGAGGCATTAAATCTGCACCAAAATAGACAACAGTTAAGGGCGCATGTTCATAACCTGTGGTATGCCTCTATTTAAAAAACACCATTTGATTAACAATGGAGAAATTTAATGGAATGGGAAACAGGCATCATAGTTCGCATTTGATGACAAAAATTAAAAAGGTATTGAAAATAAAGAGGTCGAAAACGAGGGATCGAAAATTTTGCCCAAGGTCATATGGCAAGCGTCCTACACAACAAACCTATAGGGGCGGGGTCAGTTTGTGCCTAGTTGCTCCGAGACCGATCGTTGCAAGTCATCGCTTGGCTCGCCTTGCTCCAGGGAGAAACCCAAGGCGGCCATCTGATCGCGCGCCTTACCCTGATCATCGTCCATCTCGAAGGTCAATGCGTACAGTAGACAGAAGCGGAGCACCGACGAGGCTCGTACTCTTTGGCCGGTGAACTGAACGTACCCGTCTTCCGACATGGCACCTATCGCGTCGAGTACCCGCTTCAGCTCAGGCCCTTGTCTCTGTCCACTCACGAACGGACCCCAAGGGCCGATACCTGTTCGTTCAAATGCCTCCACCACGAGCTTTTTAAGCCTAGCGAACTCCTGAGCCGGCGGATGTTCTTGATCCTCCGCGTTGTCGTCTTCGAGGGGCGTAACTTCTGCCGGCGCCTGGCCCTCGGCTTCGACCTCTGCGTTCTGCCCTTCCCTCTGGCCGGGCATAGCTTCACCCGGTAGCACCTGGTAGTCAGCGAGTATCTCCTCAAGGTGGGCAAGGCGGGCTTCAACCCTGGCGAGACAGGTAACGATAGCGCTGACGCTTGCGCTAGTGTCAGCATCACCTGTGGCGTCAGGGTTCGCCTCTTTGATCAATCGTGCGACCACTCGCGATTCCTTGAGCTTCCAGCGCTTGGCTAGGTCCTTGAGGGCTCTGTCTTCACTGGGATACAACCAGAGCCCCTTACCCTTGGCCTTCTCATCGCCCGTATGTTTGGCCATATCGCTGCCTCCTCTAAACACAAGCGTACTCGCTATCGCTTGTGTTTTCAAGGCTCGGCTCAGTCTCACAAGGTGTACATTTAGATTCGTTCCTTGGCCGGCAGAAAGTCCATTATTTTCGTGTCTCAAATTGTCCATAAAAGAATATTGACACGAAATCTCATAAGGTCTAGTAGATTTGAAACGACACGCCAAGGAGTCACCAATGACAGGCCAGAAGATCGGATACGCTCGCGTCAGCTCGGAATCTCAGAACCTCGACCGGCAGTTGGAGGCGTTCGAGGGGCTCAGGCTGCACAAGGTCTTCACGGACAAGGCCTCTGGTGCCTCTACAGACCGTTCTGGCCTTCGTGACTGCCTCGACTATGTGCGGGAAGGTGATGTGCTCCATGTGCCGTCCATAGATCGTCTGGCACGTTCTCTGAGCGACCTGGAGCGGATCGTCAAGGAGATAGCCGCCAAGGGTGCCGAGGTCCGTTTCCTGAAAGAGGGCCTTGCCTTCGGGCGCAAGGATGATCCCTGCGCTATCCTGCTCTTCCAGGTCCTCGGCGCTATCGGCCAGTTCGAGCGGTCGTTGATCCGGGAGCGGCAGGCGCAAGGCATCTCTGCCGCCAAGAAAGCCGGCAAGAGCTTCGGCAGGCCCAAGGCCATGACCGATGCCCAGGTTGCCCGAGCGATCGAGTTGATCGGCCAGGGCCGCGACAAGAAGAATGTGGCTGAAGAGTTGGGCGTGAGCCGGTCTACGCTCTACAGGGCGCTCGGAGCGAATAATGAGGCTGCTCGTTAGGATCGGACGATATCATGCGTGTCCGAGACCTCATCAGGTTCATGCCCTCCGGTCACCTGGTCATCAACCAGGCGACCGGAGGTACTTCCTGAGCAGGCAGGGTGTTACTTGACCTCGATATCTCTATCATCATCGGAAACCAGTAAGTCCATGGGAATGGCTAGATGATCAATAACCTCAGCTTTCAAGGTGGCAATAGGCGTCTCATTTCTTCTGTGGTCATAGGAAGGGTCGCCCATTATTTTCGGTTTATGGCCGACAACAAAGCATTTAATGAGTTCATTAGCCCCTGACATATCAATTTTCGCAATGAATGCGTGCCGATAGCTGTGGAAAGAATATCCTCCTTTCCAGCAATTCTTTTTAACAAAAGCAGTTAGCATACGAGATATTCTATCGCCATACTTTAGCTTCCCTTTTGAAGAGTCAGACTTTTCATCTTTGACAATCCGTGGACGAAGGTCAGGAAAGAGCTTCTCACGGCCAGACTTTCTAATGCTGTCCACATAATCGAGAAATTTTAGCTCATTCAAGAGAATATTATGCAGTGGTACTATCCGAGATGCCGAATTATTTTTGACCGTTTGGTCGAGAAGGTCACTGTCACTCATTTCATTCTTTACATTAAAACACCATATTCCATCAATACAGACAACATCATTGACATCAAGCTGACTTATCTCCTCAAGTCGCATAGCGGAAAGCAGCGCAATACGCCAGACCCAGAAGTTCGCCCCTTTCTTGTTGAATCTTCCCTCTCTGGCCATCGCACGTAGCATATAGTCCTCGAATGGAGGCTTCTGCTTTTTCTCTCCGATCTGGAAGTTGAATTGTCGGCCAGAGAAGAAGTTCTTGTCCGCCCAGTCCCGCTGCATCGCAAACTTCGCCAGCCCGCTCGCTCGATCAATGATAGCGTTCATAGTGGTCTTTGAGAGCTTATCGTATCCAGATAAGTCCATAGCAAGAAGCTCATCAGCCGTGTATTTACCCAACCCCTTCTTCTTACGGTTCTTGGGCATCCTCTGCAAAGCTGTGATGAAATGATCGACTGTTTCCGGCTTGATATTTTTAAACGGCATATCGTCGCCAATAATAAATGCCACCCACTCCAGCCAATCACGATACCGCCGCATGCCAGCCGGATCATACCCCTTCTGGCTACGCATCTTTAAATACGATTCTATCACTTCCCGCAGTGTCTTGCCGGCATCTTTCTCGACGACCACAGGCTTTGATTGTGCCTGAGTATCCAGTTGTAAAGTCGCTGCTTTCTGGCCGGTGACCACTTCGAGCTGCTTTCGAAGATTCTCGACATTGGCTGATAGAAGCTCCTTGCAGAACTGACGAAACTCCATGCTGTCCGGCTCTGCCTCGATATGTTCGGCTTGGAGGATTTTAACCGCGTGCTCCTTGACGTTTCCTATGTCACCGGTGTTGAGGTCGTCCTGGACTTCCTCAAGCGTGTCTTTAAGTATCCTCTGCTCTACCCTGATCTTCGTTTTCTTGCGCTCGTATTCGTTCACATCGTCGGGTGCGGGAACGTAGGACGCGGCGAAAGACTTCTGTTGGCGGGATTCGTCCCAGTCATCGAACGCGCGCATCATGTGCTTCTTGATGGCCTGGAGGAAATCTTCGCGGCTCAACTCGGAAAGCTTGCGGGTGACCATTCGTAGCGCTCGCTGGTAGTAGTGGTGAACGTCAACGGCTCTCGGCCTGGCCGTACGCAGGCAAGCCGACCTGAGGGACAGCTTGACCTCGGTTACTCCTGTCGCCCGCCTGAGGTCCGACGGCAGCCGTGTTCTGAAGTAGAAACATCCCTTTTCGAACTTGAGGTAGCTCGGGGTCCGGATCGGTTTCTGGGCCATTTGTGGACGCTCTTTGTGGACGCCCGCCGCCGGCCCAATGCGAAAGGGCCGGAAACCTACTGATTTCCGGCCCTTTCGAAGGATTTGGTGCGGAAGGGGGGACTCGAACCCCCACGGCTTTTGGCCACTACCCCCTCAAGATAGCGTGTCTACCAGTTCCACCACTTCCGCGTGTCAACGTGCTTACTGCTTGGCTTCGCCCTCGGGCTTGGCCGGCTCGGGCTGGGGAGCCGGAGTGGCGGCCGGGGCCTGGCCTTCGGGCGCGCTGCCGGGGGCCGGCACCTGGACCTGGGTCCCGCCCTGGGTGCTGCTCATGGGCACCTCGACCTCGAAGCCCGCGCCGCCCTGCGGCTGCTGGCCTTCGGGGGCCGGGGCAGCAGCCGGAGTCTCCGGCATGATGGAGCCGGCCGGCATGTGGCGCGAACTGATGATCTTATTGTATGACAGCGAGGTAATCAAGAAAATAATCGCCGCGCCGGTGGTCAGCTTGACCAGGAGCCCGCCGGCTCCGGCGCCGCCGAAGACCGAGCCCGATCCGCCGCCGAAGATGACCCCCATGCCTTCCTTGCCGCTCTGCAGGAGCACAAGGATGATGAGGAAAACGCAGGCGATGATGTGTATGGTGATGACGAGTGCGCTCAAGGGTCTTTGTCCTTAGGTCGTTTCCGGGATGAAAAAAAACCGCGGCGCTAGGCCAGCGCGATGCGGCTGAAGCTTTCGCCGTTCAGGCTTGCGCCACCTACCAACACTCCGTCCACGTTGTCAAGGCGAATTATTTCCGCGGCGTTGTCCGGCTTGACGCTGCCGCCGTAGAGGATGCGCACGCCCGCGCCGTCCAGGCCGAAAAATCCGGTCAAGCGGCTGCGGACAAAGGCGTGGGCGTCCAGTATCTCGCGCGGGCCGGCGACCTCGCCGGTGCCGATGGCCCAGACCGGCTCGTAGGCCACGGCCAGCTTGTCCAGGGCCTTGGCCTTGTCCGCCTGGCTCAGGCCGGCTGCAAGCTGGCGGGCGAGCACCTCCTCCACCTGGCCGGCGCGGCGCTCGGCGATGGTCTCGCCGATGCACAGGACCATGATGAGGTCGGCCTCGAGGCCGACGGCCACCTTGCGGCCGATGAGCTCGTCGGACTCGCCGAAGACGTGGCGGCGCTCGGAGTGGCCGGCCAGGGCGGCCGTGGCGCCGGCCTCCTTGATCATGGCCGCGGAAACCTCGCCGGTGAAGGCGCCCTCCTTCACCGGATGGAAGTTCTGGGCGCCGACGCAGAACTGCTTCAGCCCGGCGAAGGCCTCGGCCACCGTGGCCAGGGCCGTGAAGGGCGGAAAGACCATGACGTCCCGATCCGCAGGCAGGGCCTGGGCCGTCAAGCGCAGGAAATCCTTGGCCGTGGCCGTGGCCTCGGGCCTGGTCTTGTACATCTTCCAGTTGGCGGCCATCAGCTTCGGTTTCATTTCGAGCACTCCTTCAGGGCCTTGAAGGCCGGCAGTTCCTTGCCTTCGAGGAACTCGAGGAAGGAGCCGCCGCCGGTGGAGATGAAGCTGAACTTTCCGGCCACCCCCGACTTGTGGATGAGGGCGTCGGTGTCGCCGCCGCCGACGATGGTCACCGCTCCGGGCAGGGCGGCCACGGCCTTGGCCACGGCCACCGAGCCGGCGGCGAAGGCCGGGTTCTCGAAGGCGCCCATGGGGCCGTTCCACATGACCGTTTTCGCGCCGGCAAGCGCCTTCTCGTAGGCGGCCACGGTCTTCGGGCCGATGTCCAGGATCATGGCCTCCGCTGGCACGTTCGCGACGTCCACGGGGGCGCCGGTGGTCTCGTCCTCCAGGCTCTTGCCCAGGACCGCGTCCAGCGGCAGACAGATGGTTACGCCCTTGGCCTTGGCCGCGTCCAGGATGGACTTGGCTTCGCCTTTGAGATCGGCCTCGGCCAGCGAGGCGCCCACGGAATGGCCCTGGGCCAGGAGGAAGGTGTTGGCCATGGCCCCGCCGATGATGAGCGTGTCCACCTTGTCCAGCAGGCGTTTCAGGATGGCCAGCTTGCTCGAGACCTTGGCCCCGCCGGAGATGGCCACGTAGGGCCGCTCCGGGTTGGACAGGGTCTCGCCCAGGTACTGCCACTCCTTCTTGAGCAGCAGCCCGCCGCAACAGACCTTGGCGGCCAGCGGCAGGGCCACCACCGAGGCGGCCGGCCGGTGGGCCACGCCGAAGGCGTCGTTGACGTAGATGTCGGCCATGCTCGCCAGCTCCTTGGCGAATTCGGGATCGTTTTTCGCCTCTCCGGGCTGGAAGCGCAGGTTTTCGAGCATGAGGATCTGGCCGGGCTTGAGGGCCGCGGCCTTGGACTTGGCGTCCGGGCCCACGGTATCCTTGGCCATGAGCACCTCGCGTCCGATGAGCTTGGCCAGGTGCGCGGCCGTGGGCGCGAGCGAGAACTCGGGCTCGGGCTTGTCCTTGGGCCTGCCGAAGTGGGCGCAAAGGATGACGGCCGCGCCGCCGTCGAGGGCCAGTTTGATCGTCGGCAGGCTCTCGCGGATGCGGATGTCGTCGGTGATCCGGCCGTCCTTGATCGGCACGTTGTAGTCCACGCGGATGATGAGCTTCTTGCCCTTGAGGTCGAGGGAATCGAGGAATCGCATAGGGTCGCTCCTTATTCTATGTCGGTGGCGAAGGCGCGGGGATCAAGCGCAAGGGCCATGGTCAGGGCGTCCTCCCCGGTGTCGGGGTAGTACTTCCGGCGCCGTCCGGTCTGCCGGAAGCCGAGGGAGGCGTAAAGGTTGACGGCGGCCAGATTCGATTCGCGCACCTCCAGAAACACCTGATTAATGCCTTTTTTGACCGCGCTTTGCAACACGGACCGCAACAATCTGCGCCCCAGGCCGCAGCGCCGGTTCCCGGGCGAAACCGCGATGTTGACGATCTCGGCCTCGTCCACCACCCGGTACCACGAGCAGTAGGCCAGGAGCCGCCCGCCGGAGGTGATGCCGCACAAGGCCAGCACCCCGTGGGCCAGGCCGTAGGCGTACTGCTCCCTGGTCCAGGGCGCGGGAAACATGGCCCGCTCCAGGGCCACCACCGCCTCCAGGTCGCCCGGACCGAGCGGCACGACCTTTTCCCCTTCAGCTCCGGTCGGTCCGGTTGCCATCATCGCGCGCCTCGCCTAACATACGGTTTCGACGGTCCGCCATGAACAAACGCTACCTTGCCCCATCCCGCCCTGCCCTGCCGCCCGTGACGCCCGGGGAGCTGATCGAGATCGTCGATGGCCGGGACCGACCTTTGGCTGCCATGGACATAAGTGACGCCCATCGCCAGTCGCTGTCGCACCGGGCCGTGCTCATCCTGGTCTACGATCCCGGCCGCAAGATCTACCTTCAGCGCCGCAGCCTGGCCAAGGCTCTCTATCCCGGCCGCTGGGACGTCTCGGCCTCGGGCCACGTGAAAGCCGGCGAGTCCCGCGAGGACGCGGCCCTGCGCGAACTCTACGAGGAGATCGGCATCAGCGCCGCGGGCCTGAAGCTCCTGACCGAGGTCCCGGCCGGCCCGGAGACCGGCTTCGAGTTCGTCAGCGTCTTTTCCGCCGGCACCGTGCGCGAAACCCCGCAACCCAACGCCGCGGAGGTCCAGGGCGGCTTCTTCTGCGACCGCACCGAGCTGGCCGGCCTGGTCGAGCGCTGCCCGGAGCTGCTCACCCCGGGGCTGGTCTACGTCTGGGAGCAGAACTTCCTCTTCCCGCCGGACATGCGCTCTTAGCTTTCTTCCTCCGCCAGCAGCGCGGACAGCTCCCGATGCACGCGGCCGTTGGTGGCCAGAATGGAGAAGTCGCCCAGCCGGTACTCCGTGGCCGCGTCGAAGCGGCTGACCCGGCCGCCGGCCTCCTCCACCAGGAGCAGGCCGGCCGCGGTGTCCCAGGGTTTGAGGTCCGTCTCGTAGAAGCCGTCCAGCCGGCCGCAGGCCACGTAGGCCAGGTCCAGGGCCGCTGCCCCGGCCCGGCGCAGGCCTTGGGCCGCGAGCAGCACCCGGCGCATGTTGCCCAGGACCGTGTCGATGCGCTCGCGGATGGCGTAGGGAAAGCCGGTGGCCACCAGGGAGTCGGCCAAGGTGTCCGCCGCCGAGACGTGCATCGGCCGGCCGTTGAGGTACGCCCCGGCGCCGCGCAAGGCCCAGAAGCACTCACCCAGCAGCGGGGCGTTGAGCACGCCGAGCTTCACCGCTCCCTCCACCCACAGCCCGATGGAGATGCCGACAAAGGGCAGGCCGTGGGCGAAGTTGGTCGTGCCGTCCACCGGATCGAGGACGAAAGCCAGGTCCCCCAGGCGCTCCCCGGCGGCCGTCTCCTCGGCCATAATGGCCGCCCCGGGCAGGATGGCCGCGAGCCGGGGCTTCAGGAACTCCTCCACGGCCAGGTCCGTGGCCGTGACCAGGTCGATGCGGCCCTTGCGGCTCACCTCGCGGGGCGCGGCGTTGTCGCGGACGACGATCTCACCGGCCTCGAGGGCCGCCTGCCGGGTCGCCTCGAGAATCTTCTGCCAGTCCATGTCTCACCCTGTGGTTCGTCGGGCGCCGTCCCGGTCGTCTCGGCCGAGCGGGAGCCCGGTTGTGGCGGAGCCGTCAACCGGCACGGGGCGGGGCGGCGGGAGGATACCGCCGCCCCGCCCCGTGCCGGAGATGGTGGCCGGCGGGGCGAGGCCCGCCGCCGTGTGGCTCAATTGATGAACACGCTCTTGAAATGCTTCTCGTTCTCCATGGTCCGGCCGGTGCCGCGGACCACGGTGGTCAGCGGATCGTCGTCGATGAAGACGTGGAGCTTGATCTCCTGGGAGATGAGCTTGTCCAGGCCCTTTAAAAGCGCGCCGCCGCCGGCCAGCAGGAGGCCGTTGTGGGCGATGTCGCCGACCAGCTCGGCCGGGGTGCGCTCGAGCGCGATGCGCACGGCCTTGACGATGATCTGGACCGGGTCGTGGATGGCCTCGCGGATGTGGCCGTCGGTGACCACCACCGAGGTCGGCGTGCCCTGGACCACGTTCTTGCCCGAGACCTCCATGGTCAGCTGCTCGGCCAAGGGGTAGGCCGAGCCGATCTTGATCTTGACCTTCTCGGCCATGTTCTCGCCGATGAGCATCTGGAACTCTTCCTGGAAATAGCGCTGGATGGCCTCGTTCATCTCGTCGCCGGCCACGCGCACGGACTCGGCGTAGGCCACGGAAGACAGGCTGATGACCGCGACCTCGGTGGTGCCGCCGCCGATGTCCACGACCATGTTGCCGATGGGCTGCTCGATGGGCAGCCCGGCGCCGATGGCCGCGGCCATGGGCTCCTCCACCAGCTTGACCTCGCGGGCTCCGGCCTGCTGGGCGCTCTCGATGACCGCGCGTTTCTCCACCTGGGTGATGCCCGTGGGCACGCAGATGACGATGCGGGGCTTGAGGATCTTCATGCCGCTGATGACCTTGCGGATGAAGTAGGCGATCATCTCCTTGGTCACCTCGAAGTCGGCGATGACGCCGTCTTTGAGCGGCCGGATGGCCTTGATGCGCTCCGGGGTGCGGCCGAGGAACTCCTTGGCCTCCTTGCCCACGGCGATAATCCTGCGCTCGCGGGTGTCGATGGCCACCACCGAGGGCTCGTTCAGGATGATGCCGTCCTTGGAGGTGTAGATGAGCGAGTTGGCGGTCCCGAGATCCATGGCCAAATGCTTGCCCAGACAACCGAAAAACTTGCTCAGGAACATAGGTGCTCGCTACGTGAAGAGTTTGGTCCGCCGCTGGAGCCCCGGCGCCGGGCTGGGGCTGTCTTATTACTTCATTTTGACCATGGTCAAACGATTTTTAAGATAAAGATTTTCCAGGAAAAGCGCCAGGTTTTCAGTAACCATGGTCAGGAACATCTTGAGCTCGTCGCCCACGGCCACCGGCGTTTCGCTGGCCAGGACGAGCACGCCGCGGGTTTTCCTGTGGATGGACAGCGGCAGGCAGACCATGCTGCGAAACGGCGGCGTCTTGACCTCCTTGCCGAAAAGCGCGGTCTGGGCGGCTTTCACGTCCTTCTCGTCGGCCACCAGGGGTTGGCCGTTGCGGAAGACCCAGCCGACGGTGCCCGAGCCGATGGGAAAGGACTGGTCCTTGCGCGAGCCCTTGAAGGCCGGCGCGTTCTCGCCGTCGATGAAGTAGGCCTTGCCGGTCTCGTCGCGGGCGGCGAACAGGCTGTGGGAAAAGCCGGTGGTCTCGGCCAGGAGCGCGAGCAGGTTGTGCAGGTAGGCCGACCAGCGAGGAAACTTGGCCCGCAGGCCGTACATCAGGCGCAGGCTGTGGTGGTAGCGGAACTGCTGGTCGTCGGCGGCAAGGCGCTCCTCGGCCTGGCGCAAGGAGACGATGAGCTGGGTGAACTGGTGCAGGATCTTCTGGTCCTTGGAGGAGAAGGAGTAGGTCCGGCGGGAGTCGAGGCAGAGCACCCCGCTGCCGTCGTCCAGGGGGCAGCCCATGAAGGCCTTGACCCGGGCCTCTTCGGCCGGTTCGTAGTAGCCGAGGATGCCGCGCTTCTGGTCGAAGTTGTTGATGAGCAGCGGCTGGCGGTCGCGCAGGATCCAGCCGATCAGCCCCTTGCCGGGCTCCATGGACACGTCCTTCTGCAGCCGGTCGGAGAGGCTGAAGGAGGCCGCCAAGGGGAAGGCCCCTTGGCCGTTCGAGAGGAAAAGCAGGGCGGAATGGGCGTCGAAGACGTTGCAGACGATATTCAGAACCTGTTGCAGCCAGTTTGCTCCGGGCATTGATCGGCCTGTGCGCGAAGGGATCTTCGGCGGCTTTGGTGGGCAAAGAGGCCCGCTTCCGGGGAGAAGTTCCCGCCGGAATTGGAAAAACGGTCGCCGGTCAGGCCGGAGCCCGAAAGCCGGGGGCATCGTCCGTTACGGGAATCAATAGGAGAAACCCCGCGGGAGTGTCAATCGCCTTGAACTTCTCCGGTTTCTTGGGCAAAATCGTCCGGTGCAACAACGGAGCGCGCAATTCGTATGACGATCACCTGGGAACGAGCCTTCAGCAATGTCCCCGAGCTGGCGTGGAAGTCCCCCACCGCCTTGTCCGGGGTCCTGCACCTGAACTCCCTCGACAAGCTGAAGACCTTCCTCGACCTCATCCACATCCGTTTCTGCCTGCTCAAACCCTTCAGCGAGTTCCCGGATTATCCGCTGGTGGAATCGCGCGTCCTACTGCCCTCCTTCGAGGGCGACTTCTTCGAGTACAAGCACCTGCCGGGCTTCCTGCTCGTGGCCTTCGACCGGCCCATCAACTACATCCAGGAAGTCTTCCAGTTCGACCGCCTGCACAACATCATGGATCTGTCCGACAATATCGGCGGCCAGAGCTGCCCGCTCGAGAACTCGGTGGTCGTCCATAACCTCCAGGCCTTGCGCAGCCGCCTGGCGCGGAAATACCAGGACGACTTCCTGGCCGAGTTCGCCGGCAAGGACATCTGCTATCTGGAAAACTACCCGGCCATGCTCAAATACCTGCTGGAGATGGACCGGGCCCAGATCATGAGCACGGACCTGAACGGCGAGTTCTACCTTTCCGGCGTCTACGGCTCGCTGCCCTCCAACCTCGACGCCGAGATCAAGCGCTACGGCCTGCGCATCAAGAAGTTCCGCCCCGACGACAACTCGATGTACGAGCGCAACCGGCTCTTCGTCTACCAGTACCTGATGGAGCTCTACGGCTTCGGCATCGTCTCCGAGCGCCGGACCGCGGCCGCCCTCTTCTCCCGGCGACTGTTCCGCATGGGCGAGCGTTTCCTGGTGCGCGTGCTCGGCCAGTCCGACCGCACCATCACCACCCTCTACAGCCATCCCGAGGCCAAGAACTACCCGCGCCTGGAGAAGATCGCCCTGGTCCAGGTGGACAAGGAGTTGAAAGACGTCATCAAGGCCCTGGACGAGGGCGGCTTTTTCCTGGATCGCGAGCGCCGGGTGGTCATCCTGCGGGTCATCTACCGCCAGCACAAGTACAACCCGCACAACGTCCAGCAGGAACGCGCCCTGTCCGTGCTCAGCCAGGAGGTCATCCACCCGCTGACCGGCGCGGTGCTCGAAGTGAACATCATCAAGGACACCTACAGCATGATCCTGCGCCTGACGGACATTGTCCGCGGCGAGTATTTCGGCACGATCTCTTACAAACGCAACGAGCTGGTCAGAAACACCGACACCCACGAGAAGCGCCTGAAGTTCCTCTACAGCTGGCTCTCCAAGCACCAGCGCCGGATCATCGCCTATTCCGACGAGTTCTACGGCGGCGTGGTCAAGATCCTCGACTCCTACCTCTTAAATCCCGAGGACTACGAGACTTTCAACCAGCACCACGAGCTCCACCAGGAGGTCTGGGCCAAGTACAGCTACATCCAGCAGGCGCGCAAGGTGAAGGTCATCGAGGACCTGCTGAACCGGTTCTACAAGGGCCAGGAAATCAGCTACCTGGCCCAGCTGCGCATCGCAACCGAGATCCTCTCCGAGCTGAAATTCGAGATCGTCAACTATTTCGACGAGCTGGTCGAGACGGTCCTGGCCATTGGCGAGCAGATCCTGGCCAACCGCTACGTCCACGAAACCTATGTGGAAAAGGCCGACGACAAGCTGACCAGCTACGGCCAGGACATCAAGAAGTATTATCGCCGCGTGGTGGCCCTGCTCGACGAATTCCGGGCCATCCGCCGCTCGCGCAAAGACCATCCCCAAAGCTATGCCCTCGACCCGGCCCGGCTCACGGCCACGGTCGAGGCGGATTGACAACCACCCTCGCCCACCGGCTACGCTAACGGAGGTAGTCCCTTGTCCACGCTGAAGAAGACCTCGCTGACCGACTGGCACACGGCCCATGGCGCCAAAACCGTTGATTTCGCCGGCTGGGAGATGCCCGTGCAGTACGAGGGCATCATCGCCGAGCACGTCCACACCCGCACCCAGGCCTCGCTCTTCGACATCTGCCACATGGGCGAATTCCTGGTCTCGGGACGGGGCGCCATGGCCGCGCTGAACCGGCTCCTGACCCAGAACCTGGAGACGCTTCCCCCCGGCAAGTGCCGCTACGGCTTCATGCTGAACGAGTCCGGCGGCGTGCTCGACGACCTGATCGCCTACTGCCTCGGCGCCGACTCCTACATGCTCGTGGTCAACGGCGCCTGCGAGGAGTCGGACTACAGCTGGATCGCCGGCCACCTGCCGGCCGGGGTGAAGCTCGAGAACGTCTCCGCGGCCACGGCCAAGATCGACCTCCAGGGGCCGAGTGCCTGCGACGCCCTGGAGACGCTGCTGGGCGGCTCCTGGCGCCAGCTCAAATATTTCGCCTTCCAGGCCGCAACCTTCGACGGCGCGCCGCTGACCGTCAGCCGCACCGGCTACACCGGAGAGCTCGGCTACGAACTCTACCTGCCCTGGGGCAAGGCGCTCACCCTGTGGGAGAAGGCCCTGGCCGTCGCCTCGGTCAAGCCCGCCGGCTTCGGCGCCCGCGACACGCTGCGCCTCGAGCTCGGCTATCCGCTCTACGGCCAGGACCTGGACCCCAAGCACACCCCGGTGGAGGCCGGCTACGGCTTCCTGCTCGGCGAGAAGGACTTCCTCGGCAAGGCCGGGCTTGCGCGCGTGGACGAGAAGCTCGTCGCCCTGTCCATCGAGGGCCGGCGTAGCGCCCGCCACGAGGACAAGGTGGCGACCATGTCGGGCAAGGTCGTGGGCCACGTGACCTCCGGCTCGTTCGCGCCCAGCCTCGGCCACAGTGTGGCCCTGGCCTACGTCACGGCCGAGAGCGCCGAGCAGGGCGCCTTCGTGGTCAAGGCCGCGCGTGCCGACCTGCCGGCCCGGCGGGTCTCCCTGCCCTTCTACGACAAGGGCACGGCGCGCCAGAAGCTGGCCTAGAGGGGTTGTGGCCAGGCAGGACGCCTTTTTTCTCCCGCCCGGGGACTGGGTCGAGCCGTATGTCCTGGCCGGCGAGGAGGCCCGGCATCTGATAGGCGTGCTGCGCGCCCGGCCGGGCGACACAGTCAGGTTGTTCGACGGCGCGGGCCGCGAGGGCGTGTTTCGCATCGAGAGCATCGCCCGGCGCGAGGCGACCCTTTCGCCCATCGAGATCACGCAGGGCGAGCGGCCGGACGGCGTGACCCTGGCCGTGGGCTGGAACAAGGCCGCCCGGCGAACGTGGCTGCTGGAAAAGGCCGTGGAGCTGGAGGCCAGGGGCCTCGTCTTCTGGCAGGCGGCGCGCAGCCAGGGGGCCGTGCCCCAGGCGGCCAAGGAGACCTGGCAGGGGCCGATGATCGCCGCGGCCAAGCAGTGCGGCAATCCCTGGCTGCCGGAGCTCTCCACCCTGCCCGGCGGGATCGACGAGCTGGTTGCGCTGGGCCGCACCTTTCCCCGGCGCTACCTGCTCTGGGCCGGCCCTGAGGCGGGCCTCTTCGACCCGGCCGAGGCCGCACGCGGCGACAGCCTGCTGGTCCTCGGCCCCGAGGGCGGCTTCACCCCGGAGGAGGGCCGGACATTCTCGGACGCGGGCTTCGTCCCGGTCAGCCTGGGCCGGCGGGTGCTGCGCCTGGAGACGGCCGCGGTGCTGGCCCTGGGGCTGGCCTTTTGGGCCCGGGCGGGCTAGACAAGGGTCATGATCGGTCACGCCGTCACCGCCGTTCCCCTGGCCGAGCGCATCCGGCCCAAAAGCCTGGAGACGCTCGTCGGCCAGAGCCATCTGCGCACCCGGCTCGCCGCGCTCACCGGGGGCAAGCGCCTGCCGAGCCTGCTCCTCTTCGGCCCGCCGGGCTGCGGCAAGTCCACCCTGGCGCTCCTGCTGGCCGAGCGCTCGGGCCTGCGCTACACCCGGGTCAGCGCCCCGGAGACCGGGCTGACCAGCCTGAGAAAGCGCCTGGAGGGCATCGACCTCCTGGTCCTCGACGAGCTCCACCGCTATTCCAAGGCCCAGCAGGACTTCTTTCTGCCGCTCCTGGAGAGCGGGGAGCTCACGCTCATCGCCACGACCACCGAGAACCCCTCCTTCTCGGTCACCCGCCAGCTCCTCTCCCGGCTGCACGTCCTGCGCCTGCGGCCGCTGACTCCCTCGGAGCTCCTGGAGGTGGCCGTCCGGGGCGCTGCCGAGCTCTCCCTGACCTTGAGCGAAGAGGCTTTGCGCTTTCTTGCCGGCATGTCCGGCGGGGACGCCCGGACGCTCCTGAACCTGCTCGAGTACACCGCCGAGCTGCCCGCGGAGCGGCGCGAGCCCGAGGCCTTGAAGACCGCCCTGCCGGAGATGGTCATCCGCGGGGACCGCGGCGGCGACACGCACTACGAGCTCGTCTCGGCCATGATCAAGTCCATCCGCGGCTCGGACCCGGACGCCGCGCTCTACTACATGGCCGCCATGCTCGAGGCCGGCGAGGACCCGCGCTTCATCTGCCGCCGGCTCATTCTTTCGGCTTCCGAGGACGTGGGCCTGGCCGACCCGGCCGCCCTGCCCCTGGCCGTGGCCTGCCAGCAGGCCGTGGAGTTCGTGGGCATGCCCGAGGGCTTCATCCCCATGGCCGAGGCGACCGTCTACCTGGCGCTGGCGCCCAAGAGCAACAGCTCGTATGCCGCGTATCTCGCCGCCCAGCAGCTCATCCGCGAGGAAGGTCCGCGGCCCGTGCCGCTGCATCTACGTAACGCCTCAACCGCGCTGCAAAAGGAATGGGGTTACGGCCGGGGCTACAAGTACCCGCACTCCTTCCCCGGCGGCTTCGTGGAGCAGGACTACCTGCCCGACGGGCTCGTCGGCCGGCGCTTCTACCAGCCCAAGGAGCAGGGCCAGGAACCAAAGCTGTCCCTCTTCCATCTCCAGCACCTGAAGAAGAAGGCCAAGCCGCAGGGCTAGCCCTGGCATTCGAGGGGGCGGGCATGAAGCGCATCCTGGTGGTGGACGACAACGAGGCCTCGCGCCTGCTCCTCGTCCACCATCTGGGCCGTGCCCGGCCGGCCTACGAGATCATCCAGTCCGTGGACGGCCTGTCCGCCGTGGCGCGCACCGCGGCGGAAAGCTTCGACCTGGTGCTCATGGACATGGCCATGCCCGGGCTGGACGGCCTGGCCACTGTTCGTTGCATCCGCGAGAACCCGCGCCTGGCACTCCTGCCCATCATCTTCCTCTCGGCCGAGGAGGACCGGGCGCGCTGGGTCGAAGCCTTCGAGGCCGGGGCGAGCGACTTCGTGCACAAGCCCTGCGAGATGCGCGAGCTCTTGGCCCGCATCGACACCCACCTGCGCATCTCGACCCTGACCCGGCTCCTCGACCGCAAGAACGTCCAGCTCGAGCGCGAACGCCGGCTCGCGCGCACGGTCCAGGCCGGGCTCCTGCCCCGCGACCTCGACCTGCCGGGGCTCGAGACCGCGACCTTCTACCGCGCCCAGGAGCAGATCGGCGGCGACTTCTACGACGCTTGGCAGCGCGGCGGGCAGATCCACTGCGTCATCGGCGACATCTCCGGGCACGGCACGCCCTCGGCCCTGCTCATGGCCGTGTGCAAGGGGCTGCTGCAGTCCCTGGCCCTGGAATTCTCGCGCCCGCGGCAGGCCGTGGCCGAGCTGAACCACATGCTCTATGCCATGTGCGACCAGGGCGACCTGGCCATGTTCGTGACCCTGGTTTATGCAAGCCTGGACCTCGCGCAAAACGAGCTGCGCCTGGTTTCGGCCGGCCATGTGCCGGTCTACCGGCTGACCGACGCCGGTCCGGAGGCCATCGGCCCCACCGGGCCGGCCCTGGGCCTGACGGCCGAGTTCGAGTACGGGGAGCGCCTCCTGCCCTTTCATCCCGGCGAGGGGCTCCTCCTCTACACCGACGGCCTCGTCGACGCCCAGGCCCTCTCCGGCGAACGCTTCGGGGCGGAGCGGCTCGAGCATCTTTGCGCCGGCGAAAAGCGGCCGAAGCAGCTTCTGCGGGCACTGGCCGACGCGGCCGAGAGCTTCTGTGACGGGAACTTCAGCGACGACGTGGCCATGCTCGCCTTGCGTCGTCGGGATGGGTAGTCGGGGCCGGGCCGGGTCAGGCCTGGGTCAGGCTGGCCAGGGCCTCGTCGCAGTCGGGGAAGATCTCGAAGATGGTGCCCAGCGTCACCACCTGGATGATCTTGTCCACGTGCGGATGGAGGTCGGCCAGGGCGAAGCGGCCGCCGCGGCGCTCCACGAGTTTCTGCAGGGCGACGAAGGCCCCGATGGCCGAGGAGTCGATGAACTCCACCGCGGCCAGGTCGATGACCACGCAGGTGGCCGAACCGGCCTCGATCCGGGCGACCGCCGCCTGGCGAAAATCGTCGCTCACGGCAAAGTCGATGGACCGGACCTGGGGAACAAGGACAAGGCACCCCTTCTCGGCCTTCCAATCCAGCTGCATGGCGCGCCCTCCGCTCTGGTGGTGGGAAAACACCTTGCTCGTACCCGGAATCGGCCGCTTTGAACAGCCCCGGCCAAGCGTTCAGGATGTCTGGCAAAACCAGGTCAGTTCGTGCTTGTTGTGCCAGAGGTGGAGAAGGCGCGCGCCCGGGATGGCGGCAAAGGCCGCGGCCGTGGCCTGATCCGTGGTCCCCTGGAATTTCAGCGTGCAGACGAAATTGACGCAGGCTTTGGCCTCGCGCCAGCGCGCAACGAGCGCGAAAAGCCGCTCGGGATAGCAGGCCATGTCCGAGAAAAGCCAGTCGGCCCGGCCCACGTCCTCGGGATCGAGGCCGAAGCCGCTGCCCCGGCAGCTCTCCACGTTGGCAAAGCCGGCCACGGCCGGGTCGAGGGGCGCCTTGTCCACGGCGAAGACGCGCGCGCCGAGCCGGGCCAGAACCCAACTCCAGCCGCCCGGGCTCGCGCCGAGGTCCAGGCAGAGATCGCCCGGACCGGGGTGCACGCCGGTCAGGGTGAAGAGCTCCCAGAGCTTCAGGTAGGCCCGGTTGGGCGGGCCGGACTTGTCCTCGACAAACGTCACCTCGCCGTGGGGAAAGGGACTCAAGCAGGCCGGCGAGGCGATGAGCGTATGCTCATCCCACAGGGTCCAGGAGCCGAGCGGCGCCGTGGGCGCGGGTTGGCCGAAGACCTGGGGCCTGGCCGAGACCCTGGGCAGGCCTTCCTGGATGAGGGCACAGCGGCGGAAGTGGTCCACAGGATAGCAGACCCAGTTGCGCTGGATGGCTTTCAACTGCCGGACGGCATCGTTTATGGAGGCTATTTCCAGCACCCGGGGCGCGAGCCAGACGTTCTGGGCCCAGGCGCACGGCAGCGGCTCGCCCGGCGCGA
Organism: Desulfovibrio sp. UBA6079; assembly: GCA_002428705.1. Lineage (GTDB taxonomy): Bacteria > Desulfobacterota > Desulfovibrionia > Desulfovibrionales > Desulfovibrionaceae > UBA6079. Next base: position 101,139 of record DIXN01000064.1, read on the forward strand.
AGACCAGACGGTCGCGGACCACGGCTGTTGTGCCGGCCTCGCCCAGCTCTGCCAGCACCTCGGGCACGAAGCCGGGCGCGGCCAGGTAGACGGTGAAGGCGGTGTCGAAGATCACGGGGTTTTTCGCGGTGTCTTGCGGCGCGGCCGGCCCGGAGGCAAGTCCCCATCGCGGGGCGTCAGGCGGGCGTGCTGGGCCAGGCGCTCGGCGTCGGTGCGGGCCACGGGGATGGGCCGGCCCTTGGCGTCCACGCCGGCATAGTACATGGCCGCAGACAGGGTCCCGGGCAGGGGGATGAAGCACTGCACCTGGCGCGGCCGCCAGCCTCTGGCCTTGAACCAGGCGGCCAGGCGGTCCATGGCCGCGTCGCTTGAGCCCGGATGGGCGCTCATCAGGTAGGGCACCACGTACTGCTCCTTGCCCGCGCGCCGCGACTCGGCCGCGAAAATTTCGAGGAAGGCCTCGAAGGCCGCCCGGCCGGGCTTGCGCATGAGAGTAAGCACCGCGTCGTCCAGGTGCTCGGGCGCGACCTTGATCTGCCCGCCCACGAACTCGGCGATCATCGCCTTCAGGGCTTCGGGCTCGCGCATGGCCAGGTCGAAGCGCAGGCCGCTGGCCTGACGCACGTGCCTGACCCCGGGCACCTCGCGCACGGCGCGCAACAGCTCGACGTTAGCCATCTGGTCCACGTTGAAATGCGGGCAGAGCTTCGGTGTCAGGCAGCTTGATCGCGCGCAGGTCGCGGGGTCCGCGGTGCAAGCCCCGCCCCACATGTTGGCCGAGGGGCCGCCCACGTCGCTGACGCTGCCGGAAAAGCCCGGCTGGCCGGCCATGCGGCGAACCTCGCCCAGGATGGAGGCCCGGCTCCTCGAGCGCAGCCGCCGGCCCTGGTGCAGGGCCAGCGCGCAGAAGGCGCAGCCCCCTGCGCAACCCCGGTGGCTGGTCACCGAGTCCTTGATCATGGTCAGGGCCGGGATGTGCGCCGCGTAGCTCGGGTGCGCCCGGCGCGAGAACGGCAGGGCGTAGAGCGCGTCCAGCTCGGAGGTCTCCAGCGGCGCGGCCGGCGGGGCCAGGACGACCAGTCGTCCGACCGCGTCCTGGGTCGCGTATGCCCTGGCCCGGTGCACCTGGCGCTCCAGGGCGAGCGTCGCCTCCACCAGCTTTTTCGGCTCGGCCAGGATGGCCTCATGGGACGGCAGCTCGATGATTTCCGCGCCCTCGGGCAGGTCGGCGGCCCGGCCGGCGAAGACCGTGCCCGGGATGTTTTTGAGCGCCTCCCGCGGCTCGCGGCCCTCGGCCAGGGCGGCTTCGATGCGCCGGGCGCTCTCGACGGTCGCCCGCTCGCCCATGCCGTAGACCACCAGGTCGGCCTTGGCGTCGAGCAGGATGGAGCGCCGGAGGCTGTCGCTCCAGAAGTCGTAGTGGCTTATCCGCCGGAGCGAGGCCTCGATGCCGCCGAGCACCACGGGCAGGCCGGGAAAGGCCTGGCGCACGAGGTTCGCGTAGACCAGGCAGGCCCGGTTGGGCCGGGCGCCGGCCGCCCCGCCCGGGGTGTAGGCGTCGTCCGAGCGCTTCTTGCGGAAGGCCGTGTAGTGGGCCAGCAGCGAATCGAGCGCTCCGGCCGTGACCCCGGCGTAGAGCCGCGGCCGGCCGAGCCGGGCCACATCGTCCGGGGTGCGCCAGTCGGGCTGGGCCACGATGCCCGTGCGAAAGCCGTGGGCCACGAGAAAACGGCCGAGGAGCGCCGGGCCGAAGGACGGATGGTCCACGTAGGCGTCGCCGGAGACGAGGAGCACGTCGAGGGCGTCCCAGCCCAGGCGGGTAGTTTCCTCCCGGCTCATGGGCAGGAAATCGGGCTGGGCCAAAGGCCTTGTGGTATAGGTCATGGACGGAAAGATAGGTCCGGTTCAGCTGCCGGCAAGGCCGTACTGCTTGCGCCATTCGTCCAGGAAGAGGATGGCCGTCTCCAGCTCCGAGAGCACGCCCTGCTCCTGGCGCAGGCGCGTCACCAGGTCGTCGAAGGCCGCCGTGGCCGTGAGCCCCAGGCGGTCAAGAAGGGCCGCGGCCTCGGCGCGCAGGTCCTCGGGCAGCACGGACAGGGCCGCCTCGGAGGCCCGCGGCCGGGGCCAGCCGGGCAGGCGCCCTGCGACGAAGGACAGCAGATCGGACATGCGGCGCTCGTAGCTGTGCTCGGCCAGCACCCGGCTCCGGGCGCGCGCGGCCAGCGCCCGGCGCTCCTCGGGATGGGCGAGATAATGTTCGAGGAGGGCTTTCAACTCCTCCATGCTGCCGAAAGTGGCCAGCTCGCCCTCGGCAAAGAGTCCGGGCAGCAGCTCTCGCCGGTCCACCAGCTGGAAGGCCCCGCAGGCGGCCAGCTCGAAGGTCCTGGGGTTGACGAAGTCGCCGGCCGGCACGAGGTCCCTGGCCGATACGCTCGAATGCAGGTTCAGGTTCACGTCGGTCGCGTTGAACACGGCCACGCACTCCTCGGTGGACAGGCGCCTGCCGGCCATCTGGACATGCGGCGCCAGGGCCGGGTCGCCCTCCCACTCCGTGCCCCATATCCTGAGGCCGTAGCCCAAGAGATGCCGGAAGGCCAGGCGGCGATTGGGATAGCCCGCGCCCATGAACGAGACCGCCGCGCCCCAGGTGCGCCTCTCTGCCGGCGAGAGGTCGAGCGGCCGGTGGACCTCGGGGTCCGCGGCCATGGGCAGATACACGGCGTTCTCCTGGCCGATGGCCGCCAGCTGGGTGAGGAACGGCTCCTTCTGGATAACGGCGAAGACGTCGTAGAGCGGGGCGTAGGCCTGCCAGTAGGTGAAGACGCGGTGGTCCTCCACGAACCACATGGCCGTGGGCACGCCGTCCTTTTTCAGGCGTTTCAGGGCCTGGCGCGAGAGCGGGGCCTGGGCGAGCGCCAGGACCAGGTCGGGTGCGAAGCTCTCGACCTTGGCCAGCACGGCCTGGGAGACCACCTGGAGGAAGCTGTTCTGGAGGTACTCGAGCCGGTCGCCGGCCACGCGCAGCCCGACCAGAGCCTGGTAGGCGCCGTGGAACTCCGGAGCCTCGAAGACCTCGACCAGGTGGCCCAGGCGGGCAAGCGCCCGGACGCATGCCCGGGCCACGGGCAGGGAGCCGCCGTAGAGCGGCGGGACCACGAGCAGGCGCAGCGGCGTGTTCATTTCTTAAAGTTCCCCTTGAAGTTCTCGGCCGCGGGGCCGGGCCATCCAGTCGCGCTCGCCGTACAGCCGGCCGGCCAGCTCCGGTTCCACGGCCGTCTCGGCCCCCGGCAGCCGCAGGTGTCCGGACAGGAAGGCCCGGAAGTGCCGGCGGCTCTCCCGCCAGGGATCCTGGCCGAGGCGGGCGGCGAAATCGAGGCCCAAGTCGTCGAAGACCGGGGTGAAGAGCGCGAGCCCGGAAGGCGGCGCGGGCGGCTCGCGGCCCGAGGCGCACGCCAGGAGCTCGCGCGAGGCAAAGGGCGCGCGGCAGGCCACCGTGTGCGGGCAGGCCTCGGCCTCGCGGCAGGGCACGCAGGGCGCAACGGCCTGGAAGACCGTGTGGCCCTCGCCGTAGGGGCCGGTCTCGAAGCACCAGGCCGAGGACAGGAAGGTGGCGACCACCGGCGTGCCGAGGTGGGCGGCCAGGTGCATGGTGCCGGTGTCCGGGGTGAGCACGGCGTCGAGCCCGGAGACGGTCTCGATAAGCCCGGCCCAGTCCGTGGCCCCGGCCAGGTTGCGGACCTGCGGGGCCAGCCGTCGCGGCAGGCGTGCGGCCAGCTCCCGGCCGGCGCTGCGCTCGCCGGGTCCGCCCAGGAGCAGGATGGGTTTCCGGCCGCTGCCCAGGCGTGACCAGACGGCCTGGATCAAGGGCAGCAGCACGCCCACCGGCAGGCTGCGCCGGGCGTGCCGGCCGGCCAGGACCACGCCCAGGCCCCCGCCCTTGGCCACGGCCGGCGGGTTCACGGACCAAGGCGCCACGGGCTCGGGCGCGAGGTGGGCCCAGAAGTCCACCAGGTTGAGCCCGGCCAGCTCGCGCCGTCCGGTCCAGCGGAAGGCGAACTCGGTCCACTGGTCGCGCAGGGCCTGGCCGGCCGCGCAGGCGTGGCCGCGCACGATCTCCGGAGCAAAGGCCCGGGCCAGAGCCAGGTTCAGCCCCGAATGGTTCAGGTTGCAGACGGACGAAAAATCGAGCCCGGCCAGGGCGGAAAGCGCCTGCCGGGCCGCGGCCAGCACGGCCGCGGGCAGGGCGCCGCCGGCATGGGCGTGTATTGCCCAAACCCGGGCCTGGGGATATAGCAGACGGGCCAATTCCGCGAGCGAGGCGTCGACCAGCAGGTGGACCTCCCCGGCCGCGGCCAGGGAGAGCACCAGCCGCTTGGTCTGGACGAGGTCGCCGAAGCGGGCGAGCTGGATGACGAGGTGGCGCTGCATGGCGGTCTGGTTGCCGGAAAGGCCCGCTCAGGCTATCCCATTTGCCCGCGGGCGGCAAGAAAGGCCCGGCTGTACTGGACGTCCGGCTTTTGATACCTACTTTTGACGGAAATACGACATGCGCTACTACCCCATCTTCGTGAATCTCGAGGGCAAGGACTGCCTGGTGGTCGGGGCCGGCGCCGTGGGCCGGCGCAAGATCGCCGCGCTGGCCGAATGCGGCCCGCGCTCGCTGCTGGTGGTCGACACCCGCCCGCCGGACGCCGACATGGCCGGCCTGCTGGACGATCCCGCGGTGCGCTACGAAACCAGGGCCTTTGCCGAGGCCGACGTGGAAGGCAAGTTCATCGTCATTGCCTCCACCGACAACGAGGAACTGAACTGGCGCGTGAGCAACCTCTGCCGCGAGCGCGGCATTTTGTGCAACATCGTGGACCAGCCCGAGAAATGCAGCTTCATCGTCCCGGCGACCATCACCCGCGGCGATCTCGTGCTGGCCATCTCCACCTCGGGCGCGAGCCCCGCCCTGGCCAAGAAGATCAGGCGCGAGCTGGAGGAGGTCTTCGGCAGCCACTACGGCGTCTTCCTCCTGCTCATGGCCAGGGTCCGCCGGCTGGTCCTGTCCCAGGGCCGGCCCACCGACGAGAACACCCGCATCTTCAAGGCCATCATCGAGTCCGAGGTGCTGGAATCCCTGCGCGACGGCGATCTGTCCGGCGCGGGCGCCGTTCTCGAAAAACTTCTGCCCCCCGCCCTCACTTCGCACATCCCGGAGCTCTTCGATGGACTTGCCTAGGCTCCTCAACTGGCTCGTGGTCGCCGCCTACTTCGTCGGCACAAGCCTGACCCTCTCGGGGGTCATCGCCCGGCGCGAACGCCTGACCTCGGCCGGCAACTGGTGCGCGGTGGCCGGCTTCGCCCTGCACAGCCTGGTGCTCATCCTCCTGCTGTCCGGCGGCGCGACCGCGGCCCTGTCCCAGAGCAACTTCTACTTTCGCCTCTTCGCCTGGTTCCTGATCCTCATCTACTTCCTGGTCTGGTGGCGGCTGCGCCTGAGCTTCCTGGCTCTCACCGCCGCGCCCCTGGCGCTCATCCTGTTCATCGCCTCGTTCGCCTTCACGGGCACGGTACTCCTGCCCAAGAAGCTTTACGGGCTATTCTTCAGCCTGCACATCGGCTCGCTCTTCCTGTCGCTTGCACTCCTGGCCATGGCCTTCGGCGCGGGGCTGGCCTTCCTCTACATGGAGAAGAAGATCAAGGGCAAGGAACGGCTGAAGGCTCTCGACCGCGACCTGCCCTCGCTCTCGGCCTTCGATCGGGCCAACGCCATCGCCGTGGCTCTCGGCTTCCCGCTCTACACCCTGGGCCTGGTCACCGGCTTCATCTGGGCGCCGAGCGCCTGGAACCAGACCTTCACCTGGGACCCCAAGGAGATCGTGGCCCTGGCCATCTGGTTCCCCTTCGCCTTCCTCTTCCACCAGCGCCTGGCCTTCGGCTGGCGCGGCCGGAAACCGGCGGTCCTGGCCATCTGGGTCTTTGTCCTGTGCATCGTCTCCATGGTCGTGGTCAACTTCCTGGTGCCCTCGCATCACAGCTTCATCCAGCCTCCCCAGCCGGACTGAGCCGACCATGGACCAGGATATCTGCCTCATCGGCCTGAACCACCGCACCGCAGCGGTGGAGGTGCGCGAGAAATTCGCCCTGGGCACAGTCGAGGACATGGAGACTCGGCTGCTCACCGGCCCGGTGCGCGAAGCCCTCGTCCTGTCCACCTGCAACCGGGTCGAGCTCCTGGTCGTGGGCGACGAGACGCAGCTGCCCGGCCACGTCCTGGACGCCTGGGCCGGCGCGGTCGGCCGCACGGCCGAGGAGCTTGCGCCTCACGTCTACGTCTACACCGGGGGCGAGGCCGTGAACCACGTCTTCCGGGTGGCGGCGAGCCTCGATTCCATGATCGTCGGCGAGCCGCAGATCCTCGGCCAGCTGAAGGAGGCCTACCGCAAGTCCGTGGCCTGCTGCTCGGCCCGGGTGATCGTCAACCGCCTCTTGCACAAGGCCTTTTTCGTGGCCAAGAAGGTCCGCTCCCAGACCGAGATCGCCTCCAGCGCCGTGTCCATCAGCTTCGCCGCCGTGGCCCTGGCCAAGAAGATTTTCGGCGAGCTTGCCGGCAAGAAGGCCATGCTCATCGGCGCCGGCGAGATGGCCGAGCTGGCCGCCACGCATCTGCTCACCAGTGGTATCGCGCACATCTACGTGGCCAACCGCACCTTTGCCCGGGCCGAGGAGCTGGCCGAGCGCTACCACGGCACGCCCATCCCCTTCGGCGAGCTCTACCTCCACCTGCCCGAGGTGGACATCGTCATCAGCTCCACCGGCTCGCCCACGGCGGTCATTTTCGCCAAGGACGTGAAGGCCGTGCTGAAAAAGCGCAAGCACCGGCCCATGTTCTTCATCGACATCGCCGTACCGCGCGACATCGACCCGGACGTGAACAGCCTGGACAACGTCTACCTCTACGACATCGACGACCTGCGCGAGGTGGTCGAGGAAAACCTGGCCGGCCGCCGCGAAGAGGCACGCAAGGCCGAGGCCATCGTCGAGGAGGAGACCGCGGCCTTCAGCGAATGGCTCTCGGCCCTCGACCTGCACCCGACCATCCGCGACCTCCTGGACAGCGGCCGGGAGATCGGTCAGCGCGAGCTGGCCAAGACGCTTCGCCGCCTGGGGCCGGATGCGACGCCCCAGACCCGCGAGGCCCTGGAGATACTGGTCAACTCCCTGACCCGGAAGCTCTACCACGAGCCCATCGTCTTCCTGAAGCGCCGGGCCCAGGAGGAAGGCAAGAGCCAGGGCTTCATCGACCTCGCCCGGCGGATGTTCAACCTTGACCGCGACAACGTGCCCGACGACGCCCACTTCGATCGCCGCCAGCCAGGTGCGCCGGGTGGACCGGACGCACCCGATTCGCTGGACGATCTGCCAGAGGCCTGTCCGGACGACGGCACGCTCGCCAGGAACGACTAATGCGCAGCTACCGCATCGAAGAGCTGCTGCCGGACAACGTGCAGCGGGTGAAGGAAGCGCTCAGGGCCGGAGGCTTCGAGGGCGCCATCGACGACATCTACTACCTGCCGGTGCCGGACGAGCTCCTGACCGAAGAGCAGCGCGCCCACCTGGATGGCTGCGGGCCGTACATCATGGCCATCGAAAGCGGCAAGGATTGGCTGAAGCTCGAGCTGCTGGTCCGCGCCCGGGGCCGCCTGCGCTGCTCCTGCATCTGCTACGCCTCGCCTACGCTCAGAAACCACGCCATCGACTTCCTGGACGGCTTCATCCGGGAGCTGGATATTCCGGTCTAGGGCCGGTCCAGGGGGCTCTGCCGTGCACCTTCCCGGCCGGCTTCAGGACCTGGCGCCGCGCCTGGTGCGCTTCGTGCTGAAGGCCGAGCGCTTCCTGGTCGAGCGCGCGCCCGTGCCGCTCACGGGCGGCCGCTGGTGCGTGGGCTTCTCCGGCGGCCTCGACTCCACCGCCCTGCTGGCCTTCGCCGCCCTCCTCGCCCCGCGCCACGGGGCTTTGGTCCTGGCCGCACATTTCGACCACAGGCTGCGGCCAGAATCCGGCCAGGACGCGGCCCACTGCGCGGCGGTCTGCCGCGAGCTCGGCATCCCCCTGGTAACTGCCTCCGGCGACGTGGCGGCCTTTGCCGCGGCCCGGGGCCTGGGCCTGGAGGAGGCCGGCCGGGAGCTACGCTACGATTTTTTCCGCAAGGTGCTGGCCGAGCCTGGCGCCTGCCTCCTGCTGCTGGCCCACCACGCCGGCGACCTGGCCGAGGACCAGCTGCTGCGCTTGGTGCGCGGCACGGGTTGGCCCGAGCTCGGCGGCATGGCCGCGGCGCGGGCCGACCTGCCCGTGGTCCGGCCCTTCCTGCTCACGCCGCGCCGGGCCATCGAGGGCTTCGTCACCGGGCTTGCGCTCCCCTGGCGCGAGGACGCGAGCAACCTGGCCAGGGATCGGCGCCGAAACCGCCTGCGCCACGAGGTTTTGCCCCTGCTGCAGAAGGAGAACCCCTCCCTTGCCGCGACCTCGGCCCGACTCTGGCGTCTGGCCGACATCGACCGTGACTATTTTGATCAGCAACTCTCCGCTTTTCCCCTCACGGAGCCCGGTCCGGACGGCTGCTTCGAACTGCATCGGGCGCTCCTCGCCGGGCTGCACCCGGCCCTGCGACTCAGGTTGTACAAGGCCGTAATGGCGCGCCTGGGGCCGGGACAGGTCCGGGTCGAGACACTCCTCGGCCTTGATGCGGCGCTCAGCAGCGGTGCCGAGGGCAAGGTCTTCCAATTGCCCGGAGGCAAAAGCGCGCTTCTCGGCAAAAGGACCGTCATCTTCCGCCCGGCCGGGTATTCCGGCATTGACAGCAGGCAGCACGAACGGTAAGCCATGTGAAATTTTTGACACACGGGAGGAGTGCGGTGAACATCCTTATCTTCGGTCCCAATGGCAGCGGCAAGGGCACGCAGGGTGCTCTCGTCAAGAAGAAGTACGACCTCGACCACATCGAGTCCGGCGCCATCTTCCGCAAGCACATCGGCGGCGGCACCGAGCTTGGCAAGAAGGCCAAAGCCTTCATCGACAAGGGCGAGCTCGTGCCCGACGACATCACCATCCCCATGGTGCTCGACGTGCTCAAATCCTCCGGGGCCAAGGGCTGGCTGCTCGACGGCTTCCCGCGCTCCATCGTCCAGGCCCAGAAGCTCTGGGAGGCCCTGCAGAAGGACGGCCTGAAGCTCGACTACGTCATCGAGATCCTCCTGCCGCGCGAAGTGGCCAAGAACCGCATCATGGGCCGCCGGCTGTGCGCCAACGACCCGAACCACCCGAACAACATCTTCATCGACGCCATCAAGCCCAAGGGCGACACCTGCCGGGTCTGCGGCGGGGCGCTTACGGCCCGCTCCGACGACCAGGACGAGACGGCCATCGGCAAGCGCCACGACATCTACTACGACACCAAGACCGGCACCCTGGCCGCGGCCTACTTCTACAAGGACCTGGCCAAGAAGGGTAAGACCAAGTACATCGAGCTGAACGGCGAGGGTTCCATCGACTCCATCAAGGACACCCTGCTGAAACAGCTCGACTAGCCGACGTGTTTTTGGGATTGGATAAGGGGAGCCTGCGGGCTCCCTTTTTTGTTGGATGAAGAGTGTGGAGTGAAGAGCCCTGAAAGGGAAAAACGAACTGGACCGTGTCCGGCTATCTCGTGTGGCTTAAAGTTCTTTGCGCCCGCGCCTTTCGCATCGCCGCGATCTCCGCCTCGATGCACTCCGAGGCCAGAACGGCAAGACCGGTTTCCACCGCTTTCTTACGCGCGGCCGCAACGATCTCCTGAGTCTGGGAGCGCGCGGTCGAGCCCGAGACCTTCTTCACCCTTTCGGCATCTTTGTCTTTCTTCATGCCATCATATCTGTGCCATGCAGAACGGCACGTCAACTCCTCCCCCTTCGCGCATGCTCCTGCACGCTTTCCTTGCGCCCTGTTTAAGGCTATCACCCTCGGACCGAAGATTCCCGGAGGACCCGATGCCCCTGAGCCTCGACACCACCGCCCGCCTGCTGATCACCTGCCCGGACAAGCCGGGCATCATCGCCGCGGTGACCAATTTCCTCTATTCGCACAACGTCAATATCACCGTCTTCGACCAGCATTCGAGCGAACCGGAGCACGGTCTCTTCTTCGCCCGGCTGGAGTTCCAGATACCGAGCCTGGACGTCTCCCAGACGGCTCTCGAGCAGTCGTTCGCCAACGTCATCGCCCGCCCGTTCCAGATGGACTGGCGCATCACCTACGCCCGGGAAAAAAAGCGCATGGCCGTGCTCGTCTCCCGGCACGACCACTGCCTGCTCGAGCTCCTCTGGCGCTGGTCGCGCGGCGAGCTGCACTGCGACATGGCCATGGTCGTCTCCAACCATCCGGACCTGCAGAAAGCCGTGGAGGGCTTCGGCGTGCCCTTCCACCACCTGCCGGTGACTCCGGAGAACAAAGACGAGGCCGAGGCCCGGATGAGCGAGCTGCTGGCCGGCCATGTCGACCTCCTGGTCCTGGCCCGCTACATGCAGATCCTGTCCGGGGAGTTCGTCGCGCCCTTCAGCGAACGCATCATCAACATCCACCATTCCTTCCTGCCGGCCTTCGCCGGCGCCGACCCTTACCGCCAAGCCTACGAGAAGGGCGTGAAGATCATCGGCGCCACGGCCCACTACGTCACCGCCGAGCTCGACCAGGGGCCGATCATCGAGCAGGGCACGGCGCGCGTCAGCCACCGCCACAACGTGGAAGACTTGAAAGACCTCGGCCGCGACCTCGAGCGCCAAGTCCTGGCCCGGGCCGTGCGCTGGCACCTGGACGACCGGATCATCGTCTACGGCGGCAAGACCGTAGTTTTCTAGGGATTCTCGCCGAGCACGTCGGTCACGAAGGCGTCCACGGCCTGGGTGTAGACCTCGCCGGAGAGGAGAAAACCCCCGTTGTGGTCGCCGCGGATGGTCAGCAGGCGCTTGGGCTCGGGCGCGGCCTCGAAGATGTCCTCGGCGTGGCTGTACGCGATGAGGTCGTCCTCGGGGCTGTGGATGATCATGACGGGACAGAGAGCCCGGGATGCGTTCTGTGCCGTCGGATAGCGGTAGCGGCTGATGAGCCGGATGGGCAGATAGGGATAGAGGCGGGCGCCGAGCGTGCGGATGTCGGCGAACGAGGACTCCAGGATCAGCCCGGCGCAGGGCTTGCCGGCGGCCAACTGCGCGGCCACGGCTCCGCCGAGCGAACGCCCCCAGATCACGACCTCGCGCGGATCGACGCCGCACGTCCCGGTCAGGTACTGCCAGGCGGCGGCCGCGTCCCGGTAGGTGCCCTCCTCGCTCGGCCGGCCCTGGCTCAAGCCATACCCGCGATAGTCGAAAATCAGCACCGAGAGGTTAAGGCCGCGGAAGATATCGAGAGTTTCCAGGCGGTGGGAGATGTTGCCGGCGTTGCCGTGGCAGAAGAGAATCCACCCCCGGGCGCCCTCAACGGGCAGGACCCAGGCGTTCAACTCGACGCCGTCGGCCGCGGTCAGCCGGATGTCATCAAAGGCCCAGCCCCGCGCGGCCGGAGTCAGGTCCATGTCGCGCGACGGGTGGTAGACCATGCGCTCCTGGAAGGCGAAGACCCAGACCAGCAGGACGGCATAGGCTGCGGCCAGACCGGCCAGGACGTAGCTCACGGCCGGGTCTTCTCCTCCCGGCTCCAGGCCAGCACGTCCGGCGGCAGCACGGCGAAAACCGCACGCCTGCCGGGGGTAATGGCACCGTAGTCGGTGTCCAGGCCCAGAGCCCTGGCCGGGTTCGCGCTGACGAGCGTGAGAGCCGCGGGCAGGTCGAGCCGGCCGCGGTAGCGTTTGCGGAAATAGCGCAGCTCGTTCCAGAGGCTCAAGTCGGTGTTGCTCGACAGGCCGTCGGTACCCAGACAGACGTTCGCCCCGGCTTCCAGAAAGGCTTCCCAGGGCGCCCGGCCCACGTGGATGTTGGCGTTGGAGCGCGGGCACAGGCAGACGGACGTGCCCGTGGCCGCCAGCAGGACGGCTTCCGCCTCCGTGGCCTGGACGCAGTGCACAGCCAGGGTGCCGGGGCCGAGCAGGCCAAGGGCCTCGGCCCAGGCCACGGGCCGCAGTCCCGGCGGTCGGTAGTCAGCGGGCAGGAGGCCGTGGCCGGCGAAGAATGACGCCAGCGGCCCATGCCCGGTCAGGCAGAAATCCAGCTCCTCGGGCGATTCGGCCAGGTGCAGGCTGAAGACCCGGCCCTCGGACGCGGCCCAGGCCTTGGCTGCCTGAAGGAGCGTATCCCGGGTGGAATAGAGGGCATGGCCGAAGACATGGAGCCTCTCCGGCGGAATCTCGGCCGCTGCCATGGGCCAGTCGAGGGTTCCGGAGCCCTGGAACCCGAAGAACTCGAGCAGGCTCACGGACTCGACCCCGGCCGCGGCCAGGGCTTCGAGCACGTCGCCGGTCCAGCGCCCGGCGATTTCCCCGGCAGCGGCCGTGCCCTGTGCGGCCAGTCCGGCGGCGACCCTGGACAGGAGCGTGCGGCCGGGCTTCTCGCGCAGGAGTGGCACGAGGCTTTTCAGCCAGGCCAGGAATCCCCGGCCGAGCTCGGTGCGCCCGGCGGTGTGGCTGAGCGAGAGGTGGACGTGGGCGTTGACCAGCCCCGGCGCCAGGACGGCCTGGCCGAGGTCGAAGACCGGCCCCGCCGTCTCCCCCTCGAGCCTGCAGCGTGGGCCGACGGCCGTGACGCGCTCCCCCTGGCAGAGGATGAGCGCATCGGCGACGTAGAATTCCTCCGGTGCCAGGGTGAAGGCTCCGGCACAGGCCACGGCCCAGGGTCCCTGGGGCGGATGGTCGAGGGGCAGACGTCCGCTATTCGAAGAGATAGCCATATTGCGAGACGATCTTGTCCGTGCGCGCGGCCAGGGCTTCGGCCTCCTCGGCCACCGTGCCGGCCTCGACCAGGCCCACGTCCTGGGCCAGCGCATAGGCCAGCGTCGCCGGCCCATCGGAGAAGACCCAGGTCATGGCGTAGATCGAGGCCAGGTGGGCGCGTCCGGGAAATTCGACCCGGGTGGCCAGGCGCAGCTCGACCTTCTTCTCCTCCTTGGAGGAGAGCGTGAAGAGCGGTGAGCGGCCGAGGCGCTCCTTGAGCATGAAGGCCAGGCGCAGGCCCACGGGGTCGTCCCCGGTATGGGTCACGCTCACCGGCGTTCCGGCCGGCACGGGCGTTTCGGGCTGGGCTTCCACCGGCTGGCGCACGGCCTGGGGGGCCTTGGGCTGCTGGGCCTCGGTGGCCTGGGCCAGGAGCGGAGCCGGGACGAGCCAGGCGCAGAGAAGGAGGACAACGGCCGGGATGGCGAGGCGAATGGGTCTGGCGAGCATGAATCGGCACTCCGTCTGGCGGTTTTTCAGGTCCTGGTCTTGATGCGGGCGAGGGTCTCGGCCACGCGGTCCGTGTTGCGGGCGTACAGATCTTCGAGAAAGCTCCCGAGGGCCTTGGCCACCGCCTCCGGCGGCGGCAGCTCGGGCAGGTCGGGCAGCTTGAAGGCGGCCCAATCGACGAGCGGCATGGCCATGTCCCGGTTCAGGCAGTCCTCGAAGCCGTCGAGGGTGGCGCCGGTTATCCTGCGGCGCTCCATCTCTTCCGGGTCCATGGTCCGGATGAAGCACAAGATGTCCGCCGGGCTCTGGGACTGGTTCAGCTTGGCGATCCGGACATTGACGGCGGCGGTCAGCTCCTTGATCTGGGCCAGATTCGCGGACAGGCGCTTGCGCCCGGGCTGGATGGGGTCGTCGTACGGCCGGCCGAAGAGGTAGGCGTCCAGGGCCTGCTGGTAGCCGGCGTAGGCCGCGAGCACGAGCTTCACGTAGCGCCCTCCCCGGGTCAGGGCGAAGCCGCCTTCGACCTCGGGAAAGGGCTCCTCGCCGCAGCAGGCGATAGCCGCGAGGAACGGCTCGGCCGCAACCCCCAGGAGCCGGTAGAAGGCGCCGATGATGTCCGCGTCGGACAGGAGCAGGAAGTGGACGCCGCCGCCGGCGCGCACGGCCGCGGCCGCATGGGGCTCGACTTCCGCGGCCAGATTTTTGATGCGCTCGACCACATCCTCGACGTGCTTGCGCTCGCCGAAGAAGGTCTCGGCCATCTCGCCCATGACCTCCTGGCGCAAGGCATCGCTCAACTCATCGAAATTCTTCGGCATGGTCGCACCTGTCCGCACACACGACGGTGCCTATCGGGATACCAGACCGCAGACGGTGTTACAAGCGCGGCCCGCACGACTTTGCAGCTCAGATCGTCTCGAGGATTATGAGCGCCGCTACGGCCGCCACGCCCAGGGTCAGCAGCGCATAGGCCCGCCGCCAGCGTAGCGAAAGCACCGCGCCCAGGCTGGCCGCAAGCCACAGCCAGGGCCAGCTCACCGGCAGGCCGGAGAACATCCTGGCCCAGCTCGGTTGCAGCAGCGCGGCCAGCCAGGTGAGCAGCCCCAGGCTCAGGCCGAAAAGGATGAAGTTGCCGGCCGCCAGGATGGCGAGCCCGCTCAGGACCACGCGCTCGGGTCGGAAATCCTGCGGCTTGCGGGCGTCCTGCAGGATGCGGTTGTAGTTGCGGTTCTCGAACTCGCGCCGGACCTGGTCCATGCGGGCGCCGAGCCAGGCCATGGGCAGGCCGAGGAGCAGGGCCAGGAGCACCTGGCGCGGCTCAGCGGAGCCCAGGCGGGAGGCCAGGGCCAGGGAGGCCAGGGTCGCGGCCGGGGCATGGGGCGGGATGAAGGTTCCGGCCGGGAAGAGGTCGAGCCAGAAGAGCTCGAAGAAGATGCCGATGGCCAGACTGGTCTGCATCTGGCCCGTGGCCAGGCCATAGAAGCTGGCGATGGCCAGCGGGCGCTCGATGAGCCCGAGGTTCAGGCTGAAGCGGCAGAGCGAAAAAAGGACAAAAAAAAAGCGATCAGCGCCAGCCAGGGCAGCAGGGGCAGGTCGAGCATCAGCTGCGCCCCCTGGCGCCGATGGGATCGTTCGGCACGCAACGGTAATCGAGGTGGACGCCGTGGCGGGCGAAATCCTGCAGGCAGGATTCGTCCTCCTCGCTTAGGGCCACGTGGGCCATGATCTGCTTCTTGCCCGGACCGTAGTGCAGGTTGCCGATGTTCAGCTCGGTAAAGCGCAGGCCGGACTCGAAGGCCCTGCGGGCATCGGGGCAGGTGGCGAAAAGCACCAGGGCGTTGGGTGGCTGCCCCCCGGCGCTGTGCTCGGCCACGAACAGGGCCACGCCCTTGATGCTCGTGAAAGACAGGCGGACGTTCCCGGGTATGGCCATGGCCATGATCTCCTGGCGCAGCGCATCGGTGGCCAGCTCGTCGTTGGCCACCACCAGCTCTTCGACCCCGGTGAAGGGCAGCCAGGTCTCGATGATCTGGCCGTGGATGAGGCGGTTGTCGATGCGCACCCAGTACATGCTCAGCCGTCCGACAGCTTCTTGCGCAGGACCTCGCCGGCCACCACGATGCCCTGGTTGCCGGCGTTCTTGGCCACCTTGGCCAGTTCCTCCGGGGGCAGATGCCGGCTGCCCAGGACTTTCAGGAGCATGGGCAGGCTGACCCCGGTGATGACCTCGAGGCGATAGGCGCTCAGCAGGGAAAGGCTCAAGTTCGTCGGTGTGCCGCCGAACATGTCGGTTAGCGCGAGCACGCCGTTGCCGCTGTCCAGGCTGCCGATGGCTTCCTTCAGCGTGGCCAGCGTCTTGTCCACTTCCTGGGAGGCGTCCACGCCGATGGAGCGACAGCCCGTGACCGGGCCGAGGATCAGCTCGGCCGCGCGGATGAGGGCCTGTCCGTAGTCGGCGTGGGTCACGAGGATGATGCCGGTGGCCGGTTGGTTGTTCTTTGCCATGTTTTCGCGCCGTCCTCCCCGCTAGCTTCGGTTCATGTGCCGGTGTTCCAGGGTCACGGCGTAGTTCTGTTCCTTCAGGGCGGCGAACACGGCCTCGGCCACGGCCACCGAGCGGTGGCGGCCGCCGGTGCAACCCAGGGCGATGGTCAGGCGAAAACGCCCTTCGGTTGCATACAGGGGCACGAGAAAGGCCAAAAAGTCAAGCAGCCTGACCTGAAAAGTGCGGCCAAACTCGTTGTCGAGCACGTAGGCCGCCACCGGGGCGTCCTTGCCGGACAGGGGTTTCAGCTCCGGTACGAAGTGCGGATTGGGCAGGAAGCGCAGGTCGAAGACCAGGTCGGCCTCGGCCGGCAGGCCGAATTTGTAGCCGAAGGACAGGATGTGGATGCGCAGGCCGCACCGGCCGGCCTCGAGGAAGCACCACTTCTCCTGCAGCACGCGCCGCAAATCGTGGATGGAGAAGTGCGAGGTGTCGATGACCAGATCGGCCTGGGCCCGGATGGGTTCCAAGCTGGCGCGCTCGGTGGCCAGGGCCTGCTCCAGCCCCAGGTTCTCGCTCTCCAGCGGATGCGGGCGCCGGGTCTCGGCGTAGCGGCGCATGAGCTCGCCTGTTCCGGCCTCGAGGAAGATCACCTGCAGCGCGACCTCCTCGCGCCGCAAATCCGCCAGGGCCTCGTTCCATTCCTGGAGGAAGTCCTGCTGGCGGATGTCCATGCCGACCACCAGGCCGCGGTTGCGGCGCTGCTGCTGGCCCTGGTACAGGCTGACCATGCGCGGCACCATGCTCATGGGCAGGCCGTCCACGCAAAAATAGCCCATGTCCTCGAAGACGCGCAGGGCTGTCGACTTGCCCGCGCCGGACAGGCCGGTGACCACGACCACCGTGGTTGGGGCCAGAGCCTCGCGCGCGCCGTCCTGCATCCCGGTTTCCCCCTAGAGGTTTTTCAGCATGTTCCAGAGGCTGTCGCGGTCCGGGGCGTTCAGAAAGGCCGCGCGGAAGGCCTCGTCGCGCAGCAGGCGCGAGATGTGGGCCAGGATGCGCAAGTGCAGGCCCGCGGCCTGCTCTGGCGCGAGCACCAGGAAGAAGATGCGGCAGGGCTTGAAGTCCAGGGCCTCGAAGTCCACGCCCTTGCGACTGCGGCCCACGACCAGGATGATCTCGGTCAGGCTCTCGATCTTGCCGTGGGGAATGGCCACACCGTCGCCGATGCCCGTGGTGCCGAGCTGCTCGCGATCGAGAAGGGCCGTGCGCGCCCGGACCGTGTCGAGCCCTGCGGCCTGAAGCGGCGAGACGAGCTCGGCCAGGACCTCGGGCTTGGTCTGGGCGTCGAGGTCGGCGATGACCCTTTCCGGGGTCAGGTAGTCACCGAGCTTCATGATCCGGCCTAGCGGACCCCCGGGTCGATGAGCCCGAAGTCGCCGTTCCTGCGCCGGTAGATGACGTTGATGCGCTCGCTCTCGGCGTTGTGGAAGACCAGGAAATCGTAGTTCAGGCTTTCGAGCTGCATGGCCGCCTCTTCGACGTCCATGGGCTTGGGCTCGAAGCTGTCGGACTCGACGATGGTCCGTTCCCGCGTCCCATCCTCGCTCGGGGTCAGGCTGAAGACCTCCAGGCGCACGGACTGGGCCGTGTTGCGCTTGGTATTGTGCTTCTTCTCGCGGATCTTCTTCAGCTGGGCCACGACCTTGTCCAGGATCAGGTCGATGGCCGCGTACATGTCCTGGGACTCCTCGGCGGCCGAGATGTGCAGGGTGTCGCCGGTCAGCACGACCTCGGCGATCTGGCGGAACTTCTCCACCGCGAGGTTGACCTGGATATCGACCTCGTCCTGGTTGTTGACGTACTTGTCGAGCTTGGCGAAACGGTTGGCGGCGTAGTCCTTGAGATGCGGCGAAGGATCGAAATTCTTGAAATTGTATGCAATGTTCATGACGACCTCCGGTGATCCAGCCGGGCGTAAACCCGGCTAGAGGACTTCCTTGCGCTTGCTCGAAGAGTCGATGTCCAGGGCGGTCCGGTACTTGGCCACGGTGCGCCGGGCGATGTTGATCTGGAGCTTGTCCTTCAGGACGTCGGCGATGCGCTCGTCGGAGAGCGGATGCTTCGAGTCCTCCGCGCTGATCATCTGCTTGATCAGCGCCTTGACCGACTCCGAGCCGACCTGGCTGCCGTCGTCGAGCTCGAGCGCGCTGTTGAAGAAGAACTTGAGCTCGAAGATGCCGTGCGGCGTGGCCACGTACTTGCTCGTGGTGATGCGGCTGACCGTGGACTCGTGCATCTCGATGTCGTCGGCCACGTCCTTGAGGATGAGCGGCTTCAAGTGGGTCACGCCTTCCTCGAAGAATGCCCGCTGGAACTTGACGATGGACTGGACGACCTTGAACAGGGTGCGCTGGCGCTGATACAAACTCTTCATCAGCCAGACCGCGGAGCGCATCTTCTCCTGCAAATACTCCTTGTCCTTGCCCTGGCGCGACTGGATGGAATCCATGTAGAGCGAGTTCAGGTGCAGCTTGGGCAGGCCTTCCTCGTTCAGGACGATGACGAACTCGTCGTCGAACTTGTAGACGTAGGCGTCGGGGCTGACGTAGACCGGCTCGCTCGAGCCGAAGCTGGCCCCGGGCAGGGGGTCCAAGCTCTGGATCACGTCCAGGTACTCTCTTAGCTCCTCGAGCGTGATCTTGAACTTGCGCGCGAGCGGCTTGTAGCGGCGTTTTTCCAGGTCTTCCAGGTGGTCGGTGACGATGGCGCGCAGGATGGGGTCGTCCAGGCCGTAGAAATCGAGCTGGGTCAGCAGGCACTCCCGGGGGGTACGCGCGGCCACGCCCACCGGATCGAAGGTCCGGATGCGCGCGAGCACCCGCTCCACGTCCTCGGGCCTGGCCCCGGTGCCCTCGACTATGTCTTCGGTGGAGGCCTGGAGATAGCCGCCGGAGTCGAGGTTGCCGGTGACGAACTCGCCGATGATCAGCTCCTGCTCGGTGAAGTTGGACAGGCGCATCTGCCAGGCCAGGTGGCCTTCAAGCGAGGTCTGGCCGGTGAGGCGGGCCTCGAAGCTGACGCCCTCCTCGGGCACCTCGGTCTCGCGCATCTGCGACTGGCGGGCGGTGGACGAGAACTCGCCCAGGTAGTCCTCCCAGTCCGCCTCGCGGATGAGCGCTTCCTCGGCCGCCGGCGGCGTGGCCGTCTCGGCCGGTATCTCCCGGCTTTCGTTGCGCACCGCGGAATCCGTTTCCTCGATCATTTCCTCGAGAAACGGATTCTCCATCATCTCCTGCTGGACGGTCTCGGCCAGCTCCAGCCGAGAGAGCTGGAGCAGCTTGATGGCTTGCTGCAGCTGGGGGGTCATGACCAGCTGCTGTGACAGCTTGAGCTGTTGACGAAGTTCTAGACCCATGTTTTCTACTGGCGCTCCAGGCTATGGCCGCGGGGCTCGCCGCGGTCCGATCCGGCAGGCGCCCGGTGCCGCCCGCTTACTCCAATGCGTGTTTCATTTCGCGCGGATACCGCGCTCACGGCCTCAACCTATGCCACAGAAGATAAGCCCATGCAAGTCCTTTGCCAAGGGTGAGGGCGCAGGTTAGAGGCAGAAGCTCTCGCCCAGGTAGACCGAGCGCGCCCGGCTGTCGGCCACGATCTCGGCCGGCGTGCCCTCCAGGATGATCCGGCCCTCGAAGACCAGGTAGGCCCGGTCGCAGATGGACAGGGTCTCGCGCACGTTGTGGTCGGAGATGAACACGCCGATGCCCTTCTCCTTCAGGCCGGTGATGATCTTCTGGATGTCGTCCACGGCCAGAGGGTCGATGCCGGCAAAGGGCTCGTCCAGGAGCATGAACTTGGGATTGCGGATGAGCGCCCGGGCGATCTCCAGGCGCCGCCGCTCGCCGCCCGAGAGGTGGATGGCCTTCTGCGCGGCCAGGTGGCTGATGCCGAGCTCGTCGAGGAGCTGGTCGGCCCGCAGGCGCTGCTCGGCCCGGGACAGCCCGGTCTGCTCCAGGATGATGGCCAGGTTGTCGCGCACCGAGAGCTTGCGGAAGACCGAGCTTTCCTGGGGCAGATAGGACAGCCCCACCCGTGCGCGCTCGTGCAGCGGCCAGCGGGTGATCTCGCCGCCGTCGAGCAGGACCTTGCCCTGGCTCGGCTTGACCACGCCGATCAGCATATAGAAGGTCGTGGTCTTGCCCGCGCCGTTGGGTCCCAGGATGCCGGCCACCTCGCCCTGCTTGAGAGTCAGGCTCACGTCCCGGACGACCTCGCGCTGGCCGTAGCGCCGGGTCAGGTGCTCGGCGGAGAGGATGGAGACGCTCACTTGGGCTTGGTCCCCTCGGGGGTCTGGAACACGGCCTCCACCCGGCTGTTGCCGCCGCCGACCACCTCGCTGCGGTTGTCCTTCAGGTAGAGGCGGATGATCTGGCCCTTGATGCTGTTGGCGCCGTCGCGGATCACGGGATCGCCCTCGAGCTCGAGAAGTCCCTGGTCCATGTACAGCGTGGCCTTGGCGCAGGTCGCCTCCTTGCCCTGGTAGCGCATGCGCACGCCGCCGGTGGCCACGATGCGCTCGATGCCGCCGGCGCCCATGTCCAGTGAATCGGGGGCCTCGGCCTGGGCCTTGTCCTTTTTCTTGTCCTTGGCCTGGGCCAGGACCGCGGTCATCTTGTCGGACCAGATCTCGAGGTCCGGCCGGACCACGTGCACCTGGCCCTGGAACACCACTTGGCCGCCGTCCAGGCCGTAGGTCAGGCGGTCGGCGGTGATGGCCGTGGGCACGGTCTTCTCCTCGGCGGCGAAGGCCTCGGTTGCGGCGGTCGCGACGGTCGCGACGGTCAGGCAGATAGCCAGAACGAGCCATGCGCGTCTCACTTGGCGCCTCCCTTCTCTCTTCCAAAGGCCGGCGTCAGGGTCGTGAAGCGGACCGGGCTGCCGGCGGACAACTCTTTGGTGTCCAGATTGATGGTGATCTGCGGTGCGTCCAGCTGCGACTCCCCGCGACGGGCCACGACCTCGCCGGACAGGACCAGGGTGCGGTTCGCGCCGAGGTAGGACAGTTCCCGTCCGCGGATGGACAACTCCTGCCAGTCGATGGCCACATCCGGCCCCAGCCTGACCGCGTTGGCGGCCTGGTCTACCAGACCCGAGGGCGCGCTGACCTTGACCGGCGCGCCGTCGTCCTTGGGGAAATAGGTGATCCGCGGCTCGATGACGCTCGCCTGGTTGGTCTCCTGGTTGTAGCTGGCCGAGTTCGCGGTCAGCTGCCAGTCCTTGCGCCCCTCCGCGCCCTGGGACAGGGTCACGCCCCGGGCCGAGATGTCGATGTCCACGTTGGCCGGGATCTCCTTGATCAGCTCGGCCAGCGGTGCGGTCTCCTTGCGCAGGATCGACCAGCCCCAGAGCCCGACGCCCGCGGCCAGGGCCAGGGCCAGAAGGGCCAGGGAAAGCTTCCTGGTCACGCTCCGGTCCAGTGCGCAAAGAGCCCGGCGTAACGTCCCTGGGCGCTCAAGATGAAAGCGATGGCCTCGCGCACCGCCCCGCGGCCTCCGGGCCGGGTGGTGGTGTAGCGGGCCAGGGCCTTTATTTCCGGCACGGCATCGGCCACGGCCATGGGCAGGCCGACCAGGCCCATGGGCCCGGCGTCCACCCAGTCGTCGCCGAGATAGGCAGCCTCCTCGGGCGTAAGCCCCCGTCGCGCCAGCACGTCCTCGACCAGCGGCGACTTCCTGTGCCGGCCGGCCACGTACTCGGTGATGCCGAGCTCGCGCACGCGCTCGGCCACGCCGGCATGGTCGAGTCCGGTCAGGACCACGATCTCGAGCCCGGCCTTCTGGGCCGTCTTGATGCCCAGGCCGTCCTTCACGTCGAAGCGCTTCATGATCCGGCCCTCGACGTCGTAGTAGAGCCCGCCGTCGGTCAGCACCCCGTCCACGTCGAGGAAGAGGATGCGCACCTTGGCGGCCAGGCGCTCAAGCTCGGTAGGCACGGGCCACCTTCCAGAGGTCCTTAAGGTCCAGGAGCAGGGCCTCGAGCTTTCCCAGCGGCCAGCTGTTGGGGCCGTCGCACAGCGCCCGCTCCGGGTCGGGATGGACCTCCAGGAAGACGCCCGAGGAGCCGGCGGCGACCGCGGCACGGGCCAGCAGCGGCACGAACTCGCGCTGGCCGCCCGAGGCTGTGCCTTGCCCGCCCGGCAATTGCACCGAATGGGTGGCGTCGAAGACCACGGGGTGGCCGAAGCCGGCCATGATGGACAGCGAGCGGAAGTCGACCACCAGGTTGTTGTAGCCGAAGGTGGCGCCGCGCTCGGTCAGCCAGATGCGGCCCGGGCCGGAGCCGGCCAGCTTGGAAACCACCTGGCCCATGTCCCAGGGCGCGAGGAACTGGCCCTTCTTCACGTTGACCACCCGGCCGGTGGCGGCGGCGGCGGCCAGAAGATCGGTCTGGCGGCAGAGGAAGGCCGGAATCTGCAAAACGTCGGCCACCTCGGCCACGGGTCTGGCCTGCTCCGGGGCGTGGATGTCGGTGACGACCGGCAGGCCGTGGGTCTCGCGGACCTCGGCCAGCCAGGTGAGCCCGGTGGCCATCCCGGGGCCGCGGAAGCTTGTCAGGCTGGTGCGATTGGCCTTGTCGAAGGAACTCTTGAAGACGATCGGCAGGTCCAACTTGCGGGACAGACCGGCCAGCTCGGCGGCCACTTCCATGGCCAGTTCCCGGCTTTCGAGCGCGCAGGGGCCGGCGATGACGAACGGCCTGCTGCGGGAGAGCGCATGGAGTTCGGCGGCGGCGGGTATGGGCATGGCGGGGCTCAAGGTTTCAGCCGCCCGCCTTTTGCGTCTTGGCGGCCTTGATGAACTCGCGGAAGAGCGGATGCGGGCGCATGGGGTTGGACTTGAACTCCGGGTGGAACTGGCAGCCCAGGAACCAGGGATGGTCCGTGAGCTCCACGATCTCCACCAGCTCTGCGTCCGGGGACAGGCCGGAGAAGACGTAGCCGGCCTCCTTGAAACGCTCGTAATACTTCTTGTTGAACTCGTAGCGGTGGCGGTGGCGCTCGGAGATCTGCGCCTGGCCGTAGGCCGTAAAGGCCTTGGTCTGCTCGCTGATCACGCAGGGGTAGCTGCCCAGGCGCATGGTCCCGCCCATATCGCAGTTCTTGTCCCGGTGCTGGACCGAGCCGCTGCGGAAGTCGAACCATTCGGTCATGAGGTAGATGACCGGCTCGGGCGTGTCGAAACGGAACTCCTCGGAATCGGCCTCGGGCAGGTCGAGCAGGTGGCGGGCGGCCTCAATGCAGGCGCACTGCATGCCGAGGCAGATGCCGAAGAAGGGAACCTTGTTCACCCGGGCGTAGCGGATGGCCTCGATCTTTCCGGCGATGCCGCGCGAGCCGAAGCCGCCGGGAACCAGGATGCCGTCCAGGCCCTTCAGCCGGGTCTCGACGTTGCCGGGGCCGATCTCCTCGGAATTGACGTAGACCAGGTTCACGGCCACGTCGTTGGCCACGCCGCCGTGGACGAGCGCCTCGTGCAGGCTCTTGTAGGCCTCGCGCAGGTCCACGTACTTGCCGACGATGCCGATGGACACCGTGCCCTTGGGGTGGTCGAGCTTGGCGACCAGGTTCTCCCAGGAGGCCAGCTCGGCGTTCTTGGCCGGCAGCCGCAGCAGGATGGCGATCTTCTGGTCCACGCCTTCGTGGTAGAACGAGAGCGGCACCTTGTAGATGCTGTCCACATCCACGGCCGAGAACACGGCGTCCTTGTCCACGTCGCAGAAGAGCGCGATCTTGGCCTTGATCTCCGGGGAAAGCGACTTCTCCGAGCGGCAGAGGATGATGTCGGGCTGGATGCCGATGGAGCGCAGCTCCTTGACCGAATGCTGGGTCGGCTTGGTCTTCAGCTCCCCGGCGGCCCGGATGTAGGGCACGAGCGTCAGGTGGATGTAGAGCACGTTCTCCTTGCCGAGGTCGCCGCGCAGCTGGCGGATGGCCTCCAGGAAGGGCTGGCCCTCGATGTCGCCGACCGTGCCGCCGATCTCGATGATGGCCACGTCCTCGTCGCTGACCAGGCCGCGCACCGAGTTCTTGATCTCGTCGGTGATGTGCGGGATGACCTGGACCGTGCCGCCCAGGTAGTCGCCGCGGCGTTCCTTGTTGATGACCCGGTTGTAGATGGAGCCCGAGGTCAGGTTGTTCTTCTGGCTCATGTGGATGCCGAGAAAGCGCTCGTAGTGGCCGAGGTCGAGGTCGGTCTCGGCGCCGTCCTCGGTGACGAAGACCTCGCCGTGCTGGAAGGGGTTCATGGTTCCGGGGTCGACGTTGATGTAGGGATCGAGCTTCTGGATGGTGCATTTGAGTCCCCGGGCATTGAGCAGCGCGCCGATCGAGGCCGCGGCCAGACCTTTGCCCAGGGACGAGAGGACCCCGCCGGTGATGAATATGAACTTGGTCTTCATGACGCTCCCACAAGTATTTCGTTCACGCAAACGCCGTGCGCTGGCGGCACGACGGCTCGGTCTCCAGAGCCCCGTCGCGCAACCGCATGTACATATCCGCTCGAAATTGTTTTTCCAAGGGAAAACAGCCGGCGCCGGTTGACGCCGACCGAGGGTCTTCATATGGTCTGCCCGAATCCGCGCGTAAGCCTAGGCGCGGGTCCATCCCTTGTCAAGGTAAGGAGGCGCGCGTGCCTTTGGTCAAGGTTCTGGTCATCACCGGCTACGGCACCAACTGCGATCGGGAATCGGCCCATGCCGCCAGGCAGGTCGGGGCCGACGAAGTTTCCGTGGTCTTCTTCTCCGACCTCGTGGCCGGCCGCGTGCGGCTCACCGAGGCCAATTTCCTCATCTTCCCCGGCGGCTTCCTCGACGGCGACGACCTGGGCGCGGCCCAGGCCGCGGCTCTGCGCTGGAAGTACGCCAGGACCAAGGCCGGCGAGCCCATCTTCGACGAGCTCAAGGCCTTCTTCAACGCCGGCGGGCTGATTCTCGGCATTTGCAACGGCTTCCAGCTGCTGGTCAAGCTCGGCCTGCTGCCGGCCGCCGGCGGGGCCTATTTCGAGCGCCAGGTCTCCCTGTCCAACAACGACTCCGGCCGCTTCGAGGACCGCTGGGTCTGGCTCAAGGCCAACCCGGAGAGCCCCTGCGTCTTCACCAAAGGGATCGACACGTTGTACCTGCCCGTGCGCCACGGCGAGGGAAAACTCGTGGCCGGCGACGAGGCGGGGCTTGCCCGCCTGGTGGCCGACAACCACGTGGCCCTGCAGTACGTCCATCCCGAGACCGGCCGGCCGACCCAGGACTATCCTTACAACCCCAACGGCTCGCCCCTGGGCATCGCCGGGCTGAGCGACCCGACGGGGCGCATTCTCGGGCTCATGCCCCACCCCGAGGCCTTCAACCACCCGACCAACCACCCGGCCTGGACCCGGGGCGAAAGCGCGCCACTGGGCGTGACGCTCATCGAGAACGGCGTCCGCTACCTGCGCGGAGACTAGCGCGCCCCATGGCCGAGATCCCGCAGCCCCCGCCCGCCCTGCCGGGCTTTGCCAGCTTCGAGGCGGCCATGGACCAGGCGCTGGCCGAGGCCCGTTCGGCGCAAAGCCGGGGCGAAGTGCCGGTGGGCGCGCTGCTCGTCTCGGACAAGGGCGTGGTCCTGGCCGCGGCCCACAACGCGCCCATCGGGGCAAGCGACCCCACGGCTCACGCCGAGATACTGGCCATCCGCCGGGCCTGCGCCGCGGCCGGAAACTACCGCCTGGTAGGTGCCGTGCTCGTGGTCACCCTGGAGCCCTGCCTCATGTGCCTGGGCGCAATCGTCCAGGCCCGGCTGGCCGGGGTGGTTTTCGGCGCCGCCGACCCCAAGTCCGGGGCGCTCTCCTCCTGCCTCGACGGCCCGGCTCTGCCCTTCCTCAACCACCGCTTCTGGACCGTGGGCGGGGTGAAAGCCGAGGCCTGCGGCGCGCTCCTGTCCGATTTCTTCCGCAACCGCCGCAGCGCGGCGGGCGAGGAGCCGCCCTGCCCTCTTGACGCCGGGCGCATTGACAGGTACTAGGCCATTCCCCACTAGGTCAGTGCGGAGAGGTACCGAAGTGGTCGCAACGGGCTCGACTCGAAATCGAGTTGTCGGCTAATAACCGGCACGTGGGTTCGAATCCCACCCTCTCCGCCACGATTTTCCAGAGACCCGGGCGCCCGCCCGGGCCTCTTTTTTTTCATCGAGAACCCCGCGGAATTACAGAAAATACAGCCTGGCCTACGAGAAGACGGCAACCACGACATCGCCTTGCCCCAAAAACGTGCTTGATCGCATACCGGCCACATGCTACCCGCTTTGACAGGCAAATTATCTGAAATGTTTTACAACAACCTCCAGCGAGGATCCGCCATGCGTCTCACGACTGCCTGCGTTCTGCTACTCCTGGCCTGCGCCGCCTGCGCCACCTCCGGCAAGGTGCTGCCGACCGTGGATAACAACGTGGTCTCCTATCGCAGCTTCCGCGATGTGACCATTGCCAGCAATTACGAATTCTATAAATCGGACGATAAATCGTCCTATGTCTCGAGCAGTGACCTTTTGAGCATAACCACCGACGAGGATGTGGTCATGACCACCTTCCGGTACAAAAACCTCGATGCCCTGCCAGCGGCCATCATGCTGGTCTTTTCCACTCTTCCCGACAGGTGGTACTACACGCAGCAAAAAGAAGATTTCTACCTGACTCTCGGAGGACACCAATACAGAGCCATCCTCGCGCAAAAAGAAATTGACGAGGCTCCCTATTACTTAATCTATACCTACTACTATCCTGATGAAAACAAAAATCAGATGGTCATCTACATTTTCCCGAAAAAAAACATCCCGGAGGAGGCAAAGGACGAGGAGGCGCGCAAGAACTACGTGATCGCAAAAATGCAGGAGGCCATCGTCGAATTCTAGCCGCGGCCCCGGCCTCGCCCCTTCGCGGCCTCTTGCCCGCAAGGCAGATTTACGCGTAGGACAGGGCCATGCGCCTGCCCTTCTCCTCCAAGCCCTCCACGCGGGCCTATCTCAAAGCTGCCCGCGGCCGGGGCATGACCCTGTTCGAGCGGCTGCACGGCTACGTCTACATCCGCTGGTGCTACCTCTACATCGCCCTGGCCAAAGGCCAACACAAAACCTCGCCCTGGCTCGAACCGCTGGCCCGTGCCCTCGGGAGGCTTCTCCCTCGCCGGCCGGGCGGCAAGAGCTTCGCCCGGGCCTTCGCCGACGCCTACCACGGCAAGGCCTTGCCCCTCGACGCGGCCCAAAAGCTCATCACCGTGAACCGGGACCTGACCGCGACCCTGCCCGAGGTCGTCATCCCCTACGCCAAGGCCCGCGAGCTGGTGCTCGAGAATCCCGCTTCCGTCGCGGTCCTCGATTGCCCCTGCCGGTCCGCGGCGCCGAATCCCTGCCTGCCGTTATCCGTCTGCCTCATTGTGGGCGAGCCGTTCGTCTCCATGATCCTCGACCACCATCCGGGCCGCTCCCGGCGCATCGAGGCGGCCGAGGCCGTGGCCATTCTGGAGGCCGAGGACAGGCGCGGCCACGTGCACCACGCCTTCTTCAAGGACGCCATGCTCGGGCGCTTCTACGCCATCTGCAACTGCTGCCCGTGCTGCTGCGGAGCCATGAGCGCACACCGGAACGGCATTCCCATGCTCGGCTCCTCCGGCTACGTCTGTCGGCCGGACGCGGAGGCCTGCGTGGCCTGCGGCGCCTGCGTGGCGGCCTGCCCCTTCGGCGCCCTGTCGCTGGCGGAGGATGAAGAGACGGTGAGAGTTGACGCGGGGCTCTGCATGGGCTGCGGC
Source organism: Desulfovibrio sp. UBA6079 (assembly GCA_002428705.1). Classification (GTDB taxonomy): domain Bacteria; phylum Desulfobacterota; class Desulfovibrionia; order Desulfovibrionales; family Desulfovibrionaceae; genus UBA6079. Next base: position 128,849 of record DIXN01000064.1, read on the forward strand.
GTCTGCCTGTCGCGGTGTACGCAACGTGCGCTGGCCCTTGTGCCGGCCCCGGAGCGCGGCCAGCCGCTGGACGTCGACCGACTGCGAAAAACGACCTGATCTTGGGCGAGGCCCGCGCCTGTTGCCAGGAACGTCCCCCCCCTTCATGGCAGCTTCTTGCTTTGTATCGAGCCGAGGTGTCGGCGGCGGGCTAGTTCACGCCCTTTACGCCCGCGATCCGGGGCGAGGGCAGCGAAGCCACGCAGAAGGGCGAGGCGAACGTCCGACGGATCACGTCCTGGCGCTCGATGACCGTGAGCCAGGCCTTGACCACCTGCGGATCCCATTGGCTGCCGGCGCCGGACAGAAGCTCGGCCCTGGCCTCGTCCAGGCCTCTCGCCTGGTGGTAGGCCCGGTCCGAGACCATGGCCTCGAAGCCGTCGACCACGCTCAGGATGCGCACCAGGAAGGGGATGGCCTCGCCCGCGAGCCCGCCGGGATAGCCGCCGCCGTCGAAGCGCTCGTGGTGGTGGTAGATGAGGGGCAGCGTGGGGTTCAGCTCCTTGACCCGGGAGACGATGTCCCGGCCGGTGACCGGGTGCTGCTTCATGATCTGGTATTCGTCGAAGGTCAGGGCGCTCGGCTTGTTCAGGATACGGTCGGGGATGCCGATCTTGCCGATGTCGTGGAGGATGCTCGCGTTGCGCAAGAGCTCCACGTCGCGCCGCTCGAGCCCGAGCTCGGCGCCGAGCAGCCCGGCGTAGGCGCAGACCCGCTCCGAATGGCCCTTGGTATAGAAATCCTTGGCCTCCACCGCGCTGACGTAGGAGGTGATGATGTCCACGGTGATGTCGGTCAGGCGGCGGCAGACGCGCAACGATTCCAGCGCGGCCGCGGCGTGGGCCGAGAACACGGTCAGCAGCTGGAGGTTTTCCAGGGTGTAGACCGGCCGGTCGGGACCGCGGGCCACGACCACGGCGCCGGTCTTGTGCCCGCCGCTGGCCACCGGCGCGATGAGCACCGACATGCCGGCGAGCTCCAGGGGCACGTTGCGGCCGCTGGCCCGGGCCTGGTCCAGGGTGATGGGGTCGAGGAGCTTGGGCTTGCCGCGCTCGAGCAGGCGGCCGGAGATGAGCTTCAGCAGATCGCCCATCTGGCTGCCCTGGAAAATCTGGCCGCTCAAGACCTTGGTCTCGAGCCCGCCGCCGTTCTCGGAGAGGAGGAAGAGGGCCAGCCCGTCCGGGGCGAAGGCCGAGCGTATCTGGGCCAGGTACTCCTTGACCAGGGCGCGCGGGTCCTCCTGGCTGGTCAGGGCCGAGGACAAGTTGACCATGCGCTTCAGGTTGCTGAAGCCCTGGCGTTCGGCCCGCAACTTGCGCTCGGCCAGGATCTTGTCGATCTTGGCCGTGAGGGCGAGGATGTCCACGGGTTTCAGCAGGTAGTCCACCGCGCCCAGGCGCATGCACTCCACTGCGTTCTGCACCGTGCCGTAGCCGGTGAGGAAAATGACGTCGACGTCGAGTTTGCGCTCGGTGATGGCGCGCATGAGGTCGAGCCCGCCGAGCAGCGGCATGCGCAGATCGGTGATGACCAGATCCACTGGCTGGGATTCGAGAATGCGCAAGCCCTCCCGCCCGTTGGTGGCGGTCTGGACCGTCAGTCCCGAGTCCTCGATGGCCTCCCGGAAGACGTCGAGCAACTCGGGCTCATCGTCCACCAAGAGCACCCGGGCTCCCTCCCTGGGCTCGTGTACGGCCAACGGCAAAGGCACCCCCCTCCCGGCGTCCATGCGGGTTATCCTTTCGGCCTGTGGGCTGACTTAGCGGATAGACGCCAGTTTGTCCAGATATCTCTTCCGGCTGGGCGAGTTGCACTGACATATTTCCGGACCACGGAGCATCCGGCCGCACGTTTCGCATCCGCGCGCAGGGCTGTATCGGCCGCGCAACATGGCATTGCACTTTTCGTTCAACAGGTTGCAGACCATGGCCTGCGGCACGGCATCCGGTTCACGGCGTCGCACGACCCGGCATGCGCCAGCTTCTGAAGGCGCGGGCTGCGGGCTTTGCATTTTGTGGACAAATGCCGTATCCACGCACAAGCATCGCAGAGTCAGAACCAAGGAGCGACGCGGCCCATGCCGAGCGTACCCGCCTCTCCGCTTGCCCGCCAAGCCCGTGACGTCCAGGACATCGTCCGCCGAGTCCAGGAGCTCCCCTCCCCGCCGTCCGTGGCCACCAAGATCATCTCCCAGGCCCTGCAGGACTCCACCGACTTCGGGAACATCAGCCGCCTGGTCGAATCCGACCAGGCCATCGCGCTGAAAGTCCTCAAGCTGGCCAATTCCGCCGCCTACGGCTACCGCGAGGCGATCACCACCGTGGAGCAGGCCACCGCGGCCCTTGGCCTGACCACCCTGGTCAACGTCATGCTCTCGCTGACCATTCGCGCCGGCCTGCAACGCACCGCAGACAAGAGCGATCCCCAGGTTCTGCGCCTCTGGAAGCATTCCCTGGCCGCAGCGGTGACCGCCCAGCTCCTGGCCGAGCGAGCCGCCCCGCAGCTGAAGAACGCGGCCTTCGTTGCCGGCCTCATCCACGACTGCGGCAAGCTGGCCATGCTCTCCGTGCTCGGCGAGGAATACGATCGCCTTCTGGCCCTGAACCCGGAGAGCCCGCAGGCCAGCCTCGACCTCGAGCAGCACCTGCTCGGCCTGGACCACAGCCTGGTCGGCAAGTGGCTGGTCCAGAAATGGGGTCTGCCGCCGTCCATGCACAGCGCCGTCTGGCTCCATCACCTGCCGCCCGAGGCGCTCGGCGCCCTGACCTCGGACGATCAACTGGTGGTCATCGTCGCCCTGGCCGATCTGATGGCCCACCAGATCATGTCCGATTTCGTGCTGCCCGTGCCCGAGGACCAGCTCCTGAACCTGGCCGAGCGGCTGAAACTCGGCGCGGACGACCTGGCTGCGATCCAGCCGCAGATCGGCAAGCGCTACGCCGAGCGGGCCGACATCTTCGACCTGGAGAACGACGCGGCCATCTTCTACTTCGAGGCCCTGCAACGGGCCAACTCCAAGCTGGCCGGCTTCAACCTGGAGCTCGAGCGTGAGCGCGCGATCACAGCCGCGGCCAACCACGCGCTGTCGGCCCTGGGCCGGGCGGCCGTCACCCTGACCGAAGCCGGCGACGTCCTGGAGGTCATGGAAGGCGCCGTGGTCGTGCTGCGCGAATTTTTCAACGTGCGCGAGGCCTTCGGCTACCGCCTGGACCCTGATTGCGGCGAGATCACCGGGCTCATCTACCTGAACGGCGCCATCCGTCCGGTGCGCTGCCGGCTGGGCGCGGACTTCTCCCCGTTGGACGAGGATCTTGCCGACCTGCCCGAGTCCTTCGCCGGACCGCTCTCCGCCCTGCCCAAGCGCCTGCCGCCCAAGCACCTGGCCGAAACCGTGGCCCGGGGCCTCGGCTACCATCAGCCCATGTCCATCCTGCCGCTCATGGCCGGGCAGCATTTCGTCGGCGAGATCATCTTCCGCCTGGAAGCCGACCCGATCGCCGGAGCTGCCGGCGCCGCCGGCGAGCTGGCCGGCCTGCCCCAGCTCGGCGCGCTCATCGCCTCCACTCTGCGCCGCCTTTCGACCCAGGCCAAGCTGGAGAGCCGCAGCGAGTGCCTGTCCTCGGCCGTGCACCAGGTCAAGGAAGCCAACCGCAAGCTCCTGCAGACCGAGCGCCTGGCCGCCGTGGGCCAACTGGCCGCGGGCGCGGCCCACGAGATCAACAACCCCCTGGCCATCGTCTACGCTCGGGCTCAGCTCCTGGAGCTGAAGGAAGAGGATCAGAAGAAGAAGAAGAGCCTGAAGCAGATGATGGAGCAGATCGAGCGCATCAGCGCCATCCTGGCCAGCCTCATGGATTTTGCCCGGCCGGCCCCGCCGCGCTTCGAGCTGGTCGACGTGAACGCGGCCCTGGACAAGACCTTGAGCCTCATCCAGGGCGGCCTGACCAAGCTGAACATCGAGCTGGCCAAGGACCTCGATCCGGAGCTGCCGCGGGTGATGGGCGACCAGAGCCAGCTGGAGCAGGTCTTCCTGAACCTGTTCATCAACGCCGAGCACGCCATGGAGCTCTCCGGCGGTCGCCTGACCGTGACCACCAGGGCCGACGCCGAAGGCACCCGGGTGGTCGTCAACGTGGCCGACAGCGGCGTGGGCATCCCGCCGGAGAACGTGACCCGCATCTTCGACCCCTTCTTCACCACCAAGGAGGAAGGCAAGGGCACCGGACTCGGGCTGTCCACCTCCCACGCCATCATCACCGCCCACGGCGGCGACATCCAGGTCAAAAGCGCGCCCGGCAAGGGCACGGACATGCGCGTGCGCCTGCCGGTCGAGCCCGCGGCGGCGCACAAGGCCAAGGCCGACTCGGCCGAGGAGCGCAATTCAAGCCAGGCCATCCTGGTGGTCGACGACGAGAAACACATCCGCGACATCCTGGCCGAGTCCCTGGGCGCCGCCGGCTTTGCGGTCGAGACCGCGGGCGACGGCAACGAGGCCCTGGCCAAGCTCGTGCGCACCGACTACCGCCTGCTGCTGGTGGACATCCGCATGCCGGGCCTGGACGGCCTGGCGCTCCTCTCCCGGGTGAAAGCTCGCTCGCCCGAGCTGCCGGTCATCGTCCTGACCGGCCTGGCCAGCAAGAAGGAGATGGAGCAGGCCATGAGCCTCGGCGCCGTGCGCTGCCTGCGCAAGCCCTTCCAGATCGACAACCTGATCGGCCAGGTGCGCGAGGTCCTGGCCGCGCGAGGCCGGCCGTGAGCCCGCCGGGCTCCACCCGGATCATCGCCGTGGCCAGCGGCAAGGGCGGTGTGGGCAAGACCTCCCTGGCCGTCAACCTGGCCTTTGCCCTGGCCGCGCTCGGCCGCCGGGTCTGCCTGCTCGACGCCGACCTCGGCCTGTCCAACGTGGACGTGCTCCTGGGGCTCGCTCCCGAGCATACCTTGGAGGATGTGCTTTTTGCCGGCCTGCCCCTGGAAAAGGCCGTCACCCCGGTAGCCGCCAACGTGGACCTCGTCTCCGGGGCGTCCGGCGTCTCGCGCCTGGCCGAGCTGACCCGCGAGAAGCGCAGCCGGCTCATCCGCGAGTTCGCCAAATTCTCGGCCTACGACTACCTGCTGGTGGACAACTCGCCGGGCATCAGCTCCCAGGTCATGTCCCTCTGCCTGGCCGCCCGGGAGATCATCGTCGTGGTCACGCCCGAGGCCACCTCCATCACCGACGCCTACGCCCTGATCAAAGTCCTGAAGGAGCACGGGCTGTGGTGGCCGCCGCTGGTGCTCATGAACCGCGTGCCGAGCGAGGCCAGAGCGCGCCAGGTCTTCGACAAGATCGCGGCCACGGCCCAACGCTACCTGAAGCTCAACTGCTCCTTCCTCGGCTGGGTGCCCGACGACAAGGCCATGGCCCGGGCTGCAGCCGCCCAGCAGCCCCTGAACGAGGCCGTGCCGGACAGCCTGGCCGCCTGGGCCATCGGCCGCATCGCCACCGCGCTTGAGCTGCGCCTGAACCCGGGCGAAGGCCGCCGGGTGGCCCCGGCGGAGTTCCTGGACAATACTGCCGTCCGCCTGCAGCTCGAGCATGCACCCGGCGGCCCCCCGGCAGAGCGCCCAACCGAGGTCCGGGCCGAAGCTCCTCCCCAGTCCGCCGTCTCGCCCGAGGTCCTGAGGACGCTGGCCGAACTGGAAGAGCTGACCGGCGGTCTGCCCGGAATCAGCAGCCGCAAGGAGCTGGCGGCCGTGGCCAAGACCCTCTCTTCCGGCCTGGCCTGGCTGAAGCTGCGCCTGACCGCCCCCCAGCCCGCCGAGGGTTCTCCGTCCGCCCAACCAGTCAAGGAGCAGGACCGGCCGCCGCCGCTGCTCATCCTCTGCGCCTCGCCCTCCATGCGCGAGCTTTTGTCCGACCTGGCCAGCGAGGCCGGCCTCAAGCCAGTGGCCCTGCCCGTGTCCGACACCGGCCGGGCTCCGGATTTCTCCCAGTTCGCGGCGGCCCTGGTCTGCCGCGACGAATCCCCCCAGAGCCTGGACCGGATGATGAGCGAAGCCAACGGCACGCCGGTGGTGCTCATCGACACGGCGCTCAAGCCCGTGCCCCGGCCGCCCTCCTACCGCGACAAGGTCGTGGCCGACCTGAAAAGCCCCTTCAGCGTCCAGGACGTCATCGCCGCCCTGCGCCTGGCCCTGGCCGCCAGATCCGAAGACCAGAGACTGGAACCGTAAGAGGAACCGGGGGAAGGGGGAAACCCCTTTTGAAAAAGGGGTTTCCCCCTTCCCCCGGACCCCCATCCCCTTTCCCGAAAACTTTGGGCGCTACGCGAGGGGAGTGCGGGGCCGATGGGTCGATCATCGGGCTGGACGACAGTCGGTGGGGAGCGATCGAAAAGCGAAAGACAACCGGTAAGGATGAAGGCCGGGCGCGGATCACAGACCGCCCCCCAAGGCCGCTTGAATCCCTCCTGCCGGCCCCTTCAGGGCACCCAACCTGCTTCAAACGGGCCAGTCGGCCGGGAATTTCGAGACGGTGGGGCTTTGGCCGCCGGCTCGAAATTCCCGGCCGAAATCGGGGGTCCGGGGGCCCTCGGCCCCCGGCCGCCGGAGGCACTTTTTACGCCTCCTCCCTCCCGTCTCCGCCCCTATCCGCCCTTATCGTCCCGGCCCGCGCAAGGACACGCGCAGGGCTTTCAAGGGGCTGGTCACGGCGTCGACCACGGCGGTGGGCTCGTAGCCGCAGTGGACCATGCAGTCGGCGCAGCGGGGGTCGCGGCCGGGGCCGTAGCGGTTCCAGTCGGTTTCCTCCATGAGCTGGCGGTAGGAGCCGGCGTGGCCGTCCTCGATCAGGTAGCAGGGTTTCTGCCAGCCGAAGAGGTTGTAGGTCGGGTTGCCCCAGGGGGTACAGGCGTAGGCCTGGTTGCCGGCGAGAAAGTCGAGGTAGAGGCTCGAGTGGTTGAACTTCCATTTGTGCTCGCGGGCCTTGGCCAGGATGCCGCGGAAGAGGGCCACGGCCCGGGCGCGGTCGAGGAAGGCGTCCTGGTCCGCGGCCTCCTCGTAGCTGAAGCCCGGGGCCACGGTCATGCCCTCGACCCCGAGGGAGGACAGGAAATCCAGGAAGCGGGCGGCGTTCTCGGGCGTCTCGCCGCCGAAGAAGGTGGTGTTGGTGGTCACGCGGAAGCCCTTGGAGACGAGCAGCCGGATGGCCAGGATGGCCTTGTCGAAGGCGCCGTCCTTGCAGACCATGAGGTCGTGGCGCTCCTTCAGGCCGTCCAGGTGGACGTTGAAGCTTAAGTACGGCGAGGGCGTGAACTCCTGGATGCGCTTCTCCAGAAGCTGGGCGTTGGTGCAGAGGTAGACGAACTTCTTGCGCCTGGTCAGCTCGGCGACGATGCGCACGATGTCCGGGTGCAGGAGCGGCTCGCCGCCGGGGATGGAGACGACCGGCGCGCCGCACTCCTCGGCCGCGGCCACGCATTCCTCCACCGAGAGCTGGCGCCTAAGCGTCTCCTCGGGCTGGGCGATCTTGCCGCAGCCCTTGCAGCGCAGATTGCAGCGGAACAGGGGCTCGAGCATGAGCACCAGGGGATAACGGCGGTTGCGCTTGAGCAACTGCTTCATGACATAGGCGCCGATGGTCGCTTGCTGAATGGCGGGGATACCCACGGTTGGCAATCCTTTGCGTGACGTTACGGTTTGGCGGTCTGGCCGCAGAGTGTTTTGAGCAGGGCCGCGGCCCTGGGAAGCTGGCTGGAGCCGGGGCAGGACGGGGTCAGGAGGCCTAGTCCGGCGGCCAGCTCGGTGCAGGCCCGCTCCGGTTCCTCTTCGACCAGCAGGGCCTCGGCCAATCCGAGGCGGTTCTCGGCGAAATCCGGGGCGAGGCTCACGGCCCGCTCCAGATGGTCCACGGCCTTGGCCGAGTCGCCGACGCTGAGCGGAATGCCCGGGGCGCGCAGGTAGAGGAGTCCGAGCAGGCGCTCCGGGCCGGCATGGTCCAGGGCCGGATTCAGCCTGGCGGCGGCCGCGCCCTCGCGCTCGATCACGGGCACCAACGAGAGGCCTGCAAGCGGCGTGCTCTCGGCGGCGTAGCCGGTCAGGGCGGCGGCGAGGTAATGGGCCAGGGCGCTGTCCGGATGGGCGGATGCGACGTCGAGGGCCAGTTTCCGGCCGGCCTCGGCCAGGGGACCCTTCTGTGCCGGGTCGACGGAGGTTGCGGCCAGGGTCGCGTAGCAGCCGGCGGCTTCAAGGGCCTCCTGGGGAGAATCGGCGGCGTGAGCGGCCAAGGACTCGGCCTCGGCCCGGGTGTACGGTGCCCAGAGGAAGAAGCCACCGGGAAAGAGCGGATCGGTCACGGTCACGGCGGCGGACGGGGCCGGCGGCGGGGTTTGCACCGCTGCGCAACCGGCCAGCACCAGGAGCGCGAACAGGCTAGCGAGGGCAGCTTTCACTGCCGGGCTCCATGGCCAGGGCGGCAAGATCCGGGTCGACCGGGCCGAAGCCGTCGGTCTGCAGAAGAGTAAGCAGGTCGGCCGCCTCGGGGTCGGTTTGCATGGCCGTGAGCACGGCGGCCAGCTGCGCGCTTTCTGGCGTGGCCGGGCCGAAGCGGACCACCGGGCTGGTCGGCACCTCGCGCTCGGCGACAACCGTGCACTCGGCGAGCACGGGCAGGACCTTGGCCGCCTTGAATTGCGGCCGGTCGAGGACCACGCCGGCCTGCTTGCCCTTGGGCACGTTCCTGAGCGCGCGTAGCGGGTTGTTCGTGCCGACCAGGGCGAAGGGCAGCGTGCCCGCGGCACGTCCCAGAAGCAGGCAGGCAGCGGCTTTGGGATAGTAGAGCATGGTCCCGGCGACCTCGCCGTTGAGGGCCGAGGCGTCCGTGACCCCGGCCGGGGCCAGCAGGCGCCAGATGTCCCTGGCCGCGCCGCCGGGCCGGGTGGCGGCGATCGGGGTCAGCTGCAAGGCCTTGGCCTGCTCGACGAAGAAGCTCAAACCGACGATGCCGCAGTCGGGGTGCGTGGCCAGGAGCTGCGTGGTGCCGTCAAGGTCGTTGGCATACTGGGCCGTGACCGGGACCTTGAGCTTGCCGGACAGATAGGCGGCCAGCGCGTCCATGACCGGCCGGGCCTCGGCCGGGCTGCCGGGCTGGCCCGGCTGGATGACGGCGAAGGTCAGGGCCGCGGCCGGGCGTACGGCCAGAGCCGCGAAGGCCGCGACCAGGCACAGGACGAGAAGTCGTCGCATGCGCGCACCCTACCTGTATTTGATCCATTTGAGAACAGCCGGAAGAACGAGCAGGCAGGCGGCCAGGCAGGTGCCCGAGCCGAGGATCATGACCCAGCCGAGGGAGGCGAGCCCCCGGTGGTGGGCGAAAAGAAGCCCGCCGAAGCCGATCATGGTCGTGGCGAAGCTCAAGGCGACGGCCGTGGGCGTGGAGGTCAGGAACAGGCCGTAGCCGCCCTTAAGCTCCCGGGCGCGGTGCAGGAAGTGCACCCCGCCGTCCACGCCGAGGGCGATGAGGATGGGGATGGCGAAGAAGTTGGCCAGATTGAAGTCGACGCCGAACAGGCCCATGAGCTCGAGCAGCCAGAGGATGCCCGCGCCGAGTGGCAGGAGCGTGAGGCCGACCTGGAAGATCGAGCGGCACTCGAGCCAGAGGATGGCCGCGACCAGGAGCACGGTCAGGAGGGCGGCGGAGAGGAAGGTCCGGTGCATGAGCAGCGAGGACTCGTAGACGCCCACGGGCACGCCCGAGACCTCCGGGTCCACGGACCGCAAGTCCGCGACGAAATGGCCGAGCAGCTCGAAGTCCCAGACGTTGCCCCTCGGCGAGACCTTGAGCTGGTAGCTTCCGTCGGCGCCGACGTAGAGGTCGCGGATGGCCGGGGGCAGGTTCTGCGGATCGACCTCCCTGGCCGCGAGCCAGGTTTTCAGCCGGGTCAGCGCCGCGAAGAGGTCCTGTTGCAGAGCGGCCTGGAAAGGGGTCAGGCGCGCGGCGGAGGCCGGGTCCTCGGCCAGGCGGGAGCTTATGTCCGAAAGGTGTTTGAGGGCAGCCTCCACCCGGACGACCTCGGCTCCGGCGCCGGCGGCAAAAAGCTTCTCGGAGAGCCCCTCCAGGGCCTCGGTCATCCGCGCCAGGGCCGCGGACAGGGCGGCGGGGTCGACGGACCGGACCGTCGCGTCCGGAGGCGGCACGGCGGTGAGCCTCTCGCCTGCGGGGTTCAGCAGCGCGGCCTTTTCGGCCTGGCGGTCGGGCAGGAAGTCGAGGATGGACTCGATCCTGCCCACGCTCGGCATCTTCTCCAGCCTCTCTGTCAGCTCGCCGACCTGATCCAGGGAGTCGGCGGAGAGCATGGCGAACCAGGTGGATTCGTCCGCGACCTTGACCAGCACGTTCTCGTAAGCCACGGACTCGAGCCCGCTCGCCTGGAGCTCGAGCAGGTTGTAGTTGAAGCGGACCTTGAAGAGCCAGGGCAGGGCCGCCAGGCTGGCCACGATCATGAGCTGGATGAGGATGGCCGGCCGGGAGGTCAGGCGCTCCAGGAGGGGCATGCTGCCCAGGCGCGGCAGGTTGCCCGGGAAGAGCCGCCTCCGGCCGGCCAGGAGTAGGAGCGCCGGCAGCATGGTGAGCATGGCCGCGACGCACAGGAGGATGCCCGTGCCGCCGATGAGGCCGAGCTGGGCCAGGCCGATGAAATCCGAGCCGAGCACGGCGTAGAAGGCGCAGACCGAGGTCAGGGCGCCGGTCAGCACGCCGGGGCCGGTGTGCATGAGGGCGGCCTTGACGCAGTCGGTCACGCGGCCGCCGCGCTCCGTCTCCTCCACATAGCGCAGGACCAGGTGCGAGCCGTAGTCGCCGCCGATGCCGACCAGCACCAGGGCGAAAACCATGGACAGAAGGTTCAGCGAGCCCACGGCGACGAGGGCGAAGCCGAAGGTCCAGGCCATGGCCGCCATCAGGGTCAGGTTGACGAAGCCCGCGCGCAGCAGGCCGTGCAGGACGAAGACGTAGAGCGTGCCGACCAGCAGGAAGGCGCCGATGGAGGCCCGGGTCATGTCCGCATTGGTGGTCTCCATCTCGTCGGCCTGCAGGGCAGGACGGCCGGTGAGCCCGGCCTGAAGCTCCGGGATCTCGGCCCGGGTCTCGGCCAGGCACTGGCGGACGAAGGCCAAGGACGGTCCGACCACGTCCAGCTTGCCGTAGTCCTTGGCCGGCAGGACGCGCATGACCAGAAGCCGGCCCTGGTCGGCGAAGAAGTACTGCTCGCCGGCCGAGGCCAGGTCGATGAGCGGCTTGTCCGGCGCGCGGCCGGTGCCGAAGCTCTCGGACATGGCGGCGAGGAAGCCGTCCATGGCGGACAGCGCCGGGGCGAGAAGCTCCGGGCCGGCTGTGGCCAGCCCCCCTCCTCCGCCGGACATGAGCTGCGCGGAGGACGTGAGGAAGGCCGGCAGGTCGGGCCGGGCGAGCCAGTCGTCCACCGCCGGGGCCAGCGCTTGGACCATGCGACTCAGACTCTCCACCTCGGGCAGCTTGGCGAACAGGAGCGCGCCCTGGCCGAGGTCGGCCGGCCCGAGCCGGTAATGGATGGCCCGGACCAAGTCCGGCCGGGCGGACAACCGCGCGGCCATGGCGTCGGCGAAGTCGCGGGCCTTGGCCTGGCCCTCCTCGCTGCCGCCGGTCTTGATGACCACGAAAAGATATTCCTGATCGCCGAAGTTCTGGATGTTGCGCAGGTAGCGCTTGTGGAAGGGGACCTCGGGGGAGACCAGGGAATCCTGGTTGGCGTCGAGCGTAAGCCAGCGGGCACTGGCCAGGCCCGAGGCCACGGCCAGCACGAGCCCGATGCCGACGATGGCCCGGGGGTGGCCGGAAACCAGCCGCCAGAGCCAGGAGAAGAGCTTGTTCTCGAAGCCGGACATGGTTTCCCTAGGTGTGCCTGGCCGTGCGCAGGGCCAGGTTCCTGGCCATCTCCCAGGCCGCGGCCGGGAAGCGGTGGGCCTCGGCCAGCAGGCCCGGGATCGCGCCCAGGTCCATGCGGCGGTTGCAGCCGATGGCCTCGAGAACCCCTACGAACCGGGGATTCACGTAGCGCCGATGGAGCTCGCAGGTCTCGAAAAGCCGGCTCGTGATGAGCGCCTGGATGTTGAATTCGCTGGTCATGTCGCATGCCCGCGCCAACGTCGGGGGCGCGGCGGTCGGGTTGAACGGAAAAAACGTACGAAGCCCTTCCCTCTACGCTTTTTCCAAACGGTTGCCTAGTCCGGCCAGGGAGGCGCTCTCGTTGCCAAGCGTCCGCCGAGCCATTATGTAGGGCCAGGCGGCCGGGCATGATGGCCCGGCGGCCGCACATCCCCGGGAAAGGAGCACCGAAACATGAATGTCGTCCTGGCCGAAACCGCCGGCTTCTGCATGGGCGTGCACATGGCCCTGAACAAGCTCGACAGCCTGCTGGCCGAGCGCGCGGGCGAACCGATCTACATCCTCGGGCCGATCATCCACAATCCCCAAGTGCTCGAGGAGTACGCCCGGAAGGGCGTCATCACCGCCGCCTCGCCCGACGACATCCCGGCCGGCGCCAAGGCCGTGATCCGCGCCCACGGCGTGCCTCGGCCGGTGGAGGTGCGGCTGCGCGAGCGCGGGGTGAAGCTGCTCGACGCCACCTGCCCCAAGGTCAAGCGCGCCCAGACGCTCATCGGCAAACACGCCACCGACGGCCGCCTGCTGCTGCTCTACGGCGAGGAGACCCATCCCGAGGTCAAGGGTCTGTTGTCCTACGCCGCCTCGGGCGCCTACGTCTTCGAAACCCCCGAGGCTTTGGAAACTTTTCCGATCGAGCCCAGGACAGCTTACTGCCTGGCCGCCCAGACCACCCAGGACAAGGTCGTGTTCGAGGCCCTGGCCACAAAGCTGCGCAACCGCGGCGACCTCGACCTGGTGGTGCTGAAGACCATCTGCGACGCCACCCGCGACCGGCAGGACGAGGCCGTGCGCATCGCCCGGGAAGTGGAGCTGCTGATCGTGGTCGGCGGCAAGGAGTCGGGCAACACCCGCCGCCTGGCCCGGGTCGCCCTGGACCAGGGCACGCCGAGCATCCACGTGGAGACCGAGGACGAGCTCGACGCCGAGGTCCTGAAGCAACACAAGACCATCGGCCTGACCGCCGGAGCCTCCACGCCCAAGCGCATCATCGATGACGTCCACCAGTTCCTGAAGAGCCTGAACGGGGATTAGCAGGCGGTTGAACGGCCCGCGCAAAAGGGGTTTTTCGACACGCTGTCAGCCCCGGGACTTGCGGCCGCCCTCCTTGCCGCCGGCCGGGCCCAGCGCCGGGCGGATGTGCTCCTCCAGGCGCCGTCTCGCCTCGCGCGAGGCCTCGGTCTGTGCGGCCTCGGCCTCCTCGGCGCTGACGAAGCGGATGGCCCCGGTCGGGCACATGGCCACGCAGGCCGGCGGCAGCCCGAGAGCCCGGCGTGGCGCGCACAGATCGCACTTGGTGACCATGACCCCCTGGTCGGTCTCGAAGATGGCCGAGTGCAGGCAGCCCATGATGCACTGGCGCGTCTCGCAGCCGCGGCAGAGCATGGGCTGGAGGATGACCGCGCCTTCCCGGTCGCGGACGATGGCTCCGCGCGGGCAGGCCCTGGCGCAGTGCGGCTCCTCGCAATGCTGGCAGTAGACCGGCAGCATCACGCCGTCGCGGGTGCGGGTCATGTGCAGCCGCGGCAGGTCGTTGACGAAGCGGCAGACCGCCTCGCAGGTCTCGCAGCCGATGCACTGGCTGTAGTCGATGAAGAGCTTCTTGTGGTCGGACATGGGCGTGATCGCTCCCGGGCTTTAGCTGCCCGGCTCCTTGTGCAGCGGCGGGCCGGGGAAGCCTCTCGCCTCCTTGGCGATGAGATCGTCGTACTTGTACTCGGCCTGCCGGTTCTGGGCCTTCAGGTCGAGCCAGTTGGTCAGCGAGCGGGCGGCGCGCAGGCCGGAGTAGACGGCCTTGCCGATCTTGCTCGGGCCGGTCAGCGCGTCCCCGGCCACGAAGACGTTCTCGATCCGGGTCATGTGCAGCCAGCGGACCTCCCCCTTGCGCACGTTGTCCAAGCCCAGCTCCCTGGAGAAGGGCGGCGTGGGAATCTCGCCGATGGCGCCGATGACTACGTCCACCGGCAGGACCAGGCGCTCGGAGACGTCGGGCAGCGGGCAGCGCCGGCCGGTGGCGTCGGGCTCGCCCAGGTGGCACTGGGTCAGCTCGATGGCCTCGACCTGGCCCTGGCCGGTGATGGCCACCGGACTGACCAGCTCGTGCCAACGGATGCCCATGTCCTGCATGCGCTCGATCTCGAAGCGGCCGCAGGGCGCCTCGGCCGAGGTCCGCCGGTAGAGCACGTGGACCTCGGCGGCGCCCAGGGCCACGGCGCTGTGGGCCGCGTCCACGGCCGAATGGCCGGCGCCGACCACGGCCACGCGCTTGCCCGCGACCGTGGGCACCGAGACGTTGGGCGCGCCGTAGCGCACGGCCCGGATGGGAAAGAGGAACTGCAGGCTGGAATAGACCCCGGGCAGGTCCTCGCCGGGCACGTTCAATTTGCGCGAGCGCCAGGAGCCGCTGCAGATCATGACCGCGTCATGGCCCGCGACCAGGTCGCCCAGGCCGCGCATGTCGGCCGAGAAGTGGTCGCCCTCCTCCTCGTAGAGCGGCACCGAGCAGCAGATCTTCGTCCGCAGGTGGAAGTTGACCCCGAGCTTGCGCTTCAGGCGCTTGATCCCCTCGTCCACGCGCGCCTGGGGAATGCGGTGGCTCGGAATGCCGAAGGCCATGAGCCCGCCTGCCCGGGGCAGCTTGTCGTAGACGTCCACCTGGTAGCCCAGGCAGGCCAGATAGCCGGCCGCGGCCAGCCCCGAGGGGCCGGCGCCGATGATGGCCACCTTGCGGCCGTTCGGCGGCGCCGGATCGTTGCAGAGAAAACCGAAATCCATGCATTCGGACACGCGTCTCACCTCCCCGCCGCGCCCAGGCCGAAAAGCCGGACGGACGGAGAAAAAAGGACTGCCTGGTTCCTAGATCTCGTAGTCGGCCACGCGCCGTTCCAGGACCACGGCACGGACGAAGGCCCCGGCCGCCACGTGCTCGGGATGACTCTGGTAGGCGTCGAGATCGGCCTTGGAGGCGAACTCGGAATAGAGGACCACGTCGGCGGCGGCGTCCGAGGGCTCGAAGTTGAGTCCGACCTCGATGTGCTTCAGGGTCGGAATCCTGCCCGCCAGGGCCTCGAGCTTGGCCTTCATCTTCCTGGCGTTCTCGGCCTTGCTCGCGCCTTCCGCCTCGTCTTTGAGCTTCCAGAAAACGATGTGCTTGACCATCGGCGTATCCTCCAGGTTGGCCCTCAAGGGGGTGTTCAGGGTTTGACGCGCACCGTCAGGACCGGACAGGACGAGGTCCGGACGACCTTCTCGGCCACCGAGCCGAACAGGACCCGGTCGAAGCCCGTGCGGCCATGGGTGCCCATGACGATCAGTTCGGCGCCAAGGGCCTCGGCCTCGTCCAGGATGCCGCGCGCGGGCTCCCCGGTCCTCAGCCGGCCCTCGGCCTGGTCCTCGGCAAAATTCTCGCGGACGAAGACCTCCATGATCTTCTCGGCGCCGGTGGACATCTCCTCGGACATGCCGAGCCAGGTCCCGGGAGCCGCGGCCAGCTCGGCGAACTCCTCGAAGCTCGGGGCCACGAACAGGCAGACCACCCGGCCGCCGACGCGCTCGGCCAGGTAGCGGGCGTAGGCCGCGCAGGCCGGGCTTAGCTCCGAGAAATCCACGGGGCAGAGAATGGTGCGCCACAAGGTCATGAAAGCCTCCAGTGGAAGGAGAATAGAACCCTTGGCCGTCTCATTGCAAGCCTCAAAGCCGTATCAGCCGCGCCGGGCGAAGGGCACGCCGCGGTTCAGCTCGTCCATGTTCTCGCGCTCGAGGTCGTTGATCTGGTCGATGTGGGCCTTCAGCACCGCGTCCAGGCGCTGGTCGAAGAACTTGTGGGCCGAGACGCTCGGCACGGAGACGAATCCCCGGCGCATCTTGTGCTCGCCGCCCATGCCCGGGTCGAAGCGCGACAGGCCCTGCTCGATGGCGTAGGCCATGGGCGCATAATAGCAGAGCTCGAAGTGCAGGAAGGGAACGTCCTGGCGGTGCCCCCAGTAGCGGCCGTAGAGCGTAGCCCCTTTTCTCGCCAGCATGGCCATGGCCACGGGCACGGGATCGGCGCCCCGGTAGGCGGCCACGAGAATGAGGTGGGAGCCGCAAGCCCCGGCCAGCCCGGCGAAGAAGGCCGGGGTCAGGAACTTGCAGCTGTAGATGCCGAACTGGTCGTTGTGCCGGGCGTAGAAGACGTACATGCGGGCCATGAGCTCGGAGGTGATGGCCTCGCCCTCGTAGAGCCGAACCGTGATCCCGGATGCGGCCAGCTCGCGGCGCTCGCGGCGGATGTTCTTGCGCGCCTGGGCGTTCAGCTCGCCGAGAAAGTCGTCGAAGGAGCCGTAGCCCCGGTTCTCCCAGAGAAAACTCTGATGCTCCCACAGGCTGTAGCCGAGTTCCTCGGCCTGGAGCGCGAACTCTGGATCGCAGAACAGGAAGGACAGCCCCGAGAGCCCGCGCGAGCGGCCGAAGGATTCGAGCATCTCCAGCGCCACCGGAGTCAGGGCGCGGGCGTCCTCCTCGGGATGGACCAGGATGCGGTAGCCGGTGACCGGGGTGAAGGGGCTCATGCCGACCATCTTGGGATAATAGGCCAGGCCCATGCGGCTGGCCAGGTTGGCCCAGACATGGTCGAAGACGTATTCCCCGGCCGAATGGCCCTTCAAGTAGAGCGGCGCGGCAGCGACCAGCCTGCCGCCCGAGCGCACGGCCAAGTGCAAGGGCAGCCAGCCGGTGGCCGCGGTCGCGCTGCCCGAGGTTTCCAGCAGGTTCAGCCAGTCCCATTCGAGAAACGGCGTCTCCAGCGGCGAGGCCAGGGCGTCCCACTCCTCCCGGCCGATCTCGGCCACGGCCCGGTGCCAGTGCAGGGCGCAGTTCTGTCTGGACGGCACGGTCATGGGCCGAGAATAAGGCCGATGGCCGCGTCTGTCATCCCTTGTCTGCCCTACCCTGCGGCCAGCGCCGCCTCGGCCAGGTTTTCCGCCAGGGCGAGATAGCGCTCGCCCTCGTGCAGGCCGGCGACGAAGCGCTGCGGAATGGCCGAGAATCCGTTCATGGCCCCGGACAGGGCGCCGGTCAGGCTGGCCCGGGCCATGTTGTTGCCGCCGCCGTTGATGGCGGACAGGACCGCCATCTCGAAATCCTCGGGGAAGCGCGAGGCCAGGTAGAAGGCCCCGGGCAACTGGAAGGAGATGGCGCAGGCCAAGCCGAACAGGCGGCAGGCGGCCTGGGCCGGCTCGATGGCCACCGCCGGATCGTGGGCCGCCTCCCAGATCCACGCCGGCTGGAGCACGGTGTCGATGAAGACGCCGGCCGGCGCATCGACCTCGCAGTCGCACGGCGCGGGCATGGCGAAGGCGAGCTCCCGCTGCTGCATCTTGTAGCGCAAAGAACCGCCGACCTTGGCCAGCGGCGTGCCGTTCATCATCGCCCAGAGGACCAGGCCGAAGCCGGCCGCGGACCCGGCAATCTGGGGGTCGCGGTGGGTCAGGCGGACGTTGGCCGAGAGGCTGGCAACGGCCTCGGGCAGGGAGTCGGCGTAGCGCCCGGCCAGGACCGCGGAGCGCACCGCGGCCTCGGCGGTATTGGCGAAGCTGCCGGCCTGGTTCCAGGGTTTGCCGGTCGCGCGCGCCTTCCAGACGTCGCGCATGGCCTCGTCGGTGTAGCGCCCGCCCGTGGGTGTGCCGTCCAGGGTCTTCAGGAACTCGTCCAGCCGATTGGTAAAGTCGGCCTGGTCGTATCCGCCGCGCTCGGCCACGGACGTAAGGAGCATGGCCGTGACCTGGCCGGTCTGGGAGACGTCGCCGGCGGTGCAGCCGGCGTGGTAGCGGCCGGGCTTGGGGTCGGCATAGTCGGCGACCCAGGGGCCGTAGTCCTTGCGCAGCTCGCCCAGGTCATAATACCAGTGCGGTCCGAGGCCCAGGGCGTCGCCGACGAGCGTGCCCATGATCGCCCCGACAATGCGGTCCTTGCGCTTGGCCTTGTCCATGAAATGCCTCCTGATGTGGATGCCCAGCCGACTGGCGGCCGGAAACCGGATAGTGCCGGTTCAATACACCAGAAGGAGAAGAGCCGTAAAGGGAGAAGGGAAATTTCAGCACCAAAGAAAATCGCCAAGGACAAATCGACACGCCTTATCAAGGCGCTCGATCAAATAATGATCCATAATTTTCTTCCCAAACATCAAGATGCCTATCCATCGTTATTTTTATCGAACTACAATAAGAAACAAGGGCGCTGTATTTCTTTCTTGGTCTACGCGAAAGCTGTCCAATTATACTTAAGCTTAATCCAATAACATTCTTCGCATTCCCATAGCCGAATATCACAAAACGAGGTTCTACCCCAACATTAAGTCTAGAATGTAAAACAGGATCACACATGCTAGCAGTTGGGTGCACAGCTTTGTCTCTCAAAGAATATATTTGTGTCAAAATTCCTTGTAACTGTTTTAAACTATCTTTACCAATTGCAAATCCTCGCATTATAACCTGAGCAATTTGTTTTGGCCGAGACGTCCTATTTTTTCTCCAACAATGCCTAAGAGTATCTGGGATATTAATGATGTCTACCGTTGATGCATAAAATGCATCCAATGCAAAACATGAGGCGCAAATTGCTTGCATCCCATGTGAAAAACTACTCTCTAATGCGGGTCCAATCTTCTTGCCTTCTTCTGGCGCCAACCCATCTAGCAGCGTATTATACTCTTCACATTTTAGCAAATGATCCATTGCAATATCCAACCAATAATCCGTAACATCAAGACTGACTTTGATTCTTACTTCCGTCATTTTGTCATTATTTAATGATAAAACAAGACCGCCGACAGGGATCATCAATTTCATTCCACGCGTTATAAACACACCGCCTGATTTATTTTCATTGTCTTTTGTCATATTCTACATCCTAAGATATCAAAATCAAAGCGCACATTAGATAATGTGCGCTTTGATCGATTATTTGATTCTAAAACGGCACGTCGTCCATGCCGCTGGCCTCCGAGGGGAAGGCGGGGCCCAGGTCTTCGTCCTCGGGGTAGGCCGGCTGGGAGGATTGCTGGCGCTGGGGCGGGCGCTGCTGCTGTTGGGGCGGTTGGCGGCGCGGGGCTTGGCCTTGGCCCTGGGGCTGCTGGGGCTGGTAGCCCTCGGTCCGCTCGCCCGGGGCGCCGCCGGCCCGCTCGAGGCCGTTCACCCGTCCGCGCATGTCCACGATGACCTCGGTGGTGTAGCGCTCGTGGCCGTCCTTGTCCGTCCACTTGCGGGTGCGCAGCGTGCCCTCGATGTAGACCAGGCTGCCCTTGGTCAGGTAGTTGGCGCAGAATTCCGCGGACTTGCCGTAGACCGCCACCCGGTGCCACTCGGTCCGCTCCACCTTGTTGCCGTCCTTGTCCTTGAAGGACTCGTCGGTGGCCACGTTGAAGTTGGCCACGGGCTGGCCCGAGGGCAGGTAGGACAGCTTGGGGTCCTGGCCCAGACGGCCGATGAGCAACACCTTGTTCAGGCTTCCAGCCATTATTCTCTCCTTATCAGGTAATGTGCAGTCTTCAGGGCGAGGGCAGCCTGGAGTTCAGCTCGCCGAGGGCGTCCTCGATCTCGTAGGACAGGCGGTCGGCCTCGCGGGGGTCCCAGTCGGCCAGAGCGGCCTCGAGCTGGTCCTTCAGATGCACGGCCTTGAGGACGTCGTCCTTGATCTCGTTCTTCAGCGCCTCGTCGAGGTCGCCGTAGTTGTACTGATCAAAGAGCCCATCGACAAGGGCCAGAACGCCCTTGCCCTGCGGCTTTGCCGCGGCCGAAAGCGCCGGCCAGACCTCTGCCAGCGCCTCGGACCGATCGGTTTCGGCCAGGACGCGAATCTGCAGGTATTTGCCCATCTTCTCCTCCCCTTGTGGCTACTTGAGCAGATCGCCGATGCGCACGTTAGCCTCGGCCACCCGTGCGGACAAGAGCCCGACGATGAAGCGGTGCACGGCCGAGACGAGCACGGGCTCCCGGCGCTGCAGGATGTCCAGCCGCTCCTTGGTCAGGCGGTAAAGCACGCAATCCTCGGCAGCCACGATGGAGGCCGAGCGCGGGGCGTCGGTGTAGATGCCCATCTCGCCGAAGACCGTACCCGGGCCCATCTTCTTGAGCCGGAGCGTGCGGCCGGGGATATCCAGCTCCACGTTCACCGTGCCGGACTCGATGAAGTACATGGCCTCCGAGGGCTCGCCCTGACGGATGACGTACTGGCCCCGGGCCACGGCCAAGCGCACCAGCCAGCGCATGAGCCGCTCGGCCAGGGCCGTATCGGGAAAGGCCGGAGCCAGGAGCTCGGCCAGGTTCCGGCCGGGCGCGGCCTTGTGCCCGGTGGCGGCCAGAAGCGCATTTTCGCACCATTCCAGGGCGAAGTCCACGTCAAGGAAGGTCCGGGTCCGGGAGTCCTCCTCGGCGCCGGTCCCGGACTCGAGCAGCTGGCGCTCCGCTTCCAGGGGCAGGCTGGTCAGGACCAGGACGAAATTGTTCTCGGCGGCCAGGCTTTTGAGCTTGGCCAGGCCCATGTCCACGGCCGAGTCCAGGCCGGTGACCTGGCGGAAGTCGAGGATGAGGAAGGAGAGCGGCGGGAGGTCGTCGTCTTCCAGGCGTTCGCGCACGGCCGCGAGAAGCGTCTCCATCGTGCCCAGGAAAACGAAGCCCTGCAGCCGCAGGATGTGGATGGAGGCGCCGTTCTGCCGGAGAAGTGCGAGCTCGGCCGGCGAACGCTCGACGTTGCTGCGGTGGCTGGCGCCGGACAGGGCGTGCTTGACCACGGTCAGCTGCCCGCAGCGGGTGATCTGGATCATGAGCCCGAGGACCGCGGCAAAGCCCACGCCGAGCGGCAGGCCGAAGAGCGCGGTGACCACGAAGACGACGGCCAGCAGCCAGTAGTCGTCACGGCGGGAATAGATAGACCAGGTGTCCACCAGCCAGCGGACCATGAGCTTCAGGCCGACGAAGACGAGGAGCACGGCCGGCAGGATGCGCGGTACGAACGGCAGGACGAGCGGAGCCAGAATAAGCACGACCAGGCAGACCAGGCCGGCGGCGAGCCCGGTAAGCGGGCCTTTTGCCCCGGCGCCCATGGCCGAGAGGCTGCGGCCGCGGGAGACGGTGCCGGGCATGGCCTGGGTCAGACCGCAGATCAGGTTGGCCAGCCCCAGGCTTTTCAGGATGCGGTCCAGATCCAGGTTGCGCCCGACGCTCGTCTCAACCTCGGCCACCTTGAACATGGTCCCGGCCAGGGAGAGCGCGGCCAGGACCAGATACCACGGGGCCTCGGCCAGGACCACCGGCCACTCGACCTGGGCCAGAAAGGAGGCGCGGTAGATCGCGGCCAGATGCCCGGCGGGCGGGGCGGCGAAGAAGAGCTCCGCCGGCTGGGCGGCGCCGGGCACGAGCCCGAGCGGGGCCAGGAAATGGACGGACGCCCCCAGAAGCAGCAGGGCCGCGGGCAGCACGGCGAAATGCCGCAGCCGGCGCAAGAGGGCGAAAAGCACCACTCCGAGCAGCAGGCCCGGCAACCAGCGCAGGCAGTCCCCGCCGCCCAGGAACCGGCCCAGGGCGGTTTCGGCCAGGCACGGCTCGCCGCCCTCCATGAGCGCAAACGCCAGGCGCAACACGGCCAGCCCCACCCCGGCCATGACCCCGCCGAGCATCTGGTGCGGCACGTAACGCAGCCATTGCCCGAGGGCGTTGACGCCGACGAACAGGCAGGACAGGCCGAAGACCAGGCCGGCCACTGCCAGGCAGGCCAGGACCGTCGGCGCCACGGGCTGGCCCGGCGCGGCTGCGGCCAGGCGGCCGGCGACATCGGCGGACATGAGGGCGGCCACGGCCGCGGTGGTGGTCTCGGGGCCGGCCACGGCAAAGGGCAACCCGCCGCGCAAGGCCACGACCATGGCCAGGATGGCGCCGCCGAGGAGCGTTGCGTTCAGGCCGTAGACGAACTCGCCGGGCGGCAGACTGGCGCCGAAGGCCAGGCTGGCGAAGGCCAGGCAGAAGACCGCGCTGACCGCGCCGGTCAGCAGGCCGGCCGGGATGTCGGCCAGCGGCCGGCCGCCGAGGAAGGCCTCGCGCGGCGGCAGCACGGGCCGCCTGAGCGGCTCGTCCAGGATGATGGCCGGGCCGGAGGGCTCGGGCCGGTTCTCCTCGTCCGCGGTGGAGGGCGGCTCGAGGTCGACGTCCAGGGACTTGAGGAAGGGGTCGTCGATGTTGAACAGCTTGTCGTCGGGCTCGGGGGCGGGCCGGTCAGGCGCGACGGTCACCGCGCTCCGGCAGCGGGGGCAGTGGGCCGTCCGGCCGAGGAACGTGTCCGGGACTTCCTTTTCCAAACCGCAGGTCGTGCACGCGAATCGGGCCACGTCATCCTCGCCGCCGCAGTGAAGCCACCACCAGGGCCGCCGGCAACCCGAAGCCGAAGGCCCTTGGCGCATACTCCTCTCTGCATACCCCAGACATCCGGGCCTTGGCAACAAAGGCGGACCCAGCAAAGGGCCTTATGGATGACAATGATTTCCGTGAGTTGGCCACGCCCGGAGCGTGGTCCTGGGACGCGAGGCTCGGCTCAGCGCGCCTCGCCCCATTCGCTGCGGACCTTGGCCACCACCTCCTGGACGAGCGGCAGTTGCTCGCCGGGGCAGACGCCGATGAGCGGCTGGCCGGTGTCCACGTTCTCGTTCACCCGGAAGTAGACGGAGTAGATCTGGCCCTCGGGGCCGCTGTAGGCAAGCGTTGCCTCGCGCTTCATGCGCGACATGATGAACAGCTCCTGGCCGTCGGTCAGGCGCACGCTGCGCGAGCCGCCAGCCTTGATCTTCTTGTCCACCTCGGGGACGAAGTAGTATTTGGCCCGCTCCGGCGCCAGAAAGAGGTACAGGGCCTTCTTCAGGATGCGGTCCACGACCTCGTCGGCGGTCAGGTAGTGGCGGATGGTCAGAAGCGGCGTGCCGGCCTCGACAAAGGTCCCCGAAAGCTCGGTGCGCACGGCCTCGATCACGCCCTTCTGCGGCGCGCTGAGTGGCTTCTTGTTGCGCTCGCGCTCGAGGATCGCAAGCTGCGTGCCGGGCTTCTCGAGCAGGCTGCCCGACGGGCCGGAGACCCGGGCGCCGGGCTCGGTGACGGCAAAGGTGACCACCCCGGTGTGCGGCGCGCTGATCTCGATCAGCTCGTAAGGCGAATCCTTGATGGACTGCAACAGCTCGCGGACGTTCAGCATCGCGTGTCTTTGCCTAGCGGTAGTAGAGGTTGCGGCCGCCCATGGTGAGCAGGGCCTGGTAGATGTTCTTGCGCGCCTCGCGGCGGTCCCAGATGCCCTGGATGTGGCCCCGGGTCAGGGCCTGGTGGGCCAGGTGGTAGTCCGGAGGGATGTCGATGCCGGTGGTCTCCTTGATGACGCCCGGGCCGGCGAAGCCGATGTTGGCCGAGCGGATGGCGAACTGGTACGGCGAGCAGCCGAGGAAGCTGGCCACCGGACCGGCATAGGAGTTGGTGTCGTAGAGCACGAGGTAGAGGCCGCCGGCCTCGATGTAGTTGCGCACGGCCATGGTGCAGCGCGGCATCTGGATGACGCCGTTGACCCCCTCCTGGATGCGGATGCCGGCCGTGCCGTGGACATAGGCCAGGAGCGGATAGTGCTTCTTCTTGGCCCGCTCCACGGCGCGGATGAACTTCTCGCCCTCGGCCGCGCCGACCGTGCCGCCGCGAAACGGCGCCGCGAGAAGGGCCACGACCAGGTTCAGGCCGTTGATCCGGGCCTCGAAGGTCATGCAGGCGCTTTTCAGGCCCGTCTTCTCCTTGGCCTCGGCCAGCTTCTGGTCGAAGCCCGGGTAGGAGAGCGGGTTGCCGGCCTCGATCTCGCGGTTGAACTCGTGGATCGAAGCCTGGTCGAAGACGTTGTAGAGGTACCACTCGTATTCCATGGGGAAGTGGTGCCCGCAGTGGCTGCAGACCCCGGCGAAGTCGCCGAACAGGTCCGGGGCCCAGAGATCGAGGCAGCCGTGCGTGGCGGCGTTGGGGCAGGTCACGGCCCGGTCGGTGCGAGCCCGGGGGCTAAGGTAGGCCCAGCTCTCGTCGGTCAGGCAGGTGCCGGCCTCTGGATTGGAGAGCTTGGTCAGGCTGTCGCGCTCGGCCTCGGCCAGCTGGCTGTTCCCGCCGACGCCGAGCCGCCGGCCGATCTTGACCACCGGCGCGGCGACCTTGTCCTTGACCACCCTGGCCTCGGCTTCCATCTCCTCCACGAAACGCTCGAGCTTCTTGCGGTGCTTTCCCAGGAACTCGTAGCGGAAGAAGGAGTTGAGCGACCAGGCCAGATCCTGGCCGATGGAGAATATCTTCTGGGCCGTGGTGCGCCGGTCGAGGTAGGCCGCCTGGGCGAGGCCCCGGAACTTGATCCAGCGCCGCCAGGCCAAGAGCTCGCGCGGGCCGCTGCCGATCGACCAGCGCACGAAGACCGACTCGGGGTCCACGGCTGCTGCGGCGGCCTTCGATTTTCGCGACAGGGCCATGGCCCGGAAGAATTTCAGGCCGCGCACGGACAGGATGACCTGGTTGGTGGCCCGGATGAGTTCGCCGCGCAAGAGCTTGAAGAACTCGTAGTCGTCGGGCCGGGCGCCCAAGGGCGGCTCCTGGATGACCTGGTCGACGTAGCCCATGGCCTTGTTGTCGGCCGCGGTCATCTTGAGTTGGCGGGCGCAGGCCTCGATGAGCTCGGGCGCCACGCGCTGGCCCTGGCGGGTCTTGCCCTCGATGGCCGCGGCGCCCTCGGGCGAGATGACCGAATAGTAGCCGTGGGAGAGCATGAGCCGATAGTCGGCCAGGCCGATGGCCTCGGCTCCGCCCGAGCCGCCCTCGGAGAACACGGCCACGATGGGCACGGTCAGGCCGGCCATCTCGTAGAGGTTGCGGGCGATCTGCTGGGCCGCGCCGGGGTAGTCCTCGACCGGGTAGGCGCCGGGGGTGAAGATGAAAGCATGGATGGGGATGTTCTCGGTCTGGGCCACGCGCATGTATTTCAGGGCCTTGTCGTTGCCCCAGGGCTTGACCGAGCCGCCGTTCCTGAACTCCTGGCCGTGGCCCTTCTCCTGGCCGATGACCATGACCGGCTGGTTGTGGACCTTCTTGCCCACGCGCCTGCTGATGTAGGCCCGGGCGATGAGCATGGAGGGATCGATGGAATACTCGTCCTGGCCGCCGATCTCGGAGTAGTTGTCGTAGACGTTCTCCAGGATGTCTTTGAGGCACATGCGCTGGGGGTGGCGGACGATGCGCACCCGGTCCATGGGGGTGAGCTCCGCGTCGAGCTTTTTCTCCAGGAAGCGGAAAAGGTCCTCGAGCTGGGTCACCTGGCGGACCTGTTCGGCCAGGCTTAAGCCGTTGCCCCTGGCCAGGAACTCGCCGAGCCGGGCTTCGAGCAGCTGGCGGTTCGGGTTGTCCTTGGGGCCGAAGATGTCCCGGATATAGCTCAGGCGGTCCTGCAACCGCTGGATCTGCTTTTCGATTTCCATCGTTCTCGCGCTCGTCGGGCGGGCCGGGCGAAAAAGGCCCGGCCGCCCCTTGGGTCTAGAAGACGAGAAGGGTATCGGTCTTCTTGCGTAAAAAGTCCACGTTGGACTTGAGCTCCCCGCCGCCCGCGTTCCGTCCGGCCAGCACCAGGCCGTCCAGGAAGGCCAGGCCCCGGGCCTTGGCCTCGGCCAGGTCCTGGCCGGTGACGATGGCCAGGGCGAGGTTCGGGTCGTACTCCGTGGGGATCTCGTAAGGCGTATCCGTGGGCACGTGGCTGTGCACGGTCAGCCAGGGCTC
The DNA here is from genome assembly GCA_002428705.1 of Desulfovibrio sp. UBA6079. Taxonomy (GTDB): domain Bacteria; phylum Desulfobacterota; class Desulfovibrionia; order Desulfovibrionales; family Desulfovibrionaceae; genus UBA6079. The sequence continues at coordinate 154,856 of DIXN01000064.1, forward strand.
GCGCCTCCAGTCGAAGCGCTCGATGCGGCCGACCCAGGGGGCGAAGCGGTTGTCGGGGTCCTCGGCGATGATCCGGTATTCGATGGACGCGCCCTTCAGGCCTATCCGGCCTTGGTCATAACCCAGGGGCTCGCCCAGGGCCACCCTGATCTGCTCCGCGACGAGGTCCACGGGGCCGATCCCGCCGATGGCGGCGATGGCGCCGGACACGCCGTTCTCCACCTGGATGCGGGTATTGACCTCCATGAGGAAGGGCTCGCCCTTGGGGGTCACGATCCACTCCCAGGTGCCCACCGAGTCGTAGCAGACCTCGCGGGCGATGCGCAGGGAATACTCGGTGATGTCGTTAAGCACCCTGGCGGCGTCGAAGCGGTAATTGATCTCGGCCGGGGCGAATCCCGGGGCGACCTCGATGCGCTTCTGGCGGCCGGCGGACTGCACCGAGCAGTTGCGCGTGCCGAAATGGACGACGTTTTTACCGCTGGTGTCGCCGAGGATCTGGACTTCCAGGTGGTTGAAGCCGAACAGGCGCTGCTCGATGAGCACACCCTCGTCCAGGAACTGGCGCTTGGCGTAGTTGCGCAGGCGGCGGTAGACGCTCTTGAAGACGTCTATGCGCTCCACCTCCTCGATGCCCATGCCGCCGCCGCCGGCCGAGGCCTTGACCAGGACCACGTGCTGGTCGAAGCCCTGCTCGGACTGGAAGGCAAAGAGCTTGGCGGCCATGTCCTCGGCCTCCAGCTCGTCGTAGATGGGCCTATCCGAGCCGGGCACCGTGGGCACGTTCAGGCGCCGGGCCAGGCGCTTGGTGTTGATCTTGTCGCCGAGCTCGCGGATCACCCGCCAGGACGGGCCGATCCAGGTCAGCGGCCGGTCGCGGGTCACCACCCGGCGTGCGAAGCGGAAGTCCTCGGCGAAGAAGCCGTAGCCCGGATGCACGGCCGTGGCCCCGGCAGCGTCGGCCACGGCCAGAAGCTCGCTGGCGTCATGGTAGGAGGCCACGCGGTAGAGCGACTTCTCTCCGCCCATCTCCCGGGCCAGACGGACGTGGCCCGAGGCGTGGTCCTCGCGCGTATGGACGCAGACGAAGTCCAGGCCGAGCTTCAAGCAGGCATTGACGATGCGTATGGCGATCTCACCGCGGTTGGCGACGAGAACCTTGTGGCGTTTGGCCTTCACTGGCGTCTCCGTAAAGCGCGCGACAGAGCCCACCGCCGGTCCTTGGCCGGCCGAGCCGAACACCCGGCGAGGGGTTGGGCGCTCCGGCCGGAAGAAGGGGTTGAATGAGCCCGGCGGTCAGTCTGGTCGCGGTTTCGCAAGGGCTCCGTCGTCCTCGGCGGGACGCTCTTCTTCGAGTCGCTTGCGCGCTGAGATGAGGCGCTTTTGTACTTCCAGGATAAGTTTGTCAAGCCTGCTCTCTTCGTCGCGGCTTAAACCCACGAAGTCGCAGCCGGCCAGATCCTGGCCGAGCACCCGCACCACGCGGGCCCTGGCCGCCTTCAGGATGCGCACGCCGGAAAGCACGAGGTCGAAGACGATGGTCTCGTCGCGGGCGAACGACCGGCCATCGCTTTTGACCGCCAGGCCCGAGGCTGACAGATTCAAGACCTCGTACTCCCGGCCGTCGTCGGCCAAATGGGCGACGAGGCCCGGCAGCCGGGTGCGGTAGGCGTCGCGGCCGGTGTAGCGGCCCTCGAAGTTCACGTCGTAGTCCATGGTGCAATTCCTAGCCTACGCTCTTCTCCAGGACAAGCTCGACTCGCCGGTTCTTGGCCCGGTTCTCGGGCGTGGTGTTGGGATAGAGGGGCTCCAGGTCGGCCAGGCCGGTGGCGGTCATGCGCTCGGGGGACAGGCCGAGGCTCATCAGGTGCCTGAGGACGTTGACCGCGCGCATGGACGAGAGCTCCCAGTTGTCGTTGTAACGCCCGTGGGGCGCCACGTCGTCGGTATAGCCCTTGATGTTGATGGTCTGGTCGGCGTGCTTGATGAAGAAGTTCTTGAGCTGGGCCACGGCCTCCTTGCCCTGGGGAGTGAGCTCGGCGCTGCCCGAGGCGAAGAGCACCTCGCTCGGCAGCCTGAGGACGATCTTGCCCTTGTCCAGATTGGCCGTGAGCAGTCCGGCGACCCCCTTGGTGGACTGCAGGTACTTGACCTCGGAGAAGACCCGCTGCTGTTCCATGAGCATCTGGCGTCTGAGCTGCACCTGGTCCACGAGAACGCTCGCGTCCTTGGCGCTGATCGGCGCCGTGGCCAGGCTCGTGCTCGTGCCGCCCAGGGCCTGCTTGATGGCCTGGAAGGAATCGGTGAACTGGGCCTTGTCCAGCGACGAAAGGGAGAAGAGCAGAACGAAGAAGGCCAGAAGCAGCGTGACCATGTCGGCGTAGGTGATGAGCCACTCCCTGCCGCCCTCGTCCTCCTCGTCGCCCAGGCTGTCCAACTCATCGTCGTTCATATTTGCGCTCCGCCGGGGCGATGAACGAGGACAATTTTTCATAGACCAGCCGCGGATTGTTGTTCTCGAGGATGCACTTGGCGCCCTCGAAGATGATCTCCAGGTGCAGGATCTCCTGCATGGTCCTGGCTTTCAGCTTGCCGGCGATGGGCAGGAAGAGGAGCGTGGACAGGATCGAGCCGTAGAAAGTGGTCAGGATGGCGACAGCCATGCCCGGGCCGAGGGCCTTGGGGTCGTCCAGGCGGGTCAGCATCTGCACCAGGCCGATCAGCGTGCCCATCATGCCGAACGACGGGGCATAGGCGCCGAGCCCGCGGAAGACGTCCTGGCCGATCTTGTGCCGGCGCTTCATGGCCGTGATCTCGATGCGCAGGGTGTCGCGGATGAGGCCGGGGTCGGCGTTGTCGGCGATGAGCTGGCAGGATTTCTTGAGCACCGCGTTCTCGGTCTGGATGTTTTCCAGGGCGAGCAGGCCCTCGCGCCGGCTGATCTCGGCGATCTTGACCATGACGTTGACCACGTCCACGGGCCGCACCCGGCGCGAGGCGAAGGCCTTGAACCCGGCCTTGATGGCCTGGACCACCTCCTCGATGGGGAAGGCCACGCTGATAGCCGCGAGCGTGCCGCCGCCGACGATCATGATGCTTGGGACGTTGAGGAAGGAGGAGGCCGAGCCGCCGAAGAAGATGGCTCCGACGACCATGGCCAGGCCGACGAGCAGACCGAGCAGGGTGGCGATGTCCATGAGCCGAGCAAGACTCCCGCGGGCTTGACAAGTCTCGCACCGCACGCGAAATGTGCGGGCGAAGGAAAAAACCCGGGAGCACCCCCTCGTCTCCTCCCGGTAACGTCTGCCGACGCGGGGATTATATGCAAAACACCTTGAAAGTCCAGCAAGCAGCAGACTGGCTCGCCGCAAGGCTCGGCCCGCTCAAGGCCGACGCCGTCGGCGTGATCCTCGGCACCGGGCTCGGCAGGTGGGCCGACGGCCTGGGCGGCCAGCGCGTGTTATACGCCGACATCCCCGGCTTCCCCCGCTCCACGGTGGAGAGCCACGCCGGCGCGCTGATCAAGGGCGAGGTCGGCGGCCGCCAGGTCCTGGCCTTCTCCGGCCGCTTCCACCTCTACGAGGGCTACGCCCCGGACGAGGTCTGCCTGGCCGTGCGCTCGCTCTCCCTCCTGGGGCTTAGCACGCTCATCATCACCAACGCCGCCGGCGCGCTGAACCCCCAGTTCGAGACCGGCTCGCTCATGGTCATCACCGACCACATCAACTTCACCGGCCAGACCCCCTTGCGCGGACCCAACGTCGAGTCCTGGGGCGAGCGCTTCCCGGACATGAGCCGGGTCTGGAGCCGGACCTACGCGGCCATCGCGCTCACCGAGGCCGCGCGCCTCGGCCAGCGCGTGGAGCGCGGGGTCTACGTCCAGGTCATGGGCCCGCAGCTCGAAACCCCGGCCGAAACCCGCATGCTGCGCGCCCTGGGCGCCGACGCCGTGGGCATGTCCACGGTCATGGAGGCCATCGCCGCGCACCACATGGGCGTACACCTCCTGGGCATCTCCTGCCTGACCAACAAGAACCTGCCCGACTGCATGGGCGAGACCAGCCTGTCCGAGGTCATCGCCCAGGCCGAGAAGGCCGCCGGCCGGCTGGCCGAGCTCCTCTCGGCGGTCATCCCGAGGCTTCCGGCCGGCGCCGACTGATGCCGGCCCGGACCGGGGCCTGCGGCGTCGTCACCCCGGTGCACCTCGCCTCGCCCACCCGCGCGCAGCTCGAGGCCGCGCTCGCCGCCGTGGCCCGGGAACTCGAAGCCCACGACCCGACTCTGGTCGTGGACCTGGGCTGCGGTGCCGGCGAATACCGGCATCTCTTCGACCGCCACCGCTACCTCGGCCTGGACCTGGAGGACCGCGAGTTCCAGCCCAAGCTCGGACCGAAGGTGGCCTTCGCCCTGGCCGACGCCCACCGCTTGCCGCTGCCCGCGTCCATCGCCGGCTTCGTCCTGTGCGCCTACGCCTTCGACCGCTTCGCCGATCCGGACACGGCCATGGCCGAGATCGCCCGGGTGCTCGCCCCGGGCGGCGCAGCCTTCCTGGCCCTGCCAACGCGCGCGGTCAAGGCCTTCGACCTGCCGCTCTACGCCGGCCGGCGCCTGGGCTTTTTCCAGGGCGTCGAGCTCTCGGGCCAGACCAACCTGAACTACTACCGCCCCGGCGAGCTCGCCCGGCTGGCCGGCCGCCACGGCCTTGTCCTCGAGCGCAGCGCGGCCCTGGGCGGGCCGCTGGTTTACGTCCTGAAACTCGCCTGGCTCTGGTGGCGGCTCGCGCGCTACGGCGCGCTCGAGGCCCGGACCATGCTCCTGGAACGCCTGCGCCGCGCCCCCCTGCCCCGCTCCTACCGCAAGAGCCGCGGGATCAGCGTCCATCCGCGCCGCGCCACGCGCCACGCCCGCGACCGGGCCGAATTCCGGGCGCGGCTGGCCGAGGCCAACGCCGCCGCCGGGTTTCTCGCCGGCCTGCGGGCGGAAGCCGGCGACCTGCTCGCCTCCCTGGACCGCCGCCTGTTCCCGGATTGCGGCAGCGAGTACGCCTATCTCCTGCGAAAGGAACAGTTCCGGGCCTAAACATTCCCGGACAACAGCCGATAGGACGGACAGACGGCCGGGTCCGCCGACCGTCCAGACGCAGAACCACGGAAGGTCCCATGCGCGCGCCCATCATCCGCCTTGCCCTCTGCCTGCTGGCCGCCAGCCTGCTGGCCGCCTGCAGCCAGCGCTGGTATGCCGACAAGGAGCTGTCCAAACGCTACCTGGCCGCGCCCTCGCCCTGCGCCGCCCAAGGCTGCCTGGCCGAGGCCAGCGCCAAGGCCGCAGCCAGCCTGGCCCAGACCTTGAAGAAGGCCGCGTTCCCGCCCGAGGCCCGGATCGTTTCCTTGAGCTTCGTCAACGTGGACGACCTCGAGCGCTCATCGACCCTGGGCCGCCTGCTCGCCGAGCAGCTGGCCTCCAACCTGGCCTCGGCCGGCTATGCCGCGGTGGACCTGAAAGCCCGCGAGCCCGCCATCCGGGTCCTGCCCGCGGTCGGCGAGCTCGGGCTGTCGCGGGCGAGCGGCGAAGTGGACAAGCGCATCGAGGGCCAGGCCATGCTGGCCGGAACCTATGCCGTGGCTGCGGACACGGTCTTCGTCGACGCCCGGGTCGTGCGCAGCGTGGACCAGGTCATCGTCGCCGGGGTAAGCTTCGAGCTGCCGGCGACGCAAAACGTCAAGCGCCTGCTGGCCGAGGAATTCCCCCACGACCCCGCCGCAGGCCTGAAACCGACCGTGGCCACGGTCTTCCCTCCGCCGGCCCCGCCCCGCCCCGTCCGGACACCCACAGCCCCCTGAAGGCCGCAAGAACGCTTGCCCTTTTCCGGCATTGACGGTAAGTAGCCGCCTTGACCGGCGACGGCACGGCGAACACGACCTGAACGGAGGCGGATCGAGGACGTCTATGGCCAAGGAAGAAGCCATCGAGGTGGACGGAACCGTCCAGGAGGCTCTGCCCAATGCCATGTTCCGGGTGGAGCTCGAAAACGGGTACGAGGTATTGGCCCATATCTCGGGCAAGATGCGCAAGTATTACATCCGCATCCTGCCCGGCGACAAGGTCAAGGTCGAACTTTCACCCTACGACCTGACCCGCGGGCGGATCACCTACCGGCTGAAGTAGGCCAAGCGTCCTTTTCCAAACAGTGCGCTCGGACGGCCCCTCCTGCCGTCCGCTTGGCGGCAAGCCATCTCCCGGATGGCGGTGCCGGCCGGTATATATTCCGAGCCGAACCGGGCCGAACCGGACAGAACTCGGCGGGCATTCCCCCTCTCCCCTCTTTTCCATCCTCACTACTGCGTGAAGTTCAAAAAAATGCCGGCTTGAGCGGCCCAGACGACCCCTGCGGGCTTTTCTTTTCCGCTCCGGCAGGCTAATGAGTGAGAGTCTGCAGCGCCATCTTCATGCCCTCGGGACACTCATATGAAACCGCGGATCAAGGTCATCACGCTCGGCGTGAACGATTTGGAAAAGTCGCTCGCCTTTTACCGCGAAGGACTGGGCCTCCACTCCGAAGGAATCGTCGGTACCGAGTTTGAATATGGCGCGGTCGTTTTCTTTGACCTCGACGACGGCTTGATTCTCGCGCTCTATCCGCGGACCTCGCTGGCAAAGGATGCGCACATTTCCGAAACGCCGCCGAGCCCGACGGAATTCTCGATCGGGCACACCGTCGGCAGCAGGGAGGAAGTCGATGCGGTCATGGAACAGGCCAGGCGCGCGGGAGCCCTGATAACGAAAAAGGCGCAGGACACGTTCTGGGGCGGCTACGCCGGATATTTCCAGGACCCTGACGGCCATCTCTGGGAAATCGCCTGGAATCCCGCCTGGGAGATCAAGGAGTGATTCGAGGTCTGGGCATGAAGCGCACGGGCACCGTGGCCTGGTTCAACGAACGCAAGGGATTCGGCTTCGTCCGCGACGACGAGAGCCGGGAAGACGTCTTTGTCCACTACGAGGTTATCGAGCGCCGCGGCTTCAAGACCCTGAACGCGGGCGAGCGCGTGGCCTTCGACTATGCTCCCGGCCCCGGCGGCCTGAAGGTCGCCAAGGTCACTCTCCTGTCCTGATCTCCTCGAGCGGCCAGTCCTCCGGCCGCACCTCCACGAAGACCCCGAATTCGCCGATGCTCGAGCTGAGGGCGAGGCAGACGGCCTGCGGACCGGGCATGCTCTCCTCGCGGCAGACCGTGGGCCGTTCCGATTCGTAGCGCCAGCCCTCCCCCTCGAGGCGGCGGCAGAGGCTCTCGTCCACGGCTGCGACGAACTCGCCCAGGGCCTCGTCGATGGTCCGGGTCGCCAGTGTCGGCCGGGCCAGCAGGCAGTAGGCCAGGGCCAGCAGGTAGCGCCGCTCCATGGCCAGCCCGTAGTCGAAGGCGGGCGCGCCCAATCCGCGCTTGCGCACCATGACGCAGACCTCGGCCGGGAAACGCAGCCAGCGCGGCTCGGTCGCGGCCACCCGGACATGCCCCGAAACCGCCCGGGCCACGTAGCGGCCCACGGTCTCGGCCACGTTGCGGACCAGGAGGCCGCCGCGGCTGCCGTTGATGATCTTGGAGAGAGCCTGACCCAGACCGGCGTTTTCCTGATGGAAGGCCTGTAGCTCGCGCGCGAGCGCGGCCGGCGGCAGGATTCCGGTGTCCACCAGCGCCTGCCCCAGGTAGAGATGCTCGCGCATCTGCACGCGCACCAGGCCGTCCAGCTCGGTCGCGGTCAGGACCCCCAGGGCCACGGCCGTCTCGCCGAACGGCGCGTCGGTTGCGAGCTGCCGGTCAAGGACCGCCTCCACCTCCTCGGGGGTGAGCACGCCGCGCTCCAGGGCCAGCGCGCCGAGCGGCAGGTTCTTCCTGGTCTGCCCCGCCAGGGCCTTGGCCAGGCCGGTCGGCGTAACCATCCGACGCTCGATGAGATATTGGCCGAAGAATTTGCCGAACATCCCTCCCCCCGGTTGCCCCGATTCCGGGATTCCTGACATCTCATGAGCCAATTCGGCAATGAAATCAAGCCGGGACAGGAGGCCGGCGATGATTATTTCAATCCTGGAAGCACCCCGGCGTGGTGGACGACGCGCCGGAACGGATGATGCGCACGCATCCCGACGAGACCGCCCGGGCCATGACACACGCCTCGGCCGCCGTCGCCGAGCTGACCCGCCTGGCCGCCGAGCTGCGCGGGTCCATGGAGAAGATGCTGGAGAAGTGCCCCAACCCTCTCCGCACAGTATATCAGGCTCGGACGCGGGCGTCCGGGCCTTTTTTCATGGCAGATTGAAAACGTGTGGAAGGCAATGAAAAAGGCGTTTCGTCCGACACTGCATCGTCGTCCGAAACGCCTTGGATTATCTTGGTGCCGGGAGCGAGACTCGAACTCGCAAGGCCTTGCGACCGGAGGATTTTGAGTCCTCTGCGTCTACCAATTTCACCATCCCGGCAGGGGAGAGCCTTTTTAGGTGAACTCGCAACCCCTGTCAAGAAAGGCCCCTTGCCCTGCCCGGCCCGGCCGTGATACCCCCTCCTCCGGTCGAACACCCTAGAGCCCGAGCGCCCCCATGCCTGTCCTGCCCATCGGAACCCTGGTCAACGTCGCCTCCGTCATCGCCGGCAGCGCCATCGGCCTGGCCTTCCGCGCCCGATTCCCGGAACGCGTGCGCGACATCGTCTTCCAGGGCCTGGGCCTGGCCACATTGGTCATCGGCCTGCGCATGGCGCTGGGCTTCCAGCAGCCGCTGTTGCTCATCTTCAGCATCCTCATCGGCGGCATCATCGGCGCCGCCGTGCGCTTCGAGGACTTCCTCGCCTCCCTGGGCGAGCGCCTGAAACGCGTGGTCAAAAGCGACAACGCCCTGTTCACCGACGGCCTGATCACCGCCTTCCTGCTCTTCTGCGTCGGCTCCATGACCATCCTCGGCGCCTTCGACGAAGGCCTGCGCGGCGACCCCACGCTCCTCTACACCAAGTCCCTCCTCGACGGCTTCGCGGCCATTGCTCTCGCCTCCACCTACGGCACCGGCGTCATCTTCTCGGCCGTGCCCCTGTTCCTCTACCAGTACGGACTGACGCTCGCCGCCACAGCCCTCAAAGACGTCCTGCCCCCGCCGCTCCTGACCGAAATGACCGCCGTCGGCGGGCTGCTCATCGTCGGCATCGGCATAAACCTCCTGAAACTGCGCTATATCCAGATCGGCAACCTCCTGCCCTCGCTGCTCATAATCGTCATCCTGGCCACGATCTTCATGTAGGAGCCGCCCATGGACGTCGTCAGCCCGGCCGACACCGCCCTGCGCCTGCCCTATCCGGCCTTGGCCGAGGCCCTGGCCGCCATCCTCGCCGCCAAGCGCGAACGCCGCGCCACCGCCCCCGAGCGCCTGCACCTCGCCCTGCCCGGCGGCGGTGTTCTCCTGGTCATGCCCGCCGCGGACGAAGAAATCGCCATGACCAAGCTGGCTACCGTCCACCCGGCCAACGCCGCGGCCGGACTGCCGACCCTCCAGGGCGAAGTCGTGGTCATGGAAGCGGTCAACGGCCGGCGCCTGGGCATCCTCGACGGCCCCGCCCTCACCGCCCGGCGCACCGCCGCCCTCTCGCTCTTGGCCGCAAAGCTCCTCGCCCCCTCCTTCGGCCCGCTCCTCCTGGTCGGAGCCGGAACCCAGGCGCGGGCTCACCTCGAAGCCTTCCGCGACGGCCTGGGCATCTCCGAAGTCTTCATCTCCTCGCGCACCCCCGAGTCCGCCGACACCCTGGCCTCCTACGCCACGGAACTCGGCCTCAAGGCCTATACCGTCGCCCACCCGGCCGACGCCCTGCCCATGTGCCCGCTCGTCGTCACCGCCACCACCAGCTTGACCCCGGTCCTGCCCGAAACCGTGCGCGACGACGCCTTCATCGCCGCCGTCGGCGCCTACCGCCGGACCATGACCGAGCTGCCGCCCAGGCTCGTGCAGCGCTGCCGCCTCTACGCCGACACCTTAGAGGGCTGTCGGGCCGAAGCCGGCGACCTCATCCAGGCCCACGTCGATTTTTCGACCGTCACGCCCCTGGAACAGGCCCTCATCCTCCCCCGTCCCGACTCCGGCCCGGTCCTGTTCAAATCCGTGGGCCACGCCCTCTTCGACCTCGCCGCCGCCAAGCTTTATTTCGGAAGATAGCAAAGGCCTCCGGTGGCCAGGGGCTTTGCCCCTGGACCCCAGCAGGGGCGCTGCCCCTGCACCCCGCAA
>DIXN01000009.1 GCA_002428705.1 Desulfovibrio sp. UBA6079
AACAATTTTTACGAAAAGCGCCTTTGCTGAAGATACGGGACACTGCCTTCAGGCTGAATAATCCATTTCCCAACCACATATTGAGCTGGAGAAGCGAGTTCTTGGGGACGTAATTCCTGATTTCGAGAATTTATTCCAGGTTTCAAGAAATATGGCTTTTTCGTGAGGTTCCCGGCCACAACCTGCCGCAGAGATTTGTAATCTTCCGGCAAATCGGAAATACCGTCTGCCTCGCCGTTTCGGCGTAATTGTGAAAAGAACCTCCCCACACTGGCCTGCACGGTCTTACGGTCTGTAATGAATTTGGAGCCCTTCTTGCAAAGTGCCGGAGAAGAAGGTGCCGTCTTGTCCAAATTGTTAAACGCCCGTGCGGGAAAAGAATTCCGTCAACAGGTACGATCTTCACAATAGGAGAACCGCATGAAGATTCTGCTGCCCGTCCTCATGGCCCTATGTCTTGTATCCTCACCGGCCCTGGCTGCTGAAAAAAGACTGACTATCGGCGCAACGGGGACATCGTCACCTTTTTATGGCTATTTCGTGGCCGTCTCCCAGCTGATCAATGACAAGATCCCGGACATGCGGGCCAATGTTGCCGAAACAGGCGCCACCGTTGACAATCTCAAAAGGATGAGCCGCAACCAGCTTGACCTGGGCATGGTCACCACCAACATACTCAATCATGCCTATTACGGCACCAAAGAGTTTGACGGCAAGCCCATCAAATCAAAGTTGCTGTGGGTTTACAGCAGTACGCCGCAGACCACATTCGTGCGTGCCGATTCAGCCATCAAGGATTGGAAAGACCTGAACGGCGCGGAAATCAATCCCGGTATTCGAGGCTCGGCATCGGAGGTGACCACCGAAGCCGTGTTCAAGACGCTCGGCATCACGCCCAAATACTTCAGAGGCTCTGCCAGTGACTACGTCTCGGCAATGAAAGACAACAGGATCGTGGGATTTGTGGGCTCGTCCACCGGTCTCAAAATGTCCTCGACACAGCTCGATATACACACCTTCACCCCCTTGCGCCCTTTGAGCCTGACACCGGAGATGGCAAAGGCCATTCTTGAACACCATCCCGACCTGACCGTGGTTAACATGCCCGAAGGCTCGGGCAGGGGGGTTCCCGCTTTCACCTGCTGGGCTTTTGCCCTTGGAGCGTCGGCCTCTCCGGAAATGGATGCGGAAACGGCCTATCAGATCGTCAAGGTCGTCATGGAAGATACGGCCAAGCAGGTGGGCGCGATGCCCTCCATGCAGGGTGCGGATTTGGCCAAAATGACGCTTGAATCCGGCTCTTCTCCCTTGCACCCCGGTGCGATCCGCTACTTCCGTGAAAAAGGCCTGGGCATCCCCGATCGCCTGATCGCACCTGAAGACAAATAAGCCTCTGCCGGCGGGAACGGGTTGGAGATGTGCACCGTCCGCTCCGGAAAAATCCCACCATGGCGTATAGGAGTGAAAATGCGACAGACGATCAGTAACATAACCGGCGGACTCCTGGCTGCTTTCGTCCTCTACACCAGCGCCTTCGGAGCCTTCGAGGGGATTATCCAGCGCGCGATCTTTCTCATCCTGGTCCTGGTCCTCGGTTTCTCGATGTACCCCATGTTCCGCAAGCCTCCCCGGGCCATCTGGCCGTTCAATGTGCTGGAGGCGCTGCTCTGTATCGTCTCCGTGGCGGCCTGCGCCAGGGTGATAGTCAATTATGAACAGATCATCCTGACGCTGCCCACAGCCGAGCCGCTGGATGTGTTTTGCGTCGTCGTGCTGGTCCTGACGATTCTGGAGCTGTGCCGCCGGACGGTCGGCTGGATTTTTACCGGGATCATCGCCCTTGCGATTTTGTATACCATGTTCGGGCATCTCATCAGCGGTCCCTTCGGACACCGAAAATATGATATCTATTTCATCACCGAGGTGCTCTATCTGAACGATCTCGGCATCTGGGGCTCCATGCTTGCGGTCGGAGCGGCCCAGGTAGCCATCTTCATAACGTTCGGCAGCATGCTGCTGCATACCGGCGGCGGACAGTGCCTCATCGAGCTGGCTTCGCTCGTGGGCGGAAAGAGCCCGGGCGGCGCCGCCAAAATGGCTACGGTTTCCTCTGCGGTGTTCGGGATGATGTCCGGCAACTCCGTGGGCAATGTGGCCACCACGGGCAACGTGACCATCCCCCTCATGATCCGGCTCAAATACCCCCCGGCCCTGGCCGGGGCGGTGGAGGCCGTGGCTTCCACCGGCGGGCAGCTCACCCCGCCCATTCTGGGCGCAGCCGCCTTTGTCATGGCCGAAAGCCTGGGCATCAACTACTGGGAAGTGGTCCAGGCCTCGGTGCTGCCCGCCTTGCTCTTCTACCTGGCGATATACATGACCGTCCATCTTCTGGCCGTACGGACCAACCTGGCGATGATGTCGCCGGAAGACGGAACAGACCTGAGGTCCATTTTCTCCTTGCAGAAGCTCCTGCCCCTGGTACTGGGCGTAGGCTTGCTGACCTTCGGCGTCATGCGTGGCAACTCCATTGTTTATGCGGTGTTCCTGGGCGTCATGGGGCTTCTCGTCGCCTACCTGTTGATACATGTCCGTGATCTGGAGACCCTGAAATCCTCCTTGCTGCACCTGGGCAGTTCGCTGGTGGTCACGGCCAAGGGGGTCGTGCTGGTGGGCATACTGCTGGCCGGAGCGCAGATACTCGTGGCGCTGCTCAACCTGACCGGACTTTCCGTTGCGGCCTCCAGCCTGATTCTCGATGCTGCGGGGAACAACCTGTTCCTCATGAGCGGCGTGACTGCAGTGATCTGCCTGTTCATGGGCATGGGCCTGCCGACGCTGCCGGCCTACGTCCTTGTTGCCGCCATCATGTGCCCGGCCATGGCGGCGGCTCTCAAGCTGCACTTATCGCCAGAGCACATCGCCCTGGGCATCCATGGGATAGCCACGCACATGTTCGTCTTCTACTACGCCTGCCTTTCTGCCCTCACTCCGCCGGTGTGCGCAGCCGTGTTCGTGGCCTCGGGCATCTCCGGGGAGTCCTGGCTGTCAACGGCGCGGGAGGCCATGCGGCTGGGAGCCGTCACCTACCTTCTGCCCTTCCTCTTCATCTTCTATCCCGGCATGACGGGGTTGGGAGGCGTAAGCGCGATCGCCCTCGCCGCGGCTTCTGGTCTGGCGATCGTCATCTGCTTTGCCTACATCTTCGGCGGCACCACGGTTACAGGATACCGGGCAGTGGACATCGTCCTCTTTCTTGGCATCGTTTACATGGCCGTGCTCACAAGCGCCGTTGCCACGTATGCCGCGCTGGCCTGCGCCGTGGGCATGGCCTTGATCGGCAAGAAACGCTTCCCTCGTTCGTATTACCAACAACTCGCAGTGGAGGCTTGAGGTGTCAGTGAACGAGCTCATTCGCTTGAGTGCTGTGGAGGCTGTCGAGAAACTGAAACGCCGGGAGCTCTCACCTGTCGAACTGATAGATGCGTCCATTGCGCGCATCGAGGAAGTGGACGGCAAGATCAATGCCCTGCCAATCCGTTGCTATGAGCGTGCCCGCAAGGCCGCTGAACGGCTCCCCGAGCTCTCCGCCGAGGGCGCGGACCGCCCGGGCTGGCTGGGGGGGCTGCCGCTGGCCGTCAAGGATCTCGCCCATGTGGCCGGGGTACGGACCACCATGGGGGGCTCGCGCATCTTCGAGAACTTCGTGGCCACCGAGTCCAACTATTCCGTCCAGAACCTGGAGCGCCACGGGGGACTGCCCATCGCCAAGGCGGCCTCGCCCGAATTCGGCTTCAACGCCACCACCTTCAGCAGCCTGTTCGGAGATACGCTCAACCCCTGGGACACGCAAAAAACCACGGGCGGGTCCTCCGGCGGCTCCGCCGCGGCCGTGGCCTCTGGCGAGGTCTGGATGGCCACGGGCTCGGACCTCGGCTCCAGCATCCGCCAGCCGGCATCGTTCTGCGGCATCGTCGGCCTGCGCCCCGGCCCTGGCATGATTCCGCGCGGGCCGCGCGTGCCCCTGCCGTTCAACGTGCTGCCGACAGAAGGCCCCATGGCCCGCACTGTCCGGGATACGGCGCTGATGTTCGACGCCATGCGCGGCGCTCATTACGGCGACCCGCTGTCCTTCGACTCCCCGGTGCATTCCTTCCTCGATGAGGCCCGCAAGCCCCGTAGTCCCCTGCGGGCCGCGTTTTCGCTCGATCTCGGAATCACCCGGGTGCACTCGCGCGTGGCCCGGGTGGCGCAGGCCGCGGTGGAGAAGCTGCAGAAGGCGGGCGTGCGCGTGGAGGAGGACCATCCCGACCTGTCCCTGGCCAAGCCGGTGTTCCACGCCATCCGCGGCACGGGGCACATCGCCGCCATGGCCCCCTATTTCGAGACCCATTACGACCTGCTCACTCCGGAAATAATCTGGAGCGTGGAGAACGCCCGCAAGCAGACCCCGGACGAGATCGCCACCGCCGAGAGAGGACGGGGCAAGATCGTGCACAGCATGACCGACTTCTTCAAGACCTATGACCTGCTCATCTGTCCGGCCTCGGTCACGCCGACTTTTGCCAGCACCACGCACAGCCTGAGCGAGCTGGAGGGGTACGCCTTCGACACCTATATCGACTGGATCGCCATCACCTTCTCCTTGACGCTCACGGCCTGTCCGGTCCTGTCCATCCCCTGCGGCCTGGATGAGGACGGCCTGCCCATGGGCCTGCAGATCGTGGCCAAGCCCAGGCACGAGGCTGATCTTTTCGCCTTCGGCGCCCGCTTTGAAGAAATCTGGAATCTGGGTACACTGACACCCGTGACCCCCGCATGACGCGGCGCGGGTCAAAGCCCGCACCGGACAGACCACCTCCGGCCGACGTCATGCCGCCACCTCCACACAGGGTCGGCAGCCGGCTGTACAACCGGCTGCCGACCCTGCGGCGTAATGTGCGGCAGCGGGGAGCAACCGGAATAATCGAGTCGGGCGAGGAAGTCAGTCATGCGACCCACGGAAGATGAGACAGTGCCAGCGATTGCCGTGCAGCAGCGGCTGGAGGCTTTGCTCGGCAGCGGCGGCGTGGACGTGCTGGACGCCATATACGACGGCATCCTCATCGCCGATGCCGAAAACATCGTCCTGTACGTCAACCCCGAGTACACCCGGATCACCGGAGTCCTGGCCGAGGCCATCGTGGGGCGCCGCTTGGGCACGGTTCGCTCGGGCGCGACCCTGCCGGAGGTGATCCGCTCCGGGCGGCGGCGGGCCGGGGTCTATCGCCGCGAGGGGGATACGGAGTACATCGTGGACATGGCCCCCATCTGCGTTCAGGGGCGCATCATGGGCGGAATTTCCGTGCTCAAGGACCTCACGGAGGTCCAGGCGCTCTCCACGGAGCTGGCCCGCCTCAACCGCCTGCGGCGAAGCCTGGGCCACCTCCACGCGGCGCGCTACACCTTCGCCGACATCGTGGGCAACAGCCCGATCACGGCTGATGTCCTGAACCGGGCCGAGCGCATGGCCGCAACCGATGCCGACATCCTGATTCTGGGAGAAAGCGGCACGGGCAAGGAGGTTTTCGCCCAGTCCATCCACAACGCCAGCCCTCGGGCGCGCAAACCCTTTCTGGCCCTCAATTGCGCCACCCTGGCGCCGGACATCATCGAAAGCGAGCTTTTCGGCTACACGGAGGGCGCCTTCACCGGCGCCAAGCGCGGCGGCAAGGAGGGCTTTTTCGAGGTGGCCGACGGCGGCACCCTGTTTCTGGACGAGATAAGCGAGCTCAGCCTTGCCGGCCAAGCCAAGCTGCTGCGCGTGCTTCAGGAGCGCATGGTGCGCCGGGTGGGAGACACGGGCGAAACCCCGCTCGACTTGAGGGTCATCGTGGCCAGCAACAGGGACCTGGTGCAGCAGACCGAACGGGGGCTTTTCCGCAGTGATCTGTACTATCGGCTCAACGTGCTGCAGCTGGAGCTGCCGCCGTTGCGCCGGCGGGTGGGAGACATCGCCTTGCTGGCGAGCTTTTTTGCCGGCACCCTGGCCAGGGGAGAGACTGTGCCGGTCTTTTCGCCTTGCGCCCTGACGGCCTTGGAAAGCTATACTTGGCCGGGCAACATCCGCGAATTGCGCAACGCGGTTGAATATGCCCTGCACCTCTGCGCGGGGGGCGTGGTGGAGCGCGTCCACCTCCCGCAACATGTGCTCACATCGTCGGCCCACCCGGATGTCACCGCAGGCGCCCTGTCGGCAGGCGAGGATCGCCGCAGCCTGGAACAAGTGGTCGCCGAGGCCGAAACACGGGCCATAGCCGCCATGCTGCGCCGACACGGAACGGATTTGTCTGCCAAGCGGCAAATCGCCGCAGACCTCGGCATCTCTCTGTCCACATTGTACGCCAAAATCGAACGCTACCATCTCGGCCGCCGGTGATTCCTGTTTTCAGGAAATCGGAAACAGTCGCACCCCTGGCCATGCCGCTGTTTATTCTTCTGTTTCCCCTGTAATTCTGAGCTGTTATCTCTCAACTCAGGGCCTCCCCGTGAGCCCGCTGCCAGCACGCTGGCTTCCTGATTTTCGGAACTCAAGCATACAATTTTGCGCCATGGCGCTGCATCAAGGCATGGAAGCGGTCTGGCATATGCCTTGCTTGGCACGGTGCAAACACGCCATTCCTTGCGTTATCTCAATTCCGTAAAGGGAAATGAATGAAGACCATTCGCATCGGCTCAGGAGCAGGCTATTCAGGAGATCGACTTGAGCCGGCCATAGAGCTGGCAGAGAAAGGAGGCATTCAATATCTATGTTTTGAGTGTCTGGCCGAGCGGACCATTGCCCTGGCGCAACAGGCGAAGACCAGGGACAGGACAAACGGCTTCGACAGCCTGATGGCCTACAGATGGAAGTCCATCCTGCCTATCGCCAGAAGGAACGGCATCAGGATCATCACGAACATGGGAGCCGCAAACACCGCCGAAGCGGTCAAGCAGACCATCGGCATTGCCAGACACCTTGGGCTCAAGGGGCTGAAGGTCGCCGGTGTGTACGGCGACGACGTGCTCCAAACCATACAAGGCGGCGACTACCGGATCATGGAGACCGGGGCCGAGGTGAAGAGCATTCGCGACCGCCTGCTCTCGGCCAACGCCTACCTGGGAGCCGGACCCGTGGTGGAGGCCCTCGGCCTGGGGGCCGACGTGGTCATCACCGGGCGCATTTCGGACCCGGCCCTGTTCATTTCGCCCCTGGTGCACGAATTCGGTTGGAGCATGGACGACTGGCACAGGCTGGGGCAGGCCACCCTGGTCGGACATCTGCTGGAATGCGGCGGCCAGCTCTGCGGCGGGTATTTCATGGAGCCCGGACGCAAGGCCGTGCCGGCGCCGGCGCGTCTGGGTTTCCCCCTGGCCGAGGTGGCTGCGGACGGTTCCGCCTTGTTCACCAAGGTCTCCGGAAGCGGCGGAACGATCTCGCCCGCCACCTGCACGGAGCAGCTCCTCTACGAGCTGTGCGACCCCTCCGCCTACCTCACTCCGGACGTGGTCGCCGACTTCTCGCACGTGACCTTCCGGCAGGACGGCCCAAACAGGGTCCGGGCGGCCGGCGCCACGGGCAGGCAGCGCCCCGGGTCGCTCAAGGTCTCGCTGGGCTATCTCGACAGCTTCCTCGGCGAGGGCCAGATCAGCTACGCCGGGCCGGGCGCGGTCGAGCGCGGCAGGTTGGCCCTTGGCATCGTGCGGGAGCGCCTGGAGATCATCGGCCTGCGGGCGCTGGAGGCCCGCTATGACCTCATCGGAGTGGACGCCTTGCACGGTCCGGCCCTGGGGCATGAGGGGGCCTATGAAGTACGGGCCAGGGTCGTGGTGCGCACCGCGTCCATCGCCGAGGCCGTACGCGTGGGCAACGAGGTTGAGACCCTCTACACCAACGGCCCCGCAGGAGGCGCCGGAGTATCGAAGCAGGCCCGAGAGATCGTAGGTATGGTGTCCACCCTCCTGCCCCGGGAACTTGTGACGCCGAACGTGGTTTGCGAGGTGGCCTGAAATGAAGCTTCACGACATCGCACACTGCCGCACCGGCGACAAGGGCAACACCTCCAACATCTCGGTCATCGTCTATGACCCGGCGGACTACTCCCGCCTGCGCGACTGGCTGACGCCGGAACGGGTCAAGGGATATTTCGCCAGCATCGTCCATGGGCAGGTGCGACGGTTCGAGCTGCCGCAGCTTGGCGCCATGAACTTCGTGCTCGATGACGCCCTCGGCGGCGGCGTGACGCGCACCTTGTCGCTGGACATGCACGGAAAGTCGCTGGGCAGCGCTCTTTTGAACATGGAGCTGCCTTGGTCTTGAGCGCAGGCCATGCCGCATTGCCGCAAGGTGCTGCCCCGACGAACCGTCACAGGCGTTTTAACAACGGAGATGTCACATGTCTGAATTTCCATATATCAAGATAAAGAATTTCATCAATGGGCAATGGCAGGAGGAACCAAGCGCCGAGGTCGTCCCTCTGTACAATCCCTCCACCGGCGAACGGATCGGCGATGTGCCATTGTCCGGGGCAGCATCGGCTGAAGCCGCCATCGCTACGGCCTACCGCTCCTACATGAGCTGGAAGAACCTGTCCATTGCCAAGCGCATGACCTTCATCCACAAAATCCGCGCCTGCATGGTGCGTGACCATGAAAAACTGGCGCGCGGCATCGCCTACGACCAGGCCAAGCACATCTCGGAGGCGCGCGGGGAAGTACAGCGCGTCATCGAGCTTCTGGAAATGGCCTGCACCATCCCGGCCCTCATTCAGGGCGACACGCTCGATCAGGTGGCCAACAACATTTCGGTCAAGGTCGTCAAGCAGTCCCTGGGCGTGTTCGGCGGCGTCGCGCCGTTCAACTTCCCGGCCCTGGTCTTCGGCTGGTTCATCCCCTCCGCCATCGCCGCCGGCGACACCTTCATCTACAAGCCCTCCACCCAGTCGCCGTACTTCATGCAGCTCATGTGCGAGATCTTCATGGAAGTCGAGTTGCCGGCCGGAGTGGTCAACGTCGTTCACGGCAACCGCTCCATACCCGGCAGCTGGTACAACGACAAGCGCCTGGCCGGCGTCTGTCTCGTCGGCTCCACGCCAACGGCGATAAAGATGGCCGAGGGCTGCGCCTCCGGTGCCAAGCGGTCCATGCTGCTCGGCGGCGCCAAGAACATGCTGGTGGTCATGGAAGACACGGACATGGACGTGTTCATCGACAACTTTTTGAACTCCTGCTACGGCTCCGCCGGACAGCGTTGCCTGGCCGGCGCCATCGTGGCCGCGGTTCCGGAGATCTACGACAGGATTCTCGAAAGGATGATCGAGGCTTCCAGGAAGGTGAAAATCGGCGACGCCTTCGACCCCGACGTCTACATGGGTCCGTTGATCTCCCGCGCGGCCGTGGACAGGGTGGCCACGGACATCGACATGGCTCTGGCCCACGGCAAGTGCGAGCTGATTCTGGACGGCCGCAACCCCGTACTGCCGGAAAAAAACAGGAACGGCTTCTTCATCGGGCCCACGATCATCAAGGACGTGACGCCCTGCAACCCGTTGTTCAACACGGAAGTCTTCGGACCGCTGGTGGCCGTGACGAAAATCGCGGACTTGGACGACGCGCTCACGCTCATCCGCGCCTCCGAGTTCGGCAACGGCGCCTGTATCTTCACCCAGAACCTGCACTACGCGGAGACCTTCAGCCGCGAGGCCGACGTGGGCATGGTCGGCGTGAACGTGGGCATCTGCGCGCCCCATCCATATGCCCCCTTGGCGGCATCAAGGGCTCGCTCCTCGGCACCAACAAGGTGCAGGGCAAGTGCGGCATCGACTTCTTCACCCAGGATAAGGTTACGACGGTGCGCACTTACGATTCCAAGGGCAAACGGGGACAGGCCGCGCCCAAAACCGAGTCCGTTCGCTCCTGCGTGGCCTCCTGACGAAGGGCCTGACGGCTGAGCGACCACACTCGGGCGCCGATGCGGCAAGGCGATCCATGAAAAATGGGAGGGCGGCCTCCCTTTTTCTTTGCCAAGGGAAGAGCTGCCTATCGAGTACGCCTACGCCTACGACGGCCTGCACCGGCTGATCCGCGAGACGTTCAACGTTGCCGAGACCTGGCCTGGGAGTACGGCGGCCTGGGCAACCTCACGGCCGTGAACGTGGCCGACGGCGTGGAGTACAGTCCGCTGGGCGACTCGGTGGAGGTCAGTTTCGACGTGCGCAACCGGACGGCGACTGTACAAAGAGGGAGAGCCCCAGCGTTGGCTGGCTTGCAGGCCACCAACTCCTGAACTCGTAATGCCTGCCAGCAGATTTTTTACTCTTCCGAAAATCATCATTTTTAAATAAAATGTTAAATAACGCCATGTTGAGCTGAATTTTGCAACAGGTACGCGCGCACGCGCGCGTGCGCGCGTTGATCAATACGCGGCTCGGCCCGGGGCGACACCTCCCCGGGTTCCTCAATTGCGGGTCGGACACTTCGCTGGAATGCCCGTATTTGCGGAAAACCATGGGGCTAGCTCATGGTTTTTTCTCGTCCGGCGGTTTGTCCGGCCTCTTGCCCATCCGGTACGGCCAAAGCGGGCAGGAGGCGATTTCGCACAGCCTGACCTCGCCGGGCTGCGAGGCGGTGCAATCCAGACACTTCGCCCGGATGGCCTTGATGGGCGTCTTGATGCTGGTCATGGTCGGTTCTCCTGCACTGGGTCGAGCACTTTGCAGGGCTCGCCACCCTCCGCTTTGAGTTCCGATGACGGGTTAAGAGGCCTTTCATCGCTCCTGGCGTTTGCCATCTCTTGGCAAGTGAAGTGGCGGTTCACCAGGGCAACGATGCGCTTGGCCGTGCCTTGGCCGAACCCTTCCCGGTGAAGTGCCTTCTCGAGCCCGCGTCTCTCATTGGGGGTCATCTTATTGCCTCCGTGTGCGGTGTGGAGCGGTCTTTCCGCTCCGCACTGGTCGTCACTCTGTAATCGTTAAATGCATTCGTTGAGAGAATCGTTAAGATACTCGTTCGCCTTCCCGGCGTTCCGCTTGACCCTTCCCACAGTTCCGCTTGTGCCTTCCATGCGTTCCGCTGGTAAGGGCATCAGGGCCGCTTGTTGTGTAACTATGTTGTTTTATTGATCTTTTTTGGCACACCTTCCCGGTGTTCCGCTCGTTACCTAACTGCCTTTCGTTGCTGACTTTTTTTCAAAATTCTGCCGATTGGCCGCCCGACGCATGGCCTGCAGGGAGCGAAGCGCGCCGCCCTTGGGGCGGTTCACGGGCTTTCCCTTGAGGGCGGCCAGCCGCTCCTTGATGGCAGGGGAATACCTGCCGGGGTTATGGGGGATGATGAGGCCGGGATGCTGGCCATGGGATGTCGGAAAAATCAGCCCGTTGTCCTGAAGCCAGCCGCGAACTTTGCGGAAGTTCCGGTCCGCCAGCCCCGACATGTTCTGGAGAGAGAAGGGCTCAAGACTTTGGGCCGGTACAAAATCGAAGTCGCACAGATCGTCTTCCCAGACGCCGTCTTCCATCTCGATCCACTAGCCATCCGCCAGATGTCCAAAGGTCGAGTTGGCCAGGAGCACGAGGTAGAGCGTGCGTGCCGATGGCGGCATGACCGCCCATACGCCTGAGAAGATTAGCTCCCGGGCAAGGCGAACCCATGCTTCAGGCTTGGACACTCCCGGATCATATTGAGCATAGGTCAGTCG
This sequence comes from Desulfovibrio sp. UBA6079, assembly GCA_002428705.1. Lineage (GTDB taxonomy): Bacteria > Desulfobacterota > Desulfovibrionia > Desulfovibrionales > Desulfovibrionaceae > UBA6079. Next base: position 11,711 of record DIXN01000009.1, read on the forward strand.
GAAAACAGTTCCGCCGTGCGGTCGCGATTCGATTGTGAACCATCCCACCTCGGCCAGCCGTTTAAGCAACCCTGCCACGTCGGCCCGTCGAATTCCTGCAAGGACGGCCAAGCGGTCATGACTCGGCCAGCAACATCGTGTTACATGGTTCTCATGGGCGATGAGTGCCAGCAACAGAGCTATCTCGTTAGCAGACCATGAGGGCAGGCGGCTGGACAGAATGCTAGACCGCCAGGAAAGTAGGATGAACGGCCCGCTTGGTGCGAATTCATTTCGCTCGCTCACGGCTCGCCCTCACGGCGCAAGGGTGTCGTCTGTGAAGCCAAGGCCGCATGACCGGAGGCCCCCGACTTCCTACAGGGGGAGAGCCGACTGCTGAGCCATTTAAGAAAGGCATCCCTTTCGTAATAGACTCGCTTGCCTCGCCGGATCGCTCCAGCCGGCCCACGGCCAGCGCTGTCCAGGTTCGCAAGGGTCCGTCGGTTGGCCAAGCCACCGGTGATACTGTGGGCCGTGCTGCGGTCGAAAACGGGCGGAAGCTCTTGGGCAAGCCGTTCAAGGACGGCTTCGACAGGGGAAGATTCGGTCATTGGCACTACCTCCATCAAGTGTGTTCACTGTGAAGGTAGCAAAGGACAAGGGGCTGGTATTTCTATTTTTCGTGAGCTTTTATTTTAGAAATTTCGGACCGCAAATGGCAATACCTCTTGAAATCTTCGATCACGGACTCAGGCGATACCCCGTCCCTTTTCGTCAGCTCTCGGGCAATCCGACGAGCCCGGCGGGAATTGGGGTTCAGGTCGCACGCCTCCCAGACTTCTATGGCACGATATAACGAGTCCAAGAATGACTTGCGCTTGTAGTACGAGGCGCGTGCGGTCTCATATGACAGGTTGTGTTTATCGGCCTCAGCCCGAATGGCCTCAACCACGGGCAAACCACGTTGTGTTGCCTTGTAAATGTCATGAGCTACATCGAGGTGGCGCTCTAAAGGATAGAAATGTGAGGTTTTTATTTGAAGCGCATTCAAAATCAAGTGCGGTAATTTGTTATCGCCTGGCTTGATGGTGATTGTTATAATAATAATAGGTAAACCTCCGGCAGAGCCGGAACCGCTCAGAGTTCAGGCAGACAGAGGCTTCCAGTGAACGTGTACGAAAGCTTAAGTCACTCCGTATGG
>DIXN01000021.1 GCA_002428705.1 Desulfovibrio sp. UBA6079
GGCCTCGGCCGTCTGCTCCAGGGTCAGGCCGAACGCCAGAGGAAGCAACACGGCCTGGACCTGCCTGAGTTCATCCGCCGTCCTGGCCTTGGCCACGCTCGCTTTGGCCTGCTCCAAAACCTCTCGTCCGCTCACTGTCCTCGCCATCGCCGCACCTCCTTTCGGGCTGTGCGGCCATTATTACATATTTGATTTGTAATTGGAATGAAGCGCTACCTGCGGGTGACCTACACCATCGCCACCGCCGCGCTCACGGCTGGGGCCTTCGACGCCTTCATCACTCCTGAAGTGGATACCAACGAGTAGGGGGACGCGCCCCGGGCGGCCATCCGTGCCCGGGGCGCGATGCGAGGATATGACACGTGGCCACGAGTGAAACGGAAATCTGCAACCTGGCCCTGGTCCGCCTGGGCGACTACATGATCACCGCCCTCGACGAGGAGAGCACCGCGGCCCGCTACTGCGCCCTGTTCTACGCCGGGGTGCGCGACGCGGTGCTGCGGGACTACCCCTGGAACTTCGCCGTCAGGAAAAAGGGACTCGCCCTGGCCGACGAGACGCCGGTCTTCGGCCACGCCTTCATGTACGGCCTGCCCTCGGACTGCATCCGGGCGCTCGACCTGCGCGCATCCTTTCGGAGCGGGCCGGCCGTGGAATTCTCCCTCGAGCTGAACGCCGACGGCACGACCCTGATGCTCTGCACCGACGAGCCGGCGGCTACCTTACGCTACGTGGCCAGGATCGAGGACCCGAGCCTGTTCGACGCCGAGTTCGCGGAGGCCGTGAGCTGGAAGCTGGCCGCCGACCTGGCCCAGCCCATCACCGGCGACAGCTCCAAGCAGCAGGCCATGCTGAGCATGTACCGGAACGCGCTCGTCCAGGCCCGGCAGCGCAACTCCGTCGAGGGCAGGAAGCGGACCGTGGCCGGCAATGACTTCGTCAGCGCGAGGCGCTAGCGGTGGCCTTCCGCAACATCCAGTTCTCCTTTGCCGGCGGCGAGCTCTCGCCCTCCCTCTACGGCCGCGTGGACCTTGAGAAGTACGCGGCCGGCGCCCGGACGCTGACCAACATGATCGTCCACGCCCACGGCGGCGCCTCGAACCGGCCGGGGACTGAGTATATCGGCGAGATCAAGAGCGCCGCGGGCACGGTGATCCTGGTGCCCTTCCAGTTCAGCGTGGAGCAGGCCTACGTCCTGGAGTTCGGCGGCGGGTACATGCGCGTGTTCAAGGACGGCGGCCAGGTGGTCTATCCGGACGGCGCGGACGACGCGGGCGAGCCGGTGGAGATCGAGACGCCCTACGCCGAGGCAGACCTGGCCCTGCTCAAGTTCGTGCAGAGCGCGGACATCATGTACGTCACGCACTCGGGCTACGCCCTGCGCAAGCTCGGCCGGTCCTCGCACTACGATTGGACCTTGTCCGTGGTGCTTTTCGCCGCCTCCATCGAGCCGCCCGACGCCGTGACCTGCAAGAACAACACGACCGGCAACTCCGTGTCGCGCATCTACGCCGTCACGGCCATTTCCGAGGAGACCGGCGAGGAGTCCCTGCCGCGCGAATCCGACGCGGTCCTGACCAAGAGCCTCGAATATTTCACCGATTCGCTTTCGGTGGCGGTCAGCCGGGACGCCGTCTCTGGCGCGGACTACTACTACATCTACCGCTCGGACGAGGCCGGCTCCTTCGGCTACATCGGCCGCTCGGACTCGGCCTCGTTCGTGGACAACGGCATCGACAACGACACTTCGGACGGCCCGCCCCGGGGGCGCAACCCCTTCGCCACCAACCTCGTGGACGCGGACGATTACCAGTGGACGGCCTCCGCCTCGGGCACGGGCGAATATTACCTCGAGGCGGCCGGCGGCGGCGATCCTGGTCTTGATCAGCCCGACGACATGTTCGAGGTCGGCGTGGGCTTGATGACCGCCGGGACGCTCGGCGCGCTCACCGCGAGCCAGTGGGCCTACGGCGACAACGATTCGCTCGGCTTCGACACCATCTACGCCCGGACCGCCGAAAGCGAAGACCCGAGCGCCAAGGCCTCGCGCTACCTCCAGGCCGGCTACGTCGCGGACTACCCGGGCTGCGCCACGTTCTTCGATCAGCGCCTCATCCTCTCCCGGACCGACGACCATCCCCAGACCATCTACGGCTCCCAGACCGGGGCCTACGAGAACATGAACGTGTCCTCGCCACTGAAGGACGACGACGCCATCAGCTTCACCATCGCGGCCCGGCAGGTGAACGAAATCAGGTGGATGGTGCCCATCGGCCAGCTGCTCATCGGCACCATGGGCGGCGAGTGGAAGATGACCGGGGCCGACGACTCGGCCCTGACGCCCTCGAGCGTGCTGGTCAAACAGCAGGGCTACACCGGCTCCTCGCACATCCAACCCATCATCATCGGCAGCTCGGTGCTGCACCTGACCCGGACGAACAACGAGGTCCGGGACCTGACCTACAGCCTGGAAATCGACGGCTACGCCGGCAACAACCTGTCCATCCTGGCGAATCACCTCTTTCGCGGCCACACCATCGTCGCCTGGGCCTACCAGCAGAGCCCGGACTCCATCGTCTGTGCGTGCGTGACGACGGCCTTCTGCTGGGCCTCACCTATTTGCGCGAGCACCAGGTCTTCGCCTGGCACTCGCACGACGTGGGCGGCGTGGTCGAGGCCATCGCCTCGATTCCCGGCGACGGCTATGACGAGGTCTGGATGGTGGTGCAGCGGACGATAGGCGGCGCCACGGTCAAGTACATCGAGCGCATGCCCCGCGAGGGCGAGACCGTGGAGGCCCCCTCGTTCTCCATGGGCTTCGGCGGCAAGGGCGCCAACCAGGCCGTGGCCGCGGCCCGGCTGGGGGCTTCGGTCATGATGGTCACCAAGGTCGGCGACGACCTCTTCGGCCCCAACACCCGGGACAACCTGAAAAGCCACGGCATCGACACCCGCTTCGTCTGGACCGAGCCCGGCACAGAGGCGGCGACGGGCGATTCACCGGCGAGCGCACCGACGTGCCCACTCGCTACGTCGTGGATGCTCATCTGAACCTGGCTCCCAACGCCACTTGCTACAGCGCTGGACCGGACATGACCGCGGCCGGCGGCCGGGACATGTTCTACTTCGGCTTCCGGCCGGGCCGCAATTCCTAGCCCGCCCGTTCCAGACCCACGACCACCAGCAGCAGCTCCGCGTCCCCCTCTGCGCTGAGCCTGAGCTCGGGCTCGTCGGTGATCCTGGCTGCGGCCAGGGCCGGCAGGTTGTGTCCGTTGAGCGTTACCGGGCCGCCTTCCAGGACGTAGAGATAGGCACCGTGGCCGCTCTCCAGCCCATGGGTGACGCTGTGGCCGGAGGTCAGGCGGGCGGCATGGACCTCGGCCTCGGCGTGGATGCGCAGGGCGCCGGCATGGCGGTTGGAGACCAGCGGCAGGAATCTGTCGGTCCGCTCCTGCTGCTCCACCTGCTTCTGCTCCACCGAGGGCGTGAGCCCTGGGCGTTCGGGGAAGAACCACATCTGGATGAAGCGCATGGGCTCGCCCGCGCGGTTGTTGATCTCGGAGTGGAACATGCCCGTGCCCACGGTCGTGTGCTGGACCCAGCCCTTTTTGAGGGTGCCGCCCTTGCCGTGCTCGTCCTCGTGGCGGAACTCGCCTGCCGCGCAGTAGGTCACGACCTCGATCTCCCGGTGCGGGTGCAGCGGCCAGACCGCGCCCGGGGACAGGGTGTCGTCGTTGAACACCCGCAGCCAGCCGAAGTGGACCCAGTCCGGATCGCGGTAGGTGTCGAAGGAGAAGTGCCAGCGGCCGTGGAAGGTGCCGTGCTCGATGCGGCCGTCGACGGTGTAGATGGAGTCGGGCGGGCGGATGGTGATCATGGTGCCTCCTTTGGCGGGGTCATAGCACACGGGGGGCAGTCTGCAAACGTCGTCGGCCGCGCCGGGCGCCTCTCGCAGGGATGACTGGGCCGGCAGAAGTCATGGAATCGTCATGCTCCTACGCACTGTCCGTAAGCATCCTCCTCTACGGTGCCTGCGCGTCCTTGCATGTCAAAAAACAGGAGAGATACATGAGCTTCACCAGACGCCAGTTCATGAAGATGGCCGTGGTTTCGGCCGCCACGGCCTCGCTCGGCTTGACCGTCGGTTGCAATGACAGTGGCGACGGGGACAGTGTCTCCGTCAGCAACGCGGTCTTTCCGCAGTCCGTGGCCTCGGGCGATCCCAAACCCAGCAGCGTGGTCTTCTGGACCCGGGTGGAGACCTCGGCCGCGGGCGACGAGACGGTCAATTTCCAGTTGGCCACGGACAGCGACTTTTCGGACCTCATCCTGGATACGGACTTGGTCGCCTCGGCCGAGCACGATCACTGCCTCAAGGTCAAGGTCATCGATCTCGATCCGGGCACGGTCTACCACTACCGCTTCCTGCACGGCACGGGTTCAGGTCGCGTCTCCTCGCCCAGGGGCAAGACCAAGACCGCCCCGGCCGCGGACGCCGACGCGGTCGTGAAGTTCGGGCTGGTGGTCTGCCAGGACTACATCGACGGCTACTACAACGCCTACGCCCTGATGCTCGAGAAGGACAAGGACCTCGACTTCGTCCTGCACGTGGGCGACTACATCTACGAATACGACCGCGGCACCGGCGGCTTGGACGTGGCCGAGCGGGCCATCGTCTTCCCGGACTATTCCGAGGAGGCCGTGGCCGTGGTCGACGAGGACTCCCACAGCGCCCGCAGCCTGGGCAACTACCGCTACCTCTACCGGGTCCACCACAACGACCAGATGATGAAGAAGATCCACGAGCGCTTCCCCATGATCGTCATCTGGGACGACCACGAGTATTCCGACGACTGTCACGGCGGCTACGGCACCTATTCCGACGGCCGGCGCGACGAGTTCGACGCCGAGCGCCGCCAGAACTCCATCCAGGCCTTCTACGAGTATCTGCCGGTGGACGAGGACTTCGACGACGCCTTCACCGCCTCCCAGACCTTCGATTCGCCCGCCAACCCGACCTACGTCTCCCTGGCCGACCCCGGCCGCGGCTGCTACCGCCGCCTGCGCTTCGGCCGGCACCTGGACATGGTCCTCACCGACTACCGCACCTACCGGCCCGACCACCTCGTGCCCGAGGACGCCTTCCCGGGCAAGGTCGTGCTCGACCGGGCCACGCTCACGGCCATCTTCGAATCCCTCTACCCGGGCCAGGGCGAGGCGGTCTACGCCGCCCAGAGCGCGGCCTTCCACGCCTACACCGCCCTGGCCTCGCTGCCCGCGGCCTACAGCGCCTACGCCGACGTCTACGCCCAGGCCCTCGTCGGCACCCTGACCGCGGCCTACGTGGCCGAGGGGTTGAGCTCGGACGACGCCGCGGCCAAGGCCGCCGCAGACCTCAGCGGCAACGTCAGCGTGATCGTCTTCAACTCCCTCCTCACCCAGTTCAACGCCGCCACGGGCAACACCCTGCCGGAGATCGACTCGGCCACCGAGGCCACCCTGGATCGCGGCATCGACTACAGCCTGGTCGGCAAGACGAGCTTCTTCTCCTCGGTCGGCGCGCGCTACGGCGTGGTCAAGGCCAGCTACGACCTGTTGAACGCCGCCGCCCACGGCGGCCAGCCCGAGGACGTCTTCGGCGAGACGCAGCAGGCGGTCATCGACGCGGCCATCGCCGAAAGCGAGGCCACCTTCCTCTGCCTGGTCAGCTCCGTATCCACGGCCTCGCTCCTCTGGGACCTGACCGCCGAGGACGTCTTCGCCGCCATCGGCTTCAACCAGCTCTTCCTGGCCAACGTGGACCACTGGGACGGCTTTCCCTACCGCCGCGAGGCCCTGCTTCGAGCCCTGCAGGCGCGCGGCCGGTCCTTCGTGGTCTCCGGCGACATCCACGCCTCCTTCCTGACCAAGTGGCGGCCCGACAGCACGAGCAGCAACGTGGTCGCGGACTTTACCTGCTCCTCGATCTCCTCCACGGTCTTCAACCGCTTCGTGGAGATGACCGTGGACGGGCTGTCGAGCCTGCTGACCACCGAGGAAATGATGAGCCGCGCCACCGAGCTCCTGGTGGACGAGCTGGACGCCACCCTGACCAGCGGCCTGAGCACGGTCTACCCGGACTCCGAGCTGGTCTATGCCAAGACCAAGGAGAACGGCTACGTGGTCCTCACCGTGAACGGCGACAAGGTCTCCTCGATCTACCGGACCTTCCCCCACACCGAGGCCAAGACCTCGGCCTACGGCAAGGTCTCGTCCCTGACCGTGACCGATGCCTCCTTCGAATACGACGGCACCGACGTCGTCGCGATCTAGGACAGTCCCGGTGCGGGAAGGGCGAGCCCTCCCCGCGCCGGCTTCATCCGCTACGTCAGCCCGCCCGCGGCTCCGCTGGGCGCGGGCGGCCGTATTGCCAAATGGAGTGAAGCATGCAATGATAAAATATTAACATTGAGGAGTGAATATGGCTCATGTTTGACCGCAGGCGAAAACGAGTTGATACGCTTGTCTCATTTCTCGAGCAGCGCGGGCCGATCCACCTGAAACAGGCGGCCGACATGCTCGATGTCTCGGAAATGACCGTGCGCCGCGACATCGCCGAGGCCAAGGGCAGCCTGGCCTTCTACGGCGGCTACATCGCTCCGGTGAAGGATTTCGGGGCCACGAGCTACGCCATGAACACCGAGGAGGACAGAAACGCCTCCAAGAAGGCGGCCGCGGGCCGCAAGGCCGCCTCGCTGGTGGAGAACGGCGACACCGTGTTCATCGACTGCGGCACGACCACGCCGCACATCGCCAAGGCCCTGCCCGAGGACCTGGAGCTGACCGTGGTCTGCTATTCGCTCAATATCGCCAACATCGTCTGCAAGAACGAGCGCTGGCGGGTGATCATGCTCGGCGGCATCTTCTACCCCAACACCCAGGTCTTCAAGGGCGCCTACAGCCTGTCGCTCCTGGGCCAGGTGGCCATCACCAAGGCCTTTGTCTCGGCCGGCGGGGTGCACGAGAAGCGCGGGCTGACCTGCTCCAACTTCTACGAGGTCGAGGTCAAGCAGGCCGTGCTGCGGGCCACGGACAGCCGTTTCGTGGTGGTCGACTCGAGCAAGTTCTCCCTGGTCAAGCCGGCCTTTTTCGCCCCCCTGGCCGAGGCCGGGACCATCATCGCCGACGCCGTGCCCGAGGACTACGCCCGGGTGATCGAATCCGCCGGACTGAGCGTGCTCCTCGGCGCAGACTGAAAACGGCCGGACGACAGCGTCATCCGGCCGCCTGGCCCGGGTTCCCGGGCGCGTGCAACCCACCTAGAGGGTCTTCTTGAAGGCCTCGAATTCCGCGCTGTCGGCGTAGGATTTCTGCGTGCCGAGCTTCATGATGGAGTTGGAGGCGTAGCAGGCGGCCTCCTTCAAGGCCGCGCGCAGGCTCAAGCCGTCCACGTAGTAGCGGGCGAAGCTGCCGATGAAGGCGTCGCCGGCGCCGGTGGTGTCCTTGGCCGGCACGGCCGGGCAGGCGATCTGCTCCGCGCCGTCCTTCGTCACCAGGAGCGCCCCGCGCGCGCCCATGGTCACCACCACGCAGCCGATGCCGCGCTCGGTAAGTGACCGTGCCGCGGCCTCGATATGCTGAACGGTCTCCACCGGCATGCCGGTCATGATCTCCAGCTCCGATTCGTTGGGCACCAGGAAGCTCGCCCGGGCGAGCTCGTCAAGGTCCAGGTCCGGCAGGGCAGGGGCGGGGTTCAAGAGCGTGGGCACGCCGATTTTCGCGCCCAGGCGCAGCACGTGGTAGACGGTCTGGACCGGTATCTCGAGCTGCATGACGATGAGCGCGCAGTTTTTGAGCTCCTCGGCCACGCGGTCGATGTCCGCGGGCAGGAGATGCGCGTTGGCGCCCTTGACGATCAGGATGCTGTTGGACGACTTGGGGTCGACGAAGATGGGCGCCACGCCGCTCGAGGTGCCGGGCTCGGTCCAGACGAAGCGGGTGTCGATGCCGTGGCTTTTCAGGTTGTCCCGGGTGTTGGGGCCGAAGAGGTCGTCGCCGACCTTGGTGACCATCATGACCGAAGCCCCCAGCCGGGCCGCGGCCACGGCCTGGTTGGCGCCCTTGCCGCCGAAGCCCATGGAGAACGAGGGAGCCTCCACGGTCTCGCCCTCGCGGGGCATGCGCTCGATGTAAGTGATCAGGTCGACCATGTTGCTGCCGACCACGGCGATTGTCTTGCCCATGGCTCCCTCCTTCGCTCAGGTGAGTGATGCGATCAGGTCTGCGACCTCGCCGGCTCTCGCGGCGTCCACGTAGCCGGCGGTCACGGTGAACGAGGCCTGTCCCTTGGCCGGGATGAGCCGCACGTGGCCCTTGGCCTTCTCGGCGAGATAGCCCTCGGGCTCGCAGGTCGAGGGCAGGGCGAACGCCGCCACCTGCTGGTCCGGGTTGCACAGCACCCAGCGCACGGTGTGCGGGAACTGCGCAGGAGCGTAGGCGGTGTAGAACCCGTCGCCCTCCGCGCGGCGCAGCATGAGGTGGGTGCGGCCCTGTCCGTCGGTCCTCAGGTTCTTCACGTAGCAGACCTGCTCCGGGTTGTAGCGCGCGGTCTCGCTCAGTGTTTTCATGCGCGAGGGGTCGGCGGCCAGGGCACTTATGAACTCGAGATACTCCCGGCTCGCAACTACGTGGCCGGGCACCGCGGTCCGGGTCACGGTGTCTTCCGGCGTGAAGCGGGCCGGCTGGTGGATGGTCGCGCCCTCGGTGTAGGCGAAGTTCATGTGGCACATGTACATGAGCTCCATGGGCTCGCCGGCCAGGTTGGCCACCGTCATCTCGATGTCGAAGAGCGTGCTGCCGGGCCGCAGGCGCACGAGCGGCCGGGCCAGGTAGCGGCTGCCGAAGCCCATGGCGTACTCGCGGCTGCCGGTAAGAGCCATGAACGGGCCGGCAGTGTCCTCCCCGATGACGAGCTCGGCTGTGTCCATGGCCGCGCAGGGTATCTCGCCATGCAACGGATGGGTGTCCTCGGGCGAAGGACAACCGTTACGAAGTAACCCGCTGTGGAAGGCGAAGCAGCCGTAGGTCTCGACGATGGTCGCGGCGGCCCGAGGCTCGGGGAACATGTTCTTCATGGTCAGGTCCACCCCGTCCATGACCGCGTCCCAGATCATCTGGCCCATGTAGGGCAGGACGACCAGATGCCCCCGGCCGTTCTGCAGGCGCACGGCCTCGATGCCGGTATCAAAGCGGAAGAGGCTGGCCGTGAGCTCGCCCGAGGCCAGGATGGTGCGCTCTTTGGCGCCGAAGAATCGCTTTTGCAGTTGGATGTTCGCGTTCATGCCGGCCCCGCCGTTTCCGTTACTGGTTCTGCCGTTTGGTGTTGTTGTAGTAGTTGACGACCATGATGAGCAGCAGGAAGGCGCCCCAGATGAAGTCGATCAAGTGGTTGCTGAAGCGCATGATCTGGAAGCCGCTGGACAGGAGCATCAAAGCGATGACCGCGATGGTCACGCCGAGCACCGAGCCGAAGCCGCCGGCCGGGTTGGTGCCGCCGAGCACGGAGATGAGCACGGCCTGCAGCAGGTAGGAGGCGCCGTAGTCGGACTTGGCGGCATTGGCCCGGCCGGAGAGGATGATGCCGGCGATGCTCGCCAGCACCCCGGTCAGCAGATAGGAGACGAAGACCATGCGCGCGGTGCGGATGCCGGCGAACACGGCCGCCTTGGGGTTCGCGCCGATGAGCATGAGGTTCACGCCGATGAGGGTGCGGCCGAGCAGGAAGGCCACGCCCGCGGCCACGAACACGAAGATGACCAGGGGGAAGGCCACGCCCAGGACCTTGCCGTTGCCGATGAAGGCCCAGTAGGCCGGAAAACCCACGATGGCCGGGCCGCCCGAGATGACCAGGCAGATGCCGGTGAAGAGCTGGGCCGTGCCCATGGTGGCCAGGATGGGCGTGATGCGAAGCTTGGTGATGAGAAAGCCGTTGATGGCCCCGGCCATGATCCCCACGCTGAGCGCCAGGAGGATGCCGGCCAGGACGTAGAGCAGCATGGCCTCGGGCGAGAGGGTCTGGCCCTTGGTCAGGTTGACGAAGAAGACCCCGGCCAGGATGCCGGACAAGTTGGCCACGCCGACCACCGAGAGGTCGATGCCGCCGGTGAGCATGGAGATCATCATGGCGATGGAGAGGATGCCGAGCTCGGGGAAGGTGTAGAAGATGGACTCGAAGTTGTAGTAGCGCAGGAACTTGCCCGGCTCCAGGATGCTCATGGTGGCAAAGACCAGGGCGGTGACCGCGAGCAGCTGCAGGATGTTGTTGTCGACGTTGGCGAAGCGTTTGACGTTCATATTCGCCCCTAGACGCTCTTTTTGCGGTCGCGGTAGGCGGTGATGGCCGTGGCCAGGATGATGATGAGGCCCACGACCACGCGCTGCCAGGTGGTCTCGACCTTCATGATGATCAGGCTGTTTTTGACCATGACCAGGGTGAAGACGCCGAGCATGGTCCCGACCACCGAGCCCTTGCCGCCGTAGATGCTGGCCCCGCCGAGGACCACGGCGGCGATGACGTCGAGATCGAGGCCCCCGAAGTCGCGCGGGTTGGCCAGCCAGATCATGGAGCTGTGCAGCATGCCGGCGAACCCGGCCAGGGCTCCGGCCAGGCCGTAGACGAAGAAGGTCGTGCGCCTGAGGTTGAAGCCCACGCGCCGGGCCGAGACCGCGTCGCCGCCCATGGCGTACACGCTGCGCCCGATCATGGTGTAGGTCAGGACCAGGTGCATGGCCACGGCCAGGCCGGCGTAGATGAGGATCATGGCGGTCAGGCCGTAGTGCGTGCCATCGGGGTTGACCACGGACCACAGCTCGGCGGTGGCGAAGTTGATCAGCTGCTTGGGCATGATATTGATGTTGATCATGCTCGTGCCGACCACGCCCAGGAGGAAGCCGCGGACCATGCTCGCCGTGCCCAGGGTGACGATGAGCGGGATCAGGCTGAAGCGGTGGACGAAGAAGGCGTTGACGAAGCCCAGCACCATGCCGATGCCCGTGGCCAGGACAAAGGGCCAGAACACGCCCTGGTAGCCCACCAGCAGCATGAGCTTGATGGTCAGGTACATCCCGGCCACGGCAAAGGCCGGGAAGGAGACGTCGATGCCGCCGGAGACCAGCACCAGGAGCACGCCCAGGGCCATGATGCCCATGACCACGTTGCTCCGGAGCAGGCTGAAGATGTTGTCCAGCTGCCAGAAGGCGGGGTTGATGATCCCGATGGTGACCATGGCCAGCACCAGGACCGCCCCGACGATGTATTCCGCTCGTTGCAGGAAAGCCATGCTCCGCTCTCAGGCTAGTGTTTTCAGCAGGTCGCTCAACGCGTCCTCGTCGGTCCGGGCCGCCTCGATCTCGCTCACCAGGCGCCCCCGGTGCATGACCAGGATGCGGTTTGCGTTCTGGACGAGCTCGGGCAGGTCGTCGGAGATCATGACGACGCCCAGGCCGTGTTCCAGGGCCAGGGCACGGACCATGGCGTGGATCTCGGCCTTGGAGCCCACATCCACGCCCACGGTCGGGCCGTTCAGGACCAGGAGCCGGGCGTTCGTCAACAGCCAGCGGCCGAGCACCACGCGCTGCTGGTTGCCGCCGGACAGGGAGCTGACCGGGTTCTTTCCCGAGGGCGTGGCGATCTGCAGGTCGAGGATCATGCTTCGCGCCAGGGAGTCATTTTGGGCCTTGTCGATGACCAGGAAGCGCGAGATGCGCTCGAAGACCGCGGCCAGGAGATTGCGGTTGATGGACTGGCTGAGGAAAAGCCCCTCGGTCAAGCGGTCCTCGGGAACGTAGGCGATGCCGGCGGCGATGGCCTCCTGGATGGAGGTCAGGGGCACGGGCCGGCCGTCGATGAGCACCCGGCCGGTATGCTTCGGGGTCAGGCCGAAGAGCGACAGCGCAAGGCAGGTCCGGCCCGAACCGAGCAGCCCGGTGACGCCGACGATCTCGCCCGGGGCCAGGCTGAAGCTGATCCCGGAGAGCTTGCCCGGCACGCCCAAATTTTCGACCTCGAGCCGGGGTGGGGTCCCGGCCGGGGGCGGAGTGAAGGTGAAGCGCTGGCAGGTGTGCTCCCGGCCGGTCATGTAGGTGGTGATGGTCGACTCGTTGAACTCGCTCGTCGGCCCCTCGGCCACCTTCAGCCCGTTGCGGATGATGGTGATGCGCTCGCTGATTTCGAGCATCTCGCGCATCTTGTGGCTGACGAAGAGCACGGCGATGTTTTGGCACTGGATGGCGCGCACGATGGAAAACAGCCGGTCGACCTCCCGGCCGGTGAGCGCCGTGGTCGGCTCGTCCATGATGATCATCCGGGCGTCGAACATGAGCGCCTTGGCGATGGCCACGAGCTGTTTGCCGGAGACCGGCAGGCTGTCGAGCTCGGCCGAGAGGTCGATGTCGATGCCCAGGCGGTCGAGGGCCTCGCGGGCGATGCGCCGGACCTGCTTCCAGTTGACCAGTTTCCGGCCCTCGCGCAGCTGGGAGTTCAGCGCCAGGTTCTCGGCCACGGTCAGGTTCCGGAAGAGGGAGAAATCCTGGTAGATGACCTGGATGCCCTGCTCCAGGGACTCGATGGGCGTGAGCTTGGCGAAGCTTTTCCCGTTGATCTCGATGGTCCCGGAGTCGGGCGGGTAGACTCCGGCGATGACCTTGATGAGCGTGGACTTGCCCGAGCCGTTCTCGCCGGCCAGGCAGTGGATCTCGCCGGGGCGGATGGAGAGCGAAACGTCGTTCAGGGCGTGCACGCCGCTGAAATGTTTGTGGATGTTCCTCAGTTCCAGGAAAGGCTCGGCCATGATCCACCCGCGCTTGCGGACAAATGGGGGGGCGCGCGCCGCGCCCCCCTGTCCCACTTCAGGCTAGAAGTTGTACTTGTCCATGTTGTCCTTGGTCACGCCGACCCAGCCCGCGCCGTAGAGCAGGTTGGGCTTGGCCGCGTCGGGGGCCAGGAGGTCGGTGTAGCCGGGCAGGCCGAGGTTCAGGCCGGCCTTGATCTCGGCCTTCTTGCCCGAAAGGACCATGACCGCCAGCTCGTTCATGGCGTAGCCGGCCACGGCCGGGTCCCAGAACTGGATGTACTGGATGTCGCCGTTCTTCAGGTACTCGCCGGCCACGGACACGAGGCCCGTGCCGGAGAAGAAGAGCTTGCCCTTGAGGCCGCGCTCGGCGATCAGACGCCCGGCGCCGGCCGAGGTCGGCATGGGGCCGCCGACGATGCCCTTGATGTCCGGGTAGGTGGTGATGACTTCCTTCAGCTTGTTGTAGTCGGTGTTGGCGTCGTCGTAGGTCTCCAGACGCTGGGTGACCAGCTCCATCTCGGGGAAGTTCTTCTTCTGGTAGGCCACGGCGCCGTCGATCCACTCGTTCTGGGACTTCGAGGTCAGGCTGCCCACGGTGGCCACGTACTTGCCCTTGCCGCCCATGTACTTGCCCAGCACCTGCATGAGGTTGGCGCCGTAGGCCAGGTTATCGAAGGCCTCGATGACGTAGTCGGCGTTCTGGATATTGGAGGCCTCGTGGGCGATGACCACGATGCCCCGGTCCCGGGCCTTCTTCAGCACCGGCTCCACGGCCTCGACGGAGAAGGGCACGATGCAGATGGCGTCCACGCCCTGGGCGATCAGGTTCTCCACGATCTGGACCTGGGCCGCGGCGTCGGCCTGGCTCGGGCCGACCATCCACGTGTCGTGTCCGGTGTCCGCGCCGAACTGTTTCACGCCGTCGCGCATCCTGTCAAACCAGGCGATGCCGTCGACCTTGACCACGGTGGCGATCGAGTACTTCTTGCCGGTGGCGGCCTTGGAGATGTCCTTGCGGACCTTGTCGATCTCCACCGGCCCGTTGCCAGCGGCATAGGCCTGGCCGACCAAGACCAGAAGTGCGATGGCAGTCAAAAGCAACCTCTTCATTCCCGAAGCCTCCTGATAAAGGGTTTACTGGGCTGACACCTCGTTTCGCCTTTTCAATATGCGGCCGTGGATGCTTTCCCGCCCACGATGGCCACTCCAGAACTGGTTCCCAGCCGGTCCGCGCCGGCCTCGATCATCCTTTTCGCGTCCTCGGCGCTGCGCACCCCGCCCGAGGCCTTGATGCGCATGGCCGCGCCCACCACCCGGCGCATGAGCGCCACGTCCTCCACGGTCGCGCCGCCGTGGCCGAAGCCGGTGGAGGTCTTGACGAAATCCGCGCCGGCCTCGAGGCAGAGCCGGCAGGCCCGGACTTTTTCCTCCTCGGTGAGCAGCCCGGTCTCGATGATGACCTTGAGCAGGGCCGGCCCGCAGGCTTTCTTCACGCTTTCGATGTCGGCGCGGACGTAGGAACCGTCGCCTTCCTTCAGCGCGCCGAGGTTGATGACCATGTCGATCTCGTCGGCGCCGTCGGCCACGGCCGCTTCGGTCTCGCAGACCTTGGCCTTGGTGCTGGCCGCGCCCAGGGGGAAGCCGATGACCGAGCAGACCTTGACCTGGCTGCCGCGAAGCGCCTCCTTGACGAAGGGCACGAGCCAGGAGTTGACGCAGACCGAATAAAAGCCGTTGGTCACGGCTTCGGCGCACAGGACGCGCACCTCCTCGCGCCGGGCGTCGGGCTTGAGCAGGGTGTGATCGATATATGACGCCAGGGTGTTGCCGTTTTCAGGGCTCACGCTGATCCTCCGCGGGTTGTAACAATAGTACCTTGAAAATGTGACTATCTTAACATATAACTCCAGTCAACCCTCGGGCCTTGCCGAGCGGTGTGACCCTGGCCCCGCCGAACGGATCGGCCAGGACAAAAATCAACTGCCCGGGAGGCGCATGCCATGGCCAGCCCGAACAATTTCCTCATCGGCATCGACGTCGGCACGGCCAGCACCCGGGCCGGCCTGTTCGACCCCGCGGGCCGGCTGCTCGCCGCCGCCGCCAGCGGGCACGAGATCTTTCGGCCCCGGCCCGATTTCGTCGAGCAGAGCTCGGATGACATCTGGGAGAAGGCCGGAGACTGCGTCCGGGAGGTGCTGCGCGCCTCAGGCGTGGCTCCGGAGGCGGTCGCCGGACTGGGCTTCGACGCCACCTGCTCCCTCGTCTGCCTGGACGCCGCCGACCGGCCGCTGTCCGTGTCCGGTGATGGCGACGCGCGCAGGAACATCATCGTCTGGATGGACCACCGGGCCGTGGACCAGGCCGAGAGAATCAACCGGGGCGGCCACCGGGTGCTCGACTACGTGGGCGGGCGCATCTCCCCGGAAATGCAGCCGCCCAAGCTCCTCTGGCTGAAGGAGAACCTGCCCGGGACCTGGGCAAAAGCCGGGCGCTTCCTCGATCTGGCCGACTTCCTGGTCTACCGGGCCACGGGGCAGGACCGGCGCAGCCTGTGCACCTCGGTCTGCAAATGGACCTACCTCGGCCACCAGGGGCCGGAGGGCGCCTGGGACCTGGAGTTCTTCCGGGCCATCGGCCTTGCCGACCTGTTCGGCAACGGCCGGGTGCCGGCCACGGCCCATCCCCTTGGCAGCCTGGCCGGCGCCTTGAGCGCAAAAAGCGCCGCCGAGCTCGGCCTGACCACGGGAACGATGGTGGGCGTGGGCATCATCGACGCCCACGCCGGGGGCCTGGGCTCACTCGGCCCGGTGGCCGCGTCCGCGCGCACCGATCCTGCGGCCTGGGACCGGGCTCTGGCCCTGGTCGGCGGCACCTCCTCCTGCCACATGGTCAGCTCGTACACCCCCCGCTTCGTGCCCGGAGTCTGGGGACCGTACCGGGCGGCCATGATCCCGGGCATGTGGCTGAACGAGGGCGGCCAGAGCGCCAGCGGCGCGCTCCTCGACCAGGTGATCGAGGACAGCGCGGCCGGGGCGAAGCTGGCGGAAGAGGCCACGAAAAAAGGAGAGAGCGTCTACCAGGCGCTGAACCGAATCGTTCACGAGCTGCAGGCGGCCGCCGGCTGCGGCCCGGAGCTGACCATTGGGCTGCACGTGCTGCCCTACCACCACGGCAACCGCTCGCCCCGCGCCGACCCCGGTGCCCGGGGGACCGTCTCCGGGCTGACTCTGGAGAGCGGCGCCGAGACCCTGGCCCTGCGCTATTATGCCACCGTCCAGGCCATCGCCTACGGCACCCGGCACATCATCGAGGCGTTGGGCGAGCAGGGCTACCGCACCGCGGACATCCACCTCTGCGGCGGCCACGTCAACAATCCGCTGCTGGTGCAGGAATACGCCGACGTCACCGGCTGCCAGGTGGCCCTGCCGCGCGAGAAGGAGGCCGTGTTACTCGGCGCGGCCATCCTGGGCGCCACCGCGGCCGGCATCCACCCAGGTCTGCTGGCGGCCATGGAGGCCATGTCCCATGCCGGCGAGATGGTCCGCCCCGACTCCCGGCACGCGGCTTATCATCAGCGCAAATATGAGGTCTTCACGCGCATGTACGGCCAGCAGAAGGAGCTGGCCGCGATCATGGCCGGCGGCGGGGAAGCCGAAAGCCGGCCGTGTTGAGCGGTTCACCCTTGAAAGTTAGAATCGCCATGGATCCGCCCGGGCGCTTGGCCTTCAACGCCGAAGCGGGCTCTCGTCCGCAACGGATTTCCATCTACATTCCCCCGGCCTTCAGCCCGCCGTGGCCGCACGCTGTGGCGACTGACCTTCCCGGTAAGCCAGCCGTGGATCGAGTTCATAGGTCCAGGGAAGGCCGGAATTGCGCCAGCCGCCGAGCACCCGTTGTCCGGCGGTCGGGCTGCCGGGCGTCTTGTCCATCTCGCCCTCGAAGCCGTCGATGATGCTGTAGACCTTGGTGAAGCCAGCCTTCGCCAGTCTGTTCACGCTCGCGGCGCTACGCGTGCCGGAGCGGCACATGATCAGGAGAGTGTCGCCGGGTTTGAAGCGGGCTTTGACCAGCTCGACGAAGGCTTCGTTCGGCCGCATGGCGTAGCTCTTCGCCGTCTCTTTTATTTCATAGGACATGAACCAGCCCGGGATGTTCACGGCCATGGGCGCATGGCCGACGAAGGCGTATTCCTCCGGAGTCCTGCAGTCGATGACGAATACCCGGTCGCGGTCCGCCTGCCACAGGTCATAGGCTTCGCCGGCCGTGACGTAGAGCCCGAGCCCGGTCTGTTTGTTTTCTTCACCCGGCTTGTCGGCGGCCGCAGCCATGGCTGCGGCCAACAGGACGACGAAGGTCAGCACGAGAGGCACGAGTCGCTTGTGGTGCATGTGAGATCCTGTGAACGGTTGCAGGTATCAGCAGCAGGCCCCGGAAACGGCCGGCTACGGCGCTTCGCTCGAGTTGCGGTCCAGCCTCCCGTGCCAGAGCGGGTTGTGCTGCCGGCGAAGGCCTCGGGCACCGTGCCGGTGAACATGGAGCGCATTGCCGCCTCCTTGTGGGGATGCCCCGGCCCTTCCTTTCGGAAGGGCCGGGGCTCGGCGTCTATGCGTTCACGTTCGTGTCGGACCTCATTTCTTGGCCCGGTACTTGTCGATCTCCACGGTTATGGGAATGTAGCGCGAGGTGTCCATGTACACCGAATGCTTGCCCGGACCGCCGGCGACCATGACCGCCAGACCCTTGGGCGAGGGCAGGATGGAGATGTTCTCCTCGTCCTTGCGGCAGGACGGCTCCTTGCCCTCCATGCGGATCAGGTAGTCCTTCTTGGCCACCCGGGAGTTCTCGAAGATATACTCCTGCACCTGCTCGAGCGACCAGCCGCTCTTGGCGATGGTGTCCGCGTGCTCGGGCCCGAGGACGAGCAGGTCCCGGGCATCCGGGCTGCACTCCAGGCCGCTCTCGGCCAGTCCCGAGACCGGGGCGATGGCCTTGGCCATGGGGTGCAAAAGCGTCTCGGGCTTGGTGGGCTCGTGGAGGTTGTTGTTCACGAAGCTGCGGACCTCGAACACGGTCACGGTGCTGGCGCCGGGCTTGGCGCCCTGCTGCACGGCAAGCGTCTTCCAGGGGTTTGCCTGCTCGTTCTCGCCCATGACCATGGTGTAGCTGCCGGGGTTGCCCAGCGTGGACATGTCCTTGGGCGGCTGGGAGTCGCCGACCACGTCCATCATCATGTTCACGGCCCGGCCGATGACCGCGTTGGCCTGCCCCGAGGGGCTGGGCGCCAGCGCGCCGACGCCGTACTGGATGCCGAGCTCGTCCCGGACGGGTCCGTTGACCACGATGAGGATGGCACAGGGGTTGGTGGTGGTCGTGGCCCCGCGCAAATCGTGCTTCGGGTTCAACAACGCCTCGGCCGAGGCCAGGATGACCGGCAGGTGCTCGGGCTTGGCCCCGGCCATGACCGCGAAGGTCGCGGCCAGCTCCACGGTCAGGATGCCGTTGCGCGGCGGAACGTTGCCGATGATGTCGCCGGGTTTCGACGACGTGCCCTTGAGCATCTCGTTCACGCGTTCGACTGTGGGTGCCACGATGGGCAGGCCGTCGGTCCAACCTCGCTTGTAGCAGAGGTCGGAGGCGTCCGTTTCCGTGCCGGTGAAGGTGAACTGCCGGGCCGGGTAGGGTTTGCGCTCCTGGTCCACTGTTGCGGCCGTGGGCGTCCACTTCTGGGCGATCTCGAGCATGGCCGGGAAGGCGGCGTCGGCCTTGGCCCGGATTTCATCAAGGGCGATGCCGCCCATGGGATGGGGCACCACGACGTAGGCAAAGTCGGCGGCGCCGAGACTGGTCCAGGTGGCCTTGGCCAGGTTCAACAGTTCGCTGGAAACGAAGGTGACGGTGGGAATGCCGAGCTTTTCGACTTCGAGCTGGTCAACTACCAGCCATGAGGTGCAGCTCCCTCAGTCCGCCTGGGAGGCGATGACCATGTCCGGCTTGTAGCTGGCGATGCGCTTGGCTATCTCCTTGGCGCCGCCTTTCACGATGGGCTCGCGCGCCCTCGCCTCCAGGCTCGTGTCCGGATCGTTCTCCCAGACCTTGACGATCTTTACGCCCTTGACCTTCTCGGTCAGCAGCTCCGCGATGCGGGTCAGGAAATTGTCGCCGTTGTGCTTGCCGTTCCAGCGCAAGACCACGGTTTTCCCCTCCAGGCTCGCGGCGTGGGGGATCATCTTGATGGGTTCGACAAATTCGATGCCCTTGGGATTGATCAACTTGAGCTCCGGGGCCGTGGCCGCCGCGGCCGACTGGACCCAGGCAAGCCCCAGGAGCAGCGCAAGCACCCCGACCATGAAAACAGGTACGCCTCTTCGCATGACTTCCCTCGCATGGCTGTTAAAAATGACGTGAACCATGACAACCTCAGACTCACCGGAACAATCACGCAGTGAAAAAGAACCAACCCTTCCGTCCGGAACCAAGGGAACCAGCCCTACTTCCGCATAACGCCAGGTCCGTCCGGCTCCGTAAGCCAGAGCGGATTGTGGTGCCGGGCAAAGGCTTCGGGAACCTGGCCGGTGAACATGGAACGCAGCGCCGGGCCTTCACCCGGGGCCAGCGCGGCCATGTAGATGTGCACCGGCAGGCCCACGGCGACGATGCCGGCGCAGGCGAGATGGACGAAGAGCGCCCACTGCACCAGGTTTTCCGCGTCTGTCAGCCCACGCGACAAGGCCAGCAGAACGCCGCTCAGCACCAGGCCGAGGCTTCCGGCCACAGCGGCGATGGCGAAGAGCTTCTGGCCGGCGTTGTAGAAGCCCTGCGGCGGCAGCTCCGGATTCAGGCCCAGGCGGCGCATGGCCGGCTCGCCCAGGGTCAGGACCAGGCCCTTGCGCAGGCACCAGGCCAGGTCCTGCCCGGGGGTGAGGCGGAATATCTCGCGCAGGAAGGGCAGTACCTCGCGCCGGAGATAGAGCAGGCAGTAGACGACGTAGACCGCCAGCCAGGCCGCCCCGAGGGTCACGTGCAGATCGAGGAGCCCGCCCGCGCCCAGGGCGCCGTTCCACAGCCGCGGCCACCATGCGCCCACCGGCTGCATGTCGGGGTTTGCCAGCAGGGCGAGGCCGCTGGCGAGAAGGAGCAGCCAGCAGAGGGCGTTGAACCAGTGCATGAAGATGGCGCTCGGTGTATGGCGGCGGATCATGGTTTTCCTCTTCAGGCCGGTCATGCGGTCTTGTCCGGGTCGCGAGGCCCGCTGCCCGAGGGCAGCACGAGCTCTTTCAGGAAGACGCCGACGACGCCGAAAAGCGACAGGGCGCCGAGCCAGCGCACGGCGCCGGCCACCACGTGCATCATGGCCAAGGGGGCGGCCAGTGCGGTCGTGCGAGGCCAATCCGTAGGTTTTGTCTCGCCCAGGTAGACCTGGGTCGGCTTGGGCGAATGCTCCGGCGGCTCGACCCGGGTCACCTTGCGCACCGCCAGTATCTTGGCCACGGGGTCGTTCGGGTCGTCGGCGTCGCCGAAGATCCGCGCCCTGGTCGCGCAGGCCTGGACGCAGGCCGGCTCGAGCCCCAGAGCCCGGGACGGGGCGCAGTAGTCGCACTTGTCGGCCACGCCGAGCACCGGGTCCCGGTAGCGCGCGCCGTAGGGGCAGACGCTCACGCAGCTTCCGCAGCCGATGCAGCGCTCCTTGTCCACGCGCACGACGCCGTCTTTGCCCTTGTAGGTCGCCAGGGTGGGGCAGGCCGCCACGCAGGGCGGGTTCTCGCACTGCATGCAGCTGCCGGGCTGGAAGGCGAACCCCGAGGGCGAACCGGCGTCGGGCGTGCGCCGCACCCAGTTGCGGTAGTAGCCGTAGCGCAGCCCGTTTCGCTGCTGGCAGGCCAGGATGCAGGCCCTGCAGTTCATGCATCTGCTCGTGTCCACGGCCATGACATAGCGGGCCATCATTTACGTCCTCTTTTTCAGGGTGCAGCCCAGGCCGTTGAACTGGGCAGACACCCGGTCCCAGTAGTTGGGCAGGATGTCGTTGATCGGCGTGCTGCGCGTCTGCGGGAAGGGGCTCGAGCCGGCGAAGTGCGAGGGCGTGAACACGACCCCGGGCAGGATGGTCCCGGCCAGCTCCGCCCGGGCCTCCACGCTGCCGAACGCCGTTTCGAGCAGCACCTCCTCGCCCTGGCCGATGCCGAGCCCCCGGGCCGTGTCCGGGTGCAGCAGCACGTAGCGGCCGCTCGAGAACTGGGCCAGGGACGCGGCGAAGTTGGTCAGGGTCTGCTGCCACTGGGTGACAATCTTGCCCTGGATCAGGATCAGCGGATACTTTTCGTCCCGGTCCGGTCCCTTGGGGCTGCCCTTGGGCGGGCTCCAGACGATGGGGCCGAGCATCTTCGGGGCGAAATCATGCCGGCCGTTCGCAGTCAGCATGCGCCCGTCCTCAGGGAAAAGGCTGCCGGTTCGCTCTGGCGCGTCCTCGCTTTCGGCCGGCCAGACCACGCCATCGGGCGAGGCCTTCAGGCGCTCGAGGGTGATACCCCGCCAGGAAGGGACGGTCTGGCGGAAGAGCTCGAACAGCTCCTCGGGGCTGTCAAACTTCGGATAGCGGTCCGGGGCGATCTTGCGGCCCACGTCGCGGTAGAATTGCCAGTCCGGCACGCAAGAGCCTGGGGCATCAACGCACTTGTCACGCCAGACCACCTGCTTCTCAGCGCCATAGTGCGAGCCCTGGCTCTCGGGCGAGAAGGTGGCCGGCACGAAGAGATGAGTAACGTCCAGCTCCTCGGTGGGGAAGAAGCCCCGGTGGACCACGAAACCGACGGATTTGAGCGCCTCGCGCACGCCGTTGCCGTCGGGGTAGCGCCGGTAGCTCGAATTGAGGAAGAGGACGTCGACGGCGTCCTTTTTCATGGCCGCGAGCAGGCGGCGGAAATTGACTCCGCTGCCCGGCGCCGGACCGCAGACATGGTCGATGAACTCGTCCTCGCCTTCGGGCTTGCCGCCTTCCATGGTGAGCAGGCCCTTGCCCGGCCCGGCCAGGTTGTTCAGCACGGCCTGCATGGCGATGATCGCGCGGATGGTCGTCGAGCCGCCTGCGTAGCGCGACAGGGAGCCGCCCAGCCAGACGATGGTCCGCCGGCTTGCGGCCAGGGTGCGGTAGAAGTCCTCGATCTCGGCCGGGGAAAGGCCGGTGAGGCTCGCAACCTTGGCCGGATCATAGCCGGCCACGTCTTTTGTCAGGGTATCGAAACCGGTCGTGGTCCGGGCCACGTAGTCCTGGTCGCAGGCGCCGCTGTCGATGAAATACTTGACGGCGCCCAGGGCCAGGACGCCGTCCGTGCCCGGGAGCGGCATGAGCTGGCGTGAGCAGAAGCCGCTGGTCTGGGTCTTGCGGCAATCGACGTAGAGGATGTTCACACCGGCGGCCCGGGCCTTGTCCAGCCAACGCGAATAGGGCGGGTAGGTTTCGCTGATATTGGCCCCGAACAGAACCACGGTTGCGGCATTGACGATCTGATTGACCGTGGTGGTCGAGTTGCCGGTCCCAAGCAGAGTGCTGAACATGCTCGAAGCCGTGCTGATGCAGACCTCGCCCGAATGCATGACGTTGACTCCGCCGGCCAGGCGCAGGGTCATGAGCGCGGCCAGCTCGCTCTCCCGGCAGTCCCAGAGGGGCGCGGTCAGGGCCAGGCGCTGGGCCACGGCCGGGCCGTGCTTCGCCCGGGCGGCGGTGAGCTTCTCGGCCACCAGGTCCACGGCCGCGGCATAGGAGATGGTCTGCCAGCCGGAGGCCGTGCGCAGCCGGGGCTCGGTGATCCGGCGCGGGCTGTTCACCAGCTCCACGATGGACATGCACTTGGGGCACATGCCTCCCCCGGTCCAACGGTTGCCCGACTCGCCGATGAGGCTCACGATCTTGCCATCACGGATCTGGGCTTGGTAGGTGCAGCGTACCTGGCAGAAAGGGCAGTAGCTCTTGACGCTGCGCTCCGGAGCGAGGTTCGGCGGCACCGAGGCCGTGCCCATGGCTCGTGCGTCCGTGCCGCTTTCGCTCAGGAGCGCGCCGCTCACGGAGGTGACGCCCAGCTTGATGAACGTCCGGCGGGAAACTGCAGTTTTCATGTGGTTCTCATTTCTGAAGTCGTGATCGCCTGTATTCCGGTTTTTCCGTATCGACGGATGACGGATCGGCCTGGAGCCGATGCACCCACTGTAGGCCTGGAATTGAAAAGGAAGATTAACCGTGAGGTAAAACTTGTGTAAAATGTGATCCGCCGGCGGCACGGTCACGGCCGGAAGCAAACGTGGGTCGCCGCGGGCGCGGCTCAGGGCGGCGGAAGGGCTCCGCTTCGGCTCGGGGCGGGGGAAGGGAGAAAGCGGGTCGCTATCCCGCCTTCGGTCCTGAGACGGGGAAGCGCATGCTGACCGCGAAGCCTGCGGGCTTCATGTTCTGGCAGGTGACGCTGCCCCCGCAGGCCTCGACGCAGTGCTTGACGATGGACAGGCCCAGGCCCGAGCCGCCGGGGTAGGCCGTGGCGGCCGCGCCGCGGTAGAAGGGCTCCATGATGTGGGCCAGCTCGTGCTCGGCCACCCCGGGGCCGCTGTCGCAGACATCAACGACGATCTGCGAGCCCAGGCGCCGGCCCTCCATGACCACCGGGCCGCAGCTGCCGGCGTAGCGCACCGCGTTGCGCAGCACGTTGGCCAGGGCGCGGCGCAGGAAGTCGGCGTCGGCGTAGATATCGAGCCCCTCGTCGACGATGATGTGCACGTCCAGCCCCTGGGCTTCCCGGCCGGCCACGTAATGCAGAAGCGGGCAGAGCGCCACGGCCTGCATCTGGGGCGGCGTGGACTCGGCTCCGGCCCGCAGGTAGGTGAGCACGTCCTCCACCAGGCTGGAGAGCTGTTCCACCTCGAGGCTGACCTGGCCGATGCGGTTCTGCGCATCGCCGTCGAGGCGCGATTCGAGCACGGCCAGGCCGAGCTTGATGCGCGCCAGCGGCGAGCCCAGCTCGTGGGCGATGTGCCGGATGAAGCGCCGCTGCCCGTGGACCTGGCGCATGACCTGCTCGGCCATGATGCTGACTGCCTGGGCCAGGCGGCCGATCTCGTCCCGGCGGGTCGTCAGGCCGGCCACGCGCCTGCCGGCGGACTGGGCCGAATGATCTGTGTAGTGCCCGGCCGCAATGCGCTCGGCCGTTTCGGTCATGGCCTTCAGCGGCCGGGTGATGTGGCGCACGAAGGGCCACCACCACAGGAACGACAGGCCGAGCACCCCGAGCATGAGAGAAATCACGCCCTCGACGTTGAAGAACTGGCCATTGCCGGTGATGGACGAGGACGCGGCCGCGAGCAGCACGTAATGCAGCCGGTGGGCGTCGTCGGCCACGAAGATGGGCCGGCCGAACCAGTAGCGCACGGGCTCCCCGGCGCGCATGAAGATGACGCGCTGCGCGGGCGGGATGCCCGCCTCCATGTCCAGGGCGGGGGTGGAGTATTGCGGGTCGCCGGCCTCCGGGTCGGGGCACAGGGAGTAGGGCGGCTTGGGAATGCGCATCGCCGCCTGCAGCACCGCGGCGGGGATGGCGTATCCCGGGGGCGGCCCGTCGTCGGCGTCGAGCACCTGGTACTGGAACTCCAGCCCGTACTCCTGGCCGCAGCCCGCGAGCACATCGGCCCATTGGCACATCGGCTTGTATTGCAGATTGGCGGCGGCCAGGCGGACGGTGGTGTTGATGTTCTTGCGGAAGATCTGCGGGGAGAACAGCCCGTCGGCCTTGCCGAACAGGAGCCAGCCGCCGACCAGCAGCAGGACCAGCCCCATCAGCACCAGGTTCAGGGCGAACCAGACGAAGATCTTCTGATACAGGCTCCCGCGCGGGCGCATGCCTTTTCAGTCCTCGGTTCCGCTGTGCTTCATCAGGGTGTAGCCCATGCCGCGCACGGTCTTGATGTAGGTCGGGCAGCGCGGATCGTCCCCGAGCTTGCGCCGAAGCGAGGAGATGTGCATGTCGATGGACCGGTCGAAGCTGCAGAAGTCCCGGCCGGCGGCCATCTCGAGCAGGCTTTCGCGGCTGAAGACCCGACCCGGGTGGGCGGCCATGCAGTGGAGCATGCGAAACTCCAGGGCCGTCAGGTCCAGCAGCCGGCCGTCGAGACGGGCTTCCATGCTCGACGGGTCCATGACCAGGCTGCGCACGGTGAGGGAGCCCTTGCCGTTCTCCTCCTGACCGGCCCCGACATTGGCCTGGCTGCGCCGGATGACCGCCCGGAGCCGGGCGAGCAGCTCCCGGGGGGAAAAAGTCTTGGGCACATAGTCGTCGGCGCCCATCTCCAGGCTCACGATGCGCACCATCTCCTCGGCCTGGGCCGAGAGAATGACCACGGGCAGACCGCTCTCCTGGCGCAGGCGCCTGAGCACCTCGAGGCCGTCGATGTCCGGCAGCATCATGTCCAGGAGCACGGCGTCGAACGGGGTGGTCAGGGCGGCCTGCAGCCCGGCCTCGCCGGTCGGCGCCACGGTCAGGTCGAAGCCGTAGGGCTCGAGGTAGTCGCGCATCAATGCGCAGAGCTTTTCATCGTCGTCGATGAACAGGACCTGGCGGCGTCTTTTCTCGTCAGCGGGCATGCCGGACTCCTTCTCGTTCGCCGTGCGCGCGCCGGATCTGCAACCGCGCACGCCGCGAAGGGGGCCGTCCCTCTCACGCGGCAACGTGCATAACGTAGCCCGCTCGGTGATTGCCTGCAACTTCACGCTCGCAGCCTCGACGGGAAGGCGTGTCCCTGTTGTCATTGATACCGATCCGCCGCGAGCAGCTCGCGCCAGTTGGACGGCAGACGTATCTCCCGGCTGACCGCATGGCCGGCCGTCCAGCCGGGAACGAGCAGGCTCTTCTCCCCGGTACCGCCGGCCACGACGATGAGCAGCTGGTCGATGAACGGTTTGGAAACGAGCTGCGCCGGGTCACTGATCTTGAAGGCCCAGGCCGGGACGCCCCGTTGGGCCATGTTGGTGTCGATGAACTGCTCCTTGAACTCGCCGAAGGGGACCTTGGCCGCCTCGCGGATGAACTGCTCGATCTTCTCCTTGGTCCAGCCGGCGCGGGCGAGCATGCCGGCGGTATCCTGGGCCACGACCAGGAGCACGGAGGAGCGGTAGGGCCGGTCCTGGCCCTTGAGCGCCGAGGCGATGAGCTTCAGGTAGCCTTCGCAGCTCTGGCCGATGCCCAGGACGCCCAGGTAGCCTTCGGCCGCCATCACGGTCACCGCGCTCGCGGCTTGGGGCAGGCCCAAGGCCATGTGCACCGGCTGCCAGGGGTTGGCCGCGGCGTTCTCGGCCAGGAGCATGACGAATTCGCCCGGCTGGCCCAGGGTGGACATGTCGGTCACACCGGGCCAGCCCCCGCCGACATTCTGGAGAATGAGGTGCAGCGCCCGGCTGATGGCGGCATTGGCCCGCCAGCCCCGGCCGAAGGTGTTGGTTCCGCAGTTCAAGCCCAGCTCCGTGACCACGGGACCGCTGACCAGGAGGAGCGGGGTGTCCGGGTTGGTGGTCGTGGATACGCCGCGAAGGTCGAACTCGGGCTCGCTCACGGCCTCCACGGCGGCGATCAGGATGGGCATGTAGGCCGGCTGGCAGCCGGCCATGACCGCGTTGACCGCGATCTTCTCGATGTTCGCCTGTCCGCCCATGGGGTCCAGGGAGGCGATGACGAAATCCGGTGAGATGTCGGCGCCCGCAAGCATCCAGGCCACCCGCTCCGGGGTCGGCGGGACGATGGGCAGGCCGTCGGTCCAGCCGCGGTGATAGAAGAGCTCGTTGATCTCGGAGAGTTCGTCGGCCGTGATCTCGACCTCCTCGGCGCGCTGCCTGGGGAAGTCCGCGGCCAGGCGCGGTTTCTTCAGGCCGCTGTTGGCCATGGCTTCCTTCAGCAGCTGATCGACGAAGGCGCCGTCCGCGCGGATGCCGGCTGGGTTGAGCACGGTCACGGTCCTGGCGCCGGCGGGCGGGACGGACCCGAGGACGACCAGGACGAGGGTCAGGGCGGAGACGAAGGCGCGCGCGAGCGAGGGTGAAAAGGCACACGGGTCATTCATGGTTTCCCCCCAAGTGACGGTTGACCAGCCGGCCGAGGTTCGCTGCGGTGATGGTCCCGGCCTGGTGCATCCTGAGCCGCCCCTCGGGGTCGAAGAGCGCCATGCCCGGCAGCGCGTCGAGCCGGAAGGCCGACATGGTCTCGCGACCGGCCCGCAGCACGGGAAAGTTGATCGACGTCTGCGCCAGGTAGCGGCCGAGGCTGTCCGCGTCGGCGTCCACGGACACGCCGAGGAGCAGGAAATCCTTTTCGGGGATGTCCCGCCGGGCCGCGATGAGCTCGGGCATTTCCTTGCGGCAGGGCAGGCACCAACTGGCGAAGAAGGTGACCAGCACCACCTTGCCCCGGCCGGCGGCAATGGCCTCGCCCAGTGCCGGGGTGTCGATCAGGGGCACGGCAAGCGGCTCGCTGGCGGCGTTTGCCTGCGCCGTCCAGACGGCCAGGGCCAGGAGGAGGACCGCGAGGGTCGGCAGAGATCTGCGGCCAGGCGCCGGCTTCGCCCGGGTCATGTTTCGGTCTCTCCGGTCTTGCATCCGATTCATGTTCGTGGCGTCTTTTTGTTTGATCGACCCCGCCTTGCGGCGGGGTCGATCCGGTTGAGGTGCGCGTGGAGAGGTCCGTTCAACCGTCAGGAATGGTTAGTCCTTCACCAGGACCGAGACAGGATGCACCACCATGGGGAAGGGCGCCCAGATCTGCGACTGCTTGCCCGCACCCCCGGTGACCACGAGCTTGATGGAATCAGGGCTCTTGAACCGCGGCACGAGGGTGTCCTCGGTCACCGGGCCGAACTCCGGCGGCGGCAAGCAACGCCCCGGCGAGTAGAACTTGAAGGGCTGCACCGCGGTCTTGACGATGTAGTCCTTGACCGCCTGCTTGGTCGGGAAGTCGCGGGCGATGGTGTCCGCGTGCTCCGGACAGAGGAACAGGAAGGTGAAGACCACGCCGTTCTTCTCGTACTCGGTCTGGTGTCCGCCCTTGTAGTCCGACAGGCAGCCGCAGATGCCGGACGAGTTGCCGAGGATGCCGCTGGACAGGGTGTTCAGCAGGCTCTTGCCCGTGTTGCTGTTGTGGTCGACGTTGCAGCCGCCCAGGTAGGCGCCGAAGACCGTGACCACGCTGTCGGTGGGCTTGAAGCCGGCCTCCTCGGCGTAAGTCTGCTTCCAGGGGTTGCCCTTGGCGTTCTCGGTGAAGACCATGGCCACCATGTCGGCGCTGGTGCCGTGGGTGCTCTTGTCCCAGTTGGGCGGCATGGAGCCGCCGACGACGTCGGCGACGAGGTTCAGGAAGTAGCCCAGGGCGTTGGTCACCGGCTGCTCGGCGCCGGCCGTGCCCGTGCCTGGGTTGAGGCCGAGCTTGTCGATGATCGGTCCGCTGATGATGACGATCGGCACGGTCGGGGCGGTGGTCGTGGTGATACTGCGCCAGGTCGCGTCAGGATCCTTGAAGGCCTCGATGACGGCCAGCATGAGCGGCATATGCTCCGGCTTGCAGCCGGCCATGACGCCGATGGCGGCGGCGAGTTCCACGGTCAGCATGCCCTGGCGCGGCGGGACGACCCAGAGCACCTCGTCGGGCTTGTGGCTGGTTCCCTTCAGCATCTCGGCCACCTTGTCCGGGGTGGGCGGGATGATGGGCAGGCCGAGGCTCCACTTCCTGTCGAAGAACATCTTGTTCAGGTCGGCGTAGCTGCCCTTGAAGCTGATGCGCTCGGCGGGATAGGGCTTGACCGCGGCGGAAGCGACTGCCGCGGTGGCTTTCCACTGGGTGGCGGCGGCGACGATGTCGGGGAAGGCCTTGTCGATCTTGGCCTTCACTTCCTCGACCGGAATCATGCCCAGGGGATGCGGAATGGGAACGAGGCACAGATCGGTCAGGCCCTGGCTCTTCTGCGTGCCGCGGGCCAGGTCGACAAAGGGTTCGGTGGCCAGGGTGACGGTCGGGATGCCTGCCTTCTCGAGATTGCACTGGTCAACTACCAGCCATGAGGTGCAGGATCCTCAGTCGCATTGCGAGGCGATGACGATGTCCGGCTTGAGGCTGAGCAGATACTTGGTGATGCGCTCGGACTCGGCCGCGGTGGCCGAAATCTTGTTGAGATCCGGTCCGGTCTCGTAGGACTTGATGATCTTGGCCGTGGGGTACTTCTTGGCCAGGAGCTCGGCCAGGTGGTTCAGCACCACGTCGCCGTTGTGCTTGCCGTTCCACCTGAGGACGATGGTCTTGCCCTCCAGGGCGGTGATGCGCGGCGCGGGGCTCACGCTCACCTGCTCAATCACGCCCGCGGGAACGAGGACTTCCCATTCCTGCGGCGCGGCGGCGGCCAGGGCCGAGGCCGCCCAGCACAGAAGGCCCAGGCAGGCCACGGATGTGACCAGTTTTGTCCAGTTCGACTTCATAGCAATACCTCTCTTCTTGAACACATGAAACTGATCCGACAGTTCAACACCATGAGATGCTGGATTCCACATCGCGTAGGCTTTAGTGTGAGAATGGTGCTGATCGCCTCCTTTGCCTCGGCGGCAGGCAGAATGGTTCAAATCATCAACCAAGTCCCTAACGGGAGTCGAATCCGTCGGCTCGGCCGGTCAACAGGTGCAGTCGCTGGCCATGTGGTTGACGGTGGTCTTCGGCTTGAGAAGGTTGATCTTCTCCTCGGGAATGCCCGCTTCCTTCAAGTCGTCGTAGGATTGCAGGTCGCCGTATTGATCGCGGAAGTTGATGATCTTCTGGGCTTCATCGGGAGTGAGCACGCCCAGGGCGACGATCTGCTCCACGGTGGCCGTGTTCAGCTCGAGGCGTTCGGCGACTTCCTCGCTTTCGGCGGCCAACACCGGGCCGGCGAACAGCGCGAGGCACAGCAGGCCGAAGCTGATGGTGAGGATGATACGCCGTGTTCTGTTCATGAGATTCCTCCATGTCCGTATGCATACGATTCTTGTGGCGCCATGCAGCCCGCCGGGGCGTTGTGCCGCTCGTCGAGGTTGTCAATGTTGGGTGCCGGTTGGTTTGTCACTTTTACATTTCCGTGCGATCTGTGCTCATCTGTTGCGGTGGTTGACTGCCCGGTTGAACATTTCCTCCCTGATATTCTGTTGATTCAAGTATCGACATCAGGTGTAAGAAATCGTTCAGCGGAAGGTAAAACTTTTGTAAAACCATCTGCAGTGGCGCCGTTCCTCCCCCCTCCAGGCGCGTCGGGCGGTCTTCCGTGATGACTTGGAGAGCTGGCCGTCGAGCGCAAGCGGCCGGCCTGCGCGGTTCATCCTGGACCGGGCAGCTTGATCGGCTATGCCGGGAAGGTCCCCGAGGTTTGGCGCGAGCCGGAGTGCGTCACGGCCGGGGGCCTGGCGGCGGTCCCCTGTACCGACCTGCGCCAGGCTCGCGCTGATTCTCGGCTTGACAAAAGCGTGATTCTTCGCCGAATGTCCGGCCTATCATCGGACAACGTTGTCGTTTGTTGTCACAATCGTTTCGGAGGTCACCATGCGTCGGACACTCTTCGCCGTGCTCTGTCTTCTCCTGGCCGTCCCGGCTCTGGCCGAGCCGGTCAAATCGCCCATTCCCATCGGCATCGCCGTGGCCCAGACCAGCAACGTGGCCTTGTTCGGCGAGGAGCAGGTCAACGGCGCGAAGATCGCCGAGAAGTACTTCAACGGCCAGGGCGGCGTGAACGGCACGCCCATCGTCCTGGTCTTCCAGGACACCGCCGGCGACGAGGCCGGCGCGGTCAACGCCTTCCAGAACCTGATCAACCGCGACAACGTGGTGGCCATCGTCGGCCCGACCCTGTCCCAGCAAGCCTTTGCCGCCGATCCCCTGGCCGACAAGGCCGGCGTGCCGGTCGTCGGCCCGTCCAACACGGCCAAGGGCATTCCCCAGATCGGGCCCTTCGTCGGCCGCATTTCCGCGCCCATGACCCAGGTCGCCCCGCACTCGGTAAGTGAGGCCCTGCGCATCAATCCGAAGATCAAGAAGGTGGCCGTGCTCTACGCCCAGAACGACGCCTTCAGCTCGTCGGAAACCACCACCTTCCAGCAGGCCGTGAAGGACCTGGGGCTCGAGATCGCCACCCTGCAGAAGTTCCAGACCACCGACACCGACTTCACCACCCAGGTCACCGCCGTGCTCGGCGAGGACGTCGGCCTGGTGATCATCTCCGGCCTGGCCGCCGATTCGGGCAATCTGGTCAAGCAGCTCCGCCAGCTCGGCTACCAGGGCCTCATCGTCGGCGGTAACGGGCTCAATTCCCCGAACATGTTCCCGGTCTGCGGGGCGCTGTGCGAGGGCATCATGGTCGCCCAGGCCTACAGTTCGTCGACGGTGGACGCAAACCCGGTGAACAAGGCCTTTGTCGAAGCCTTCACCGCGGCCTACAAGAAGGCCCCGGCCCAGTTCTCGGCCCAATCCTTCACCGCCGTGCAGGTGGTGGTCGAGGCCCTGCGCAAGGCCGAGAAGGACAGCGGCAAGAAGATCACGGCCATGGATCTGGCCGCGGCCCGCGCGGAGCTGAACAAGGCCCTGCGCACCGGCTCCTACCTGACCCCGGTGGGCGAGATCAGCATCACCCCCGAGGGCGAGGTGGACCAGAAGAGCTTCTACGTCTCCAAGGTCAAGATGAACTCCGACGGCAAGACCGGCGAGTTCGTCCTGGTCACCCAGTAACGCGCACCCATGAGGGGAGGCCTCGGCCTCCCCTCGCAGATACATCCCCATGACCCCCGCCTGGTTCATCCAAAGCCTGCTGAACGGCTTGAGCATCGGCAGCGTCTACGCCGTCTTCGCCCTGGGCTACACGCTGGTCTTCTCCATCCTCGGCATCATCAACTTCGCCCACGGCGCGGTCTTCACCCTCGGCGCCTACCTGACCTACGCCCTGGCCGTGGGCAGCTTCGGACTAAACGGCCTGCTCGCCGGGGTCAGCCTGCCCTTCACCCTGCCGTTCTTCCCGGCGCTCCTGCTCGGCGGGTTCCTGGCGGGGCTGGCCGGCATGGCCGTGGAGCGCCTGGCCTTCAGGCCGCTTCGCCGGCGCGGGGCCGACGCGCTTCTGGCCCTGGTCAGCAGCCTGGGCGTGGCCCTCATCCTGGTCAACTTGATCCAGTACCTGGCCGGGGCCGAGATCTACGCCTTCCCCGCCGACGTCTTCGGCGGGCTGCCCCCGGCCGTCATCTTCCGCGTGGCCGGCAAGCCCGTGGCCGTGCGCACCGCCCAGATCATCCTCTTCGCCGTGAGCCTCATTATGCTCGCCGGGCTCATGTGGGCCATCAGCCGCACCCGGGCCGGCAAGGCCCTGCGGGCCGTGGCCGAGAACACCGACACCGCGGCGCTGCTCGGGATCAACGTCAACCTCTTCATCCTGGGCACCTTCTTCCTCTCCGGGGTGCTCGGCGGCATGGCCGGCACGCTCATCGGCACCAGCTACGGCATCTCCGGCCCCTATTTCGGCGTGGCCTACGGCCTGAAGGGTCTGGCGGTCATCGTGCTCGGCGGGCTCGGCAGCATCCCCGGCGCGGTCCTGGGCGGGCTGGTCATCGGCCTGGGCGAGGCCTTCCTGCCCGCGGACATGAGCTCCTGGAAGGAGGCCGTGCCCTTCGTCCTGCTCTTTGCCGTGCTGCTCATCCGCCCCCAGGGGCTCCTCGGCGAGCGCATGGAGCAGAAGGTCTAGCATGGACGTCTTCTTCTCCAGCTACGGCTTCCTCCTGGCCATGGTGGTCCAGCAGGCCCTGCTCGGGCTCTCGGTCTATTATCCGCTCCTGGCCGGGCAGCTGAGCCTGGCCAGCATCGGCTTCTATTCCCTGGGCGGCTACGTGGCCGCGATCATGGGCACCCACCCGGCGCTCGCCGCCCTGCGCGAGAGTTTGGGCTTCTGGATGTTCCCCCTGGAGTGGCTCTGCGCCCTGGTTTTGTCCATCATCCTGGGCCTGGCCGTGGGCCTGCCGGTGCTGCGGCTGCGCGGCATCTACCTGGCCCTGGCGACCATCGCCTTCGCCCAGGTGGTCAACGTCACGGTCCTGAACATGCCCATCGCCGGCGGGGCCGTGGGCATCTTCGCCATCCCCCAGGCCTTCGACTCGCGCCTGGCCTACCTCTTTTTCTTCGGCCCGCTCCTGGTCCTGGCCCTGGCCGTGGCCTTCCGCCTGGAGCGCATCGGCCCCGGCCGGGTCATCCTGTCCATCCGCGAGGACGAGCTGGCCGCGGCGGCCATGGGCGTGCCGACCACCTATTACAAGGTCCTGCCCTTTGTCTGGGGCTGCGCCCTGGCCGGGGTCACCGGGGCCATGAGCGCGCCCTTCCTCAATACCTGGAACGCCCGCCAGGGCACCTTCGACGCCTCGGTGGCCTGCCTGGCCTACGTGCTCATCGGTGGCGCGCGCTCGCCCTGGGGGCCGGTCTTCGGCGCGGCCCTGCTGGTCTCCCTGCCCGAGGTCCTGCGCCCCCTGCGCGACTCGCGCATGATCCTGAACGGCGTGGTCCTGGTCCTGGCCTGCGTCTATCTGCCCCGGGGCATCGTCGGAGCCTTCTCGTCCCTCTCCCGCAGGATGCGGGGAGTGAAGGAGGCGGCGTCATGAGCGCCATTCTCTCGGCCGAAAAGATCACCCGCAGCTTCGGGGGCTTGCTGGCCCTGTCCGACGTCTCCCTCGAAGTCGGCGAGGGCGAGCTGGTCGGGCTCATCGGTCCCAACGGCGCGGGCAAGACCACCTTCTTCAACGTGCTCACCGGCCTGACCCGGCCCGATGCAGGCCAGGTCCGGCTCTGCGGGCAGGACATCACCGGCCTGCGGCCCGACCGGATAGCCGCCCTGGGCCTGGCCCGGACCTTCCAGAACATCCGGCTGTTCGGCAACATGTCGCTCCTGGACAACGTCCTGGTGGCCGGACAGGTCCACGCCCGCTGCGGCCTCATGGCCGGGCTGGTCGGCCTGCCCTCCGGCCGGCGCGAGGAGCGCACGGCCCGGACCAGGGCCATCGAGCTGTTGAGCCTGGTCGGGTTGGCCGACCACGCCCTGGCCCCTGCCGGCTCGCTGTCCTACGGCGACCGCCGGCGCCTCGAGATCGCCCGGGCGCTGGCCCTTGGGCCCAAGGTGCTCCTCCTGGACGAGCCGGCCGCGGGCATGAACCCGGCCGAGAAGCAGGGCCTGGCCGAGTTCATCCTGGGCATCAAGAAGGCCTTCGGCCTGGCCGTGCTGCTCATCGAGCACCACGTGCCCCTGGTCATGGGCATCTGCGACCGGGTGGCCGTGCTCGACTTCGGCCAGCTCCTGGCCGTGGGCCGGCCCGAGGACATCCGCAAGGATAGGGCCGTGATCAGCGCCTACCTCGGAGGCACGGCGTGAGCCTGCTCGCCCTCGACGGGGTGTGCATCGACTACGGCCCCATCCGGGCCGTGCGCGACGTCTCCCTGACCGTGGAACAGGGCGAGGTGGTGACCCTCATCGGCGCCAACGGCGCGGGCAAGACCTCGCTGCTGCGGGCCATTTCCGGCCTCAAGCGTCCGAGCGGCGGCAAGGTGACCCTGGCCGGCCGCGACGTCACCGGCTTCTCCCCGGACCATCTCGTCCGGCTCGGCCTGGCCCACGCGCCCGAAGGTCGCCAGGTGCTCACCCGCCAGACGGTCGAGGACAACCTCGAGCTCGGGGCCTTCTCCCGCAAGGACAGGCCGGGCATCGCCGAGGACCTGGAGGCCATGTACGTCCTCTTTCCGCGCCTGCGCGAGCGCAGGGGCCAGTTGGCCGGCACCCTGTCCGGCGGCGAGCAGCAGATGCTGGCCATCGCCCGGGCGCTCATGAGCCGGCCGCGCCTCTTGCTCCTCGACGAGCCGAGCCTGGGGCTCGCCCCGCTCCTGGTCGAGGACATCTTCGAGATCATCACCGATTTGAACCGCCGCGGCACGACCATCCTGCTCGTGGAGCAGAACGCCGGCCTGGCCCTGGCCCGCTCCCACCGGGCCTATGTGCTCGAGGCCGGCCAGATGGCCGTCTCCGGTCCCTCGGCCGAGCTGGCCCAGGACGAGCGCGTCAAGCGCGCCTACCTCGGCTAGACGGCGGCCTCCGGCGACCAGGGGCTTCGCCCCTGGACCCCAGCAGGGGGGTGACCCCCAGGGCCAACGCATCTAAACCGTCCACCAGCGCCCGGCCTATGGCCTGGGGCGAGGCTGTTGGCATTTCGGCCGCCTTCAATGCAACACGTTGCTTAATTCATTTTTCGGCTATTTTATTAATTGTAATGCCTTGCTGTTCATGTATAGTCTCTGCATTGATATTGTGGGGGCAGACATGGATACCGTCGGCGACTTCTCTCTTGTTGCTCATCTCTCCATCATAAAAGATCCACGCGTCGACAGAACAAAGAAGCACAACCTCATCGGCATCCTTACCATCGCCATCTGTGCCGTCATCGCCAATGCAGAAAGCTGGGATGACATCGAAGACTTCGGACTCCTCCGCGAGGACTGGTTCCGCTCCTTCCTCGAAGTCCCCAACGGCATTCCCTCCCACGACACGTTCGCCAGAGTTTTCAGCAGGTTGGACACCAGACAACTCCAGGCCGCCTTCGCCGCATGGATGCAGGCGCTCCACCTCGAAACCGCGCCATACCCCAGCTCCTCGACATGCTCGCCGTGCGCGGGGCCATCGTCTCCATCGACGCCATCGGCTGCCAGAAGGACATCGCCGCCAAAATCCGCGACAAGAAGGCCGACTACGTCCTGGCCGTCAAAAAAAATAAACCGCAACTCTTTGATGACATTGAATATATCTTCTCGGCCGCCAACCAGGACGGACGGCCGGACGTGATCCACGAGACGCACCAGACCGTGGACGCCGGCCACGGCCGGGTCGAGACCCGGACCTACCAGACCGTGGCCGACCTCGATACGAGCCTGCCCGGTTCGGCCAAGGACTTCGGCCGGGCGGTGCGCGAGCACTGGGGCATCGAGAATTCGGTGCACTGGGTCCTGGACGTCACTTTCGGCGAGGACCAGTGCCGCATCCGCAAGGACCACGCCCCCGAAAACCTGGCCGTCATCCGCCGCATCGCCCTCAACCTGGTCAAGCAGGAGAAATCCAAGCGCTCCATGCGCGGAAAACGAAAGAGAGCCGCCTGGTCCAACGAATACCCATCAAGGCCTTCACTGGGAATTATGATGCGTTGGCCCGGTTCCTCCCTCTCCCTTGCGTGGGGGGATGATTTCCGGTAGGCATGATGGTCCGTTCAGGTCGGGGCGTGGCGCAGTCTGGTAGCGCGCCAGCTTTGGGAGCTGGATGCCGGGAGTTCAAATCTCTCCGCCCCGACCAGCCATCCTTTCTTCCAGCCGGCGTTCGCCGGCGTCAGCAAAAGCCATCAGTTGGGCAGGCGGAAGCCCTGGTGGACCACTTCCAGGTCGGCCATGAACTTGCGGCGGTAGTGGGCGATGGAGGCTTCGTCCTTCATGACCATGTCGAGCTGTCGGGTGTGCATGACCATGTAGCCGACGGCGGCCAGTCGTTCCTCCATGGACTCCTGGTCCAGGCCCTCGACCCGGGCGCGCAGGTTGTCCTCGATGATCCGGCAGCTGAAGCCGTGATGGGTCAGGATGTCGCGGATGAACTGGGCCCGGCGGATGCGCCGGGCGCGGTCGGCGGC
Source organism: Desulfovibrio sp. UBA6079 (assembly GCA_002428705.1). GTDB lineage: Bacteria > Desulfobacterota > Desulfovibrionia > Desulfovibrionales > Desulfovibrionaceae > UBA6079. The sequence continues at coordinate 36,535 of DIXN01000021.1, forward strand.
GCCGCCCTGGAAGCGGAAGGTCAGGTAGTTCTCGCGCGGCCGGTCGCCGATGACCGTTTCCACGGAGCAGGAGTGGAAGCCGAAACGGGACTGCAGGCTGACGAAGTGCCGGGCGACCATGAAATAGTTGCGCTGGGTGTAGTGTGAGGAGGACGCGGGATCGATGTTGGGGTTGGCGCTGGCCTCGTAGAGCACGGCCATGAAGCCGCGAGCGTCCATGGCCGGCAGCTCCCAGGGGATCATGTTCATGCCGCGCCAGAGTATGTGCAGGGGCCTGGAGGCGATCTGGTCGAGTGCGATGCAGGCGCCCACCTTCTCGCCGACGAAGCCGTCCTCCAGGTCCACGACCCAGAACTGCATGGGCACCTCGCAGAACAGGCGCCGCGCCGCGTGGCGGCTGGAGGCGTGCTCCGAGCCGAAGGCGAACATCTCGCGCATGGCCGATTCGTGGCAATAGCGGCCGAGGTCCTTCAAGCTTTTGCAGTGTGCCGGCTTGAAGGTCGGGTCGTCGGGGTCCTGGAGGGTTTCGGGCAGGATGTCCGCGGCCGCGGCCTGAAGCACGGCCATGACCGGGCTGCCCTCCAGGCGTAAGCGCCGGGTGAAGGTCGTCTGGCAGGCCGCCTCGGGATGTCCGGCGAAGATCAGGCCGGCGCTGGCGTCCACGGTCAGCGCCTGGCCGGTGACGAGCCTGGCGCAGGCCCCGGCGGCACCGAAGACCGCCGGCACGCCGAGCTCCCGGGCCACGCAGGCCAGGTGGCAGACCTCCCCGCCGCCTTCGCAGACCACGGCCGCGGCCGCGGGCAGGAGCGCCGCCAGCCAGGGCTCGGGCCGGGGCACGACCAGGACCGCGCCGCGGGGAAAGGTCAGGACGTCCACGTGGCGCGTGGCCAGGTGCGCCGGTCCGGTGCCGAGGCCGGGGCAGACGGGCAGCCCTTGGGCCAGGGCCGTTCCGGACCAGTCCGGCAGGGGCATGGCCGCGGCCGGGGCCAGGGCCAGGGGCCGGGCCTGGAGCAGGGTCAGCCGGCCGGCGGGGTCGTAGGCCCATTCCACGTCCACGGCCCGGCCGAAGTGGGCCTCGAGGGTGAGCGTCATGGCCGCGACCTCGGCGGCCTGGGCGGGGCTCAGGCACGGGGCCTTGCGGCCGTCCGGGGGCACGGAGACGCGCCGCAGGCCTTCGCGCGGCAGGCAGATGAACATGCCGTTCTTGTCTGCGATCTGCCGGGAGAGGATGCGGCCCGGGCTGTCGCGGGACACGGTATAGGTGTCGGCCGGGTCGCCGTCGCACACAGCTTTGGTCAGCCCCCAGGCGGCGCCGATGAGCACGGTTTCGGACAGGTGGCCCTGCGGGTCCTGGGAATAGGCCACGCCGCCGAGCGTGGCCTCGACCATGCTCTGCACGCCCACGGCCATGATCCCGGCTTCGTCGCGCAACCCCCGCTCCAGGCGGTAGGTCATGGCCGGGACCGTGTACTTGCTGGCCAGGATGAGCTTGTAGACGTGGAGGACGTGCTCCAGGCTCGCGTTCAGCTCGGAGCGGAACTGGCCGGCGAAGGAGGCGTCCGGCGGGGCGCCCGGGTCGGCGAGGCTCGAGCGCAGGCCGAAGCGCGGCTGGCCTGTCTGGCCGGCGGCGAGCTCCCGGCAGGCGGTCAAAATCGCCTCGGCCAGGTCGTCCGGGACCTGTGCGGCGAGGATCAGGCGCTGCAGGTCCGCGGACAGGCCGAAGAAGTCGCTCAAGCTTCCGGCGTCGGCGACCTGGATCAGGCGGTCGAGCTCCTCCTGGAGGGCGTTCACCTCCATGAAGCGCCGCCAGGCTGCGGCGGTGATGACGAAGCCCTCGGGCACGGCCAATCCGAGGGCGCCCGCGGCCTCGCCCAGGGCGGCCATCTTGGTCCCGGCGGCCGGGGCCTCGGCCAGGCCGAGGCCGGAGAGCGGCAGGACGAAGGGGCCGGGCGGCGGGGGCGGCGGCGGCGCGAGGCTTTCGGCCACGGCCGCCTGCAGCTCCTTGAAGCGATCGAAAAGCCCCCGGTGGGCGCCGGGGGCCAGTTTTTCGAGCAGGGTGGCCATGCGGAAAACTTCGGCCGAGGCCGTCGTCGCCAGGCTGCGCACCAGGTGGATGCCGAGCGGCCGGTCGCCGGCCAGGGCCTCCTCCATGGCGGCCATGGCCTCCTGGGCGCGGTTGCCCGCGCCCAGGAGCTGGCGGAAGGTCTGGTAGCGGACCTTGAAGGTGGCGCGGTCCTCCTCGCTAGGCTCGGCCTTGCCGGGAGTTTTCGCGCCCAGAATCCGGTTGAGGAACTCCTTGACCTTCGCCGCCCGCCTGCCCATGCCCCGATCACATTTCCTTTTTCTTGCCGCCCTTCATCTTCAAGCCCAGGCCGTCGAACATATAATACATGGAATAGCCGTACCACAGAGTGTAGATGACGTAAAAGACCAGGAGGAAGGTCAGGATGCCGGCCTTGGTCGAGGCCTTCTCCGGGTCGACGCCGTAGAAGTTGTAGCCGACCTCCACGGCCCGGCTCTGGACCTCGCTGAGCCACTTGGAGAGCGCGAACTTGCTCTGCTTGTCGAGTTCCCGCTTGGTCTCGCGCAGGATGTTCCACCAGCCCCTCATCGCGTCCTTCTCGGGCATGCCATACTTGGCCGCGACGTCCGCGCCCTTATTGTAGAACATGAGGTCGGAGTCGTCGATGGCCGCGGCCATCATCTTGCCGAAATCGCCCTTCACGTTCATGCCCTTCTCGCCCGGGGTCACCTCCAGGTCGGCCTTCTGCAAGAGGACCGCGAGGTCGGCCGGGATCTTGTCCGCGGGCAGGTCGAAGGCCACGTCCTTGGACATGAACTCGGCGTTCTTGGCCTTCAGGCCGTCGATGAAGTAGCTCGAACCCTTGGAAATGGAGTTGAACAGGTTGTCCGAGGCCTCGAAGGCGTTCAGCTTCTTGCCGCCATGCTCACCGAAGTTCGGGGTGAACATGTAAAAGAGGATGATGAAGAAGGTCACCGCCAGGACGAAGCCGAGGGTGAACGTTTTCTTGTGCACGATCAGCATGGCTTAGGCCTCCCGCAGGTTCTTTATGTTCAGGAAGAACATGGCCAGGATCCAGACGGCGAAGATGCCCACGGCGATGAAGAAGAGCCAGTTGCCGATGGTCGAGAGCATGACCGCCGTGCTCTTGGTCAGGGTGATGTAGCCCATGTCCGAAAGCTTGCCGGGCAGGGCGAACAGGCGGTTCACGAAGCCGGCCAGGATGGCGATGGCGTAGAAGCCGCGGATGTAGATGCCCTTGATGACCCGGGTGGTCAGGGCGCCGAGCTGGATGCCGAGCAGCGAGCCGAGCAGCATGCCCATGGCCAGGGTGTAGAAGATGAAGCCGTAGATGGCGTACTGGGCGATGGCGCCGTAGCCGGCGGTGAAGATGATCTGCAGGATGTCGGTGCCCACGGTGGTGAAGCTCGACACGCCGAGCACGTAAATGAACATGGGGAAGGTCAGGAAACCGCCGCCCACGCCCATGATCGCCGCGCACAGGCCGACCACGGCGCCGCACATGGCCACGAACAGGGCCGGGATGCGCTTGCCGCCGGGCACCAGGTCGTGGTCGAAGCTGATGTAGGGCGGGATGGACATGGCCTGCAGCCGGGCCGGCAGGCCCTTCTTGGCCGCGGTCGCACCGTGGGCCGACTCGCCGGCATGGGCGCCGACGTCGCCGGGAGCCCTGGCCAGGCGGAAGAAGTCCAGGAGCGAGTAGATGCCGAGGAAGCCCAGGAGCACGACGTAGATGACGCTGATGAAAGTGTCGGAGAGCAGCGGATCGTAGTCGTAGAGTGCGCGGTTGATGACGCCGCCGCCGGTCACGCCCACGCCCGAGCCGACCAGGAAGGCCACGGCCAGGGGCACCGAGACGTTGCCGAGCTTCTTGTGCACGGCGGTGCCCATGATGGCCTTGGCGAAGATGTGGAAGAGGTCCGTGCCCACGGCCAGGATGCCCTTGATGCCTGCGCTCATCAGCGCCGGGGTGATGACGAAGCCGCCGCCGGCGCCGATGCAGCCGGTGATCAGGCCGGCCACGATACCGATCAGGATGGACACCCAGAAGATGAAGGGGTCGTAGAAGGACGGCGCGTAGGCCGTCTTGCTGCCGAGCATGTCGCTGGCGAAGGCCAGGCCGAAGATGATCGCGGGAATGGTCAGGAGCGCCAGGATAAGAAGCTTCTTCCTGCTTTTCAGGATGTTCAGGGAGGTTTCGAGCTCCCACTGCGCGTGTGCCCTGGCCCCGGCCATGAGCATTTCGTAGATGGTTCTGCCCAGTTTCATCGCTTGCCTCTCCTTTGAAGTTGTGGCTGTTTTGCCGGACCCGCCCCCGCAAGGCTTTCAGCGCCCGGCCCCCGTGTCCGATCCCTCTCGTCTGGCTGAAATCTTTTTCTCGTGTCCGGCCTTCTTCTCGTGGGCGTCCTCGATCTTGTACAACAGGTCCTCGAAGCGCATGGGCTTCATGAGGTAGTCGAAGGCGCCGGTCTCCAGGCCGCGCACCGCGGTCTCCATGTCGGCGTGGCCGGAGAGCATGATGACCTCCACCAGGGGATGGCTCTCCTTTATCCGGCGCAGGGTCTCGATGCCGTCCATGTCCGGCATCTTCACGTCCAGGACGACCACGTCGATGTCCCCGACCTCGAGCCGGGCCAGGGCGGCCGGCCCGGAGCCCGCGGCCTCGGCCAGGATGTCGCGCTTGGCCAGGCGCTTGGCCAGGGTGGCGCTGTAGTCGGGCTCGTCATCGACCAGCAGGACCTTGATCATGGCTGCCGACCCTCCTCTCCCTGCCCGCCGCCCCGCCGGGCCAGGACCTCGCCCAGGGTGCGCTTGAGCCCGCTCAAGTCGCCGCCCTTCTCGACCACCGCTGCCAGCTGCCCTCCGGGCGCGAAGCCGGCGGACTCCGCCGGATAGACGTGGAGCACCAGGGGCATGGCCGGCCGCTTCTGCCGGAACATATCCAGGAGGGCCAGGTCGCTGACGTTCGGGATGTCCGGGTCGAGAACCGCCGCATCCAGGGTGCCGGCGGCGCAGAGCGCCTGCCAGACGGCCGCGGCGTCGCCGGCTTCGACCACCTCGTGCCCGTCGGCCGTGAGCTCGCGGCCCAGGAGGTCGCGGACATGGGGGTTTCGTTCGGCGATGAGGATGCGCATGGCTTTTACGGCGCACCGGGCGCCGCAACTGTCAAGGCAACGAGCGTGCCAGTCGGGCCGTCCGGGCGCTTGTCCGGAAAGGCACAACCGGCGGGGGCCGCCGGGCGACGACCGGGGGGCGGGCAAGACCCGGCCCGGGCGGCCGTGTCAGCAATTTTAACGGGACGTAAAAGCGGCGGGAGGGCCGCGCTTCAGTCGTCGGCCGCGGAGACCTGGGCCTCGATGCGCAAGCCGTACTTGTCGATCTTGGACAGAAGCGTCGGCCGCGAGAGCCCGAGCATGCGCGCCGCCCGGGTGCGGTTGCCGCCGGACAGGGTCAGGGCCTCGCGGATGATGATCGAGCCGAAGCGGTCCATGAGGCCGTCGAAGGCGTCGCGGCCCTCGCCGGCGGTCAGCTCGGAGCGGATCCATTCCTGGAGCCGGCCGTCGGATTCGACCTCCATCCGGGCGGCCTTGGAGCGCTCCTGGCCCTCGGCGGCCTCGCGCATCTCGGCCTCGGAGAGAGGGCCCCCGCGGTTGAAGATGAGGGCCTTGTGCACGGTGTTGGCCAGCTCGCGGACATTGCCCGGCCAGGGGCGGGCGGCGAGGTAGCGCGCGGCATCCGGCGTCAGGCCGGGGCTTTGCAGATGCATCTCCCGGGCGTAGCGGGCCAGGAAGTATTCGGCCAGGAGCGGGGTGTCCCCGGCGCGCTCGGCCAGCGGCGGCAGGCGCATGGTCACGACTTTCAGCCGGTAGTAGAGGTCCTCGCGGAACTGGCCCTCGGCCACGGCCTTTTCCAGGTCGCGGTTGGTGGCGGCGATGATGCGCACGTCCACCGGTATGGGCTGGCGGCCGCCCAGGCGCTCGATGTGCCTCTCCTGCAGCAAGCGCAGGATCTTGGCCTGGATGGACAGGGGCATGTCGCCGATCTCGTCCAGGAAGACCGTGCCCCGGTGGGCCTGCTCGATCTTGCCCACGCGCCGGGCCGAGGCGCCGGTGAAGGCGCCCTTCTCGTAGCCGAAGAGCTCGGATTCGAGGAGCGTCTCGGGGATGGCCACGCAGTTGATGACCATGAACGGTTTGTCGGCCCGGAGCGAATGCTGGTAGATGGCCTTGGCCACCAGTTCCTTGCCCGTGCCCGACTCGCCGCGGATGAGCACGGTCGCGTCGGTGGGCGCGGCCCGGCCGATGGCCTTGTAGATCTCCTGCATGGCCTGGCTGCGGCCGACGAGGGCCTCCTCGGACTCGCTGGCGCTGGAGGCGTCGACCTCCACCCGGCCGCGCATGAAGCGCCCGGCGGCCAGGGCGTCGGTGATGAGCTTCAAGACCTGGGGGATGTCGAAGGGCTTCAGGATGTAGTCGAAGGCGCCCATCTTGGTGGCCTCGATGGCCGTCTCGGTGGTGCCGAAGGCGGTCATGACGATGACCGGCAGCTTCGGCGCGATTTCGCGCATCCGGCGGAAGGCTTCGAGCCCGCTCATGCCCGGCATGCGCACGTCCATGATGACGACCTCGGGCAGGGATGCGCGCATGGCCTCGATGCCGGCCTCGCCGCTCGCTGCCGTGCGGACCTCGTGGCCTTCGGCCAGGAGCAGGCGCTCGAAGCTCTGGCGCAGCTGGTGGTCGTCGTCGACGATCAGGATCTGAGCCAATGGGCGTCCTCCCCGATGGGCAGGGCCAGGACGAAGGTCGCGCCCTGGCCGGCCGGCGAGTGCAGATGGAGCCAGCCGCCGTGTTCCTCCATGATCCTCCGGGCAATCGCCAGGCCCAGGCCCGAGCCCTCGCCCTTGGTGCTGAAGAACGGCTGGAAGACTTTGTCGCGGATGACCGCGGGCACGCCGGGGCCGGTGTCGGTCAGGCGCACCACGACCATCTTGCCCATGGGCTCCATGGCCCCGACCTCCTCGCGGATGGTGATCTTGCCGCCGTGGCCCATGGCTTCGCAGGCGTTGACCAGGAGGTTCAGGATGACCTCCTTCAGCTGGTCCGCGTCGGCGTAGACCGTGGGCAGGCGCGGATCGCGCTCGACCTCGACCGTGACCCCGTAGGACTCGAAGCGGTGCTTCAGGAGCTTCAGACAGCCCTCGACCACCTCCGAGAGCTGCGTCTGCTGGGCCCGCAGCTTGGCCGGCCGGGCGAACTCGAGGAAGTTGCGCAGGATGGTGTCGATGTGCCCGATCTCCTCGCTGATGACCTCGAAGTCCTCCTTCTGGTAGGTTTCGAGGCACAGGCCCCGCTCCAGCGAGAAAAGCCGCATCTTGACCGAGGTCAGGGGGTTTCTGATGGTGTGGGCCACGCCCGCGGCCAGCTTGCCGACCAGGGCCAGCTTCTCGGACTGGACCAGGTGCTCGCGGCTCTCCTCGAGCTCGCTCTGGGCCACGTCCACGTCGTGGAGCAGGCTGCGGAAGCGCAACGACAGGGCCTGGACCTCGTCGTCGACCTTGCCGCCCCCGCCGGCCAGCGCCGTCCCGGCCAGGCGGCGGATGGGGCCGAGCACCTGGCGGAAGAGGACCAGGGCCAGAAGAAAGCCGGCAAAAAGCGAAACCGGCAGGGCGACCCAGACCAGCCAGGTCAGGACCTCTGCCTTCTCCCGGTAGGCCAGCTGGGCGTCTTCGCGGTCGGCAAGGACGAGGCGGCGGTAGCGCTCCACCTGGTCGTGGAGCTGGGAGAAGCGGCGCCTGAGTTCCATGTGCAGGGGCAGGCCCCGGGCCGTGTCGCCGCCGGAGTAGAGCGCAAGGACCTCGTCGCGGGCCTGGCTGTAGGCGGCGTAGCCGGTTTCGACGGCCGCGAGCACGGTCAGGGCCTGTTGATCCTCGGCCGTCTCCCGGGCCAGGGCCAGGGCCTTCTGGAAGCTCTGATGGCGCAGGGTCAGCTCCTGGAGCCAGGCCGGGTCGCCGTCCAGGGAGAAGGAGGTCACCAGGCCGCGCTGCAGGACGAGCGCGCTTTCCAGGTCCTGGGCGGCGAGCAGAGCCGTGACGCTGCGGCCCTCGGTGGACAGGTAGAGGGCCTGGGTGCGCTGGGTGTACCAGAGGGTCAGGCAGGCGCCGGCGAGGTTGACCAGCACCAGCGCGGCGAGCAGCAGCGACAGGCGCGAGCGCAAGGAAACCAGCGGGCGGTGGGGGCGGAGCGCATGCATGGGGTGGTCCGTCCCCACTGGTAGGCGAGCCCGGCCTGGCGGTCAAGGGGCCGGGCCACCCCCGGCTCCAGGCTGTGGATGATGCGCTCGTCTTTCTTTCGGGTCCGGCCTAGGCCAGGGCGGCGAGCGCGGCGAGCAGGCGGGCGGCGTCGGCGGCCGCGGGCGGGTCGGGCAGCACGGCCACCAGGCCGAGCCCTTCGCCCTGGTCGTGGGCCTCTTCCTCGGACAGCGGGGTGACCACGGCCGAGCCGACGCGGGCGTCACAGGCCAGCAGCCGGGCGGCGGCGTTGAACGGACCGTCGGCCACGGCCCGGTGGTCGATGACCACCAGGGACGGCGGATTTTGGGGCCGGGTCCGGATGAGCTCCAGGGTCTCCTCGAGGCTGGCGCATAGGCCGAGGCTCACCTTGGGGATGGCGGTCAGAGCGTCGCAGAAGGGAGACAGGGCCTCGGGCCGGCCGGTGGTCACGACGATGGAGATGATCCGATCTGTGCCCATGGTCAAGCCCCCGGGCCGCGGCCGCAGCAGGAGCCCGGGCCGGCGCAGCTTCCAGTGCCCGGCCTCGAGCCGCAGCAGCCGGTGTCCTTGGGGCCGGGCAGACCCTGGGACGAATGACCGGTGAGGCTGGAGGTGGCCGACATGACCTTGGCCACGTCGGCGCTGCCGCAGGCCGGGCAGCGCGCGGGCTCGGCGGCCGAGACCAGGATGATCTCGGCCTCATGCCCGCAGGTGTTGCAGCGGATGTCGTGGATGGGCACGGCATTTCTCCTAGTGTCCGCCGCAGGTGGCGTTGGGGTCGAAGCGATCGAGCTCGCCCTTGAGGAAGCGCTCCACGGCGTCGCCGGCCGTGAGGGCCTGGCCGCCGTGGTAGACACTGATGCCGCTCTGGGTGAAGCCCATCAGCGGCCGAAGGCCCATGCCGCCGGCGATGAGCACGTTCACGCCGTTGCCGGCCAGATGGTTGACCGGGGCCATGCAGCCGCCCTGCTGGTGGGGCGGATTGGCCAGGGTGGACACGGCGCCCATTTGGCCGTCCTCGACCTCGACCAGGGTGAACAGGGCGCAGTGGCCGAAATGAGCGCCGACAGGGGATGACAGCCCACCCGGCGCATCAGATGGAATGGCGATGAGGGTCTTGCTCACGGATCGTTCTCCTTGGGATTTTCAGGCTCGGCTGGCGGAGCGCGTCCGCTGGCCGGCCAGGGTTTCGATGGTCCGCCAGATTTCGCGCAGGCTGGCGGCAAAGGGGGTTTCGGGCAGCTCGGTCACGGCTTTGCGGGCGACCATGGCCGTAACCACCACCGGGTCGTGGGGCAGGCGCCCGGCCAGGGCGTGGCCCCGGGCCAGGGCCGTGGCGGCGATCCGCTCGGCCTCGCCGGGGTTCAGGTCGCATTTGTTGATGACGACTGCCACCGGGATGCGGAAATGGTCGCAGAGCGCGGTCACCCGCTCCAGGTCGTGGCGGCCCGAGGGCGTGGGCTCGGTCACGGCCACGGCCAGGGTGGCGCCGGCGAGCGAGCTGATCACCGGGCAGCCGATGCCCGGGCTGCCGTCGGACAGGATGAGCTCCCGGCCCGTCTCCTCGGCTATCCGCCGGGCCTCGGTCTTCAGCAGGCTGACCAGACGGCCGGAGTTCTCCTGCCCGGGAAAGAGCCGGGCGTGGACCATGGGGCCGAAGCGGGTGTCGCTTACGTACCACTCGCCGCAGTGCCGGGGAACGAAGTCCACGGCGTGGGCCGGGCAGATGGTCACGCAGACCTTGCAGCCCTCGCAACGCAAGTGGTCCACGCGGTACCTGGGCCCGTCGGGGACGATGGCCCCGAAGCGGCAGGCCTGCGCGCACTGGCCGCAGCCGGTGCAACGCGTGGGGTCGATGACCGCTTCGTGGCCGGAGACGAAGTCCTCGCTACGTTTGCGGACCGGGTCGAGCAGGATGTGCAGGTCCGGGGCGTCCACGTCCAGATCGCAGATGACCGGGCGGCCGGCCAGGTGGGCAAAGGCCGCGGTCAGCGAGGTCTTGCCCGTGCCGCCCTTGCCGCTGATGACCACGATCTCAGGCATGGACGGCCTCCTTGGCGTAGTGCGCGCGCAGGCCGTCGCGCAGGGCGGTGAAGGTGGCGCGCAGCCCGGGGCTCAAGTCGGCCACCAGCCGGCCCCGCGCATAGCCCTCGGCGATGGCCCGGTCGTAGGGGATGGTGGCCAGGATGGGCAGCCGCCGGCCGCGGCAGAAGGTGCGCAAGCCGGCCTCCTCGGCCGGGGCGATGCCGGCGCGGTTCACGGCCACGGCCAGGGGCTTGCCCAGCGGCGTGAAGGCCTCCACGGCCAGGCGGAAGTCGTGCACGCCGAACGGCGTGGGCTCGGCCACGAGAAGCACGATGTCGGCGTCGATCACGGCGCTGACCGCCGGGCAGCTGACCCCGGGCGGGGCGTCGACCACCGCGTCCCGGGGGGCGCCGGCAATGAGGGCCGAGAGCGCGGCCTTGACTGCGCGCATGAGCGGCGGGCTCATGGCCTCGCCCACGCGCAGCCGGCCCATGAGGAACTCGATCCGCCCGGCGCGGCCGCGCATCAGGCTGCCGAGCTCGCGTGTGCCGGGGGAAAGGGCCTCGGTCGGACAGACGCGCAGGCAGCCGCCGCAGCCGTGGCACATTTCCGGGAAGACCAGGGGGGTGTCCCCGAGCATGGCGATGGCCTTGAACTGGCAGACCTCGGCGCAGGCTCCGCAGCGGCTGCAGGCGGCCTCGTTCAGCACCGGGATCTCGATATTGACCACCTCGGGGGGCGAAAGCTCGGGGCGCAGGAAGAGGTGCAGGTTCGGCTCCTCCACGTCCAGGTCCACGGCGACCACCGGGGCGTCCCAGATCGAGGCCAGGGAGGCCGAGACCGTGGTCTTGCCCGTGCCGCCCTTGCCGCTGGCGATGGAGACGATCATGGCCGCTACCGGTTGGGGCCGTCGGCGAAGCTGATCCGCCCGGCCTTGTAGAGTTCCACGGCCTCGGCCACGGTCACGTTCTCGACGTTCTGGCCGACCTTGACCCCGGCGGCCGCAAGCGCGGTGAAGGCCTTGGGCCCGACGAAGCCGGTCAGGAGCACGCCGGCCCCGGCCCTGGCGATGAGCTGCGCGGCCTGGATGCCGGCGCCGTGGGCCAGGGCCTGGGAGGAGCCGTTGTCGATCCAGGTCGTGGCTGCGGTGTCGAGGTCCACGACGACGAAGCCGGCGGCGCGGCCGAAACGGGGATCGACCCGGTCGGTCAGGGCCGGGCCCTCGCTGGTCACGGCGATTTTGGACATGAAAACCTCCTCTGCCGGCTCGGGTTGCGCGGGCGTATCCTCGCCCCGGGCCAGGGTATAGGTGCCGCCCTCGATGCGCAGGGCCCGGCCCTCGACCAGGGCCTCGGCCACGCCGGCGCGCGCCTCGGCCAGGATGCGGCCGAAGGTGTGGCGGGAGACGTGCATGCGGGCGGCGGCTTCCTCCATGGTCAGGCCCTCGCGGTCGGCCAGGCGGATGGCCTCCAGGCCCTCGAAGGACAGATAGACCTCGGTGAGCTCGCGCAGGGGCACGCCCCGGGGCTTGAAGTAGGAGACCTTGGGGGCTCCCTCGATGCGGCGGCATTTGGGCGGTCTGGGCATGGGCGGCACGTGTTGGTTATTTTGCTCAAATGAGCATTTAATCCCGGCCGGCTTGCGGGTCAAGAGGAGAAACAGCGCCTGCGAGAAATAAAAAGGGGAGCCCGCAGGCCCCCCGACGGAGGTGATAGGGGTCCACGTCTTTGGGCTTCGTGATCAACGGTGGTGCCTTGGACTGCGGCCGCGTTGCTCAAGGCCGCGTTCCGCAAAGGGGGCGGCCGCGGTCTGCTCAACCCGCCGGCCGGCCGTTCAGGCCTTGCCGGGGCCTTCCCCGGATTCCTCTGCCGGCGGGTGCAACGACCCGGCCCGGCCCGGCAGTTTTTGTTTCCGTTCATGGCTTCCCCTTCGTTGGGATCACTCCGCTTCCTCCGCCGCGGCCGCAACGGCCGCGTCCTGGACGGCAGGGGGCGGTTTCCGGAGCTGTTTGCGCGGCTTCGGGCAGTGCGCCCGCATCGGCCAGGGCGTAGTCGCCGCCCTCGATGCGGATGGCCCAGCCCGAGCTCAGGGCCTTGGCCACCAGCGCCCTCGCCTCGGCCAGGATGCGGCAGAGCGTCGGCCGGGAAACCTGCATGCGCCCGCCGGCCTCCTCCTGGCTCAAGCCCTCGGCGTCCACCAGGCGCAGGGCCTCCAGGCCCTCCACCGGCAGGGAGACCCCGGTCAGCTGCCCCATGGGCACGCCCCGGGGCTTGTACAGGGTCACTGCCGGCAGACCGGCCACGGCCCGGCATTTGCGTCGTCGACCCATGGTTCGCCACCTGTTTTAATGAAATTATGTTCAAAATAAAGGGGCTGGCAGGGCGTGTCAAGCACGCGCCGAACTGGACGGGTATCTGGGGATGGATATCCGGACTGTGGAAAAGGCCGTAGATTCTTCCTTGAGGGGTGTGTACAAAATGTCGAGATACTTGTATGTTGAAAAGTACCCGTCACGAAAATGCAACCGACGCCTGGGATACCTTAGGCTACGAATCGGGATTTTCGGAGGTACGCACATGGCGAGAGTGGTCCATTACAACATCCATGCCGAGGACCCGGAACATACCAGCCGCTTCTACGCCGAAGCCTTCGGCTGGCGGCTCGAGAAAGGCGGGAGCAGTGAGGACTACGTCTTCAGCTCCGCGCCGGGCGCCGAGCCGGTCTACCACGGCAAGATCCGCCGGGGCCACGACGAGAACGACCTGCCGGTGACCATCCGGGTGCCCTCGGTGGACGAGAGCCTGACCCGGGTCACGGCCAGCGGCGGGCGGGTGGTCATGCCCAAGCGCTCCATTCCCGGCGTCGGCCATCTCGCCTACTGCGAGGACCCGGAGGGCAATGTCTTCGGGGTCTTCAGCGCCGATTCCGCGGCCCGCTGAAGCCGGCAACGCAGCTTGACAAAAACGAGCGAGGCGTCCCGGAAACCGGGGCGCCTCGCTTCTTTTCGGGATGTCGTCACCAGCCTCGACCGAGGCCGAATCAGATGCCTCAGCCGCCGCTCGATCCGCCGCAGCCACCGGAACGGCGGCCCATGCCGGTCACAATCGGCATCTTCGGCAGATGGTCCAGCGGCGAGGCGCCGGTCTTCAGGCTGTGGCAGGACAGGAGCCGCTTGGTTTCGGCCGCGCCGCACCTGGGGCAGGGTGGCGCCGTGTTCGCGCTCACGCTCTGAATCTCTTCGAACTCGTGCTGGCAGGCGGTGCAGGCGTATTCGTACAGCGGCATGGTGGTCCTCCGATCGAAAAATGAATCTTCTTCATTAATTCCGTTCCGGCGAAAGTCAAGGCCCGGACAGGCGCCGGGGCTCGGCAGCCGGTCAACGGGATGGCCTCTTCCCGGTGCGCTACCCATTCATCTTGCGCCAGGGGCTCGTGTTCCAGCCGGAGCCCCGGTTCTTGACCGATTGCGTCCAGTTCGGAAATGGTTGTCATGACGGCGCAAGGCCCGTATGATGCATCCCAAAGGCTTTTTCATGTCGGCAATCACGTAGAGCCAGGACGAAGGAGGAGTGGTGCCATGGATTACAAGGTAACCGACCTGCCGGTAGACTTGCATCACGAGGACATGGTCGATGTCGGGGGCGGCGTGGTCGTCCGCTTCGAAACCAACGGCGAGGCCAAGGACGTGTATCTGGGCGAGGCCTTCACCCCCACGGTGCAGCTCTTTCCTGCCTGCGACTACACCTTCGAGGCCGGCGGCTGCAGCTACAAGCTGACCGCCCTGTTCGAGGACAAGCTCCGGGTGGAAAAAATCTAGCCCCCGGCCGGGAACGCCAGCCGTTTCCGGCCGAGCCACCCGTCCCGCCCGGCCGCCTTGACAGGCCTTGGCCGAGGGGGTAGGTGCGTTTCATGCGCCAGCTCCACAACCCCGCCATCGCCAACCTCGGCTTTTTCTTTACCGGCGATATCCGCGGACGGGGGCGGCGCGCCTAGGATTTAACCACAACCACGCCGCACCAGGGCCGCGGGCGCACGACGCCGGCGGCCCTTTGTCGTTTCCGCTTCCGGCGTCGCCCGGGCACCGGTGGGCAAAAAAGGAGTCCCACATGCTGCTCGGCAAGGCCATCCGGCTCGAACGCATCCTGAACCGCGACACCCACCGCACCATCATCGTGCCCATGGACCACGGCGTGACCGTCGGCCCGATCTACGGCCTGGTCGACCTGAAAGGGTCGGTCAACAGCGTGGCCGAGGGCGGCGCCAACGCCGTGCTCATGCACAAGGGCCTGCCGCGGGCCACCCACCGCGGCTACGGCAAGGACATAGGGCTGATCATCCACCTCTCGGCCTCCACCGCCCTCTCGCCCACACCCAACGCCAAGTGCCTGGTCGGGACCATCGAGGACGGCCTGCGCCTGGGCGCCGACGCCGTCTCGGTGCAGGTGAACCTGGGCGACGAGACCGAGGCCGCCATGCTCGCCGACCTCGGCCGGGTGACCAGCCGGGCTGCGGATTGGGGTATGCCCGTGCTGGCCATGATGTACGCCCGCGGCCCCAAGGTCGCCGACTCCTACGCCCCCGACATCGTCTGCCACTGCGCCCGGGTCGGGGCCGAGCTCGGCGCTGACATGGTCAAGGTCAACTACACCGGCGACATGGAGAGCTTCGCCCGGGTGGTCGAGGCCGCCTGCGTGCCCGTGGTCATCGCCGGCGGCCCCAAGCTCGACGATGATGCGGCCCTGGTGCAGATGGTCCACGACGCCTGCCTGGCCGGCGCCTCGGGCCTGTCCATCGGCCGCAACGTCTTCCAGCACAAGAACCCGGCGCGCCTGGTCAAGACCCTGGCCAAGGTCGTGCACGAGGACTGGGACGTGGCCCGGGCCCTCGATCTCCTGAAAGCCTGATGGCCGCAAAAAAAATGCCGACCGGGCTAAAGATCTGCCGCCCCCCGGCCGATAAGACGGATAAGGCGCTGTTTCTGTCCAGTGGGAGGGGACCATGCCAGTGGATGCATTGACCGGGCTGAGCGCGATGTCCGCATCCTTCAGCCGAGAAACCTTCGGGGCCCAGGTGGTCGGCAAGACGCTCGACTCCCTGAACGGGGCCTCCTCGGGAGATTCAGCTCCCGTCGACAAACAGACCTTCGGAGCCCAGGTCGTGTCCAAGACCCTCGATTACATGAACTCCGGGAGCCAGGGCACGAGCAACTCCGACTACGACTTCCAGAAAGACGTCCTGTCGGCCTACACGGCCGGCAAGGGAACGCTCCTGAACCTCACAGTCTGATCGACGGAAATGAGCGCCGAACCGCCGGCCCCCGCGACGCACCGCGCCGCGGGGGTTTTTTGCCTCCGGCGGGCACTCCCGCCCCCACACCCCCACCCACCTCCAAAAACGTCTGGTCTGCTGCGCAGAAAGGCAGGGGGGCAGTGCGCTGATTCGTGTTCCGAGGATGATCAGCCGAGGAACAGTCGGAGCGAACTGGGTGGCCGGCGGGCGCTACCGCGCCTCGCGCCGGCCGTGGCCGAAACCGGGGTGATAGAGGCGCGAGCGAGCGGCCTGCGCGTCGAGCCCGGGCAGGACCAGGAACAGGGTCTGCCTGCCGGCGCCGGCCGCGGCCGCGGCTTCGGTCAGGCCGGCGATGTCCGTATGCACGACTACCTCTTCCTGCTGGCCCACCTGGCGGGCGACGACCACCGGCGTGCCTGGAGCCAGGCCGCCGGCCAGGAGCTCGGCCTGCAGCTCCCCGGCCATGGTGCCCGAGAGATAGACGGCCAGGGCCGCGCCGGTGGCGGCGAAGCGCCGCACGGACTGGGCCTCGGGCACGCTCGTGCGGCCGGGCAGGCGGGTGATGACCAGGGACTGGACGGTCTCGGGCGCGGTGAAGGAGACCTTGGCCGCAGCCGCTGCGGCGCAGGCCGAGGTCACGCCGGGGATGATCTCGTAGTCGATGTTCGCGGCTTCCAGGAGCGCGGCCTGCTCGGCCACGGCGCCGTAGAGCGCGGGATCGCCGGTGTGGACCCGGGCCACGATGCCGCCGCCGGCCACGGTTTCGGTCATCAGGGCGTGGGTCTCTTCCAGGGTCAGGGGCGCGGAATCGACGATCTTGGCCGTCGGCTTGGCCTCGGCCACGACCTCGCGCGGCACCAGCGAGCCGGCGTAGAGCACGAGGTCGGCGCACTGGATGCGCTTCAAGCCCTTGACGGTGATCAGCTCCGGGTCGCCGGGACCGGCGCCGATGAAAAAAACCTTGGTCATGCGGGCCTCCCGTGGGGTGGTCGCCGGCGGCGTCCTTGACCGCCGGGCCGCTTCTCCCATAGCCTGGGCCAAACCCAAAGGACAAGACCGGACATGACCCAGATACCTCTTCCCGCGATCGAGCACGTGGCACCCGAGGACATCGAGCGATTGTCCTTGTCCATCATCGAGTCCGAAGTGCCCGAGCCCCGGCCGTTCGCCGGCGACGAATGGCAGGTGGTCCGGCGCATGATCCACGCCTCGGCCGACTTCGAGCTTCTGTCGCTCACGCGCTTCCACCCCGCGGCCACGGCCGCGGGCATCGCGGCCATCGGCGCCGGAGCTTGTGTTTTCGCCGACACGAAGATGTGCGCCTGCGGCATGCCGGAGCGGCGGCTTGCGCCGCAGGGCGGGCGGGTGTTCTGCCTGCTGGACGATCCGCGCGTGACGGCGGCAGCCGCAGCCAGCGGGATGACCCGGGCCAGGGCGGCGGTGGACCTGGCGGTGGCCGAGTATGCCCCGGACATCTACGTCATCGGCAACGCGCCCACGGCGCTTCTCTCGCTCCTCGAGCACATCCGCTCCGGCCGGGCAAGGCCCAGGCTGGTCATCGGCATGCCCGTGGGCTTCGTCAACGCCGCCGAGTCCAAGGCCTACCTGGCGGCCCAGGATGCGGTACCCTACATCACGGTCCAGGGCCGCAAGGGCGGCTCGCCGCTGGCCGCGAGCGCCTTCAACGCCCTGGCCGAGCTGGCCCTGGCCAGGCGGGGGAGATAGGGATTTCAGGCCACGTGCCGCTCGGCCTCGGAGGCGCACTGGATGCAGAGGGTGGCGGCGGGCTGGGCCTTCAAGCGGGCCAGGCCGATGTCGCCGCCGCATTCGTCGCAGATGCCGAAGTCGTCCAGGTCGACGCGGGCCAGCGCCTCGCGCAGCTGGGCGATGCGCCGGGCACCGCGCTCGCGCAGGGCGACCTGCAGGCTCTTCTCCGAGAGCCGGGAGGCGTACTCGTTCTCGTCGGCGCAGGCCTCGACCATGTCGGAGTCCTGGTTCTCGCTGGCCTCGAGCTCGCGCAAGGCGGTCTGCAGGTAGCCTCTGATTTCGTTCTTCTGGGCTTCAGTCATGATTCTGGTTCCTTAAGATGATGGATTGCCGCCGGGGCAAGGCGCGCGGACCGGTCGGCCGTTTCCCATATAAAAAACGTCCGCCGCGGGGCGGCGAACGTGTGACAGCTGGAAAACGGCCCGCGGGCCGGCGGCGTCGGAGCTCGGGCGGCGGGCGTCAGTTCCTGAAGACCAGGCCGGTCTTGACCTCGCCGGAAACTTTGAGCTCCCCGGTGCTCGGCCTGGGCTGCACCTCGCTCGTTTCCCGGCGGGCCGCGCAGCCCGCGGCCAATATGGCGGCGAGCACTGCGGCGATCACGATCCGCCTGGTCTTCATGGACATGCGTCACTCCTAACAAGCGGCGGTCCGGCCGGGAAATGTGTCGATTCCCGGACAGACCGCGGTTATCTCATTACACATTTTTCCGGCCTTGTCCAGCCTTCGCAGGCGGCGGGCTGTGCGCTCTCAGCCCAGCAGGTATTTCAGGTAGTAGCCGCAGGTCGGGTAGGCCCAGACCACGCGGCCGACCTGCTCCGCGCTCAGGCCCAGGCGCACGACGAGGGCGAAAAGGTTGGCCAGCTCCTCGGCCATGTGCCCGACCATGTGCGCGCCGAGCACCCGGCCGCTCTCCTCGTCCAGGAGGACCTTGGCCCGGGCGTGGTCTTCGCCCAGGCGCTGCCAGGGGAAGGAGTCGGCCAGATCCCGCTCCACCTTGCGGTAGGGCACGTCTTCGGCTTTGAGGTCCTCTTCGAGCACGCCCACGGCGCACAGCGGCGGCACGGAGAAGACCACCCGGGGCACGCCGCCGTGGTCCACCTCCTCGACGTTGCCGCCGAGGATGTTGATCGCGGCGACTCGCCCTTCCATGTCTCCGGTCGGGGTCAGGGCGAACGGCGTGGCCGCGGCGTCGCCCACGGCGTAGACCCGGGGGTTGGTGGTGCTCTGGAGGTAGGGGGAGACGATGATGCCCTTGGCCGAGACCGCCACTCCGGCCGCCTTCAGGTTCAAGGCATCCACATCGGCCACGCGGCCCGCGCCGTGGACCACCAGGTCTGCCTCGATCCGCTCCCGGCCGCCCTGGCCGCAGAGTACGGCAAACCCCTCGCCGGTCTTCTCCACGGCCGCGACCGGCGTCTCCAGGCGGACCTCGATGCCGGCCGCCCGGCTGGCTTTGATCAGCACCTCAACCAGCTCCGGGTCGAAGCCTTTGAGCGCCCGGCGGCTGCGGTGGATGATCACGGTCTCGGCTCCGGCCGCGGCAGCGGCATGGGCGAACTCGAAGGAGATGAAGCCGCCGCCGATGAAGGCGATGCGCCGGGGCAGGGCGGTGAGATCCAGGAACGCGTCGCTGATGACCACATGTTCGGCGCCGGGGAATTCCAGCGGCCGGGGCTTCAGGCCGCAGGCCAGGACCACGTGCGCGGCGCGGATGATTGTCTCGCCCACGGCCACGTGCTCCCGGTCGAGGAAGCGCGCCTGGCCATGCAGGGTGGTGATGCCCTGCTTGGCGTAGGCCGCCTCGATCTCCTCCGGCTTGCCCTCGACGAAGGTCTGCTTGAAGGCGGCCAGCCGTGGCCAGTCCACCTGGGGCGGGGCCTTGATCCCCTTGCCGGCGAGGTGCGCGGCCAGGCTTCGGGCCTCGGCCGGGCCGAGCAGGACTTTCTTCGGATTGCAGCCGCGCAACGGGCAGGTGCCGCCGAAGCCGCGGGACTCGACCAGGGCCACCGAGCGGCCGGCCTCCCTGAGGGCCAGGGCCGCGGCCCCGCCGGCCGGGCCGGCGCCGATGACCAGGGCCTCGAATGCGCGCTTCATGTTCGCCTCCTGTTGCGTCGCCGCGCGGTGCCGGCGGGGTTTCGATGGAGACTAGCGGGATTCGGAGGAAGTGAAAAGGCGGCCGCGAGGAAAAAAGCTCAGGACAGGAAGATCGGCAGTCCGGGATCGGGCAGGCCGCCGGCGGAAAAGCCCGCGGCCACCAGGCGGTTGACCGCGTTCCGTCCCTCGGGCGTGAGGCCGCGGCTCTCGGAGGTGACGAAGGTTTCTATGTGCGCGCCTATGACCTCCGGGGCGATCTCGATGGCGTTCTCTGCGATGAACGGCCAGGCCGCGCCCGGGTCCTTGGTTGCGGCGTCGAGGCTTCGACGGATGAGCTCGTCCAACTGCCGGGCGACCGTCGGTCCCAGGCTGCGGCGCACGGCGATGGCCCCCAGCGGGATGGGCAGGCCCGTCGTCTCCTCCCACCAGGCGCCGAGGTCCAGGAGGCAGACGAGACCGAGGCCCGGGTAGGTGAAGCGGCCCTCGTGGATGACCACTCCCGCGGCGGCCTCGCCTGCAACCACGGCGGGCATGACCCGGTCGTAGCGGCAGACCATGCGCTCGCCGGCGAAGCGGCCGCTCAGGCCGGCCAGCAGGTTGCCGGTGGTCAGGAGCCCGGGCACGGCCAGCGGCCCTGCGGCAATGGCCTCGGGCGGGGTCTCCGGCCGGGCCACGACCAGCGGCCCGCAGCCCCGGCCCAGGGCGCCGCCGGCGGTGAGCAGGGCGTAGTTCGCGGCAATGGCCGGGTAGGCGGCCACGCTGACCTTGACCACGTCGAGCGCTCCGGCCTGGGCCAGGCGGTTCAGCTCGTCCACGTCGGCCAGGGTCCAGGCGAGAGCCAACGGCGCGGCGTCGACGATCCCGGCATAGAGGCCGTGAAAGATGCAGGTGTCGTTGGGGCAGGGCGAGATGCCGATGGACAGCGGCCGGGTCATGGCCTTCAGTGTAGCCGCGGGCGGGACGGTTGACAAGATGACCGTGTGGTCATTATGAAAATGACCAGGTGGTCATGACATGCACGACGCAGACGACATTCTCGACAGCATCTCCGGTGATAATGACGACGTCCGTCCCTCCCCGACCTTCGCGGCCCTGGGTGCGGACAAGCAGGAGCGTATTGTGGCCGAAGCCCTGGACGAGTTCGCCGAGCACGGCTTCGAGGGCGCCAGCGTGAACAGGCTGGTGGCCCGGCTGGTAATCGCCAAGGGCTCGATCTTCCAGTACTTCGGCACCAAGGAACGGCTCTTCGCCTACGTCTTCGAGCGCGTCGCCGGCCGCTTCGCCGCGGCCCTGAGGGCCGTGCGCGACGAGACGAAGGACGCGCACGTCCTGGCCCGCATCCGGGCGAGTCTCATGGCCGGCGTCGCCTTCATCGACGCCCACCCGCGCATCTACCGGCTCTACGTGCGGGTCAGCCTGCAGGACACCATGCCCCTGCGCGGCCGGCTCCTGGCCGAGGCCCGGCGCCAGAGCGCCCGCTACCTGCGCCGCCTGGTCACGGACGGCCTTGCGCGCGGGGAGCTGAAAGCCGGCCTGGACGTGGACGCCGGGGTCTTCTTCCTCGACGCCCTCATGGACCGCTTCCTGCTGGCCTACGCCGTGGATTTCCTCGACGCCGGCACCGGGCTCTACCGGGCCGCGCCCGAGGTTTTGTCCGCGAAGCTCGAGGCCCTCATGGACCTGATCGCCGGAGCCCTCGCGGCCCGGCCCGCCAAGGACGAGAAACGATGAGCAGCGACCGTCTGCACCGCCTGGGCCTCGGCCTGATCGCCGAGAAGGCCCTGGCCGGCGAGCGCCTGAGCACGACCGACGGCGAGCGGCTGTTCGCCTGCCCCGAGCCCCTGGCCGTGGGCGCCCTGGCCCACGCCGTGCGCCGCGGCCGTCACGGCTCGGCCGTGTACTTCGTGGTCAACCGCCACCTGAACTACTCCAACGTCTGCGTGAACCGCTGCCGCTTCTGCGCCTTCCGCCGGGACGAGGGCGAGGAGGGCGCCTTCACCCATGATCTGGAGGCGCTGCTGGCCAAGCTTACGGCCATGCCCGAGGCCCGCCTGTCCGAGATCCACGTGGTCGGCGGCTGCCACCCGAGTCTGCCGCTGTCCTTTTTCGAGGAGTTGCTGCGGCGCGTCCGGGAGGTGCGGCCAAAGGCCGTGCTCAAGTGCTTCACCGCGGCCGAGATCGCCCACCTGGCCCGGCTGGAGGGGATTTCGGCGGCCGAGGTCCTCTCCCGGCTGAAGGCCGCGGGGCTCGACATGCTGGCCGGCGGCGGGGCCGAGATCTTCGCCCCCGAGGTCCGCGGCCGCATCTGCCCGGAGAAGGTCACGGGCGAGGACTGGCTGGCCATCCACGCCGCGGCCCACGGCCTGGGGCTGCGCTCCAACTGCACCATGCTCTACGGCCACGTGGAGAGCGTCGCCGACCGCCTGGAGCACCTGGAGGCGCTCAGGGGCCAGCAGGACAGAACCGGCGGCTTCACCTGCTTCATCCCCCTGCCCTACCAGGCCAAGGCCAACCGGCTGGGCCTGGCCCACGGCCCGAGCGGGCTCGATACGCTGAAAACCATCGCCGTCTCGCGGCTCATGCTCGACAACATCGTGCACCTGAAGGCCTACTGGGTCATGCTCGGGGTCAAGCTGGCCCAGGTCGCGCTCCATTTCGGCGCCGACGACCTGGACGGCACGGTGGTCGAGGAGCACATCGGCCGTATGGCCGGCGCGGCCTCGGACACGACCTTCTCCCGGGCCGAGCTGACCTCGATGATTATCGGCTGCGGGCTCACCCCCGTGGAGCGTGACGGCGCCTTCCGGCCGCTCTCCGGAGAGGCGCCGTGAGCCCGCCCCGCGAGGTCCAGGCCGTGGTCCGGGCGCTGGCCAGGGGCGAGCGCCTGTCGGCCGGCCAGGCCATGACCCTGTACGCCGACGCCGACCTCCACACCCTGGGCGAGCTGGCCCACGCCGCGCGCCTGGCCCGGCACCCCGGGCCGGTGGTGAGCTACGTGGTCGACCGCAACATCAACTACTCCAACGTCTGCGTCTGCGCCTGCAAGTTCTGCGCGTACTACCGCCAGCCCGGCGCTCCAGACGCTTTCGTGCTCACGTCGCAGGAGCTCGCGGCCAAGATCGAGGAGACGCTCAGCCTCGGCGGCACGCAGATCCTCATGCAGGGCGGCCACCACCCGGACCTGGCGCTTACTTTCTACGAGGACATGCTGCGGGAGATAAAGTCCCGCTTCGCCATCCACATCCACGCCTTCTCGCCGCCGGAGATCGTTCATTTCGCGCAGATCTCCGGCCTGTCCACGGCCGTGGTCATCGCCAGGCTCAAGGCCGCGGGGCTCGACTCCATCCCCGGCGGCGGGGCCGAGATATTGGTGGACCGGGTGCGCCGCGAGGTCTCGCCCAACAAGTGCCCGGCCGGACGGTGGCTCGCGGTCATGGCCGAGGCCCACGCCCAGGGCCTCAAAACCACGGCGACCATGATGTTCGGACACCGCGAGACCGCATCCGAGCGCATCCGGCATCTGCTGGCCGTGCGCGAGCTCCAGGACGAGACGGGCGGCTTCACCGCCTTCATCCCCTGGACCTTCGCCCCGGCCAACACCGCGCTCGCCGGCATCCGGCCCGAAACCAGCGTCAACTACCTGCGCCTGCTGGCCGTCGCCCGCCTGGTGCTGGACAACGTGGACAACCTCCAGGTCTCCTGGGTGACCATGGGGCCGGAGGTGGCCCAGCTCGCGCTCTTCTTCGGGGCCAACGACTTCGGCTCGACCATGATCGAGGAGAACGTGGTGGCCGCGGCCGGGGTGCGCCACCGCCTGAGCGTCGGCGACGTGCGCCGGGTCATAGCCGATGCCGGTTTCGTCCCTCGCCAGCGGACCATGGACTATACGCTGCTGGAGGGTGCGGCATGAGCGAGGTGCGCCTGGGCCGGATCAGCTACGTCAACGTCCTGCCCATCTACGAGCCCATCGAATCCGGCGCGGTACCCGGGCCGCTGTCCGTGGTCGCCGGCCCGCCGGCCGAGCTGAACGCGGCCCTGCGCGCGGGCGGGCTGGACATGAGTGCGGCATCAAGCATCGAGTACGGCCGCCACCCGGAGCGTTATCTCCTGCTGCCGGACCTGTGCATCGGCAGCTCGGGGCCGGTGGGCAGCGTGCTGCTCCTTTCCCGCCTACCGGTTCCGGACCTGGCCGGCCGGCGGGTGCTGGTCAGCGCCGAGACCCACACCTCGGCCGTGCTCCTGCGCCTCCTGCTCGAGCGCCTGCTGCCCGCGCCGGCCTGCTTCGTCACCGCCGCCACTCCCGGGCTGGGCACGCGCCTGGCCGGGGACGAGGCGCCGGACGCGGTCCTGGCCATCGGCGACGAGGCGCTGGCCCTGGCCGCGCATCCGGCCTATCCCTACCGCTTGGACCTGGGCGAGGCCTGGCGCGACCTGACCGGCCTGCCTTTCGTCTTCGGGGTCTGGCTCGCCCGGCGGGAATCGGCCCTGGAGAAGCCCGCGGCCATGGCCGCGGCCGCCTTAGCGCTCCTGGCCGCCCGGGACTTCAGCGCCGCCCGGCCGGAGCGCATCTCGCGCCTGGCGGCCGCGCGCACGGGGCTCACCGAGGAGGCCATGGCGGCCTATTTCCGGGGGCTGGTCTTCAGCCTCGGGGAGCGGGAGCAAGCGGGCCTGGCGCGCTTCTTCGAACTGGCGGCAGCGGCCGGGATCATCGCCGCCGTGCCGCCGCTCGACTTCCTGGGCGCGGCCTCGCGCCGGGCTTACGCCCGGGCGATGAAGCCGGGGTTCAGGAGCGTGGCCTTGTTGTAGACGAAGGGTGAGTCGTCCCAGTTGGTCATGGTCCCGCCGGCGCCCTCGAGCACGGCCTGGCCGGCGGCCGTGTCCCACTCGTGGGTCGGCGAGAAGCGCGGGTAGAGGTCGGCTGCACCTTTGGCCAGCATGGTGAATTTCAGCGCGCTGCCCACGTTGATGCGCTCGGCCACGTCGATGGTCGAGAGATAGGTCTCGATCTCGGGCGCGGCGTGGGAGCGGCTAACCACCACCCGATGCCCGGCCCCGGCAGCGGGCTTGACCGTGGACAGGGCCAGCGGCCGCTCCTCGCCGATTTTGAGAAAACTGCCGAAATCCTTGCCGCCGTAGTAGAGCTCGTCGGTCAGCGGGGCGTAGACCACGCCGAAGGCCGGGAAGTTCTTGGCCACCATGGCGATGTTCACCGTGAACTCGCCGTTTCGCTTGACGAACTCCTTGGTGCCGTCGAGCGGATCGACCAGGAAGAAGCGGACCCAGGACAGGCGCTCGCGCTCGGGCACTTCCGGGCTTTCCTCGGAGAGGACGGGCACCTCGGGAAACTCCGAACGCAGGATGCCGGTGATGATGGCGTGGGCCTCGCGGTCGGCGAGCGTCAGGGGCGAGTCGTCGGGCTTGTAGTCGACGGCGAAATCCGTGGCGTAGACCTTCATGATGGCTTGGCCGGCTTCCAGGGCGGCGCGGCAGAGGACGGGGGTGAGCATCTTGAACATGATCGGCTCCGGTAGACTTTTAAGCGCCGGGAAGACGGCACTGTGCATCACGGCATATACACCCATCCCCCCCGGGGGCAAAGAAATTTTTGACGAACGCGTGCCGCCCCCTTGCGCTCTCGGCCGATTTTGCGACAATGCCCCATGAACATCGAGGTCAAATGCTTCGCCACCCTGGCCCGGCGGACGCCCGAGGGCGGCAGCCTGGAGATCGAGGCGGGCGCCACGCCGGCGGACGTCATGGCCCGCCTGGGCATCGACCCGGACGAGGTCAAGATCATCTTCGTCAACGGCGTCCATGCCAAGGCCGACAGCCCGCTCAAAGACGGCGACCGGCTCGGCCTCTTCCCCCCCGTGGGCGGAGGCTAGGCCCGTGCCCGGTCCTGTCGATCCGGCCGGGTCGTCCGATTTGGCCGGGCTCATCCGGGCCGCGGCCGTGCCCACGGCGCTCTCCGGCGGACGGACCGGGCCTGCCCTGGGCGCCGCGGCCGAAGCCGAAATCGCCGGCCGCACCGGGCTTTCCCTGCGCGAGGTGGAGCTGGCCGCGCTGGCCGCCGGCTGCCCGCCCGCGCGCTACCTGCGCAATTTCGAGGCCTACAGCCTTGCGGACCAGACCCGGCTCCTCTCGGCCCGCCTTGGCCTGGTCGGCCTCGGCGGCCTCGGCGGCAACCTGCTGGAAATGTTGGCTCGCCTGGGCGTGGGCCGCATCCGGGCCGCGGACGGCGATCGCTTCGAGGAATCGAACCTGAACCGCCAACTCCTGTCGACATGCGCAACCCTCGGCCGGCCCAAGGCCGTGGCGGCCGTTGAGCGGGCGCGCCAAATCAATCCGGCGGTAGAGATCGAAGCGGCCGAGTCGGTGCTCGAGGAAGAGGACATGGTCCGGCTGCTCGCCGGCTGCGACCTGGCCGTGGACGCGCTCGGCGGGCTTGCCCACCGCCCGGCCCTGGAGCGGGCCGCGGCCCGGGCCGGGGTCGTGCTCGTCACCGGGGCCATGGCCGGGCCGAGCGGCTACGTGGCCGTGGTCCGGCCCGGCGAGAAGGGGCCGGCGAGCTTTCTCGGCCAGGGCACGGCGGCCGAGGACGAGCTCGGCACCCAGGCGCCCATGGTCACGGCCATCGCCGCGCTCATGGCCAACGAGGCCGTGCGCCTGCTGACCACCGGCAGCTCCCCGCTGGCCGGAGCCATGCTCCTGGTGGACCTCGCGTCTTTAAGCTTCGAGCGCGTGGAGCTTTCGCCCCCCGAGCCCTAGCTTCCGGCCCGGATGGCCTGGCTGATGGCCGGGTCGAGCTCCGGGTAGCGGCCGAGGACCTCCCGGCGCCGGGCGTCGAGCGCCTGCTGGCGCTGGGCGAACTCGGCGGCGGTGTAGAGCTTCTCGGGGTGGAAGAGGATCGAGTCCACCCGGCGTACGGACGCGGGCACGGTCAGTCCCGTGGCCGGGGCCTGCGCCCAGTCCACGATGTCCCCGCGCAGGCAGGCGTTCAGCATGTTCATGGTGTCGGCCAAGCCGATGTCGCGGTGGTGCTCGCCCTCGCCCACGCCGCCGGTGTTCAGCAGGTAGCAGCGGATGTGCGGGTTGGCCTTCAATATCTCGTGGAAGCGCGCGGCGTGGGCCGTGCGGTCGCCGACCACGAAGGGGTCGTAGAAGAAGACGTTCTTGATCGCGCCGGCCTGGGTCGGGTCGCCGGCCGAGGACTCCATGGACTGGCCGAGGATCATGAAGGCCACGGCCTCCTCGGCGGAGAGGAGCGAGAGCGCCGGGATGGTCGGCCCGCGGGTGATGAGGAAGAGGTTGTCCACCCGGGGCGTGCCGATGTCCTTGTGGCTGTGCATGAAGTCGCGGCGCTCGATGACCGCCCGGCCGTTGGCCGTGCGCTCGATGTTGAAGAAGTCCGGATAGCCGTCCTCGTTCACGTGCACGTTCTCCAGGAAGCTTCCCGGCCGCAGCACCCCGTAGTAGCACTCGATCTGGTCCTTGGGCGAGAGCCCCTCGGTCTTGACGAAGATGCCGCCGGGCTCGAAGCCGTCGAACGAGCCGTCGGGGTTCAATGTGCCGCCGTCGTCCTGGACAAGCCAGGACTCCTCGCCGTGCTTGAAGGCCAGGACCTTGCTCGTCAGGCTCGTCTTGCCGTTGGCGGAGAGGGCCACGAAGAGCGAGGACACGGCCCGGTAGCCGCCGTCGGCCTGCTCCAGGATGTCCCGGCGACAGCCGGCGTGCAGGAAGATCGAGCCCTTGAGCTTGGCCCGGTAGTCCTCGCCGGTGAACACGCCCTTCTTCCACTCGCCCACATAGTTCGAGTTGCGCACGATCTTGACCAGGCCGCCGTCCGGCCCCAGGGCGTTCCTGATGGTGATGTCCTTCTCGGGCAGACGCTTTTCCTTGTTGGCCTCGAAGGCCTGGTCGAAGAACATGAGCACCTGGTGGGTCGGCCGGCCGACCGAGGAGGGCAGCTGGCGGAAGAGCTTGGCGCCGCCGTAGGCCACGTGGGCGAAGCGCTTGGGCACGATGAGCCGGGCGGTCACGTCTTCGGAGCCGTCGCCCACGGCCACGTCGATGGACACCAGCCGTTCCTCGGAGAGCTGGCGCCGGGCGGACTCGAGGAGCTCGCGCTCGGCCTGGCCGAAGGGCTCGTCCAGGTTGCTGCGGGTGAAGGGCTTGGCCCGGGAGGTGGGTTCGGAGAAGGCCACCAGGTTGCCGTGGCGCGTGGTGCGCACCTCGGGCTCGTCCAGGGCGTAGGCCCGCAGGCTTTCCTGGCTCGGGTTCTTCAGGAGCCGGTTCTCGCGGTGGGCGGTCTCGTAGATGTCGCGGACGGCGTCCTTGAAACACTGGTACATGCGGCTCCCTTGGGTTCAGGGGTCGGTTCGGGTGCTCCCTCCTAGCAGAAGGCCGGGGGCCTGTCAGCCCGCCTGGGGCGTATTACCGGCCAGAAAGGCCGCATATCCGGCCCGGTCACCGCGGTACATCACCCGGCCGGCCTCCAGGGCCAGGACGCAGCCGATGGCCGGGACCAGGTCCGCGGGGGCGTGGCTGACCAGCACCAGGCCCACCCCGGCGCCGGCCAGGCGCTCGACGGCGCTGCGCACCTCGCCCCGGCCTTGCGCGTCCAGCCCGGACAGGGGCTCGTCCAGGAGGAGCACCCGCGGCCCCGGAGCCAGGGCCCGGGCGATGAGCACCCGGCGCTGCTGGCCGTAGCTCAAATTCGAGAGTTCCTGGCCCTCGGCCTCGGCCAGGCCGACGACGGCCAGCATGCGCCGGGCGGCATCCTCCTGGCGGGGGCTCGGCTCGGCGTAGAGGCCCAGGTGGCCGAAGAAGCCGGAGACCACGGCATCAAGGGCCGTGGTCGCGGCCGGGTAGTCGTTCTGGAGGTCGAAGGAAACCAGGCCCACCCGGCGCCGGATGTCCCACAGCGAGCTTGCGCGCCGGCCGAAACGGCTGACGCTGCCCCCGGGCAGGGGATGGAGCTCGCCGGCCAAAAGCTTCACCAGGGTCGACTTGCCGGCGCCGTTGGCCCCGAGCACGGCCCAGCTCTCGCCCGGCCGCATGACCCAGGAGACATCGTAAAGCGCCGTGCGGCCGCCAAGAGCCACCGAAACATGCTCCAGGCGGAAGACGGCCGGCCCGGGCCTGGCCGGTCGCGGGACTTGCATGGCGGCCGGCGGCGAGGCCGTGCCGGCCTCCAGCCGGGGGAGCAGGTCCGCAAGCCGGCCCTTCGCCGTGAGGCGGCCGGCCTCGAAGCGCACGGCCATGGTGATGTCCGGAGGCAGGTCCTCGGGCCGGTGGGCGGCGACGACCAGGCTCACCCCGTCGGCGGCCAGCTCGCCGAGCAATGCAAACGCCGCCCGGCGGCTCGGCGCGTCCAGGCCGTCGGCGAACTCGTCCAGGATGAGCACGTCGGGCCGGCGGACCACGGCCCGGGCCAGCAGCACCCGGGCGGCCTGGCCGTGGGACAGGGCGGTGAAGTCGCGCTCGAGGAGGTTTGCCAGGCCGAGCGTCCGGGCCACGGCCTCCATGCGCGCCTCCTCCTCTGCGGTCAGCTCGCGGTAGAGGAAGAGGTCGTCGCCGAAGCCCGAGGCCACGGCCTCGCGGGCCGTGACCGGCAGCTCGCGCCGGCGCCAGGCCGCGAGCATGTCGGCCGAGACCAGGTGCATGCGCTCGCGCACGCCGATGGGGCTTTCCTGGGCGCATCCGTCCAGCACGTAGACCCGCCGGCCGGCGCTCGGCCAGAGGTCGCCGCGCAGGAGCGACAAGAAGCTCGACTTGCCGGCGCCGTTCGGCCCGAGGACCGCCCAGTGCTCGCCGGAGGTCATCCGCCAGCTGACGTCGGCGAGCACCTGCCGGCCGCCGCGCGTGAGGCCCGCGCGGATCAGCTCCACGGCCAGGGCCGCGGCCCCGGGCGACGCATGGTTCACGCCCCTACCGTCCTATTTCGCCAGCTTCTTCATGAGCCAGGCCATGTTTCCGCCCAGGGTGACCATGGTCCGCCGGCCCTCGGCGTCGCCCTCCACCTGGCCGATCTCGCGGCCGAAACCCAGGTTCCAGTAGCTCGAGCCGGGGATGATCATCTGGGCGGCGGCGAAGAACAGGTTGATGGCCGAGAAGGCGTTCACCCCGCCGGCGCGGCGCTCCGCGACCACCGCCGCCCCCACTTTCCGCGCGAACATGTCGCCGTTGGCCCGGGAAACCAGGCCGGCGCGGTCGATGAGCGCCTTGGTCTCGGAAGAGACGTTGGCGAAGTAGGTCGGCGAGCCGATGAGGATGCCGTCGGCGGCGTCCATGGCCGCGATGACCTCGTTCATGTAGTCGCTCGTCACCGCGCACAGGCGGTTCTTCTTCTCGAAACACTTGTAGCAGGCGAGGCAGCCGTGCATGGGCTTGCCCGAGAGCTGGATGAGCTCGGTCTCGATGCCCTCGGCTTCCAGCTCCGCCAGCACCAGGCGCAAGAGGATGGCGGTGTTCCCGTCCTTGCGCGCGCTGCCGTTCACGGCCACTACTTTCATCTCACCGCCCCTCCTCGTCAGGTTCCAGGCATTTGTCCACGTGCTGGGCGCACATGCGCTCGTAGAAGGTCTTCATGTCCACGTTGTCCGGGCTGCCCTCGGCCTCGCCGTAGAGCGCCCCGAAAACGCCCTCGACAAAGGCGTACTCCTCGCGGATGAAGCTCGCCCGCTCGTCCTTGTCGCGCCGGCTGAGGGCCCCGACCACGTCCATGACCCTGATCTTCTCCGGCGGCATGGCCAGTCCATAGGCCACGGCCTCGGGGCTGTCCAGGCGTACGAGCATGCCCGCGCGGGCAAGCACCGCGGCGACCTCGGCGACGATCATGAGCGGCACGCCCAGGTGCTCGGCCAGGCGCTCGTTGTCCAGCGGCCGCTCGCCGCGCTCGAAGCGCTTGGTCTGGATGAGCAAAACGAGCACGGCCACCTTGTCCTTCTCCTCCGGGGTCACCTGCCCGGCCCGGACCTGGCCCTGGAAGGTCCGCCAGTTCTGGACCGCAAAGGAGAGCTCCGCGCCGAGCAGCACGATAGTCCAGCTGATGTACATCCAGACCAGGAAGATGGGGAACTGGGCGAAGCTGCCGTAGATGGCGTTGAACTTGGCCGCGCCGACCTGGAACTCGATGTAGCTCCATTGGGCCAGCTGCCACAGGCTGCCGGCCACCACCCCGCCGACGAGCGCGCTTTTGACCCGGACCTTGGTGTTGGGCATGAAGCCGTAGAGGAACATGAAGGCCAGGGAGATCATGACGAAGGGGAAAATCTTCAGCAGGCCCAGGTAGAGGTAGTTGAAGGCAGAGATGGCCAGGATCTTCTGGACGAAGGCGTCGGTCTGCAGGCTGACCGTGACGCTCGCGGCCATGAGCACGAAGATCGGGCAGATGAGCAGCACCGAGAAGTAGTCGGTGAATTTGCGCCACCAGGTGCGGCCCTTGTCCACCCGCCAGATGGAGTTGAAGGCCTCCTCGATGCTGGTCAGGAGCGAGATGGCCGTGGCAAAGAGGAAGGCCACGCCCAGGTAGCCCAGCGTCCTGACGTTGGTCTGGTCGATGTAGGTCACGATCTGCTCGACCATGGCCTGGCGGCCGGCGGTCAGGCGCTCCAGGAGATCGCGGATGAAGAGCGTGTTCTGGATGCCCAGCGCCTTGGAGATGGAGAAGGCCACGGCCAGGAGTGGCGCGATGGACAGGATGGTGGTGTAGGCCATGGCCGCGGCCGAGAGCAGGCAGCGGTCCTTCAGGAAGCCGTAGCCGGCCATGTAGACCACCCGCCCGAGCCCCACCGTTCCGCGCAGGCGCCTGCCGGCGCCGGAATAGTCGGCCAGCCAGATGTCCCTGGTGAAGAGCGTGATCAGGTCGCCAAAGGATCGCTTGCGCATGCTTCTGGGCTCCGGACGGGCATATCAGGCCGTATCGGGCCGTATGAGGGCGGGCGGCCCGTCCGCTTCAGGCTATACGTCTTTTCCCGGCCGGGTCAAATCCTCTTGGCCCGCCCGCGCTGCTTTTTTCCTGGCTCCCGCGCCCGGCCTCTGCTAGTCTGTGGCCATCGTCCGAAACCTCCCCCGCCCGCGGGGGCATGACCGGCAACGGGGACCACGCGCCATGTTCAAGAAGATCCTGGTCGCCCTGAAGTTCTCGCCCGGCGGACTGCATGCCCTGCACGCCGCCGCCGACCTGGCCCGGACCTCGGGGGCGGAGCTCGTCGTCTTCAATGCGCTCGACTACCACCTGAAGGCCTTGTGCGAAACCGATCCGCGCTGCACCGCGGCGGTCGAAGAGGCCCATGCGCGCTTCACGGCCGAGGCCGAGCAGTTTCTCGCCGGCCTGGACCGGGTCAGCTTCATTTGCCGGCCGGCGGACCCTTCGGTGGAGTTCTGCCGCCTGGCCCGCGACACGGGCGCCGACCTGGCCGTCTTCGGCTGCCACCAGCGCCCGGGGCTGGCCAAGTCGCGCATCGACTACACCGGCATGACCATCCTCGAAACCGCGCCCTGCGCGGTCATGCTCGTGCCTTACGTGGACGGAGAGCCCCTCTGAGGCGAGAAACCGGAGAATGTGAGCCCATGAAGAAGAACCTCGACGCCGCCAACCTTCTCTATCCCATGCCCACCGTGCTGGTCGGCACCGTGGTCAAGGGCCGGCCCAACTTTCTGACCATCGCCCACGTCGGCATCATGAACCACGGCCACCCGCAGTACGTGTCCATCGGCCTGGCCAAGATCCACTATTCCAACCAGGGCATCCACGAGCACAAGGCCTTCTCCATCAACTTCCCGAGCGAGGACATGGTCGAGCTGACCGATTGCGTGGGCATGATCAGCGGCAAGAAGACCGACAAGTCCGGAATGTTCGAGCTTTTCGAGGGGGAGCTTGCCGGCGCGCCCATGATCGTTCGCTGCCCGGTGAACATGGAATGCCGGCTGCACGACGTGGTCGATTTTCCGACCCACGAGGTGTTCATCGGCGAGATCGTGGCCAGCTACGCCGACGAGGAGGTCCTGACCGGGGGCGTGGTCGACTACGCCAAGGTCCGCCCGCTGCTCTTCGACATGCCCAGGCGCAAATACTGGCGCCTGGGCGAACCCTTCGCCGACTGCTGGAGCGTGGGCAAGCGCCTGAGGCGCAGCCTCACCGGCGAGGATTAGTGCGGAAAGTGGTCGTCGCAGTACTCGACGCAGGTGTCGGTGGTGTCCTCGAAGAACCCCTTGCAGCCCAGGTTGCCGACGAAGATTTCCTCCCGTTGCGGAAAGCTCTCGCAGGCCAGGCGGCACTCGTGGGCGCTGGCGTACGGCTTGGACAACAGGTCCACGTAGGCCTGGCAGATCTCGTCCTGGTTGTCGAAGCACATGCGATCGGTCATGCAGTCCCCGCGCACGCTTTCGAGCGTCCAGGTCTGGCGCTGGGAGGCGCCGCAGCCGGCAGCGAGCAGAAGGGCCAGGGCAAGGCAGAACAACGCGATTCGGGACATGGTGCACCTCCGGTTGGGCTTGGGTTCAGCCATCGTTAGCGCTTTTATCCCGGAGGGCGCGCCAAGGCAAGCCGCCGGCCGTGTCAACGCCTTCCGCTCGGGCCTGAACTGTGCTAGTCCTCTCTGGATGATCACCGACAAGGAGGAGGCTTCCGCCATGCCCGGCCAGTACACCCCCGATTTCGTCAACGCCCTGAAGATCGGCCGCCCGCCGGCGATCGCCAGGCTCTTCCCCAACTCCAAAGCCCTCATCGTCTCGGGCAAGGCCATCGACCGGGCCATGCTGCAAAAAGGCCAGGCCATGACCATCGCCGCCAACGCCCGCAGCCATCTCGTGCTGCGCGGCGCCCTGGCCGCGGCGCAAAAGGCCAACGCGGCCATCATCCTCGAGATCGCCAAGTCCGAATGCACCTACTGCGCCACGACCTTCTACAACCTGGCCTGCCAGGCCGACCAGGTCATGAACGAGCTGCACATCACCGTGCCCGTGGCCATCCACGCCGACCACTACGGCATCAAGTCCGAGGCCGACCTGGCCGCGGCCAAGACCGAGATACCGGCCATGTTCGAGGCCGGCATCACCTCCATCGCCATCGACGCCTCGCACCTGCCCGACGCCGACAACCTCCTGGCCAACCTGGCGCTCGCCCCCCACGTCCCGGCCTGGGCCGGCTATGAGACCGAGGTCGGCGAGATCAAGGGCAAGGCCGGCCTGTCCACCGTGGCCGAGGCCGCCTACCTGATCAAGGGCCTGAACGCCCACGACGTCCACCCCGACTGGATCGCGCTGAACAACGGCACCACCCACGGCATCGAAGCCTCGGACGCCGGCATCCAGGTCGGCCTGACCGCCGAGATCCACCAGGCGCTCGCGCCCTACAAGGTCTCCGGCGCCCAGCACGGCACCTCGGGCAACAGCTCCGAACGCCTGCGCCTCATCGCCCAGAAAACCCGTACCACCAAGGCCAACGTGGCCACCGCCCTGCAGATGCTGGCCTGGGGCGTGAAGGTCAACGAATACGGCAACGCCATGCTCGACGCCGACAAGGAGCTGGTCAAGGTCCCGGGCCAGGGCGCAAGCGACGCCCTCTGGGCCGAGTTGGTCGCCTACGCCAAAAAGGCGGGCTTCAAGGCCGGCGACTACAAGAAGCTGAACCTGCCCTTCGAATCCAAAACCATGGCCCAGCCCCGCGACATCCGCGAACGCTCGGCCAAGGCCGTCGAGGACTTCGTCTACGACCTCCTGGTCAACGTCTTTGGCGCCAAGGACACCGCCCCCCTGGCCATCGAGGCCATCCTCGCCGCCGGCTCCTACGACCTCGGCCCCAAGGCCGGCCGCATCGAAGACCCGGCCGACTGGACCGGCGACAAGCTCAAGGCCAAGGCCGCCAGCCTCGACGCCGACAAGGGCCCCAAGGGCAACTTCGACGATTAGGGGCGCCTCCGGCGGGCAGGGGCGCTGCCCCTGCACCCCGCCAGGGGGATGATCCCCCTGGAACCCACAGTCTGAAAATCGAAGCCCCCGGCGCCAAGAACGCCGGGGGCTTCGATTTTCAGCTTGGGTGACAAGGACGGATTATGTCCCTCGCTGGGGTCGTGGACCAGGGCAAGAAGAAAGAAAGACTGCCGGTGAGGGTGAAGAAGGCCCGGAGTCGCGTGCCGGCGGCTTGTCCAAACCCGGCCCGGGGCGGCGCAAAGGTGCGGGTCCGAGGACCGCGCGCACGGCCCGGACCCGCCCCTCCACCCACTTCATGGCTTCTTCCTGTTTTCGATCCCCTCCATGACCCGCCGACGGCAAGGATGTCCCCTGTGTACCTGCTCTGCTGCGTGGTGCGCCGGCCCCGGGTCTTTCCCGGAGCCGGCGCACCACGCAGACCGGGGAGGTCCAGGAGGGAATCATTCCCTCCTGGTAGGGGTCCAGGGGGCAACGCCCCCTGGCCGCCGGAGGCCTGCCCGCCGGAGGCCCCTACCCATGCCGCCGGTGCCAGGCCAGGGCGTGGTTGACGATGGCGGCCAAGTCGCGCTCGGGTTTCCAGCCGAGGATGCGTTCGGCCTTGGCGGCGTCGGCGTAGAGGCCGTAGGGGTCGCCGGGGCGGCGGGGGCCTTCCTTGACCGGGACGGGCGAGCCGGCGGCGGCCTGAACGGCGTCGATGACTTCCTTGACCGTGGCACCAAAGCCGGTGCCGAGGTTGAGGATCAGGGAGCCGGGCTCGGCTTCGAGGTGCTCCACGGCCAGGACGTGGGCGCGGGCCAGGTCGGTCACGTGGATGTAGTCGCGGATGGCGGTGCCGTCGCGGGTGGGGTAGTCGGTGCCGAAGACCTCGATGTGCGGCCGGGTGCCCAGAGCGGCCCGGATGACCAGCGGGATGAGATGGGTCTCGGGGTCGTGGTCCTCGCCGATCTCGCCCTCGGGGTCGGCGCCGGCGGCGTTGAAGTAGCGCAGGGCGGCGTAGGATATGCCGTAGGCCTGCTGGAAGTCGGCCAGGATCTGCTCCATCATGCGCTTGGACCAGCCGTACGGGTTGATGGGCAGCTGGGGGTGGTCCTCGGTCAGGGGCAACGTGTTCGGCACGCCGTAGGTGGCGCAGGTCGAGGAGAAGACGATGCGGCGGCAGCCGTGGCGGCGCATGGCCTCCAGGAGGGACAAGGTGCCGGCGACGTTGTTGCGGTAGTACTTGGCCGGATCGAGGACCGACTCGCCGACGTAGGCGTAGGCCGCGAAATGGAGCACGGCGGCCGCGGCGTGGCGGCTGAAGACGGCGTCGAGGAAGGCGGCGTCGAGGATGTCGCCCTTTTCGAGCGGTCCCCATTTCACGGCCCATTCGTGGCCGTAGACCAGGTTGTCCACGGTCACGGGGGTGTAGCCCGCGGCCGAGAGGGCCTTGCAGGTGTGGCTGCCGATGTAGCCGGCGCCGCCGGTGACGAGGATGGTGGGTTTCATGGCCGTGTGCGTTCTCCTTGGGGCGATGGCGTTCAGGGCGCGAGCGTGAGCCTGGCCGCGGAGTCGGGGCCGGGCCAGGACATGGTCAGGCTGCGGTAGAAGTTGGTGGCCTGGATGTTCAGGGTCAGGGAGTCCTTGGGAGAAAGTTTCTTGAGACCCAGGGCCGAGGCCGGGATGAAGAACTCGAAGGCGATGTGCGGCAGGGGCTTGATCACGCGGCCGAGGGAGCCGTCGGCGGGCGAGGCCGGGAGGAGGGCGGCGCCCGTCACCCGGTAGAGGCGGGGCTCGATCTCCCAGACGGGCTTGCCCATGTCCGAAAAGCGCGGGCTCGGAACGGGCTCGAGGACCACGGCCAGCTGCGTCTCCCGGCCGCGGACGCCGGCGGTGACGCGGAGCTGGAAGGCCTCCTCGGCCGGGAAGGGGCCGCTGAAGTCGAGGAGGTTCACGTCGAGGTAGTCCTGGGCCAGGCAGAAGAGGGACAGGCCGTCGGGCGTCCAGCCGCAGTGGACGTCGCCGAAGGGCACGTAGGGCGCGGGCGTGGTAAAGCCGAGCAGGCGGCTGCCGGCCTTGTCCTGCCAGTCGGCCAGGGTGCCGTCGCCCATGACCGGGGCCGGGGTCAGGCGGGGAAGGGAGCCGCCAGCAGGGGTGCCGGCTGGCGCGCGGCCTGCGCCGTGGACGGCCGGGGCGGCGGCAAGAGCCCGGCGCAGGCTGTCCGCGAGGAGCGGGTAGGGCCGGTCGTGGATGTCCACCAGGCCGAAGTTGTAGTTCTCGCCATCCTCGCGCCCGCCCGGGGGCTCGTCATACATCTGGAACCAGTGCAGGCCGACGACCTCGGGGAAGGCGGCGAAGGCGGCCACGGCCGCGGCCGCGCCTTTGGCCCGCTCGGCCTGGGTGGCCACGGTCATCAGGTGGCCGTTGTTCACGTTGCCGCTGCCGTTCTCGCGGGCGGCGTAGAAGAATTCGGAGACGAGCACGGGCATGCCGCCGGTCAGGCGGGCAAGGCCCTCGAAGTAGTAGGGCGCGACCCAGCCGTCCTCCACGTCCACGTTGTAGTTGGTGGACAGAACGTCGAGCAGCCCGCGCGCGGCCAGGACCGCGTCCTGGTTGTAGGTCAGGGGCAGGCGGTCGCCGAGGACGAGCGCCTCCGGGTCGGCGGCGTGCACGGCGGCCGTGACCAGCTCGTAGTAGCGCCGGGCGACCAGGCCGCAGACCTGGTTGACCACGTCGATGCCCCGGCCGCCGGCTTTCAGCTTGAGGTTCGCGCCGATCTTCTTCAGGTCGTCGAAGGAGCGCATGCCGAATCCCGGCGTGAACTCGGCGCACAGGCGCGACCAGTCGCCGCCGTAGCGCTCGAATAGGACGTTCCAGACCAGCTGCTTGGTGGCGTTGTGCCAGCCCTGGCCCAGGTACCAGAGGAAGACCGGGCCGTTCCACCAGCCGACCTCGTTGTCGGTGAAGTAGCCGAGGGTCTGCGGGTCGTGGCGGTAGGGGCCGGTCAGCTCCGCGGCAAGGCGCGCGGTGCGCTCCGGGCACTCGGGGTCGAAGGGGTCGAACCAGTGGAGCTGGGCGTGGCGGCCGAGGTCGAGCTCCGGGGTGAGATAAAGCCCGAACTCGGGCGAGGGGTCGCTCCAGCCGCCGCGGGTGTTCACGCCCAGGGACTCAAGAAAGCCGCAGGCCGAGGCCCGCCAGGCCTCTTCGCTCTCGTAGAAGCGCGGCCAGCAGTAGAATTCCTCGCGCTCGTAGGCGCCGGCGCCATTGGGTTTGGCGGTGTAGGGGCAGCCCCGGACGGCGTTCACTCCCAGGGACAGAAACTGTCCGCCCGAGTCGTCGGTCAGCCACCATGCGCCGTTTTCGCGGACCAGTCCGACGCCGGCCAGGCCGGAGGCCGGGATGAGGAGCAGGGCGAGGAGCAGGCAGCCAAAGGCGACGGCCCGTCTAGCCAAGGCCCATCTCCCCGAGCATGGTCCCGACCACGGCCGTGGCCTCGAAATGCTCCTCGGCCAGGCGGTGGGCGGCGGCGCGGTGGCGTTCGGGCTCCGCGGCCACCCGGCCCACGGCCTCGACGATGTCCTCGATGCTCCGGTAGACGAAGAGCCCCTGGCCAACGGGCAGGTAGTCGCCTATGCCGCAGTCCTGGATGATCACCGGCCGGCCGGCGGCGAGGTAGCAGGCCGAGCGGTCGGAGAACCAGCCCGAGCGCAGGGCCACGTTCTGCTCCTTGGCCGCGCTGAACTCGCCGCGCGAGGCGCTGATGAAGTCGCGGTAGCTGTCCACGTCGGCGGAGATGCCCAGCCCGTCGGAAATTGTCCAGCCATGGGCGGCGAAGCGCTCGCCGTCCTCCTTCATGTCGCCGAAGGCCAGCTCGAAGGTCTCGCCGGGCAGGCGCCGGGGCAGCTCGATGACCTTCTCGAACTCCCGGCTTTTCCGCCAGGAGTAGCGCACCCCGCCGATCTCGATCTCGCGGCTTTTCACGTCCCAGGTGCCGAGCGTGGTCCAGGCGCCGCCCGGACCGGGCCGGGGCGTCCAGCAGTCGAGGAGCACCGGCGGCAGGATCGGCTTCCAGTCCAAACCCAGCAGCGGCACCGGGGTCTCGCCCCGGGGCAGGAGGTAGCCGTAGGTGAAATGATGGTCGTGGGCCTTCAGGTAGTCGAGCGTGCCCGGATCATTGGCCGCCTTGGCCTGGGTGAAGACCGGGTCGGTGTCGATGAAGGCCCTGGCCGGAATCCTCGCGTACTCCTCGCGCAAGGGCAGGATGCCCGAAAGATTCAGCAGGCAGTCGGCCCGGGCGAGCGTGCGATTGAGTTCCTCGCGGCTCAGGCCGTAGACCTGGCCCTCCAGCTCGCTGACGTAGGCCCAGCGCACCCCGGGGCAGTATGCGGCGAACAGCCGGTCCATGAGCGAGCGGGCGTAGC
This sequence comes from Desulfovibrio sp. UBA6079, assembly GCA_002428705.1. Taxonomy (GTDB): domain Bacteria; phylum Desulfobacterota; class Desulfovibrionia; order Desulfovibrionales; family Desulfovibrionaceae; genus UBA6079. Next base: position 75,352 of record DIXN01000021.1, read on the forward strand.
TCGAGTCCACCCCCCAGGTCCGCGTGCGCGGATCGTAGGGATAGGACCAGGTCGAGGAGTCCTCCAGGAACAACACCTCGCAGCCCAGGCGCGACAGGGCCGCGAGGTAGTGGAGCATGCACCAGACCATGCCGCCCAGGGGAAAGCCGACGAGGTAACCGGCCAGGACCACGCGCCGGGGCCGGCTCACGCCAGGGCCTCCTCGAGCAGCCGGGCCAGCACCTCGCGGGCGTCGAAATGCTCCCGGGCGAATTTCAATGCGGCCGCGGACTGGCGTCCCCAGTCGGCCCGCACGGCCTCGATGCAGGCCAGGGCGCCCTCGGCGTCGGTGTAGGCCAGCACCCCCTCGCCCACCGGCAGGAAGTCGGAGAAGCCCGTGTCCTGGACCACCACCGGCCGGCCCGAGGCCAGGTAGCAGGCGCTGCGGCAGGAGAACCAGCCGCTGCGGCTGGCCACGTAGGCGTTCTTGGCCGTGCTGAACTCGCCCAGCCCCTCGGCCAGGTAGTCGCGGTAGTCCCAGGGCGTGCGCGACTTCGTGGTGCCGGGCACGACCCGCCAACCGTGCTCGCGCAGCGCCGCCATCTGCTCCTCGGTGCCGCTGAGGGCCAGCTCCAGGACCGCTCCCGTGCGCCCGGGCAGGTCGATCAGGCGCTCGAACTCCAGGTTCTTGCCGCCGTAGCGCACCCCGCCCACCAGCGGCCCGTCTTCCTTCGGGCGCCAGGACAGGACCGTGGTGAAGACCTCGCGCCGCGGCGGCGGCGCGGACTGCCAGCAGGACAGCACCACCGGCTGGCGCGTGGGCTTCCAGTCGAAGATCGCGTCAGGCACCAGGCAGCCCGGCTGGCCCACGTTCTCGCCGAAGGAGAAAAAGACGTCGTGGAGCTTGAAGTTCTCGATGGCTCTGACCACCTCGGGCCCGGCCGTGCCGTCCAGATAGGCCGGGATGCCCGACTGGGTGTAGAGCGGATCGGAATCGATGAGAACCTTGACCGGGACCGCCAAATACTCCTCGCGCAGGATGCTGGCCGCCGAGATGTTCACGAACAGCTCGGCTTTGCGCAGCACCGCGGCCAGCTCCTCGCGGGAGAGGCCGTGGTGGACGTCGTTCACGTCCCGGTAGCAGAAGCGCTTCTCCAGCCCCGGCTTGAGGCGCCGCAGGAACTCAGCCAGATACCCGGCGTTCTTCGTTCCGTCCTCGACAAAGGTCATCTGGTCGGGATCGAACGGCCAGCAGCCGGTGTCCTCGAGATAATAGGCCTCGTGCCCCAGCTCGATGAAGCCGAGCAGGTATTGCAGATAGTCCCAGCTCACACCGCCGAGCGGATACGTGGCCGCCAAGCCGGTGACGATGATCGTACGCTTCTTCATGGTCGCTTGGGCGCCTCCGGCGGGCAGGGGGCGTTGCCCCCTGCACCCCCACCAGG
>DIXN01000054.1 GCA_002428705.1 Desulfovibrio sp. UBA6079
GATTAATGTCGACAGGCCCTAGGCCGCATGGCCGGCATGCGAAAATTGCCGGTCAGGGGCTCTTGACCGGTTCAAGCAACTGCTTTAAACAGGCGCTTCACCACGGAGCGCACAGACATGGATACGCATTTTTGCGACGACACCAAGCGCCGCCTGCTCGAGGCCGCCGGCAAGGTCATCTCGGAGAAGGGCTTCCGCCACGCCACCACCCGGGAGATCTGCCGGCTGGCCGGAGCGAACAACGCCGCAGTCAACTACCATTTCGGCGACAAGCTCGGCATGTACAACGCGGTGCTGCGCTGCGCCTTCTACGAAGGCCTGCGCCTCTACCCCCTGGACATGGGCCTCGCGCCGGACGCACCGGCGGCGGAGCGGTTGCAGGCCTTTGTCCGGTCCTTCTTCCATCGGATACTGTCCGACGGCCGCCCATCCTGGTTCAGCCTGCTTATGGCCCGGGAAATGCTCGACCCGACGCCGGCCATCGAGAGCCTGGTCAGAGAAGCCATCACGCCCATCTGGCAGACCCTGCACGGCATCATCGGCGAGATTCTCGGCGTGCAGCCCGAGAATAAGCTTGTGGCCGCCTGCGCTTCGAGCGTCATCGGCCAGTGCCAGCACTACATCATCGCGCGGACCACGTTGCGCCTCATACGCCCCGACCTGAGCCTGTCCTCGGACAAGGTCGAGGAGCTGGCCGAGCACGTCACCCGCTTCTCCCTGGCGGCCCTGGCCTACTGCCGCGAGCACCCTGAAACCAAATCTCCGGACAAATCATGAGCGCGAACAAACGCAAGCTTGCCTTCCTCGTCTTCCTGCTGGCCTGCCTGGCCGGCTTCGGCCTGTGGTGGCTGGAGAGCCGGGGCAAGGTCTCCACCGACGACGCCTACATCGACGGTGACATCTATCTGGTCACCCCGCGCATCGACGGCTATGCCGAGAAGGTGCTGGTCGAGGACAACCAGCCGGTCGAGGCCGGCCAGCTGCTCGTAGCCATCGATCCCTTGCCCTTCGAGGTGGCCGTGAGCCAGGCCCGGGCCGAGCTGGCCCAGGCCGAGGCCACCCTGGCCGGGCTGACCCTGGCCGTGCCCCTGGAGCGGACCCAGACCGGATTCAAGGTGGCCGAGGCCGAGGCCGAGTTGGCCAAGCTCATGAAGGACAGGGACAAGGCCCGCAACGATGCCGAGGCCGCGCTCAAGTCCCAGAGCTCCATCGCCGCCGACCTGCGCCAGGCCGGCATCGATTTCGACCGCATGCAGAAGCTCTTCCAGAAAGGCGCGGTCAGCGCCGACGAATACGACAAGGCCGAGACCAAGGTCCGCACCCTGGAGGCCGACCTGGCCCGCTCCATGGCCCTGGTCCGCGGGGCCGGGAACGCCCAGGCCGCGGCCGAGAAGGACCTCGACACCACCCGGGCGCAGATCAAGCTGGCCGCCACGGGCTCGGGTACGGCCGACATCAAGGACCGGCAGGCCGCGGCCCAGGCGGCCATGGTCGAGCTGGCCCGGGCCAAGCTGCACCAGGCCGAGCTCGACCTGACCTACACGCAGATCGCCGCCCCGGTCACCGGCTACGTGACCAGGAAAGCCGTGACCGCGGGCCAGATGGTCTCATCCGGCCAGCGGCTCATGGCCGTGGTGCCGCTCGACCCCAAGGACCTCTGGGTCACGGCCAACTTCAAGGAGACCCAGCTGACCCGCATCGCGCCCGGCCAGGAGGTCACGATCAAGGTCGACACCTTCCCCGGGCATCCGCTCAAGGGCCGGGTGGAGTCGGTCATGTCCGGCACGGGCGCGGTCTTCTCTCTCTTTCCGCCCGAGAACGCCGCCGGCAACTTCGTCAAGGTCGTGCAGCGCGTGCCGGTGCGCATCCGCTTCGAGGCGGTCGACGGCGCGCCCCTGCCGCCCCTGAAGCTCGGCATGAGCGTCGTGCCCACGGTCCTGGTAGGCGAGGAGTAGAGCCGTGCCGCGCGAAGGCTGGGTCAGGTTCTGCATCACCTTGAGCGTCATGGTGCCGACGCTCCTGGAGGTGCTCGATACCAGCGTGGCCAACGTGGCCCTGTCCCACATCCAGGGCAGCCTGTCCGCGGGCCAGGAGGAGGCCACCTGGGTGCTGACCTCCTATCTGGTGGCCAACGCCGTGGTCATTCCCATGAGCGGCTGGCTTTCGAAACTGTTCGGCCGCAAGAACTACCTGCTGCTGTCCATCGTCGTCTTCACCGCAAGCTCGGCGCTGTGCGGCATGGCCTGGAGCCTGCCGTCGCTCATCTTCTTTCGCATCGTCCAGGGCCTGGGCGGCGGAGGCCTGCAGCCCCTGTCCCAGGCCATCCTGATGGAGACCTACCCGCCGGCCAAGCGCGGCATGGCCATGTCCATCTTCGGCATGGGCGTGGTCCTCGGCCCCATCCTCGGCCCGCTGCTCGGCGGCTGGATCACGGACAACTGGACCTGGCGCTGGATATTCTACATCAACCTGCCCATCGGCCTGCTGGCCCTGTGGATGTGCTGGAACTTCATCGAGGACCCGCACTACCAAGTGCGCCTGTCCAAGGGCGAGAAGGTGGACGTGATCGGGCTCGCGCTCCTGTCGCTCGGCATCGGCTGCCTGCAGATCGTGCTCGACAAGGGCCAGCAGGAGGACTGGTTCTCCTCCGACTACATCGTGGTCCTGGCCGCGGTTTCGGCGGTCAGCCTGGTGCTTCTGGTCTATTGGGAGCTGACCCACGACAACCCGGTGCTCGATCTGCGGGTGCTCAAAAACCGCAGCTTCGCCATCGGCAACGTGGTCATATTCCTGGGCTTCTTCGCCTTTTTCGGCTCCATCGTGCTGCTGCCCATGTTCCTGCAGCAGATCCTCGGCTACACCTCGTTCCAGGCCGGCCTGGTCCTCGGGCCGGGCGGCCTGCTGACCCTTTTCGCCCTGCCCGTGGCCGGCAAGCTGACCGAGAAGATCGACGCCCGCTTCCTGCTGGCCCTGGGCCTGTGCGTCACGGCCTATTCCCTGTGGTACATGGCCCGTTTCAACATGGCCATCGACATGCCCACCGCGGTCACCGGCCGGCTCATCCAGGGCGTGGGCATGCCCTTCTTCTTCGTCTGCCTGTCGCTTCTGACCATGGCCTCGGTGCCCAACCCGCAGATGAACGCCGCCTCGGCGCTCTTCAGCCTCTTCAGGAACCTCGGCGGCTCCTTTGGTACGGCCTTCGTGACCACGCTGCTCGCCCGCCGGGTGCAGGTCCATCAGAACTACCTGATCGAGCACCTGACGCCGTTCGACGCGATCTACGCCGACCGCCTGCCGCGCATCGGGGAGTACCTGTCCTCGCGCCTGGGGAACTGGGTGGAGCACACCCAGGCCGCGGCGGGTCTGGTCTACCAGCAGCTGCAGCGACAGGCCGCGACCATGGCCTACAACGACGCCAACTTTTCCCAGGCGGTCATCCTCGCCGGGCTGGTCGGCCTGGTCTTCTTCATGCGCCCGGCCGTCCGCCGCAAAGGCGGCCCCGGCCCGTCGGCGCACTAGCGGGCGGCGCGCATGGCCTTGCAGGCGTTGAGTAACCCGTGGGTCGAGGCGTCGTGGCCCGTGACCTCGCCCGGCGCTTCGATCTCCGGCAGCACGGCCTTGGCCAGCTGCTTGCCGAGCTCGACCCCCATCTGATCGAACGAGTTGATCCGCCAGATGGTGCCCTGGACGAATATTTTGTGCTCGTAGAGGGCGATGAGCGTGCCCAGGGTGCGCGGGGTCAGCTTGCGAAAGAGAAACGAGTTGGACGGCCGGTTGCCGGGGAAGGTCTTGTGCGGGGCGAGCCGCGCGGCCTCCTCGGGGGTGGCGCCCGAGGCCAGGAGCTCGGCGCGGGCCTCCTCCTCGGTCCGGCCGCGCATGAGCGCCTCGCTCTGGGCGAAGAAGTTCGAGAGCAAAAGCTCGTGGTGGTTGCCGATGGGGTTCAGGCTGAGAGCCGGGGCCAGGAAGTCGCAGGGGATGAGTTTCGTGCCCTGGTGGATGAGCTGGTAGAAGGCGTGCTGGCCGTTGGTCCCGGGCTCGCCCCAGATGACCGGCCCGGTGGAGTAGTCCACGCGCTCGCCATCGAGCGTCACGCCCTTGCCGTTACTTTCCATGTCGCCCTGCTGGAAGTAGGCCGGGAAGCGCGCCAGGTACTGGTCGTAAGGCAGGATGGCCTGGCTCTGGGCGCCGAAGAAGTTGTTGTACCACAGGCCGATGAGGGCCATGACCACCGGGATGTTCTGCTCCAGGGGCTCGCTGCGGAAGTGCTCGTCCGCGGCGAAGGCCCCGCCGAGCAGCTCCTCGAAGCGGTCCATGCCGATGGACAGCGCGATGGAGAGGCCGATGGCCGACCAGAGCGAGTAGCGCCCGCCGACCCAGTCCCAGAACTCGAACATGTTCGCCGGATCGATGCCGAAGGCCTCGACCGCCTCGGCGTTGGTCGACAGGGCCACGAAATGCCTGGCCACCGCGCTCTGTGCGCCGGCGCTGTCCAGCAGCCAATCCCTGGCCGAGGCGGCGTTGGCCATGGTCTCCTGGGTGGTGAAGGTCTTGGAGGCGACGATGAACAGCGTGGTCTCGGGGGACAGGGGTTTCAGCGTCTCGATGAGCTGCGTGCCGTCCACGTTGGACACGAAATGGGCGCGCAGGTTCGGCGAGCCGTAGTGGGCCAGCGCCTGGGTGACCATCTGGGGGCCGAGGTCCGAGCCGCCGATGCCGATGTTGACCACGTCGCGCATGGGTTGGCCGGTGTAGCCCCGCCAGGAGCCGTGGCGCACGGCCTCGGTGAAGGCGCGCATCCTGGCCAGCACGGCATTGACCGCGGGCATGACGTCCTGGCCGTCGACCACGATCGGCCGGTTGCTCCGGTTGCGCAGGGCCACGTGCAGCACGGCCCGATCTTCGGTTGTATTGATCTTTTCGCCGGCGAACATGGCCGCCCGGCGCTCCTCGACCCCGGCCTGGCGGGCCAGATCGAAGAGGATATCCATGGTCTTGGCCGTGACGCGGTTCTTGGAGTAGTCGAAGAGGATGTCCTCCAGGCGCAGGGAAAAGGCCTTGAAGCGGTTCGGATCGGCGGCGAAGAGCTCGCGCATGTGGACCGCGCGCAGCTCTTCGGCATGAGTGGACAGGGCCTGCCAGGCAGGCAGGCGGGTCAGCTCGGACATGTGATTCCCCCCCGGTATGATCGGTGCCGGTCGTTGTCAGTTGTCGTTAGTCGGGGTCGTGGTGGATGGCGTGGCCGCCGAACTGGTTGCGCAGGGCGGCCAGCAGGCGGTCGGCGAAACTGTTCTGGGCCCGCGAGCGGAAGCGCTCCATGAGGGCCATGGTGATGACCGGGGCGCTGGCCCCGGTTTCCACGGCCTGCTGCACGGTCCAGCGACCCTCGCCCGAGTCGTCCACCAAGGGCGCGATCTCCCGCAGGCACGGATTCTCAGTGAAAGCCCGCTCGGCCAGCTCCAGGAGCCAGGAGCGGATGACGCTGCCCCGGTTCCAGAGGTGGCTGATCTTGGCGTAGTCCATATCCTTGGCATAGGGCGAGGCCTCGAGGATGGCGAAGCCCTCGGCGTAGGCCTGCATCATGCCGTACTCGATGCCGTTGTGGACCATCTTGACGAAGTGGCCGGCGCCGGTCGGGCCGCAGTGCAGGCAGCCCTCGGGCGGGGCAAGCGTCTCCAGGGCCGGCAGCAGCGTCTCGTAGGCCTGCCTGGGGCCGCCGACCATCAGGCTGTAGCCCTCGGCCAGCCCCCAGATGCCGCCGGACACGCCCACGTCCAGGTAGTGGACGCCCGCGCCCTTGGCCGCGGCCGCGCGCCGCAGGTCGTCCTTGTAGTAGGTGTTGCCGCCATCGATGAGGATGTCGCCGGGTGTGAGCAGGCCGAGAAGCTCGACCACGTGCTCGTCGACCACCGCGCCGGCGGGCAGCATGAGCCAGACCGCCCGCGGCGCGGGCAGGGCGGCCACGGCCGCGGCCAGGCTGTCCACGGCCTGCGCGCCTTCCTCCCGGGCCAGCTGCTCGGCCTTCTCGAAGGTCCGGTTGTAGGCCGCCACGCGGTGTCCGCCGCGCAGCAGCCGGGTGGCCATGTTGTAGCCCATGCGCCCCAGTCCGACCATCGCCAGCTGCATGTCGTGCTCCTTTGCCCGGCCGCTCTCCCGATATCGGGGACGAAACGGTTCTCGACTATTTATGCCAGGACAGCGCCGGAAGGCAAGGCTGATTGTGATTTGTTCCGTTTGCCTGAAACTGCGGCCGTATCTTGCCGCTGGCGGTAAAAGAAGATAGTGGTGTCCGACGCCCGGGCAAAGCCCGTGGCGCCCGCAAGAGAGCAGACAATGACCGACAGCCAATCCATCTCCCTGCCCGATTTCACCGGCGTCCGTGTCCTGGTGGCCGGCGACGCCATGCTCGACCGCTACCTCTGGGGCGAGGTTTCGCGTATCTCGCCCGAGGCCCCGGTGCCCGTGGTCCGCGTGCTCCGCTCCACGGTCTCCCTCGGCGGCGCCTGCAACGTGGCCGCCAACCTGGCCGGGCTGGGCGCCGGCGCCGTGGCCTTGAGCGCCTGCGGAGAGGACGAATCCGGCCGGCTGCTGGCCGAGCGCCTGAAAGCCGCGGGCATCACCGCCCGGCTGGCGGCGAGCGCCGGCCGGCCCACGACCACCAAGACCCGGGTCATGGGCGCAAGCCAGCAGCTTCTGCGCCTGGACGAGGAGGTGGCCGGATCCTTCGGCCCGGAGCTGGAGGGCAGCCTTCTCGCGCTGTTCGAGGCCGAGCTGGCAGGGCTTCATGCGGTCATCCTGTCCGACTACGGCAAGGGCCTGTTCGCCGGCGATCTCGCTCCGGCCATGATCGAGCATTGCCGCGCGGCGAACCTGCCGGTCTTCGTCGATCCCAAGGGCCTGGATTTCGAGCGCTACCGGGGCGCCACCTGCGTCACGCCCAACGAGGCCGAGTTCCGGGCCGTGGCCGGAGGTCCGGTGCGCGACGAGGCTGAACTGGCCGAACGGGCCTACGGCCTGGTGGACCGCTTCGATATTTCCGCCCTGCTGGTGACCCGCGGGGCCAGGGGCATGAGCCTTTTTTCCGCCGGGGCCGAGCCGGTGCACATCCCGACCCAGGCCATGGAGGTCTTCGACGTCTCGGGCGCCGGCGACACGGTTATCGCCACCCTGGCCGCGGGCGTGGCCGCCGGTTTCGATCTGGCCGCGGCGGCGCGCCTGGCCAACGTTGCGGCCGGCATCGCCGTGGGCAAGCTCGGCACCCAGCCCGTGACCCGCTTCGAGCTCTCCGAGGTCCTGCGCCGCCGCCAGATCGGCCCGGCGCACAAGGTCCGCCCCCTGGCCGAGGCCCGCGCCGCGGTCAATGCCTGGCGGGCCAAGGGCGAGCGTGTGGTCTTCACCAACGGCTGCTTCGACCTCCTGCACGTGGGCCACGTGAAGCTCCTGCACGAGGCCGCGCGCCTGGGCGACAAGCTGGTCGTGGGTTTGAACTCCGACGCCTCGGTCATCCGGCTGAAAGGCCCGGAGCGGCCGATCATCCCCGAGGCCGAGCGGGCGGCGCTCCTGGCCGCGCTCGAATGCGTGGACCTGGTCGTCATTTTTACCGAGGACACGCCGCGCGAGCTCATCTCCGCCCTGTTGCCCGACGTGCTGGTCAAGGGCGGGGACTACAGCCGCGAGACCGTGGTCGGCCACGAGCTGGTCGAGGCCGCGGGCGGCCGGGTGGCGCTCATCCCGCTGGAGGCCGGCAAGAGCACCTCGAACCTCATCGCCAAGCTCAAGGCCGGACTGCCGGCCGAGAAATAACCGTGCACGACATCCCGGAGGAGTCATGAAACGCGCGCTGATCACCGGCATCACCGGCCAGGACGGGGCCTATCTCGCCGAGTTCCTGCTGGACAAGGGCTACGAGGTCCACGGCATCAAGCGCCGGGCCTCGCTCTTCAACACCGACCGCATCGACCACCTCTACCAGGACCCGCACCAGACCGGCCGGCGCCTCGTGCTGCACTACGGCGACCTGACCGACTCCACCAACCTGATCCGCATCATCCAGCAGGTCCAGCCGGACGAGATTTACAACCTGGCGGCCCAGAGCCACGTCATGGTCTCCTTCGAGACGCCCGAGTATACGGCCAACGCCGACGCGCTCGGCACGCTGCGCATCCTGGAGGCCATCCGCATCCTTGGCCTGAACGAGAAGTCCCGCTTCTACCAGGCCTCGACCTCCGAGCTCTTCGGCAAGGTCCGCGAGACGCCGCAGACCGAGCTGACCCCGTTCTACCCGCGCTCGCCCTACGGCGTGGCCAAGCTCTACGGCTACTGGATCACGGTCAACTACCGCGAAGCCTACGGCATGTATGCCTGCAACGGCATCCTCTTCAACCACGAGTCCCCGGTGCGCGGCGAGACCTTCGTCACCCGCAAGATCACCCGGGCGCTGGCCCGCATCGCCCTGGGGCTTCAGGACAAGCTCTACCTCGGCAACCTGGACGCCAAGCGCGACTGGGGACATGCCAAGGACTATGTGGAGATGCAGTGGCTCATGCTCCAGCAGGACATGCCCGACGATTACGTCATTGCCTCGGGCGAGACGCATGCCGTGCGCGAGTTCGTGACCGCGAGCGCGACCGAGCTGGGCATGACGATCGAATGGCGGGGCAGCGGCCAGTGCGAGGTGGGGGTGCTCACGGCTTTTGCGCCGGAAGCCCTGCAGGCCATGGCCAAGAGCTACAAGTTCTCGCCCAACGGCCTCGCGGTCGGCCAGGAGATCGTGGCCGTGGACGCGCGCTACTTCCGGCCGACCGAGGTCGAGTTGCTGCTAGGCGACGCCACCAAGGCGAGGGAGAAACTCGGCTGGCAGACGAAAATCACCTTCCCGGAACTGGTGCACGAGATGGCCGAGAAGGATTTCCAGCTGGCCCTGCGCGACGAGTACCTGAAGCGCAAGGGTTTCCAGGTCTTCGACTACAACGAATAGCAGTCACCCCAGGGCCACGATGCCGCGCCGGCCGAGCTGGCGGACGAAGGCGGTCATGGCCACCTCGGCCTCGCGCGGGTGCAGTTTGTAGCGCCCGGCCAGAAGGGCGCAGAGCTCGGCCACGGTGCGTTTGTCGTCGATCCAGCCCCAGACCGTGGTGCCCATGGCGTCGAGCTCGAGGGTGCGCTTAAGCGGCCGGCCGTCCCATAGCCGCAGGCGCCGGGCGAGGCTTCCCACCCAGGGCGTGATGCCCACCGGGTAGCGCAGCCGAACCAAGCCCTGGTCCGTGACGTCCACCTCGATGCCGCGGTTCTTGAGGACCTTGAGGTCGAGGGCCGCGCCGCGTTCCGGCTCGGCCGGCCGCGGCGCGGTCTTAGGTCTGAACAGCGCCAAGGGCCGCCCCCGTTGCCTCGAGCATCTTCCAGTCGAGCGGCTCCCGGCCGCGGGCCTCCAGGCAGAACAGGCGGTTGGCCGCCGGGTCGTGGCGGACGATGAGCCCGCCCCGGGTCGGCTCGCGGCGCAGGCGAAGAAAGAGCCGGCGAAGGAACGTCGGCTCGCGCCGTGCCCGCCAGGCCAGGGCCGGGCCGCTCGCTATCGGAAGCAAGCGATGGCGGGCGATGGTCTCGGCGAAGGTCTTTCGGCTCCAGGCGGCGAGATCGCCGCCGGCGAGCAGCACGTCGGCCGGGCCGAGGCTGGCGAGCGTCAGGCGGCTTGAGCCGGCGTCAAGGACAAGCTCGTAGCGGCCCGGGGTCAGTCGGTGGTGGGTGAGGGCGTAGGCCGCGGGCGTGTGGGCAGCAAAGCCGAAGACCTGCCAGGGGACGCAACCGTCCGCGAAGTGGCAGGCGAGGCTCGCCAGCACCCGGGCCGGGGTTTCGGTTTCGGACGCAGCCGCGCCGGCGAAGCGCACCAGGCTCGCCGTGCGGCACTGCGGGCAGAAGAGCAGCGCGCCGCAGCCGTCGGCCAGCCGGAAGACGCGGGCCGTGAAGGATTCGAGGACCGGCCGCCAGGCGGGCGGCGGCTCCATGGGATCGAGCGCGCCAAGGGTCTTGGCCAGCTTTCGCAGATGCCTGTCGAGATCGAAGCGCCCTGTCACCCGGTTCCACTTGCACTCCATGATCACGCCGGCCCCATCGGCCAGGACCAGGTGCCGCATGCCGAGAGCTGTCAACTCCCAATCCCGGGGCACGCCCAGGGCCAGCCCGTTCCAGGCCAGACGCTGCCAGTCGGCCATCGGCCTTAGTACGCCAGCCGGCCGAGGGACTTGAGGATGAGCGTGCAGCCCATGGCGAACATGCCGGTCAGGCCCATGCCGCAGGAGAAGCCGGCCAGGAGCACGGGCGCGTACTGGCGCCACTTGAGGCCATAGCGCTTGAGGAAGTAGAAGCGCCCCAGCAGCGCCCCGGCGAACTCCAGGATGTGTCCGTGGGGCGCGGTCTGGCCCAGGCCGCGGACCAGGCCGTAGATGAGCAGCACCGGCAGGCCGAAGATGTTCAGCACGGTGTAGAGGAGCAGCCCCAGGCCGGTGGTGGCGGCTACGATGAGCCCGTTCAGGGCCTGGTAGAAGGCGGAGTTGCCCTCCAGGGTCGAGGTCTGCATGAGCAACTGGTTCAGGGCCTGGAGGTGCCAGACCTCCTGGGCGTAGGGGAAGCTCGCCGAGGGGATGGGCGCCAGCCGCCAGAGGAACTGGGAGAAGAGCAGCGAAGCGACGAAGACCACCGGCCAGGCCACGATCTCGGCCTTGATCACGCCGCGCAAATTTGTGCCGGTCAGCTCGATCTGGCGGAACTCCACGGCCGCGGTGCCGTAGTTGTGGATGGGGATGGGCGCGTACCAGATCTCGATGCCCGAATAGCCGAAATATTTCGCCCCGGCGATGAAACTTGCCTCGCGTATCAGCGGCAGGTTGACCACCTGGCCGGCGATGCCCTCCATGCGCGCCGTGACGTAGGAGATGAAGGGCGTGTAGATGAAGCCGTAGAGTACGAAGAATATCCAGGGGAAGCCGGGCACCAGCCACAGGCAGAGCAGCGTGTAGGCCGCGGTCGAGAAGAGGTAGATGGCGATGGACAGCCAGAAGTTGATGTCGCCGCGCTCGGGCCGGCCGCGGATCATGTCGGCGAAGGTGCCCCGGCCGCTGCCCGGGTCGGCGCGCAGGGATTTGACCATGTAGTAGATGCCGATGAGGCCGATGGCTATCCCTAAGCCGATGGACACCGAGAGGTAGAAGTCGAAGTTGTTGGCGAACATGGTCTCCACCGTGCGCATGCCGGGATGCCAGCGGTGGAGAAAGCCGTGGTGGTAGAGGACGGGGTTGGCGATGACGGTGAAGAGGACGCCGACGAAGCTGCCGATGACCGCCCAGAAGGGCAGGACCATGCCCAGGATGAGCAGCCCCAGGTCGAGCTGGATGCCGGTGGCCACGGCCGGAAGCACGTTCTCGGTGTAGGGCGTCAGCTCGATCCAGGGGATGGGGATCAGGCTGATGGGCTCGGAGAAGAGCAAGCCCGAGACCGCGGGCAGGAGCACGTAGACGCCGCCGAAGGCCAGGCCGATGACCCCGCCGATGGAGAAGACCCGCCACTTCCAGCTTTTTTCCTTGTCCTCGGTGGACTCGGCCAGCGCCATGGTGCCCAGCGCCCCGACCGGGGCCATGGGGAAGGGCAGCTTCTCCACGTCCGAGGTCAGGCGGTACATGGCGTAGCCCAGGCCGAACTGGTCGATGCGCTGGATGAGCTGGGCGCCGAAGAGCACCAAGAGCGGCACGAGCCAGTCGCGGTGGAAGAAGGTCCGCTCCAGGAGCGAGGCGGTGTCGGCCGCGGGCGCCACCCAGGCCGGGATGAACTCGGTCAGGCCGAGCATCTTGGCCGCGTCGGACTGGACCAGGTACTGCTGCCAGAGCAGCCCCTGGAAGGGCGAGGCCAGGGCCGCGCCGGCCATGTAGTAGAGCAGGAAGATCTCCTGCTCCTTTAGGTGCGTGTAGGAGCGCTTGGCGATCTCGGCAAAGAGGATGATGGTCACCCAGCGCGCGGCCGGGCCGATGTTCTGGCCGACAACCAGTTGCAGGTACATGGAGCCGGGCATCATCAAAAAGCCGATGAAGATGGCCCCGACCACGGTCTTCCAGTCGAAGCCCTCTTCGAAGTGGTCCGGCGGCGGGAGGAGATCCCGGTATTCCTTCAGTTCCTTGTCGTCGTACATCGTCGCCCGCGTTTGCGTCCGCCTAGTCCGGCAGGACCATGTAGCTCGTTCCGGTGTAGAGGCCGATCACGGCCCACATGCCGCCCATGAGGAAGTCGCCGAGGATGAGACCGAAGAAGAAGTAGCGTACCTTGCTGAACAGGGCCACACCGCCGTAGCGCAAGGCCAGCTGGTTCACCAGCCAGCCGACGAAGAAGCTGAACCAGAGGATGCGCAAGGACGAGCTGTAGGTGGCCAGGTAGCCGATGGGATGGATCGGCCACCAGTAGAAGCGGTGGTAGCAGAGCACCAGGACGAGCATGACCAGGGCGCCGACGACGGAGAAGATCATGACCCAGGACTGGCCGTTTTGCGGCGCGTCGAGCAGGCGCTGGACGTTGTCGTAGACGCTGACCGTGGTCCGGGTGGCCCAGTCGAGCTCGAGCTCGCGCAGGCCGATCTTGTGGGCCAGCACGAGCATGGCCGCGAAGCTGACCGCGGCGCCGAGCACGACCACGGCCAGGATGCCGACGAGCATGAGGCGCTTGTTTTTGGCGTGCTCGCCGATCTTGGCCGCGTGGAAGAGCGAGGGCAGCAATGATTCCCGAAGGTCGAGGAAGAGGACCTTCTGGGTCACGGCCGAGAGGAGAAGCCCGGTCTGGCCGAAGAACTTCGAGCCGAAGAGCCCGAGAATGCCGTCCAGCGGCGCGGCGGTTAAGGTGAAGTAGGCGATGCCGCCCTGGCAGATGACCCGGCTGGCCACCAGGCTGACCCCGAGGAAGAGCAGCATGACCACCACGGCCACCAGGAAGCTGACGCCGAAGAGCATGCACCAGGCGACCAGCCCGGCCAGGCCGAGCCAGAAGCCCCAGAAGGAGGCGCGCAGGGAGAACCATTCGGTCTCGGGCGGCTCGACCGGCCCGCGGCCGAAGGCGCCGCGGCAGACAGCGGCCAGGTGGAAGCGGGCCAGCCACAGGACGAAGAGGAAGAAGACGCCGTAGGCTCCGATCATCTGGGTCTCGACCGCGCTTGCCAGCGTCGGGCCGAAGGTCGTGCCCAGGGCCGCGGCCGGGATGGTCAGGCCGAAGACCTCGAGCGCGCCGAAGAGCAGCCCCCCGAGGAGGAAGAAGAACCAGAGGCTGAAGGAAATCTGGCGCGAGGTCAGGAAGGCGAACCCGATGAAGGCCGGGTAGAGGTGGATGCGCAGCTTGTTGAAGCCCGAGAACAGGCCGTATTTCGGGAAGTAGTTGCCGAAGAGGAAGAAGGTCGGGATGGCCGGGACGTCGGGGAAGTAGGCGTTGAGGCCGTTCACCAGGTGCAGGAAGACGGGCACGGACAGCCCGAGCAGCAGGTAGCGGTCGGTGAGAAAGGAGAAGAAGCGCTGCTCGTCCAGGGCCTCGGTCATGGCCATGGGCAGTCGGAGAAGCGGGAAGTTGATGCGCTCGTTGACCACCCATTGGCGGCCGAGAATGTTCACCAGGCAGATCATGACCGCGTAGGCAAGCCCGATGAACAGCCCCCACCAGCAGAGCGGGCCGAGCCAGGCGGACCAGGGGATGCGTGTCAGGACCTCGTACCAGGGCAGCCCCGAGGCCCGGGGCAGGCCGTCGTGCAGGGCGGCGATGGCCGCGGAGTTCTGGGGGTAGAGGGCGTCCGGCAGGAGCGGATGGATGACCTCGACCCAGCGGTTGCCCAGGTTCTGCAGGTAGTCCGGGGCGCTCAGGTTGATGAAGAAGGTCCGGGTGAGCCCTGTGTAGGGGATGCCCGAGACGAGCACCATGAGGGCAAACGCGACGAGCAGCTCCAGGCCCGAGAGCAGCGGCCGGGTCCTGGTCAGGCGGGCGATGCCGGCCACGATCAGGGTCAGCCAGGCCAGGATGAAGAAGGGCGCCAGGGGGAAGTGCCCGCCGCCGAGCAGCGTGGCCCTCAGGTACATGTTGTTGTAGGGCGTGACCGCGCAGATGGCCAGGCCGCAGGTGAGGCCCAGGAGGATGGAGCGCAGGCGGATGGATTCTTTCATGACCTTGTTTATTGCCGGGCCTGGGGGGAGTCGGAGGTGGCGGCGATTCGCTCGGAGCGGCGCGCGAGCTCGCGCTCGATCAGGGTCTCGAAGGTGCGCTGCTCGGGCGCGGTCAGGGAGCGCCAGATGAGCAGCTGCTTGCGCAGGTCGTTCAGGAAGCCCTTGTTGATGCGCCGCCAGACTCCGGCCTCGCCGGCCTCGCGGGTCAGGCGGACCTGGATCTCGAGAAAGCCCGGGGCGCTGGCCGAGGGGCAGAAGATGAGCGCGGTGCGCTGCTTCACGCCGAAGTCGAAGGGCGCGAGCCAGATACGGGCCGAGAGCGTCAGGCAGGCCTCGGCCGGCTCGGTCCCGGGCGCGGTGGTCGGGCAGGCCAGGCTGCAGCCGATGTCGTCGGAGCAGAAGAGGCCCTGGGTCACGTCCTGGTGGGCCTGGTAGTAGTTGAGCAGGAAGCCGCCCACGCAGTCGCGCTCCGGGCGCTTCAGCAGGAAGGGCAGGCTGACCACCAGCTCATGGCCGTCGCTCTCGGGCATGGTCCAGGAGCGGTTCACGTCCGGGATGGCGATGTCCGCGGCGACCCTGGAGGGGTAGATGACCGAGGCCAGGGTAACGGCGATGACCAGGATCATTGCCGCCACGCCGGACATGGAGGAGTAGTTGGCGGTCATGCCCGACCAGAGCGGGGTTCCGGACAGGAAGTCGGCCGCGATCTGGGCCAGGAGGTAGCCCAGCACCACGGAGATGACGGCGAAGGCCACGGCCTCGGCGATGAACAGATAGGAGACGTGGGTCGGGGCCATGCCCACCGAGGTGTAGACCGCGATCTCTCGGCGGCGCTCGTAGACGCTGGCGATCATGGTGTTCAGCACGATGAGCACGGCGATGACCAGCGGGATGACGATGTTCGGCAGCCCCGAGTAGTTGAAGACGTCGGCGGCGTGGGTCAGGAACGTTCCCCCGGGCAGTCCGGCGAACAGGGTCAGGCCGAAGCGGTCGGCGGCCTCCTGGGCCATGGCCGGAACCAAAGCCGGGTCGTGCGGCCGTACCGCCAGATCCTTCAGCCGGCCACCCAGGGCCATGACCGTGGCCGCCTGCGCGATCAGGATCTGGTCGGCGCTGACGTGCTCGTAGCGGCTCTGGAGCCCGTCCACGTCCTCGCCGCCCTCCATGGCCTCGATCTCGGCCTCGCTCCGGGCCATGACCGCCTCTGAGGGGAAGACCACCGGGGTCAGCGGCTCGCCGTCGAGGTCCACGGTGCGCATGAAGGCGCTGCCGTCGAAGCAGCCGACCACGCGCATGTCCATGCCGAAGACCTGGACCTGCGCGCCGTCCGGCCGGGCCGGGTCGATGCCCAGGGCCGCGGCCAGGCGCGCGGAGATGATCAGGCCGTCCTGTTCCTCGGGACCGAACCAGCGGCCGCCGGTGAGCGTCTTGCCCAGGTCGAGCACCTGCGGCTCGTGCGCTGAAAGTCCGATCATGCCCTGGGCCGGCACCTGCGTCTGGCCCGCGCGCACGGACAGGGGCACGGCCGAGGTGCGCGAGGCGTCCTCGAGCCAGACCCGCGGCACGACCAGCCCGCTTTCCTGATAGGCGTTTTGGACCACGGCCAGGGTTTCGGGCGGCAGGTCTCGCCAGGTCAGGGTTTTCAGCAGCAGCCCCTGGTAGGGCGCGGTCTCGCTGAAGCGCGTGGCGTGGCTCTGGCGCACGCTTTTGACCGAGGTGAAGCTCATGATGGTGAAGGTCAGGATGACCAGCGTCAGGCAGGTGAGCGCTGTGCGCACCTTGCGCCGCCTCAAGTTCGAGACGCCGATGACGAAGGCCGCGACAAAGGCTCTCCAGCGGCTGATGTCCCCGGCTTTGGCCTGGGCGAAGGTCTTCTGCATGGCCTGCATCTCCTGCTCGAAGCGCAGGAAGATGATGAGCCCGACCATGGCCGACAGGCCGACGATGAAGAAGGCCAGGATGACCACCAATGGCGAGTAGGTCAGCTGGAAGGCCGGGTGCACCAGGTAGACCACGCCGATGACCGCCCCCAGCAGGCCGAGGAAGGCCAGGATGCGGCGGTGGATGTCGGCGAAGGCGAAGATGACCCGCTCCAGGCACCAGGCAAAGGGGATGAACAGGGCCACGTAGAAGAGCACGCCCAGGAGCACGTCCTTCTGGGTCCCCTCCACGTCGTTGTAGACCCGGGTGGCGAGCGCCCAGGAGCTGCGCGCGGATTCGAGGAAGGTGTCGTAACGGCGCTCGGACAGGGCCGACTTGGCCGCGGCCAGGTCCTTCAGGCCCTCGGCCTGCAGGGCGCGGACGCGCTCGTTGACGATGCCGTGGGTCTCCAGGTTCTCGATGCGCGGGGCGAGCAGGGTCCACATGTCCTTGGCCACGTGGAACTCGGTGGCCGGGATGATCGGCCAGTCCTCGGGCAGGTAGCCCCCGCCCACGGACGATTCCGGCGTGCCGTTGGTCAGCACCAGCTTGCGGTTCAGGACCGAGTCGGACAGGGTCAGCTTCAGCGGCGTGCCGGGCTCGAGATAGAAGTCGGCCAGGCTGGAGGAGCGGGTGTCGATGCGGCTGTACCAGTAGTGCACCGGCAGGGCCTCGCGCCGGCCGTCGAGGACGTTGATCCGGGGCATGTAGTGGAAGGTCCGGGGCTCGAGCAGATTGAAGACCGTGATCTGCCGGGCGGCGAACATGACCAGGTTGGTCTCCTCGTACATGTGGTTCATCTTCACCCGGTAGGCGTCCTTGCCCGTCTGCTTCTTGTCGATGGCCCACAGGACGCGCCCGGTCCCGGGGTCGAAGCGGTAGCCCTCCAGGATGACCTTGTGGAAGGTGTTCTTCTTGTCGCAGATGCCGACCAGGCGGAAGCGGCCCTCGGTGTCGGCCATGGCGAACGCCATGCCCGGCCCCTGGTAGGCCTGGAGCACGGTGCCCGGGGCCGGCTGGTCGGCGAACAGCTCGCCCTGGCGGATGAAGGAGGTCTGGCCTTCGAGCTCGGAGAGTCCCTGGCGGGGCAGGCCGTCGAAGAGAGGCTCCGGGTCGGTGCTGAGGGCCTCGGCCAGGCCGAGGACCAGGCCGGCCTGGCGGGCGAGAAAGCCGAGATCGACCGCGTCCGGTGTGTCGTAGGGCGTGCCCCAGAGGGCGCGTGCGTCGTTCAGCGTGGCCAGGGTGAAGCCGAGGTAGCCGGCCAGGGCGCTGACCTCGCCGCCCAGGGCCGGGCGGTCGAGGAACCAGCTCTGCCATGACCTGAGCCGGCTGGGCCTGAGCGTGTCCTGCCACAGCCCGGCGAGCTCCGGGTCGGCGGCCAGGCGCTCGCCGGCCCGGTTCATGATCCCCCCGACCTGGCCGTAGAATGGATTGCGGTCACGGTCCTCGCGGATGTCGTAGAAGAAGCCGTAGTCGAAGGCGCCCAGGCCGTCGCCGTGGCTTGAGAGGTGCAGCGAGACAACGGCCGCCACCTCGTGCTGGGCGATCAGCCGGCGGACGGACTGGCCGCTGTCGATGACCGCGGCCTGTTCTCCGGCGTCCGTGAGAATTGCGGCCTGGCGTTCCGTGAGCCCGGCCAGGAGTTCGGCCAGCAGGGCCTGGTCTTCGGGCGCGAGCCGGGTGTAGGTGGCGTCGAAGGACAGGCGCCTGAGCGCCAGGCGCCGGGCGGACAGGTCCTTGATGCGCGCCTCGTCCTCGGCGCGGCCGGCCAGGCGCAGGCGCATGAGTTCGCTCGACTGCCGGTCGACCTCGTTCTTGACCGCCTCGTCCAGGGCTTCGCGCACCGCCGGGCCGAAGCCGCCGGCCAGGGCCTCGGGCAGGTTGCCGCCGGCCAGCGCCTCGATGACGCCTTTGGCCCGCTTCATGCGCCGGGTCTCCTGGCGCTCCATCTCCTTCAGGCGCGTGCCCTTGGAGCGCGCGGTCCAGGCGAACTCGCGCATGCCGGCCAGGCCCTGGTCGTGGCCGGAAGTGGCCAGGAGCAGCACCGAGCGCGCCGGAGGATGGTCCTTCAAGTGCCGGGCGAGCGCCAGGAGGGTGGCTAGGGAGGCGCCCTGGTCCGCGCCTGGCGCGCGGCCCGAGACGTAGCCCGAGGCGTCGAAGGGGGCCTCGAAGATGACGAGCTGCTCGGCCAGCGCCTTGTCCGTGCCCGGGATCAGGCCGTAGACGTTCTCGCCCGTGATCCGGCGCCACTCGGCGCTGCCCTCCAGCCGGACCGACTCCGCCAGCTCCCGGGGCCGGCCGCGCCGGGCGTCGGGGAAAACCTCGGCCAGGGCCTGGCCGGAACAGTGGAACACGGGCAGGTCGAGGGGCGAGAGCTCGAGCTTCTCCTCGAAGAAGCCCTTGGGACTCTCCTCCCAGTCCACGAAGACCAGGGCCGCGGCGCCGAGCATGGCCGCGTTCAGCCAGTTCTTGCCCGAGACCAGGTCCATGAAGACGATCGATCCGGCCACGGGCAGCCCGTCCATCTCGGACAGGCTCCCGTCGGCGACGTAGGCCGCCGGGCCGGCAAGCCCCTCGGGGGGCACGGCCTGGGGCGAGATGGCGTTGGCCTTGAAGGCGTTCAGCGCGAGGCGAGCGCCCCCGGGTAGAGTCAGGCCGGCCGGAGCGTGGTCGCGCAAGGGCACGAGGAACTGCTGGCGGCCGACCTCGGCGAGTCCCAGCTCCGTAAATGTGGCCTCGATGTCCGCTACGACCTCGGCGGCGGCCTGCGAGCCGGTGCGGCGCTCGGGATGGGCGGCGAGCGACTCGATGGTCCGGCCGAGCTCACGGCGTAAGTCCTCGGCCGCGGCCGGGCGCGGGGCGCCAAGCCCTGCGACGAGCAGACAGATGCCGAGGAGGAATGCGCGCCGGATGAAGCCTGCCATGTCCGTCTCGTTTCTTCCTGGGTTGTCAGCGGGAGACGATCTCGCCGACCTGGATGTTCAGCTGCTCGCGGTCCTCGATCTTGTCGATGCGGCCGTCCACGATCCAGATCACCCGGTCGGACACCGCCAGCATCTTGTAGTCGTGGGTGGCGGTGATGATGGTCACGTTGCGCTCGCGGCTCATGCGCTTGAGGAGTTCGATGATCTCCTCGCCGGTGGCCAGGTCCAGGTTGCCGGTGGGCTCGTCGGCAAGAATGATGGCCGGGTCGTTGGCCAGGGAGCGGGCGATGGCCACGCGCTGCTGCTGGCCGCCGGAGAGCTCCTGGGGCTTGTGGTTGAAGCGCTTGTCCAGGCCGACCAGCTTCAGGAGCGCAACCCCGCGCTGGGTGGCCTCGTCGTTGTTCATGCCGCCGAAGATCATGGGCAGGGTGACGTTCTCCAGCGCGGTCATGACCTGGATCAGGTTGAAAGTCTGGAAGATGTAGCCGATCTTGCGGTTCCTGAGCCAGGCCAGCTCGAAGGCGTCGAGCTGGGCGATGTCCACCTCGTCGATGAAGACCTTGCCCGAGGTCGGCTTGTCCAGGCCGCCGATGGCGTTGAACAGGGTGGTCTTGCCCGAGCCCGAGGGGCCCATGATGGAGATGTACTCGCCGGCCTTGATCTCCAGGGTGACGCCCTTCAGGGCCTCGACCTGGTGCTTGCCCAGGTTGAAGACCCGGTGCACGTCCTGGACCCGGACGATGGTGTGGCGTTCGGTCATCCTGTCTTTTCCTTGTGCATCTGCGGCCTATTCGGCGCGCATGGCTTCCACCGGCTGCATGCGTGCGGCCACCAGGGCCGGATAGAAGACGCCGATGAGGCTTAAGGCCAGGCCGACGCCGATCCCGGCCAGGACGTCCAGGCCCAGGGCGGCGGGGCTCGCCTGCGCGGCTGCGGCCAGCCCGAAGCGCAGCATGGCCAGCGCCATGGCGATGAGCAGTCCGAGCAGGCTGCCGGCCAGGCTGCCGGCCAGGCCCTGCAGGCCGGCCTCGATGAGGAAGAGGCGCAGGACGAAGCTGTCCAGAGCCCCCAGGCACTTCATGGTGCCGATCTCGCGGAAGCGCTCGGTCACGGCCATGAGCTGGGCGTTTATGATGCCGACCATGCAGACCAGCAGCGAGAGGGCCACCAGCCAGCGCTCCTTGGCCGTGCTGGCCAGGGACTCTCCCGGTGCGGGCAGATCGAAGCCGGCCTTCTCCAGGGTCTGGGCGAGCGCGGGATCGCCGCTGTTCCATAGCCCCCTGGCCAGGTCGGAGGAGACCAGGACGAAGGTGAAGAAGGCCACGGCCAGGACCAGGGTCATGACCGTCAGCATGTTGCGGAAGAAGCGCACCCTGAGGCTTTTCACGCTGATCTCCAGCGCTATGCGCAGCGGCAGGACGACGATCTTCCTGATCGCCTGGTCGGTGCTGTTGCCGGTTTCGTGCTGGCGCATGGCTGGGGCTCGGTCTGGTTCCTGGTTGCGGCCGGTCGGAGCCGCCTGTTCTCAAGGAGTTTGTATAGCAATGCGCGAGGAATGCCAATGGAAGATGGCCGATCGTCACCGCATTGCTATGTTGCCAGGTCCTCCAGCGGCACCGGCCGCACGGCGGGGGAGGCGGCGAGCAGGCCGAGAAGCAGGTCCAGGGCGCTGAAGGCGGAGTCGTTCATGCGCCGGTGGTGGAGCATGAAGCCGGCCCGGCCCGAGGCCAGGGCGGCCGCGAGGTCGGATTCGAGCAGCCGGGCTGCTCGCTCGGGGTCGGCCTCGCGCCGGGTGTGCAGATCGACATTCAGGTCCACGGCCCCAAGTCCGGGTGGCGGGGTGGGCGCACCGGCATAGCGCGAGACGAGCCGGAAGCCGAGCCCTGGCAGCAGGGCGAGCGTCTCGGCGTCGCAGCGGTTCCAGGGCGGGGTGAAGACCGGACGCAGGCGCGCGCCCAGGTAACGGACCAGAATCTCGCGGCCCCGGGAGAGGTCCAGGGCCTTGGCCGCGGCCTCGCGGGCCGGGCCGAACTCCTGCTTCTTGCCCTGCCTCTCGTGGTTCACGTGGCGAAGGCCGTGCATGTGCAGGCTGACCAGCTCCCCGGCCGGCTCGACGGCGGCCAGGAACTCGCCGCACTTCAGGGGCAGCCAGGCCGGGACCACGGCCAGGGCCAGGGGCAGCCGGTGCCGGATGAACAGGGCGATCAGCCGGGTGAAATGCGCGCCGGGCAGGCCGCAGTCGTCGTCGCGGAAGAAGACCCGGACCGGCCCACCAGCCCGCTCCAGGCCTGCGGCCACGGCCGCATCCAGCCGGGCATCAAAGTCCGGCGGCGGATCCTGCCACAGCGGCAGGGGCGCGGCGCTCACCACATTTCTCCGAAACGCTCGCTGATGTAGCGCGCCGTGGCCGCGGCGCCGTCCAGGTCGAGGGGCGGCGAACCGGGACTGCGGCCCTTGGCCAGGGCCGTTTCCATGGCGCAGGCGAGATACTCGGGCTCCAGGTCCATAAGCACTGTGAGCAGCCCCATTTCGGCCAGGCGCGCGGCCCGGTCGGCCTGCTCGCGGTTCACGTCGAAGGGCCGGACCAGGGCCGGCACGCCGCTGGCCAGGATGTCCATGGTCGTGTTGTAGCCGGCCATGGACACGGAGCAGTCGGCCGCGGCCAGCCAGGCGGGAAAGCGCTCGGTGAAGCGCTCGATGGCCACCTCGGGCCGGCCGGCGGCAAGGTCCCTCAACTCGTCCACGTCCTCCTCGGCCATGTACGGCCCGGTGAAGACCTGCAGCCGCGCGCGCAGGCTCTGCGGCAGCCGGGCCTGGGCCAGGACGGCGGCGCGCAGCAGCTCGCCGCCGACCTTGCCGCCGCCGGCCGAGGCTATGATCAGGCGCTCGCCCGGCGCCAGGCCGAGCTCGGCCCGCAGCGCCGCGCCGGCTCCGAACGCCGGGCGCTCGGCCACGTAGCCGGTGTAGACCATGGGCACGGTCAGGTCCGCGGCCCGGCCGAAGCTGTCCTCGAGCCGGAACAGCCGCGGGTCGGCGTGGACCAGCAGGGCGGAGAAATAGGCGTTCAGCAGATTGACCGCCCGGGCCTCGAACTTCGCGGCGTCGCCGCGCTCCACCAGGATGTCGCGCAGGCTGCACACGGCCGCGCAGGGGCCGAAGCAGCCGGAGCGGGCGGCGTGCAGCAGGGGGCTGAGCTCGAAGCCGAACTTCTTGCGGCCGAAGGGGAAGAGCTCGATGATGATGACCTGCGGCCCGAAAGTCCGGGCCGCCTCCAGGAGGAGCTCCACGCGGCGGGTCTTGGTCTCTTCCAGCTCGAGCATGTCCGCCGGCCCGAATTCCGAGAAGTCCTCGCTCATCTCCAGGGCGGGCAGCGAGAGCAGCCGGGCGTGCCCGGGCAGGGGCACCGGCACCCGCCGGCCGCCCGAGACGAAGAGCACCTCGTGCCCGGCGAGCGCCCGGGTCACGGCCAGGCTGCGCATGAAGTGCCCGAGGCCCAGGACATGCTGGCAGTAGTGCAATATCCTCATGGGCTGAGCGCCTCGTTCAGCCGGCCCAGGCTGAACCCGCCGCCAGCCGCGACGATCTCGTGCAGGCGGCGGTCCTCCAGCAGCTTGGGCTCGTAAGAATAATAGAGCCGGCCGGACAGGCGGTAGGTCAGGACCCGGATGACGCCCTCGTGGGTCACCACCAGGACGTCCTCGCCCGGATGGCGGGCCGCGGCCTCGCTTAAGGCGGCCGCGGCTCGGCCGTAAACCTGGAGGCGCGATTCGCCCCCCGGCGCCCGGAAGCGCCAGCCGCGCTCGGCCTGGACGGCGAAGTCCGGATCGTTGGCCACGATCTCCTCCCGGCGCCGGCCGGTCCAGCGGCCCCAGTCTTGCTCCTGCAGCCGGGCGTCGAGGGCCAGGGGAATCTTCACGCAGCGGTTTACTCTTTCGGCCGTGGCCCGGGTCCGGCCGAGATCGCTGACCAGCATCCGGTCGATCCCCCGGCCGGCCAGGGCGCGGCCCCAGGCCTCGGCCAGGGCTTCGCCTTCGGCGGTCAGGGGCGAGTCGTCGCGGCCCTGGATGCGGCCCTGGGCGTTCCACTCTGTGGGCGCGTGGCGCAGGAGGAAGAAGCGCGTTATGGTCATGATCCTGCCCTTCCGGCCGTATGGCGTTCGCGCACGGCCAGGAGCAGGTCCTCGACCCGGAGCAGGTTTTTGTCAAGGTCGAAGCCCGTCAGGACGCGCTCCCGACCGGCCCGGCCCAGGGCCCGGCGTTCCTCGGGCGCGGCCAGCAGCCGGGCGACGGCAGCGGCGTAAGCCGCCTGGTCGCCGGGCGGGGTCAGCAGGCCGGTCCCGTTCCCGGCCACGGCCTCGACCACGCCCCAGCCCTTGAAGGCCACCACCGGCAGGCCGCAGGCCTGGGCTTCGAGATAGACCAGGCCCAGGGCCTCGTTCACGCCCGGAAAGGCGAACACGTCGGCCGCGCTGTAGACCTCGAAGAGCCGTTCGCGGGCCACCTTGCCGAGGAAGCGCGCGCGTCCGGGCAGCAGCCGCGCGGCCAGGGTTTCGAGCTCCGGCCGGGCCGGGCCGTCGCCGGCCAGGACCAGGGTGAACGGCACGCCCTGCCGGGCCAGAATTCCCAATGATTCGATGAGAAAAATGAGGCTGGTGCGTTTCACGTCGGCCCGGAACATGGCCACGGCCAGGACCACCGGCGTCTCGCCCACGTTCCACTCCCGGCGCAGGCGCGCCCTCGCCGCGGCGTCGAAGCGGAAATCGGCGCTGCGGATGCCGGCCGGGACGTAGGCCAGGCGCTCGGGCGGCAGGAGGCGGCCCAGGTTCTCGTGGTCGCGGCGCTTGTTGGCGATGACCAGGTCGGCGGCGTTGAGGCTGCGCCTGTTCAGGACAAAGCCCGGCCAGCTTTTCAGCCGTTTGCGGTGCTTGGTGGCATAGGCGCCCTGGAGGATGACGTAGGGCAGGTTGAGCTTGCGGCTGACCCACGGTCCGATCAGGTCCGGGGCCTTGTAGTAGGCGTGGTAGGTCAGCCAGAGGTCGGCGCCGCGGGCGATATCCAGGCTGCGCCCGGCCTCGGCCAGGAGCGCGGGCCAGCGCCAGGGCCGCCAGTAGATGAAGCGGGTGGAGAGGCGGGCCGCGGGGATGACCTCGTGCCCCCGGCCGTGCAGGAACTCGGCCAGCCCGGTGCCCAGGTGCAGGTCGCCCGAGGGCTGGCCCTGGCCCAGGGGCCGCATGGGCATGGCGTAGGCGATGCGCAACGCCTGCTCCGGGCCTACGGCAGGACCGCGGCCGGGGTGAAGAGGAGCTTTCCTGCGTCGGCCGTGCCGGAGATGGCGATGCCGGCCAGCCGGGAGCTTGCGCTCGTGGCCCGCACGGCCGTGACCGCGTCCGGATCGGCAAGGCCGGTGAAGAAGTCGCCGACCACCCCGACGCGGCGCACGCCCGGGGCCAGCGATACGCTCGCCGCGGCCAGCACCTCCCCGTCCCCGCCGGAGGCGCCGCCAAGGGCCTCCAAGGTCAGGTTGGCCGTCTTGCGCCCTGCATTCATTATCGCCAGGCCCTTCCAAGCCACGGAGGCGTCGAAGTTGGCGAACTCGAACAGGAGCTTCGAGGCGGTCTGTCGGGCCAGGCGGAACTGGGCCACGCCGCCGCCGGCCGTGGCCTGGTAGGAGAGCCGGCAGGAGACGTCGGGGTTGTCCGAGAGCACGTAGCCGGCCGCGGCCTCGCCGGCCTCGGGAATGGCGGCCTTGAGATCGACCGAGGCATACCCCAGGGCCGGCAGGCTGTAGCTCTTTTCGGCGAGGGTCTGGCCGTCCTTGTCCACCAGGGTCAGGCTCCACTCGGCCGCCTCGCTGCCGGCGTTCTGGACCTCGATCAGGTCGCGCCAGACCGTGTCGCCGCCGGTCAGGTGGGGCGCGGGCAGGATGCTGTCCGCCAGCCAGGCGAACAGGCTTAAGGACAGCTTTTTGTTTCCGGCCTGGGGCAGGAGGTCCGTGCGGAAGAGGTTCACGTCGCCGATGACCACGACCCGGCCCAGGCCCTTGCGAGCCGCTGCGGCTACGATCTTGGTCTTGGCCGCATCGCTCCAGGCGATGGCCGAGGCCGGCGAGTCCACGCTCAGTGCGCCGCCGGAGAGCAGCTTGACCGAATCGAGGCCCAGGGTGACCAGGTGCCTGCCGAAGACCGTCACGTCGTTGGAGGTCAGGTTGGCCGCGGCGACGCCCACCCCGAAGGCCGTGGCCAGCGGGGCGACGTTGGCCACAGGCGTGGAGGTGTTGTCGGCCAGGACGAGGAGCCCCCCGCCCGCTTCCACGAAATTGGTCAGAGCGTCGACCTCGGCCGCGGTGTAGGCCGAGTCCCAGGCGCTGGCCAGGCAGGCCACGACCACATCGTAACCCGAAAGGTCGAGGTCGGCGACCCCGGTGGCGCTGGTGGTCATGGTGAAGCCGTGCCGCTGCAGGAGCAGGGTCAAATCGGCATACTGACCGCTCGGCGCGTAGTCGTTCAGCACGCCATGGTGCGTGTCCCAGAGGATGCGGCCCACGGCCAGGGCCGGAAAGGGCAGGCAGATCGTGAGGATGGCCGCCAGGCAGGCGGCCCGGCAGAGGCGCGAAGTTCGGGCGGTCATGGCGCAAGCCTCCCGGAGCTAGCGGCCGGGACCGAGGCCCTGTGCCCGGTAGACCTCGGCCAGCCGCTGGGTCAGGACCCGGTTGTCGAAGTCGGCCCTGATCTTGGCCTGGGCCGCCGGGATGAGGCGCGAGCGCAGCTCATGGTCGCTCGCCAGGCGCAGGATGGCCCGGGCCAGGCCGTCGATGTCGTCCGGCTCGACCAGTAACCCGGTCCGGCCGTCCTCGACAAGCTCCGGGATGCCCGAGATCATGGTCGCGACCACGGGCACGCCCATGGCCATGGCCTCGGCCAGGACGTTGGGGATGCCGTCGCGGTCGCCGTTTGCGGCCACGCGGCAGCCGAGCACGAAGACGTCGGCCCAGTCGTAGAGCTTCACGACCTCTTCATGAGTCTGGGTGCCGAGCCAGCGACTGACCGGGGTAAGCCCCAGGCGCTCGATGAGTTCAAGGTGTTGAGCCCGCTCCTCGCCGTCGCCGACCAGCACGTATTCGAAGTCCACGCCCTGTTCCTTCAGCTGGGCCAGGGCGCGCAGCACGGTATCGAGGCCTTTCTTGGCCGTGAGCCGGGCCACGGACAGGATGCGGTAGGGCGGCTTCGGCGTGCGCGCCTCGGCCTTGGGCGAGAACTGCCGCCAGTCGATGCCGTGGTACACGGTGGTCACCGGCGTATGGTTGCGGTTCAGGCTTTCCAGGTAGCGCCGGTTGGCCTCGGTGCAGGTGACCACGAACCGGGCCGCGGCCAGCTTCTCGGCCAGGCTTTGTTGGTCCTGGGTCCAGACATCTTTGGCGTGGGCGGTGAAGCTGAAGGGCAACCCGGTCATGAGGCTCGCAAACCAGGTCACCGAGGCCGGGGAGTGGGCGAAGTGGGCGTGCAGGTGGGTGACGCCCGAGTTCGGCAGGATGCGCCCGGCCAAGCGCGCCCCCTGGAGGAAGTGCTTGAGGCTGGTGACTTTGCGGGTTTTGGCCAGCCGCCTGGCCAGGTGCAGAAGCGCCCGAAGAAAACCCGCGGGATTGAGCCACGCCGCCCGGGCGGCGTCGGCCAGCAGTCCGGCCAGGTGGCCGGACAGTTCCTCGGGCAGGTAGTCGACTTTCGCCCGGATGTCTTTCACCGCGGCGTGGGTGAAGTTCTCCCGGGGCTTGCGCATGGACAGGATGCGGATGGTGAAGCCCTGGGCCTCGAGCAGCCTGATCTCGTTGGAGATGAAGGTCTCGGAGATGCGGGGATAGCCCTTGAGGACCATGCCCAGCACGGCCGGGGCGCTCATGATGTTTCGGTGCTGCAGACGGTCAGGCGTTCGCGCATGGTCTCGAAGCCGGACATGCGGAAGGCGCCCACGGCCGAGCGGATGTGCGCGGAATCGGCCAGCATGTGGGGGATGCGTTCCTGCAGGCGCTCGGGCCTCAGCTCGGACCAGGGAATGAAGTCGATCAGATTGTGGAACTTCAGGACTTCGGCCCGGATGCGCTGCTCCAGGCGCGGCGTTTCGCGCGGCACGATGAGCGAAACCTTCTTGTGGGTCAGGATCTCGCAGATGGTGTTGTAGCCGCCCATGCTGACCACCAGGTCGGCGGCGGCGATGAGCTGCTCCATGCGCCGGTAGAAATGGTAGAATTTGATCCCCAGGCGCTTGGCCCGGCGGGCCACGTCCTTGCGCTGGGCCTTGGGCATGAACGGACCGGTGACCATGACCGTCTGGAAATCCTGGACCGGCGAGGCCTCGAGCATGCGCAGGTAGGCGTCCATGAGCGGATAGCCGTCGCCGCCGCCACCGGTGGTGACCAGGACGAGCTTCTGGGCGCAGCCGCCGAGCTCACCCCGGCGCAGGTCCTTGCCGTTGGGCGCCAGGCGCGGGATGTAGCCGGTGAAGATCATTTTTTCGCTGATGCGTTCGGGAATCTGGTACTCGGCGATGGGGTCGTAGAGCTCGCGCAGGCCATAGACCCAGATCTCCGAATAGTACTGGTCCAGGACCTCGTAGACCTGCTTGGTCCGCCACTCGCTGATGGTCGAGTCGGCGTCGTCCATGATGTCGCGCAGGCCGAGGATGGTCCGGCAGGGGTGCTTGGAGCGCTTGAGCATCTTGAGCGTGGGCATGATCTCGCGCTTCAGGCCCAGCGGCGCCTTGTCCACGATGAACAGGTCGGGTTGAAAGGTCTTGGCCGTGGCGGTAATGATGGCCTGCCGGATGGACATGGCCTGGTCCGGGTCGATGCGGATGGTGTGCGGCAGGTAGACTTCGTTGTCCTTCTTGATCATTCCCGGTATGCGCACGAAGTCGATGCGCTCCGGGAAATCGAAGCGCCCGACGATGGGCGAGCCGGAGAGGATGAGGATATTGGTGCAGGGGCTCTTGAGCTGGCTGGCGATGGCCATGGTCCGCCGGATATGGCCCAGACCATAGGTATCGTGGGAATACATGAGGATGTTGATGGAGGACATGGATCAGTTCCGGCGCGGGCACACACGGCGTGGGCGGTGCGATGTTCGGTCGTAAGCTCCCTTTTGTCCTTCCAGGCGGACGGCTGTTCTATTACGCTGACGCGAGCGAATAGGCAATTGTTGTCTGCGATTTTACCCATTTACGTAAAACGTCAGAACCGGCGCGGTCTTCCGGACGATCAGCCGGCCGTGACCGGATCCAAGGCGAACATTTGATGCGGATTCCCCCTCTCGACGTGCTCCTCTATGCCCACGACGGCCGCGGTGTCGGCCACGTCTCGCGCAGCGCGGCCGTGGGCCTGGCCTTGCGCCGGCTCTATCCCGCTTCCCGGGTGCTCCTGGCCAGCGGCTCGCGCGAGGTCGCGGCCATGGCCGGGCCGGGCCGGCTCGACTGGCTGAAGCTGCCGGCCTACGCCACCCGGGTGGTGGACGGCGAATCCCGAGGCGTGGACGGGCCGTCGGGCTTCGAGGACGCAGCCCTGGGTGTGATACGTTCGAAGCTGTTGGCCGATGTGGTGCATACCCTGCGGCCGCGCCTGGTGCTGGCCGACCACACGCCCCAGGGCAAGCACCGCGAGCTGCTGCCGGCCCTGGAGGCCTCGCGCGCCCACGGCACGCTCTGGGCGCTGGGCGTGCGGGCCGTGGTCGGCGAGGTGGGCAAGGTCTGGTCACCCCTGGCCGCCGAGGTCTTTGCCGGCCATTATCAGGAGCTCCTCTGGTACGGGGATACGTCCGTGCTCGGGATCGGCGAGCCGGCCGCACTGGCCCGGCACTTCGGCCGCGAGCCCGTGGCCACGGGCTACGTCTCGCGCCTGGCCGAGCTTTCAGCCCGGGAAGGCGTCGCGGCGGCCACCGGTCGTAGCGGCGGCACGGCCGCCATCTCCTGGACCGACGGCGCCAGCTTCGGCGTGCTCTCGGCCCTGGCCGAGGCGCTCGGCCGGCTCGGGGGGGCTGCCGGGCCATGGCGCGTCTTTGTCGGCTCAGCCGGCCCCAAGGAGGCGCGGGCGGCCGCCGAGCCCTTTACCGGCATGACCTTTGTTCGCGTCGAACCCTTCGGCCCGGACTACCTGGAGAGCCTCGCCGCCTCGCGGGCCGCGGTGGTCTACGGCGGCTACAACAGCCTGACCGACGTGCTGGCCGCAAACGTGCCGGCCGTGGTCCTGACTCGGGGCATGCAGGATAAGGAGCAGGAGGATCACGTCCGGCGCCTGGCCGCGGCCACCGGCCTCGTCCGGCCCGTGGCCGAGGCCGAGCTTAACGGCGCGGAGCTGGCATCCGTCCTGGCCGAACGCCTGGCGTTCCGGGCTCAGCCGGCGCGCCTGGATCTCGACGGCGCGGCCAACGCCGCCCGTCATCTCGCCCGGAGGATCGGCCTGTGAGCACCTGGCGTGAACGCCTCATCCTGGCCACCAAGCGCCTCGGCCGCGACGAGCGGACAAAGCTGGCCCAGGTCCTTGCGCCCCTGCCGCGCAGCGCCCGGGTGCTGGAGATCGGCTGCGGCTTCGGCCGCAAGCTCGCGCTCCTGCGCACCCTCGGCTTCGCCAGCCTGAAGGGCGTGGAAATGAACCCCGCCGTGGCCGCCGCGGCCCGGGTCGAGGGCTTCGAGGTGCTGACCCCCGAGGCCTTTGCCGCCCAGGCCGAGCCCGGCTCTTTCGACCTGCTGGTCCTGGCCCACGTCATCGAGCACATGGACCAGGAGGCCCTGCTCTCCTTCCTCGACCAGGCCCTGGACAATCTGGCCCCGAATGGTCGGCTGCTCGTCCTCTCCCCGGTCCTGCATCGCCACTTCTGGCTCGACCTGGACCACGTCAAACCCTACTACCCGCAGGGCTTCAAGACCTTCTTCGGCAAGGGCGACGACCAGGTCCAGCGCTATTCCCGCCACCGCCTGAAGCTCGTGGACCTGCGCTTCCGCAGGAGCCCGTTCAAGGTCAAGCTCTCCCGGGCGCTCATCCTCAAGCGTGGCGACCTGCCGGTCCTGGCCTGGAACTGGCTCCTGGCCCTGGCCTTTCGGGCGAGCTTCGGCCTCGTGGGCCACGTCACGGGCTGGATCGGGCTCTACGAGAAGCGCTGAGAAGACGAAGAGCCTGCGAGGGGAAGAGTTGCCATGAAGGAGAGATGCGGGGCTTCACCGGAAGCGGGCGGGGCTTCTTTTTTCAGGTTTCAGGACAGGCCCGCGCCGTCCCGTGGCATGGTTGCGATTCGGAGCCATGCTGACTTCCGAGGCCGGCGGTCCGTCCTCGGCCATCAAACAACGTGCTGCGCGGGCCGACAGACGTTGTCGCGGATGCGCGCGCCGCTCCCGAGGTCCGGCCGGGTCGCCGCCGTTTCCTTCATGGCTCCCTGTCTTTCACCACGGCGGATGGGAGCGGTCAGCGAGTAGGGTGACGCGCCCCTGAGGCCGTAGCCCCATCGCGTTCCGCTTCCCCCTTCACGGCCTGTCTTTCTTCCGATTATTCCGCTGCCTGATTCCGCCGGGTGAAGCGCAGCAGGTATTTCATCTTGCGTGCGAGGTCCGGGGCCTTGGTCAGGATGTCCAGGCGCCAGTCCGGGCCGTAGTGCTCGACAACGAAGTCGAGGAGCAGGAAGCGGCCGTCGGTTATCCTTGCGGTCGGATACAGCTGCTTGAGCCGGGCGGCGGTGAGCCCGAGGTCTTTGAGCGCGTAGATCGGCCGGAAGGTGAAGACCAGCTCGCGCCTCCCCCAGGCCCGGGCCGCGTCCAGCACGGCCGCGAGCTTGCCCTTGGCGATGATTCTTTTCCCGATGATGTCGATCATCATGGCCGTGTCGCAGGCCTCGGCCGGCGGCTCGGCCAGGAAGTCGGAGCGGACGAAGCGGGCGTTGTCCACACGCAGGAGCCGGGCCAGCAGGCGCGCGCCGCGCACCACCTCGGGGTGCTGCTCCACGCCCACGGCGAGGTGCGCGCCCAGACGGGCGGCCAGGAAGGTGTAGTAGCCGAAGTTCGCGCCCAGGTCGGCCACGTTCTTGCCGGCGAAGTCCAGCCCGGCCAGGTCGGCCGGCAGGCCGTCGTCGGGTAGCCCTATGCCCTCGGC
The DNA here is from genome assembly GCA_002428705.1 of Desulfovibrio sp. UBA6079. Classification (GTDB taxonomy): domain Bacteria; phylum Desulfobacterota; class Desulfovibrionia; order Desulfovibrionales; family Desulfovibrionaceae; genus UBA6079. The sequence goes on from DIXN01000054.1 coordinate 31,136, forward strand.
CAGCCGCCGGCCGCGCTCGTCGAGCACCGGCCGCCAGATGTTCTCCGGCCCCACCGCGGCCAGGATGGCGGCCAGCTCGGCGCGCAAGGCGGCGTCCCCCGAGGGCGCGCCGCTTTTTTCCAGCAGCGGCCGCACGGGCAGGTGCGGATGGCGGGCGAAGGCCGCGGCCAGGGCCTCGTACTGCGGCCGGAAGCGCTCGAAATCCTCCGGATCGGCCGCCCGGCCCGCGCCGCCCGAGGCGAGCGGGGCGATGTCCGCGGTCCAGGGCCAGCCGCGCGCGGCGTAGAGGGCCTTGAAGGTGGCGTTCAAAGCCCTTGTCCCGTTGCGGCTGCCGGCCTGGGCCAGGAACCAGCGGCGCGGGGCGAAGCGGCCGGGGGCGGCGAGCACGCTGGCGATCGATCGGGCCAGCTCGGCATCGTCCACGGCCAGTCCGTTTTCGGGACAAAAGAGCGAAAAATCCTGGCCGGCCATGGCCCGGCTCACGACCACCGGCAGGTCCGCCCGCCAGAATTCGGGGATGGCTCTGGGGCCGTTCTCGTAGAGCGAGAGGTGCACGCCGACCCTGGCCCGGGCGAGAAACGCCGGGACCTCCTCGCGCCGCAGGTTGGCGGCAACGCTCACGCGGCCTGCGAGCCCGGCGGCGCGGGTCATGTCCTCGAAGCGGGCAACGCTGGCCGCGCTTCCCCGGCCGAGGACCAGGGCCGTGGCCGTGGCCAGCTCCGGGGCCTTGAGCAGGGCGAGCAGCAGGCCGTGGCGCTTGCGCTCCATCTCGTCGAAGGTGGCGTTGAAGACGATGTCCGCGTCCTTGGGTCGCTCCACGGGCGCCGGCTCCTCGGGCAGGAAGCTGCCGTGGGCCAACGGCGTTGCGCTGAGCCCCTGGCCGGCCAGGAAGGTGCGGTCCTCGGCCCCGCCCAGGCCGAAGAGCGCGATGGTCTCCGGCCGGTCGAAGGCCCGCAGCCAGGCGTGGCGGTAGATGAGGCCCATGGTCGGCTCGACGAACAGGGCCCAGTCCCGGGCCAGGTCGGCGAGCAGACTGGCGTCGGCCAGGGCGTAGTGCAGGGAGAAGAGCCGCAGCAGGCCCTTTTCGCCGCCATTGCCCGGGGCCTTCAGGACTTGGCAGAAATGGCCGATACGGTAGTAGGATTGGGGCTTGGCCGCGAGCTTGGCCCGGCCGGTCTGGGTCTCGGCGGCGAGGAAGTCGCACATCTCCGGGTCCGCGGCCAACTCCGGGGCGAGGTTCGCCAGCCGGCGCCACTGCCCGGGCACGGGCAGGCGGGCCAGGGTCAGTTCCGCCTGGCGTCGTGTGTTTGGCTCGGATGAGTCTGCGGCGGCCCGCAGGCAGGCTTCAAGCCGCACAAGTTCGCGGTAGGGCCAGGCGAGCCCCGGGCCGGCGGCCAGCGCCGGGCGTTGCCAGGTGAGAAGTCCCTCCAGGGCCGCGATGGCCGCGTCGCGCCTGGCCCGGGCCGCCTCCGGCCCGGCGGAGAGCAGGAGGCCGTCCGCAGCGTCGGTGAAGAAGTCCTGCAGGATCAGCAGGTTGTCTCGGGCTTCGGGGATGGCGGATGAGGTTTCGGGCATGGCGCGGCTCGCGGTGGCCGGGACCATAGCCCAAGACCGGCCCGAGCGGAAGGCGGAACATGGCCGGGGAGGCGGGCGTGGGAGCTTGCTGGCCGGCGGCTTTTGCGGATATATGTCTGGAACGGGTCCGGCCTGCCGGGCGGATCGGAGAAGGGGAGGGGCATGGAGGACGCGGACGACGGCCGTAGCGTGGGGTCCGGGGCGCGGCCCATGGGCGCCAAGGAATTCCAGCAGCTGAGCGAGTTCATCCAGAACGAGTGCGGCATCAAGCTGCCCCCGGCCAAGAAGACCATGCTCGAGGCCCGGCTGCAGAAGCGCCTGCGCGTGCTCGGCTTCCACAGCTTCGGCGAGTACTGCAGCTACCTGTTCAGCTCGACCGGGCTGGAGGCCGAGCTGACCGAGCTCCTGAACGTCGTCACCACCAACACCACGCATTTCTTCCGCGAGCCCAAGCATTTCGACGTCCTCGGCGCCGAGGTCCTGGCGGCCTGGTCGGCGCGCACCGGCAACCGCCGCGAGTTTCGGGCCTGGAGCGCCGGCTGCTCCACGGGCGAGGAGCCCTACACCCTGGCCATGGTCCTCCTGGCCCACCAGGAGACCTCGCCAGGCTTCCGCTTCAGCGTCACGGCCACGGACATCTCCACCCGGGTCCTGCAGCAGGCGGTACGCGGCGTCTATTCCGAGGACAAGGTCGAGGACCTGCCCCAGGCCATCATGCGCAAGCACTTCATGCGCAGCAAGGACCGTACCCGGCGGCTGGTCAAGGTCGCGCCCGAGGTCCGCAACCGGGTGGTCTTCCAGCGCCTGAACTTCATGGAGGAATTCCGGCTCGAGGGCGAGCCCATGGATGTGGTCTTCTGCCGCAACGTCCTCATCTACTTCGAGCGCGCCACCCAGGAGGCCATCGTGGCCAAGCTCTGCCGGCACTTAAGGCCCGGCGGCTGGCTGTTCATCGGCCATTCCGAGAGCCTGACCGGCATGCGCCTGCCGCTGCACCTGCATTCCCCGACCATCTACCAGCGCCGGCGCGAGACCGGGGAGGAGACCTCGTGAGCAGGGACAAGCCCATCAAGGTCCTGGTGGTGGACGATTCGGCCCTGGTCCGCCAGGCCTTGGCCGAGATACTGGCCACGGACCCGGAGATAGAGGTCATCGGCCTGGCCGCCGACCCCTTCGTGGCCGCGCACAAGATGGAGGAGCAGGTCCCCGACGTCATCACCCTGGACATCGAGATGCCGCGCATGGACGGGCTGACCTTCCTGCGCAAGATCATGAGCCAGCATCCCATTCCGGTGATCATCTGCTCGACCCTGGCCGAGCGGGGCAGCGAGACAGTGCTCCAGGCACTGGACGCCGGCGCGGTGGAGATCATCCAGAAGCCCAAGCTCGGCACGCGCCAGTTCTTCGAGGAGTCGCGCATCCGCATCTGCGACGCGGTCAAGGCCGCGGCCAAGGCCAGGCTCAAGCGCCTGGTGCCGCAGATCAAGGTCGAGCCCAAGCTTACGGCCGACGCCGTGCTGCCGGGCGTCTCCGCCTCCCGGGCCAGCCTCCAGACTACCGAGAAGGTCGTGGCCGTGGGCGCCTCCACCGGCGGCACCGAGGCCCTGCGCGTGCTGCTCGAGGCCATGCCCGTGGACTGCCCTGGCATCGTCGTGGTCCAGCACATGCCCGAACTCTTCACCGCGGCCTTCTCCAAGCGCCTGGACACCATCTGCCGCATCCAGGTGAAGGAGGCCGCGGACAACGACACCGTGCTCCGGGGCCAGGCGCTCATCGCCCCCGGCAACCGCCACCTGCTTTTGAAGCGCAGCGGCGCCCGCTACCACGTGGAGCTGCGCGACGGGCCCCTGGTCAAGCGCCACCGGCCATCGGTGGACGTGCTTTTCCGTTCGGCCGCGCGCTATGCCGGCAAGAACGCCGTGGGCGTGATCATGACCGGCATGGGCGACGACGGCGCCCAGGGGTTGAAAGAGATGCACGACGCCGGGGCCTACACCATGGCCCAGGACGAGGCGACCTGCATCGTCTTCGGCATGCCCGGCGAGGCGATCAAGCTCAAGGCCGTGGACCGCGTCCTGCCGCTCGGATCGTTGGCCGGGGAGATACTGAACAGGTGCGGGTGAAGAGGAAGAGGCCGCGAAAGGGCAGAGCAGGCCGGGCGTGGGGTTCGCGCGCCACGCCGCCGGACTCGCTCTGACCGTCAGGCGAAAAAGCCAAAAGATGGCCGTAAAGGAGGGAGCCGAGTCAAGGCCTGGCGGATTGTCAGCCTCATCAGCCCGGCATCCGCCCCGTCCCGTCTTGACCTTCATGTGGGCAGCTCAAATTTCCGCCGCGCGCCACGTTCGAGCCGGTCCGCCGAGCGAAAGTCGGAAAGGCGACCGCAAAGGAGAGGGGCAACGCTGCGGGCCGATCCGAGGTCGGCACTCGATCCGCGTCCGCCCCGTCCTCCCTTCACCGGCGGCTTTCCTGGTTTTGATTCTGACCGCGCCACGGGTTCGAGCCGTCCCGCCGGTGAAGCTCGGAAAGCCTGCGCCAACGTCGATGCCTCTTCCACCCCTCATTGGCGTCTTAGTCTTTTTCCCCTTCCTTGTGCCGGTAGAAGAAGACCGTGACCGGCTCGATGGTCACCAGGCCTTCGCGGATGACCTCGTCCAGCCAGGGCAGGAGGCGGTCGATCTTCTCCGCGCTGTCGATGATCTCGACCACCAGCGGCAGGTCCTGGGAGAGCATGAGGATCTTCGAGGTCCGCATCCGGCTGTTGGCGCCGTAGCCGAGCGCGCCGCGCAGGACCGTGGCCCCGGCCAGGCCCAGCTCGCGGGCCTTCTCGACCACGGCCTCGACCAGCGGTTTGCCCTCGATCTTGTCGCGCTCTCCGGTGTAGATGGACAGGCGCTTGGCTTCTTCGGGAAGTTTCAGCTTCATGGTGGTCTCCGGTTCAGATGGCCTTGGCCAGGGCCAGGCCCAGGGCCACGGCGGCGAGCCCGAGCACGATCTGGCCGCCGACGTTGGCCAGGACGGACAGCCACTGGCCGTAGCGCAGGAGGCTCAAGGATTCGTAGGCAAAGGTCGAGAAGGTGGTGAAGGCGCCCATGAAGCCGGTGAGCAGGATCATGCGCAGCTCGCCGCCGGCCGGCAGGCGCTCCTCGATCAGCCCGAAGATGAGGCCGAAGAGGAACGAACCCAGGATGTTGACCACGAAGGTCCCGAAAGGGAAGTCGGCCCCGGTGAGGCTCTGGACGAAGCCGGCCAGGCCGAACCTGGACAGGGCGCCCAGGCCTCCGGCCAGGCCGATGAGGAGAAGCGTTTGCACCTCGGACTCCGATAGGCTAGCAACATGGGCCGGAGGCTGACCGTGAAGCTTGAGACCGAGCTCAAATTCCCGCTCGACGACCCCTCCAGGCTGCGCGAGCGCCTGGCGGCCCTGGGGGCCGTATACCAAGACAAGGTCTTCGAGCGCAACCTGGTCTTTGACGACGCCGCGCGCAGCCTGCGCGCCCGGGGCATGCTCCTGCGGCTGCGCCAGGACCGGGGCGCGGTGCTCACGGTCAAGTGGCCGCCCGAGGGGGTTGTGCCCGAGGGCCTGAAGGTCCTGGGTGAGGCCGAGTGCGGCGTGGCCGATTTCACGGCCATGCGCCACATCCTGGAGCGGCTCGGCTACCGTGCGGCCTTTGCCTATGAAAAAGTGCGCGAGACCTGGCGCCTGGGCGCTCTCGCGGTCTGCATCGACCGGCTGCCCTTCGGCTGGTTTGCGGAGCTGGAAGGGGAGGCCGAGGAGATACGGGCCGCAGCCGGGGCCTTGGGCTTCGATCTCTGCGCGGGCAGCACGGCCACCTACCTGGCCCTGTGGCACGCGCATCTCGCCCGCCTCGGCTTGCCGCTTGACGACCAATTCGTCTTCGATCACCATGAGCGTGAACGGCTCATGGCCGAGCTTCCGGCCTAGGACGGCACGGGGGCGCCGTCCCGAACTCCCGCCCCGCCCCTCGCGCATCTGCGCGCGTGTCCCGAGACCTGCCGCCCGACAGGGGACCTCGCCGTCCCCCCTCGACAACTTTTCGGGCGGACTTATAGCAAAGCGTGTGATATTGAAGAGGCGAGAGTACCCATGGCCCAGGAAATGCCCCGGGAAGATTTCGATTTCGAAACCTCGCTCAAAGAGGAAGTCCGTGAACCCAAGCGCTACAAGGTGCTGCTCCACAACGACGACTACACCACCATGGAGTTCGTGGTCCGGGTCCTCAAGGAAGTGTTCCACAAGAACGATGCAGAGGCCACCTACATCATGCTCTCGGTGCACAACAAGGGACTCGGCGTCTGCGGCGTCTATCCCCTGGAAGTGGCCGAAACCAAGGTGTCCCTGGTCCACAAACGGGCCAGGGAGGCCGGCTTTCCATTGAAATGCAGCCTTGAAGAGGTCTAGATGCTGAGCAAGCAGTTGGAATCCGTCCTGACCACCGCCGTGCGCGAGGTCAAGCGTCGCAACCACGAGTTCCTGACCCTGGAGCACCTGCTCTTCGCCATGGTCATGGATGAGTCCGGCCGGGCCATCCTCATGGAGTGCGGAGCCGATGTGCTGAAGCTCCGCAACCAGCTGGAGCGGTTCTTCATCGACCATATGGAGGTCATGCCGAGCACCGCCCCCTCCGAGGTGGTCCAGACGCTCGGGGTGCAGCGCGTCCTGCAGCGGGCCATCCTGCACATGCAGTCCGCGGGCAAGGAGAAGGTCGAGGTCGGAGACGTCATCGCCGCCATGTTCGACGAGGAGGACTCCTACGCCGTCTACTTCCTGAAGTCCCAGGGGGTAAGCCGCCTGGACGTGCTCGAGTACATCTCCCACGGCCAGCCGGCCAAGCTCGGCGTCTCCGAGCAGAAGCCCTGCGAGGGCGGGGTCTGCGGCAAGGACAAGGAGACCAAGTTCCTGTCCCAGTTCACCGTGGACCTGGTGGCCAAGGCCCGGGCCGGACAGGTCGATCCGCTCATCGGCCGCGACGAGGAGATGCGCCGGACCATCCAGGTGCTGGCTCGCCGGCGCAAGAACAACCCCATCTACGTCGGCGACGCCGGCGTGGGCAAGACGGCCATGGCCGAGGGCCTGGCCCTGCAGATCGTGAACGGCGACGTGCCCGAGGCCTTCAAGAAGGCCCAGATCTACGCCCTGGACATGGGCGCGCTCTTGGCCGGCACCAAGTACCGCGGCGATTTCGAGCAGCGTCTGAAGGGCGTGCTGAACGAGCTGAAGGGCGACCCCGACGCCATCCTGTTCGTGGACGAGATCCACACCATAGTGGGCGCCGGCGCGACCTCTGGCGGCACCCTGGACGCCTCCAACATCCTGAAGCCGCTCCTCGCCTCGGGCCAGATCCGCTGCATCGGCTCCACGACCTACGAGGAATACAAGAACGTCTTCGAGAAGGACCGGGCGCTTTCGCGGCGCTTCCAGCGGATCGAGATTCCCGAGCCGAGCGTGTCCGACACCGTGGAGATTCTGAAGGGCTTGAAGCCCTACTACGAGGAGCATCACGGCGTGCGCTACACCGGCGCGGCTTTGAAGTCCGCGGCCGAGCTTTCGGCACGCTACATCCAGGACCGCAAGCTCCCCGACAAGGCCATCGACGTCATCGACGAGTCCGGCGCGGTCTGCAAGCTCACGCGCAAGTGCAAGAACCAGGTCATCTCGGTCCACGAGATCGAGGAGGTCATCGCCCGCATGGCCCGCATCCCGCCCCAGCGGGTCAGCGCCTCTGACCGCGGCCGGCTGCACGACCTGGAAGGCCAGCTCAAGCAGCTCGTCTTCGGCCAGGACGGCGCCATCGAGGCCATCGCCAGGGCCATCAAGCGCTCGCGCGCGGGCCTCGGCCAGGCGACCAAGCCGCTCGGCAACTTCCTGCTGGTCGGCCCGACCGGCGTGGGCAAGACCGAGCTGGCCAAGCAGCTGGCGAGCGTGCTGGGCGTGGCCTTCGTGCGCTACGACATGAGCGAGTACATGGAGAAGCACGCCGTCTCGCGCCTCATCGGCTCGCCTCCGGGCTACGTCGGCTTCGACCAGGGCGGGCTGCTGGTGGACGACATCCGCAAGAACCCCTATTCGGTGCTCCTCCTGGACGAGATCGAGAAGGCCCATCCGGACATCTTCAACATCCTGCTCCAGGTCATGGACTACGCCACCCTGACCGACAACAGCGGCCGCAAGGCGGACTTCCGCCACGTCATCCTGCTCATGACCTCCAACGCCGGCACCCGGGAGATGTCCAAGTCCTCCATCGGCTTCGGCCAGGGCCTGGAAGCCGACCTGGACAAGGCCATGGGCGAGGTCGAGCGGCTCTTCTCGCCCGAGTTTAGGAACCGCCTCGACGCCGTGGTGCGCTTCGACGCCCTGTCCGGCGAAATCATGGGCCGGATCGTGGACAAGTTCGTGGCCGAGCTGAACGACCAGTTGAAACCCAAGAAGGTCGTGGTCAGCCTGACCGACGCGGCCCGCGAATACCTGGCCGAGAAGGGCCACGACCCGGCCTTCGGCGCCCGGCCCATGGCCCGGGTCATCCAGACCGAGTTGAAGGACCGCCTGGCCGACGCGATCCTCTTCGGCGAGCTGCAGAAGGGCGGCTCCGTGCTCGTGGACCGTGCTCGGGAACAGCCCAAGGGCAAGGGCAGGAAGGCCAAGGCCGCGGCCGAGGCAGCGGCCCTGACCTTCGGCATCACCCCGGGGGCCAAGGCCAAGTCCGTGGATTCCGACGAGGAGGCCGCGCAGCCCGAAACCGCCAGCTGACATGTCCGTATTTCTCCTCGGGCCGGAGCCCTACTTCCCCGATCCGGGCTACGCCGAGCCGGACGGACTCCTGGCCGTGGGCGGCGACCTGTCCATCGAACGGCTGGTCGCCGCCTACGGCTCGGGCATCTTCCCCTGGTACGGGCCGGACACGCCCATCCTGTGGTGGGCGCCGAACCCCCGGCCGGTGGTCTTTCCCGGGGAGCTGCGCATCGGCTCCCGGCTTTCGCGCTACCTGCGCAAGCGGCCCTTCGAGCTGACCGTGGACGCGGCCTTCGAGGAGGTCATCGCCGCCTGCGCCAAGACCCCCAGGCCTCAGGGGCCGGGCACCTGGCTTGTCTCGGAGATGATCGAGGCCTACCTCGAGCTGCACGAGGCCGGCTTCGCCCACAGCTTCGAGGCCTGGCACGGCGGGCGCCTGGTCGGTGGCATCTACGGCGTGGCCCTGGGCAAGGCCTTTTTCGGCGAGTCCATGTTCCACCGCGCCCCCAACGCCTCCAAGGCCTGCTTCGTGGCCCTGGTCCGGCTGCTCGCCCTGTGGGGCTACCGCTTCCTCGACTGCCAGCAGACCACGCCCCACGTGGTCGCCCTGGGCGCACGCGAGATTCCCCGCGAGGACTTCCTGACCATGCTCCGGCCGGCGGTGTTCCAGCCCACCCGGCGCGGCGCCTGGGCCTTTCCCGAGGATTTCGATCCCTATCCGAACTAGGGTCTTTCCCCCCTTTCCCTCGATCCCGAAGCGGGATATGCATGGCCCCCACCAACTGGAGGAGGAGCCTATGCGCGCGCGTTTCGTCTCCCTGATAGCGGTCGGTCTGGTGCTGGCCTGGTCCGGCAGCCTGTGGGCCGCGGACCTGACCCCGGCCAAGGTCGAGAACTTTCTCAAGACCTGGGTGGAGCTGGAGAAGCTCACCGACAGCATGCCCGACGAGCCCATGGACGAGGGAGAGGAGGTCGAGTCGGGCGACCTGACCGCCGACTGGACCAAGTCGATCGTCTGGGACGCCCAGATGAAGGCCGTGCTCTCCAAGTACAACTACACGCCCGAGGAGTGGATGGACACGGCCGGGCGGGTCTTCGGCGTCTACGCCGCGGTCAAGTACGACGAGGCCAAGGTCGAGATGGAGGCGGACCTGTTGGAGGCCCGGGAGGAGATCGAGAAGGATGCGAGCCTTCCGCCCGAGCAGAAGAAGGAGATCCTGAAGAACCTGGAGCAGTCCCAGGCGAGCTTCCAGCAGGCACTCAAGAACCGGCCGAGCGAGGCGGACATGGCCGTGGTCAAGCCCTTCGTCCCGCGCATGGACGAGATGTTCGAGGCCGATTAGGCGCGGGCGCCCTTTTCACCGGTTTCGCGCAGGAAGTCGAGAAAGCGCGGGGCCACGGCCTCGGGCGTGAGCCGGGTCAGGCAGATCGGCTCGCCCTTGGCGCAAGAGTTCTCGTTGCAGGGCTGGCAGGAAAGGCCCAGGGCCACGTCCCGGTGCTCCGGGGCAGGATAGGTCCAGGCCTGGCTGGTCGAGCCGAGGACGACGAAGCTCGCTACGCCAAGGGCCACGGCGAAGTGGCGCGGGGCCGAGCAGGTGCCCAGGTGCGCTCTGGCCTGGGCGATGACCGCGGCCATCTCGCGCAAGGACAGCAGCCGCTCGGGCACGAGCAGGCGCTCCCGCCGGGCCGGCACGGCGGCCACCTCCCGGGCCAGCCCCTCCTCGCCCGGCCCCCACAATACCAGGAATTTGAGCCGCGGCTCGGCAGCGACGGCCAGATCGGCCAGCCGGGCGAAGTGCCCGGCCGGCCAGCGCCGGGTCTCACGGCGGTGGGAGGGGTCCAGGGTCACCAGGATGTCGCCTGGTCCGACGCCGAGCCCCTGCAGGTACTGCCGGCCCCAGGCCCGCTCGGCCTCGGTCAGGTAGAGCCGGGGCCGCTCGCCCTGCCAGGTGAGCCCCAGGGCCGAGAGGATCGAGGCCTTGGACATGGCCGCGTAGCCGTCTTTCGGCCGGGTCCAGTGGGTGTAGAGGAGGCGCCTGAGCAGCTTGGGGGTGAAGGTCAGGCGCACCGGAGCCCGGGAGAACAGGGTCACCCAGCGGCAGCGCGGCAGCTGCTGGAAATCGACCACCAGATCGAAGCCCATCCGGCCGAACTGGCGGTAGTAGGCAAGCTGCTTGGGAAGCGTGTCCAGACGCTTCTTGTCCAGCGCCCAGACCCTGTCCACGTGGGGGTTGTTCTCCAGCACCGGGGCGCATCTCGCCTCGGTCAGCACGTGGATCTCGGCCTCGGGCCAGGCCCGGTCCAGGAGCTCGATGGCCGGGGTGGCCAGGAGCACGTCCCCGATCTGGCGCAGCTGGCAGACCAGGATGCGTTTGAAGCGCCCGGGCAGAGGCTTGGGCATGGAACCTACTCTTTGGCCTCGATGATCGGCTCGTGCTGGGAGAGGTCGAAGAGGCCGTGGAGCGGGATGTCCAGGTCGTAGCTCGGCAGCTTCTCGAAACGGATGATGCCGATGGACTTGCCCTCGGGCACGTCGGACAGCGCGACCAGACCGCGCGGCACCGGGAAGGACAGCGGATAGGAGGAGATGGCGGCCAGGCGCTCGCCGTATTGGCGCTTCAGGAACTCCACGATGCGGTCGCGCTCGCCGGCGGTGAAGGACTCCATGAGCACCTTGCGGCTGCCCTCCTCGGTGGCCGGCAGGCTCGGGTCCATGGGCGAGCCGAGCAGCGAGTCCCATTTCATCTCCTCTTCCTCCTCCTTGTCCCAGGCCGGGCGGAAGAGGTGGACCTCGACGTCTTTGCGGCCCTTGAAGCTCTTGATGACCATGGACAGGGAAAAGGCCCGCTCCAACTGCGGGGGAAAGTCGTACTCGATGATGTTGAGTTCCATGCGGAAACCTCCTTTGCGCAAGATCGGGCGTTAGGCTACCATCGCTTCGCGCGCGGGCATGGCTCGCCACCGCGCGGAAGGGTCCTATTCCACATTCCGGCCGAGCTGAAAAGGGGCCTTGGCGCCGCCCGGCAAGTGCGTCTGAACGAAACCACTATGTCCGATAATTTCGAGCTTGTCAGCGAGTTCGCGCCCGCCGGCGACCAGCCCCAGGCCATCGCCGCCCTGGCCGCCAACCTTCGGGCCGGGGTGCGCGACCAGGTGCTGCTCGGCGTGACGGGCTCGGGCAAGACCTTCACCATGGCCAACGTCGTGGCCGCAGTCAACCGGCCGGCCCTGGTGCTGGCGCCGAACAAGACGCTGGCCGCCCAGCTCTACGCCGAGTTCAAGGGGCTTTTCCCCCACAACGCCGTGGAGTACTTCGTCTCCTACTACGACTACTACCAGCCAGAGGCCTATCTCCCGCACTCCGACACCTACATCGAGAAGGACTCCTCCATCAACGACGACATCGACAGCCTGCGCCACGCCGCCACCCATGCCCTGCTCACCCGGCGCGACGTGCTCATCGTGGCCTCGGTCTCGTGCATCTACGGCCTGGGCTCGCCCGAGTACTACGCCCGCATGGTCGTGCCCCTGGAGGCCGGCCAGCGGCTGTCCATGGAGAAGCTCATCAACCGCCTGGTGGAGGTCCACTACGAGCGCAACGACGTGGATTTCCACCGCGGCACCTTCCGCGTGCGCGGCGACGTGCTTGAGATCATCCCGGCCTACGTCCGCCAGCAGGCCCTGCGCGTGGAGTTCTTCGGCGACGAGGTCGAGGCCATCCACCAGACCGACCCGCTGACCGGCGAGGTCCTGGCGAGCATGCAGAAGACGGTCGTCTTCCCGGCCAGCCACTACGTCTCGGACCGCGACAACCTGGACCGGGCCATGGTCGAGATACGCGACGAGCTGGCCGAGCGCATCGCCTATTTCCAGGCGGGCAACAAGCTGGTCGAGGCCCAGCGCATCGAGCAGCGGACCATGCTCGACCTGGAGATGATCGAGGAGATCGGCTACTGCAACGGCATCGAGAACTACTCGCGCTTCCTGGACGGCCGCGCCAGGGGCACGCCGCCGGCCACGCTGCTCGACTACTTCCCCGAGGATTTCCTGCTCTTCGTGGACGAGTCCCACATCACCATCCCCCAGGTCGGCGGCATGTTCAACGGCGACCGCTCGCGAAAATCCACCCTGGTCGATTTCGGCTTCCGCCTGCCCTCGGCCCTGGACAACCGTCCCTTGAGCTTCGCGGAGTTCGAGGCCCGGCTGAACCAGGTGGTCTACGTCTCGGCCACGCCCGCGGCCTTCGAGCTGGAGCGCGCCGGGGGCCGGGTGGTGGAGCAGATCATCCGGCCCACCGGGCTGGTCGATCCCGAGATCGACATCCGGCCGGTGAAAGGGCAGATGGACGACCTGCTGGAGGAGTGCCGCAAGCGGGTGACCGTCGGCGAGCGGGTGCTGGTGACCACCCTGACCAAGCGCATGGCCGAGGACCTGACCGAGCACTTCAACGCCATGGGCGTGGTCTCGCGCTACCTGCATTCGGACATCGACACGCTGGAGCGCGTAGCCATCATCCAGGCCCTGCGCAAAGGGGAGTTCGACGTGCTGATCGGCATCAACCTGCTGCGCGAAGGCCTCGACATCCCGGAAGTCTCGCTGGTGGCCATCCTCGACGCGGACAAGGAGGGCTTCCTGCGCTCCGAGCGCTCCCTGGTCCAGACCTTCGGCCGGGCCGCGCGCAACGACCACGGCACGGTCATCCTCTACGCCGACAAGATCACCGAGGCCATGCGCGGCGCGGTCCTCGAGACCGAGCGCCGGCGCGAGAAGCAGCAAGGCTACAACCGCGAGCACGGCATCACTCCGCAGACCATCCGCAAGGAGCTGGGCAGCGCCCTGGAGAAGACCAGGCCCGACGCCGGCGAGGTGCACCTGGCCATGGTCGCCGAGGAGGCCGCGCAGTATGGCGGGGACGTGAAAAAGATCGAGAAGCGCGTGCGCGAGCTCGAGCGCGAGATGCGCGCCGCGGCCAAGGAGCTCGAGTTCGAGCGCGCGGCCGCCTTGCGCGACCAGATCCTGCACCTGAAGGACCTGCTGGTGGAGACGGCCTGATGGGCATCCTGGCCAGGACCCACCTCCTGTTCACCCGGCTCCGGAACCGCTTCGGCCTGTACTGGCACCTCATCGCCGGCTGCGCCGGCATCGTCCTGGTCTTCGTCGCCGGCATCGCCGGCTACATGCTCATCGAAGGCTGGAACCTGCTCGACAGCTACTACATGGTGGTCATCACCCTGGCCACGGTCGGCTACCAGGAGGTCCAGCCCCTGTCCGACGCCGGGCGCCTGTTCACCTCGTTTCTCATCCTCGGCGGGGTGGGCATCTTCCTGTACATAATCGGCGCCTTCACCCAGATCCTGGTGGAGGGCCGGCTGCAGATCCTGTGGGGGAAACGCCGCATGCAGAAACTCATCGACTCCTTGAAGGACCATTTCATCGTCTGCGGCTACGGCCGCATCGGCAGCGTGGTCGTGGACCAGCTCCGGCGCGAGGGCCATCCCCTGGTGGTGATCGAGAAGGAGCCCGAGATCGTCGAGCGCCTGGCCGAGGAGGGCACCCTGCACGTCTCCGGCGACGCCACCTCAGACGAGGTCCTGACCGCTGCCGGGCTCTTGCGCGCTCGTTCGCTCATCACCGCGCTCAGCCAGGAGGCGGCCAACGTCTACGTGACCCTGACCGCCCGCCAGCTGAACCCGCGGCTCATGATCATCGCCCGCGGCGACGCCGGCAGCCACATCGCCCGGCTGGAGCGGGCCGGCGCGGACCGCGTGGTCCTGCCCCACCTCATCGGCGGCATCCGCATGGCCCAGAGCGTGCTGCGCCCCTCGGTGACCAACGTCATGGAGCTGGCCATGCGCGGCACCATCGACTGGCACATGGAGGAGATGACCCTGGAGCCGGGCTCGGAGCTTTCCGGCAAGAAACTGGCCGAGTCGGGGATCAGGCAGCGCTTCAACGTGATCATCATCAGCATCCAGAACGCCGCCGGCGAGTCGGTCTTCAATCCCGGCCCGGACACGATCCTGGCCGCCGGCGACACGCTCATCACCGTGGGCCAGCCCGAGTCCCTGAAGCTGCTCCGGGCCATCTGCGCCAACCCCGCCTAGAACGGAAAGGAACGAGGAGCATCATGCCCCGCGACGATCTCGCCCGGCGGGCCGAAGCCCTGCGCCGGGCCATCGAGCACCACAACTACCGCTACTACGTCCTCGACGCCCCGGAAGTCTCCGACGCCGAATACGACGCGCTGCTGCGCGAGCTTACCGCCATCGAGGCTGCGCACCCCGAGCTCGACGACCCGGCCTCGCCGACCCACCGCGTGGGCGCCGCCCCGGCCGCGGGCTTCCGCCAGGTCCGCCACGCCCTGCCCATGTACAGCCTGGACAACGCCTTTTCCGAGGAGGAGTGGCGCGAATTCTGCCGGCGCATCCCGCGTTTCTTCCTCGACGAGCTCTCCCGCCGCCTGGCCGAGGCCAACGCCGGCAAGCGCGGCGACAAGGAGCGCGACCAGCTGCGCCGGGCGGTGAAGGACGTGGTCCGGCCCTTCCTGGAGGAAAGAGAGGAGCCACAGCGAAAGGAAAGGCTCGTCGATGCTCTCAACCGGCTTTTCGGCACGGGCCGCAGCGACCTGCCGCTGCTCGCCCTGCGCGCGGACTTGACCGCCCTGGACGAGCTGCCGAACGCGGTCTGGGAACGCCTGCCCCAGGCCCTGGGCGAGTTCTGGATCGACCCCAAGCTCGACGGCCTGGCCGTGGAGATCATCTATGAGCGCGGCCGGCTGGTCACCGCCGCCACCCGCGGCGACGGCGAAGTGGGCGAGGAGGTGACCGAGAACCTGCGCACGGTGAAGAACGTGCCCTTGCGCCTCATGGGCGAGCCGGACGCGCTGCCCTCGCTGCTCGAGGTCCGCGGCGAGGTGGTCATCACCAAGAAGGATTTCCACGCCCTGAACGCCCGCCAGGAGGAGGAGGGCGGCAAGATCTTCGCCAACCCCCGCAACGCCGCCGCCGGGTCCTTGCGCCAGCTCGACCCGCGCATCACCGCCGGCCGCCCCCTGCGCTTCTTCGCCTACGGCGTCGGCCGGGTGGAGGGGATCG
This sequence comes from Desulfovibrio sp. UBA6079, assembly GCA_002428705.1. Lineage (GTDB taxonomy): Bacteria > Desulfobacterota > Desulfovibrionia > Desulfovibrionales > Desulfovibrionaceae > UBA6079. Next base: position 46,553 of record DIXN01000054.1, read on the forward strand.
ACTGGCACACCCAGCAGGAGATCATCCTGGGCCTGAAATCTCTCGGCCTGCCCCTCCCGCCCCAGGCCCGGCTCTGCGCCGAGCCAGACGAGGTCGCCGGACACTTCGCCGCCCTGGGCCTGACCCGCGACGAGCTGGCCTTCGAGATCGACGGCCTGGTGGCCAAGCTGAACGCCGTGGCCCTGCAGCGCTTCCTCGGCTTCACCGCGCGAGCCCCGCGCTGGGCGCTGGCCTGGAAATTCCCGGCCCACCAGGCCGAGACCACGCTCACGGGCATCCACGTCCAGGTCGGCCGCACCGGCACGCTGACCCCCGTGGCCGCGCTGACCCCGGTGGAGGTCGGCGGCGTGACCGTGGCCAGCGCGAGCCTGCACAACGAGAACTACATCCGCGAGATGGGCCTTAAAATCGGCGACCGCGTGCTCATCCAGCGCGCCGGCGACGTCATCCCCGAGCTCGTCCGGCCGCTCACCGAGAAGCGCACCGGCGACGAGCGCGACTTCACCTTCCCCACCCGCTGCCCCATCTGCGAGGGTACGGTCCGGGCCACCTCCGAGCGCATCTTCCGTTGCGTCAATCCCGACTGTCCGGCCAAGCACCTGGAGCAGCTCTACCACTTCGTGTCCAAGGCCGGCCTGGACATCGAGGGCCTGGGACCCAAATGGGTCGAGGCCTTCGTGGACGCCGGACTGGTGCGCACCCCGGCCGACTTCTTCGGCCTGACCAAGGACCAACTCCTGCCGCTCGAGCGCATGGGCGACAAATCCGCCGACAACATCATCGCCGCCATCGCCGCGGCCCGCAGCTCCACCACGCTGCAGCGCTTCCTGGCCGCCCTGGGCATCCCGCTGGTCGGCGAGGAGACCGCCCGCCTGCTGGCCGACAACTTCCCGAGCATCGAGGAGCTTTCCACCGCCACGGTCGAAGACCTGGACCGCCTGCCCGGCGTCTCGGACAAGATCGCCCGGTCCGTCGCCGGCTTCTTCGCCGACTCCGCGAACCAGGAGCTGCTGGCCCGCTTCAAAGCCCTCGGCATCCCGGCGGCAGCCGCCTCTGCCGCCCCGGCCGCCGGCCCCCTGACCGGCAAGCGCGTGCTCTTCACCGGCAGCCTGGAGGGCCTGCCCCGCGGCGAGGCCGAGCGCCTGGTCGAACGCGCCGGGGGCATCGTCGCCTCCGGCGTCTCGAAAAACGTGGACTACGTGGTCGTGGGCGAAAGCCCGGGCTCCAAGCTGGACAAGGCCCGCAAGCTGGGCCTGGCCATCATTGATGTTGCCAAGTTTCGCGACTTGGCTAAGGTGAGCTGACTCATCAACCGCATTACGGAGGAGTCGGTCATGGCCATTCCCGTCATCGTCAACGGCGCCGCCGGCCGCATGGGCCAGACGTTCGTCAACCTCATCAGCCGCGATCCCGAGCTGAGCCTCGCCGGCGCCGTCGAACGCCCGGGCAGCGAGCAGGCCCTGGAAAAACTCGGCTGCCCGGTATCCACCGACATCCTGTCGCTGCTCAAGAAAACCCCCGACGCCGTGGTCATCGACTTCACCTCCCCGATCTCCAGCATGAACGTGGCCAAGGCCGTGCGCGACTCGGGCCGGGCCGCGGTCATCGGCACCACCGGCCTCAAGCCCGAGGAACTGGCCGTGCTCGAGGACGCGGCCAAGACCGCCCGCATCTTCTGGTCGCCGAACATGAGCGTCGGCGTGAACACGCTGCTCTCCATCCTGCCGCTCCTGGTCGAACGCCTCGGCCCGGGCTACGACCTCGAAATCATGGAGATCCACCACAACAAGAAGGCCGACGCCCCCAGCGGCACGGCCATCAAGCTCGCCCAATGCCTGGCCGAAGCCCGCGGCACGACCCTGAACGACATCGCCCGCTTCTGCCGCGAAGGCATCATCGGCCCCCGTCCGGCCGGCGAGCTCGGCGTCCAGACCCTGCGCGGCGGCGACGTGGTCGGCGACCACACCATCTACTTCTTCGGCCCCGGCGAGCGCATCGAGATCACCCACCGCGCCCATACTCGCGAGAACTTCGCCCAGGGCGCGCTCAGGGCTGTCAAATGGATCGGCGGCCAGAAGCCCGGCAAGCTCCTGACCATGGCCGACATGCTGCGCTAGTGCGCGGGGTGTGGTAGGCCTCCGGCGGGCAGGGGCGCCGCCCCTGCACCCCGCAAGGGGGATGATCCCCCTTGACCCCGCAGTCTGAAAATCGAAGCCGGCCGGTGTTCTTCGCACCGGCCGGCTTCGATTTTCAGCGTGGTGACAAGGGGCCGGTCATGCCCTTCCCCGGGAGTCGGGACGAGTGGAGCGAGAGGCGGAAAGGCAGCCGGTGATGGTGAAGAAGGGAAAGGATGGCGTCATGAACGGGGTCATGAACCACGCGCACGGCCTGGCCGTGTTGTGGGACTTCGGAAAGAAGCCGGTGAAGGTGAAGAGGTTCGAACCGGCCAACAGTGCGGGTTGAAGGGACAGTCATGCGACCCGGCCACCCCCTCTCCACCCTTGCCGGCGGCTTTTCTTTTCGATCGGAACATGCATCGGAGCCGATGATCGATCAGCACAGCCTTTTTCAAGAGGCCAGTCCGGCCGGGAGTTTTCGGGCGGCGGGGCCTTGGCCGACGCCCGAAAACTCCCGGCCGAGCTCGGGGGGTCCGGGGGGTCCACGGCCCCCCGGCCGCCGGAGGCCTCGATTCACCTCAATTCGCCGCGATGAAGCTGCGCATGAAATCCAGCAGGCGGCTGAACTCGATCTCGAGGTCGGCCAGGGCAGTCCTGGCCCGGGCGGTGTCGCCGGCCTTGGCCGCGGCTTCGAGTTCGCTGGCGGCCTGGCGGGTGCCTTCGCCGCCCAGGGTGGCCGAGGCGCCCTTGATGGAGTGGGCCAGGACGCCGACCTTGGCCAGATCGCCGGCGGCCAGGGCCTGGCCGGTATCGGCCAGGCGCTTGGGTTCGGCCTCGATGTAGACGCCGAACATGCGCTTGACGAAGTCCTTGCGGTTGGTGGCCATGCGATCCAGCCAGTCTCGGTTGACGACCGGGCGCTCCGGCTTCGGCTGGGACGCGGGTGCGGTCCGCTGGGGGGAGGGGGCGGCCTGTCCGGCGACTAGGTGGTCCATGATGGCGAACAGGCGGGGGAAATCCACGGGTTTGGAGACGTATTCGTTCATGCCCTCGGCCAGGAAGCGGTCGCGGTCGCCCTTGAGGGCGTGGGCGGTCATGGCCACGATGGGGATGTCCGGGTCGAGGACCGGAGCCTGCCGGCGGCGGATGCGGTGGGTGGTTTCCACGCCGTCCAGGCCGGGCATCTGGATGTCCATGAGCACGATGTCGAAGGTCTGTTTTGCGAGCAGGTCCAGGGCGGCGAAGCCCGAGTCGGCGGTGGTCAGGTCGTGTCCGGCCTGGCGCAGCATTTCCGAGATGTAGAGCTGGTTGACGGGGTTGTCCTCGACCAGGAGCACGCGGGCCGAGCGGGGGGCGCTGGCCCGGGCCGCGGCCGGGGCGGCCTGGTCGTGGTTTTCGGGCAGGGTGAAGCGGGCGGTGAACTGGAAGGTGCTGCCGTGTCCGGGCCGGCTCTCGAGCTTGACCCGGCCGCCCATCATGGCCACGAGCTGGCGGGAGATGTTCAGGCCCAGGCCGGTGCCTTCCTTGCCGTTCAGGGCCGGCCGGCGGGAATCGGAGAAGAGGTTGAAGATCTCCTCGTGGCGTTCGGCGGGGATGCCCAGGCCCGTGTCCTGGACCATGAAGCGCAGGGTCACGGTGTCGCCGAGGCCGGGGTGCTGGCCGGGAGGCGCGGGCTCGGGCTCGGCTTCGACCCGGATGCCACCGCTGGCGGTGAATTTGATGGCGTTGGACAGGAGGTTGGTCAGCACCTGGCGCAGGCGGCCGGCATCGCCCAGGAGGAAGGCCGGCAGGTCGGGGCTCAGGCGGCTTTCGAAGCCGAGACCCTGGCGCTGGGCCAGGTCGCGGAACACGGCCAGGCAGGTTTCGATGTTCTCCTGCAGGTCGAAGGGCGCGGATTCGAGCTCGAGCTTGTGGGCCTCGATCTTGGAGAAGTCGAGGATGTCGTTCAGCAGGTGGACCAGGGATTCGGCCGCCTGGCGGGCCAGGGAAAGGTAGTGGGCCAGGCGCGCGGGCGAGGCCATGGCCGCCTGGGCCAGCTCGATCATGCCGATGGCGCTGGTCAGGGGGGTGCGTATCTCGTGGCTCATGCGGGCCAGGAAGTAGCTCTTGGCGCGGTTGGCGGCCTCGGCGGCCTCCTTGGCGGATTTGAGCTCGCCTTCCATCTCCTTTCGCCGGGTGATGTCGCGGATGGAGGCGAGCACGGCCCGCCGGCCCTTCCAGTCTATCTCGACGCTGCGCAGCTCCACGGTCATGGCTCCGCCGGGGCAGTCGATGGCCAGCTCCTCGGGCTCGCCGCCGGTCAGGGGCAGGCCCAGCTTGCGGTCGGCCAGCTCGGGCAGGTCGAGGCAGAACATCCGGCGGGCGGCGGGGTTGGCGTAGAGAATAGGGCCGTCGGGGTCGCGGATGAGGATGCCGTCCACGTTCTCGACCGTGATCCGCTCGACCCAGCCCAGGGCCGAGCCCGCGTCCTGGCAGCTCTGCACGGCCTCGCGGTGGCTGTGGAGTTCCAGCAGCAGGCGGGCGCGGTGGGTCAGCTCGAGGCTGAAGCCCTCGCCGCCGAGCACGAAGTCGTCCATGCCGTGGGACAGAAGGTCAAGGCCCAGGGCTTTCCGCAGGGGCGGAAAGACCCCCAGGCACGGGGTGTCGGGGAAGCGGCGGCGGCAGTCGGCCAGGATCTCGCGGCAGGCATCGGGGCCGTCGGGCATGGCCAGGAGGAGCAGGCGAGGGGCGCCGTCGGCCAGCTCCTCGATCATCGCGGCCGGGGCCGGGGCGAGCAGGCAGGTAAGGCCCTGATCCTTCAGGCCGGCCTGGATCTCGCGGGCCAGGTCCGAGGCGCCGCAGACGAGGAGCGGCTCGATGGGTTCCCGGGCCGTAGGGCGGGTGTCGTTTTTCGGCATGTGGGTGTGGTGCGTCCGGCAAAATGGCCGCCGGAGACACAGGCTGCGCATCCTATAGCCCCAGTTGCGGCCCGGGGGCAAGCGAAGAGGCAGGAAATGTTGCCGAACGGCCGGGAAGCCGCTAGATTCGGTGCAGTCCTTCACTTCAGGGAGATACGCTATGCTCAGGCGATCCGGCCGGTTGGCGGCATGCTGCCTCGTCGTCCTGCTCGGTTTGGCCGCGGCGCCGGCCTCGGCCGGAGAGGTCCCGGACGGGCTGGTCAGCTTCGGCCGGCTGGTGGCGGGAGACCAGGGCCTGGCGCAGGCGGAGAAGGAGCGCTGGACCGCCCTGGCGCGGGAGCGCTTCGCCGCCGCCGGCCTGGGCTTCGACTTCGGCCCCCCGCTCTACGCCATCCTCTCCCAGGCCCGCTTCGACGAGGTCGGGACGGAAACGGCCTTCAAGGCCGCGGAAGGCTGCCTTGCGGCCATTGCCGCGGGCGCGCCGGTGGACGAGACCGTGGAGCTGGCCCTGCTGGCCTTCGGCACGGACATCGCCCCGGCCCGGCTGAAGGCCTATGCCCTGGCCATGCAGGCCTGCGGGGCCGTGAATCTCCCCCTGCCGGTCATGCAGGAGATGATCGTCCACGCCGAGGAGGAGGCCTGGCCCGAGGCGGATTTCACGACCTTTGCCCAGGGCCTTATCGAGGCCGGGAAACAAGGCCTCGATGCGCAGAAGGTCGCGCTCTGGATGCTCGTCTCCAAGGCCCAGAAGCTCGGAACGGCCGAGGCCATCGTGGCCGAGATCCTGGCCCGGCCGGAGAAGTTCCGGGCCGGGAAGCCGGCCGAGCCCGAGGGGCCGGGGCCGCGCCCGGCCCTCGACTTCGACACCTTCCGCGGCGCGGTGGAGTCCTTCCTGGGCACGCCCTACGTCTGGGGCGGCGGCTCGCGCGAGGGCACGGACTGCTCGGGCTTCACCCAGCTGGTGCTGAAGGAGAACGGCTACCGCATCCCCCGGGTCAGCCGGGAGCAGGCAGCGGCCGGCGAAGCCGTGGAGCGCAAGGCGCTGATGCTCGGCGACCTGGTCTTCTTCGACACCCGCGGCGCCGGGACCATCACCCACGTGGGCCTGTACCTCGGCGGCAACCTGCTGGCCCACGCCTCCTCGAGCAAGGGCGTGACCCTGGTGCTGCTCACCGACACTTATTTCGACTCGCGCTACGTCTCGGCCAGACGGGTGGTGACGTATACGAGGTGAGGGAAGCTGGGAGGAAGGAAAGAAGCCGCGAAGGGGAGAGGGCGGATATGCCGCCGCATCCCGGCAGGGCCGCGCAGCCCGATACCCCTCGATTTCCTATTGGTACCTTGGTGCGCCGAGTACCGTCCCGGTACGTCATCCGGGGAGCCGCCACCGCTTCCGGCCGCTCGAGCCATTTCCGGCCGCTCGAGCCATGAAAGCATCTTGTGACGGCAGAAGCCGCTGTCGGCCCGGATGACGAATTGACCCCGGGCCAGTCCTGGCGTGGGCTTGGCATCGAGGCCCGTGGCGCGCATTGCGGCGGTTGGGCGCTCGTCCGCGAAACTCCCGTCGTGCAAAGTTCATCGGCTGGTCCATGCTCTTCGGCATGCAGCAGGCACGACCCCGACCGCAGGTGAAGGCCCCCTCACCTCCGGGGGATCGGGACCGCGGGGGGAGGGGGCCTTATGGCGGCGAATCCGGCGAGTGGTGGGCCGGGCGCCGGGCGTGGCCGGGGATCGGGGCGTTTGCTATCCCTGCCAGCTCCTTTTCACGCATTTCCACATGACGGCCGTGTCCTTGGCGCCGCAGCCCTGGGCCCGGGCCATCTCGTTCAGGTATTCCACGGTCCGGCCGAGGATGGGCGGGGTGCCATTGTTCCTGGCCATGTCCACGGCCAGGTGCACGTCCTTGATGAGCAGGTCCACGCTGAAGGTCGGGCTCTCGAAGTCGTCGGCCGCTATGCGTGAGCCGAGCTCCTTGAAGAGGTTGCTGACCGTGCCCGCCTGGGAGGCGGTGATGATCTCGAACAGCCGGGCCGGGGCAACGCCCAGGCCGTCGGCGATGGCCATCATCTCCGCGGTCATGGCGTTGATGGCCCCGAACATGAGCTGATTGAGCAGCTTGATGATGTTGCCGCTGCCCGGGCCGCCCACCGGGATGATGGCCCCGGCGTAAGCGTTCAGCACCTCGCGGCAGGAGTCGAGCGCGCCCGGGGTCTCGCCGATGGGCAGGGCCCACTTGCCGACCGCGCCGGGCCGGCCCAGCACCGGGGCGTCCACATACCTCAGATGAGCCTTCACGGCTTCTCCCGCCATCTTCCGGCTGGTGTCCGGGTCCACGGTGGAGTGGTCCACGACCACCGCGCCGGAAGCGAGCGCGGCAAAGACCCCGCCGGTCAGGCAGCCGATGATCTGGTCCGGGCCGGGCAGGAAGAGGAGCACGACGTCGGCGCCGCGGGCGGCCTCGGCCGCCGAGGCCGCGACCCGGACGCCGGCTGCCGCGGCCCGCTCGCAGGCCTTTTCCGAAGGATCGAAGCCGCTGACCGTATGTCCGGCTGCGAGCACTCGCCCGGCGGCGGTGAAGCCCATGACCCCAAGGCCGATGATGGCGACTTTTTTCATGGCTGGTTTTTCTCCTATCGCGAGCCGGCGAGGTGCAGGTGCGGGGCGGCGCCGCCCGAGAAGCATTCGGGGGTGCACAGGATCTTGGGGGCCTTGCCGACGAAACGCCCGGCCTGGCGCAGGGCCTCCTCGAAGGTGGGCACCGGGACGAAGCCCATTCCCCGGGCGTAGCGCGGCTTCTTCGGCCCGACCAGGTAGACCGCCGGGCAGCGCTGGAGGGGCACGGAGCCGCCGCTGATCATCGACATGGCGTGGAACGGGTGGTAGCGGTAAAAATTGGAGTAGGCGTAGGTGTATTCGGGGTTCCGGGCCATCTCCCGGGCCTGGTCCGAGGCCAGGTACTCCGCGGCCGAGCAGTAGTTCTGGAGCTGCTCATAGGTCTCCTCGTAGGACGGAAACCAGGACCCGTTGAACCAGCCGTCGCAGACCGCGGCGGCGATGATCACCGGGTCCTTGCGCAGGGCGTGCCAGCAGCGCGAGAGCTGGCCGCCGATGCCGAGACTCATGAGGATGGGGTTGGAGCCCATGCCCGGGCCGTAGTGGAAGTTGCGCGGCAGGCCCATGAGCAGCACGTCGGCCGGCTCGGATACGTCCTTCAAGACCACGTTGGTGCGCTTATCTGCCAGAGGCCAGCAGGCCTTCTCCACGGCGTCCAGCGAGCCGGCGTGGACCGCAAGCACGTCGGCGAACTGGCCGACCACCGCGTCCACGGCGAAGAACTTCTTGCCCATGCCGGCCTCCATGGCCTTGGCGATGGAGGTGAACTGCTCGCGCATCCGGCCCTTGGGCGAGGCACCCAGCCAGTCGTCGCGGTGCATGGTCTGGGGGCAGTGGTGCGAGGCGATGGAACGCCAGTGGCTTAGGCCCGTGGCGACCATCTTGTGGCCGCCGGAGTAACCGCCGTAGGGGTTGCCGGAGCAGTGGCCGATGACGATGGCCACGTCGGCCGAGGCCACCAGGCGGTTCATGTAGACCGGGTTGCCCATCCCGTCCTGGCCGTAGTTGCAGATATTGGGGTCCTCGGCGTCGTGGTTGACCAGGCGGCCGGGGTAGAACTGGTCCACGATCTTCCGGCCCAGATACCAGTACCACTCCTCCAGGGTGTTCATGCGGTGCAGGCCCATGGCGCAGACGAGGGTGATGTTCTCGAGCCTGGTGCCGGCCTTTACGAGCTCCTCGACCACCAGGGGGATGGAGACCTTGCGGTGGGCGAGCTCCTGGGCGCCGCCCTTGACCCGGTCGGGGAAGGCGATGACCACCTTCCTGTCCGGCCCGCCGAGCTCAGAGAGCGGCGGCATGTCCAGCGGCGCGGCCAGGGCCTGCCTGGTCGCGGCCACGGGGTCGCATTTGGGCGGATCGACGTAGGTCTGACCAAAGCGGACCACCGTGGCCGTATCCGGCAATTCCACCCGCATCTTGGTATCGCCGTAATCCAGAAGCACGTCCTGCATGGGACCTCCTTTGCTCGCCGAGAGAACCGAAGCCTGGCTCCGGTGTTTTGAAAGTAGTTACATAAGCCCTGGGGAAAGCGCAAGGAAATTTATCCTACCGATCATACTCCTAAATATCTGCTCCTGGCCGATTGGCAGATCTGAGGATTTTTGTTGACAAACTTGAATGTTTGGCAATACTGAAACTACTTACAAATTGTAGGCTGCCGGCCAGCGCGAAACCCCAACGCTGGGAGAGATCATGAAAGAACTCAACATGAAGGAAGTGGCCCGCCTGGCCGGCGTCTCGGTGGCCACCGTCTCGCGGGTCTTCCGCGACCCGGACAAGGTCCGCTCCCAGACCCGCGAGCTGGTCTGGGCCATCGCCAAGGAGAACGGCTACATCTACAACGCCGCGGCCGGCGACATGTCGAGCAAGCGCAGCACGGTCATCGGGGTGCTCGTGCCCATGGCCAACAATTCCCTCTTCGGCAACACCCTGCTCGGCATCCAGGACACGGCCATGGCCGCTGGCTTCTCGGTCATGCAGGGCTCCACCCGCTACGACGCGGCCATGGAAAGAAAGCTCCTCGACATCTTCCTGCAGCGCCGGGTGGCCGGCATCATCCTGACCGGCTTCCATTTCGAGCAGCAGGCCCTGGTCGAGAAGCTGGCCAAGGAGACGACCCTGCCTCTGGTCGTGGTCTGGGAGAAGCCCTCCAACCCGAACGTCAGCTACGTCGGCTTCGACAACCGCCAGGCCGCCTACGCCGCCACCCGCCACCTGATCGGTCTGGGCCACAGGCGCATCGGGCTGATCATCGGCCCCTACACCCGCGTGGCCCGGGTCGCCGAGCGCTTCGAGGGTTTCCTCGCGGCCATGCGCGAGGCCGGGCTGACCCCCGCGCCCGAGCTCGTCCTGGAGCGCATGCCGGCCCTGGTCGAGGGCCGAGCGGCCATGGAGACGCTTCTCTCCCTGGACAACCCGCCGAGCGCCGTGTTTGCCGCCTCGGACATCCTGGCCATCGGCGCCATGCATGGCGCCCGCCGCCGCGGCCGGGACATCCCTGGCGACGTGTCCATCATCGGCTTCGACGACACGGACGTCTCTGCCTACATGCATCCCCCCCTGACCACCATCAGGGTCAATGCCTACGAGATCGGCAAACTGGCCGCCCAGGTCGTCCTGGACCACGCCGCGGGCAAGAGCGGCCCCCGGCACTACTGCCTGGACACCGACCTGGTCATCCGCGCCTCATGCAGGGAACTTGGCGCCGCCGGATGATGTCGTCCGGGCGGCGCGCGAACCATAACAGCAGGAGGAACCCAGTGAAGAAGCTTCTCGCCGTGACTCTCCTCGCGTTCTGCGCGCTCCTGGGCGCAGCCCTCAGCGCCGCCGCCGGACCGACCATCATCAAGGCCGGGCTCATCGATCCCCCGGGGCACATCGACACTCGGGCCGCCGAGAAATTCGCCGAGCTCGTCGCCCAGAAGACCGGCGGCGCGGCCAAGGTCGAGATCTACCCGGCCTCGCAGCTGGGCTTCGCCATGGACATGCTCCAGGGCATGAAGCTCGGCACCATCGAGATGTTCATCGGTGGCACGACCTGGCTCGGCGCCTTCGAGAAGGATTTCTGGGTCACCGGCAGCCTCTACGTCTTCAACGACCAGGACCAGGCCCGCGCCTTCCACCAGGGTCCCATGTACGCCAAGCTGGGCGAGACCCTGCGCACCAAGCACGGCATCCGCCTGCTGGCCCAGAACTGGGACCGCGGCCCGCGCAACTTCATTGCCACCGTGCCCTTGCGCACCGTGGAGGACCTGAAGGGCCTGAAGATCCGCGTGCCCGAGCAGAAGAGCTGGATCGAGCAGTTCAAGCTGGCCGGCGCCGCGCCCACGCCCATCGCCCTGGCCGAGACCTTCACCGGCCTGCAGCAGGGCGTGGTCCAGTGCACCGAGCAGGCCTCCAACTGGCTCTATTTCAACAAGTACCACACCATCGCCAAGAACCTCACCCGCTCCAAGCACAACTACGAGGAGACCGGGGTGATGATCTCCGAGGCCTTCTTCCAGAAGCTGCCCGCGGACGTGCAGAAGGCCCTGGCCGAGGCCGCCCTCGAGGTCGCCCCCTGGCACAACGAGCAGGTCGCCAAGGACATCGAGGACGCCGAGAAGAAGATGGCCGCCGAGGGCGAGAACATCATCGACCCGGACATCCCGGCCTGGCAGAAGCACTTCCGCGCCAACTTCGACAAGTTGGCCGCGGACGTGGGCTACTCCAAGGAAGTCGTCGAGACCATCAAGTCCGAATGGAAATAAGCTGACCGGCCCGCCCGGAGCACCATGCTCCGGGCGGGCGACCGGGGAGATCGTATGCGCACGTTCATGTCCTGGCTGGAGAAGCTTATCGGGCTTGCGACCATGCTCTCGCTCGGCGGCATTCTCCTCTTCGTGTCCCTGCAGGTCCTCTTCAGGTTCATCCTCGGCAACCCCTTGCCCTGGCCCGAGGAACTCTCGCGCCTGCTTTTCATCTACCTCGTGTTCATCGGCGGGGCCGAGGCCTCCCTCTCGCGCACCCACATCTCCATCGATGTGGTCGACGCCTTCGGCTTCCCCCCGAGCCTGAACAAGGGGCTCGAAATCGTCCGGGGCATGGTGATCCTGGCCACCATGGGCGTGGTCGTCTACGGCGCCTGGGTCATGCTGCCGGCCATGCACAGCATGCATCTGCCGGCCACCGGCTTCCCGGTTTCGGTCATGGTCCTGCCGGTCCTCGCCGGTTCCGTGCTCATGGCCTTCTATGCTGTCTGGCACCTGATCCAGGACCTCAAGCGTCTGTTCGCCGAGAAAACGGCCGCGGCCCGCTGAGCCCGTCAAGGAGAAAAGCCCATGTCGACCCTGATCCTCGTTGGCGGCCTGCTCCTCTTTCTGCTGCTCGGCCTGCCCGTGGCCTTCGCGCTGCTCTTCTCGAGCCTCTGCCTCATCCTCTACAAGGGCGCGCTGCCGCTGCTCATCCTGGCCCAGCGCCTGACCAACTCCCTGGACAGCTTCCCCATGCTGGCCATCCCGCTGTTCATCCTGGCCGCGGAGATCATGAACCACTCCGGGGCCACGGAAAAAATCTTCAGGCTGGCCAACACCCTGGTCGGCCACATCACCGGCGGCCTGGCCCACGTCAACGTGCTGGCCAGCATGCTCTTCTCCGGCATGTCCGGCTCGGCCGTGGCCGACGCCTCGGGCCTGGGCCTGATCGAGATCAAGGCCATGAACGACGACGGCTACGACCCGGCCTTCAGCGCCGCGGTCACCGCCGCCTCCTCGACCATCGGCCCGATCATCCCGCCGAGCGTGCCCATGGTCATCTACGGGGTCATCTCCGGCGCGGCCATCGGCGAGCTGTTCATGGCCGGCATCCTGCCCGGCGTGCTCATGGGCCTGGCCATGATGGCCTACATCGCCTTCATCTCCAAGCGCCGCGGCTACCGGCAGAAGTCCAGGCGGGCGAGCGCGCGGGAGATCGGACGGGTGTTCATCGAGTCCCTGCCCACGGTCATGCTCCCGGTGATCATCCTCGGCGGCATCTGGGGCGGCATCTTCAGCCCGACCGAAGCCGCCGCGGTGGCGGTGATCTACGCCCTGATCCTCGGCGTGGTCGTGGACCGCAGCGTGAAGCTGTCCATGATCCCGCGGCTGCTGCGCCAGGCCGGCGCATCCACGGCCGCGATCATGCTCATCGTCGCCGCCGCGGCCCTCTACGGCTGGCTGGTGTCCACGGAGCAGATCCCGCAGATGATCCGCGAGTCCATGCTCTCCCTGACCCATGACCCCATCTGGCTCATGCTCATCATCAACGTCATCCTGCTGGTCATGGGCATGTTCATGGAGCTCATCGCCATCCTGACCATCGCCGTGCCCGTGTTCCTGCCGGTCATGGACGCCGTCGGCGTGGATCCGGTCTACTTCGGCGTGGTCGTGGTCTTAAATCTTATGATCGGGCTGCTCTCCCCGCCCTTCGGAATCAACATCTTCATCCTGCAGAAGATCTCGGGCGTGCCCTTCGGGGCCATCGTGCGTGAGCTCATGCCCTTCATCTACGTGCTCATCGGCACCCTCGTGCTCATGACCGTCTTCCCCAAGTTCGTCCTGCTCGTGCCGCACCTGATGCACTAGCCCGGATACTTCGCCGCGCAGCCCAATAAAACCCAAGGTTTTTGAAGAGGTGGAGGGGGGTGCGGGGGGAGGCGGAGGAACTTTTTTCAAAAAGTTCCTCCGCCTCCCCCCGCTTCTTACAGCCCGTCCTCGCCGTAGGCGGCGCGGTGGCGGGTGCGGAATTCGTCGAGGCTGAAGGCGTGCTCCTGGGTGCCGTAGCGTTCCACGCAGAAGCTGGCGCAGGTGGCGCCCAGGCGGGCGGCGGACACGAGGTCCTTGCCCAGGGTCAGGCCCTTGAGTAACCCGGCGCGAAAGGCGTCGCCGGCGCCGGTGGGGTCGTAGGTCTTGGCCACGGGCACGGCCGGGACGGCCACGGTCTCGCCGCCGGTGGCCACCAGGCAGCCCTTGTCGCCCAGGGTGGTGACGAGGGCTCCCGCGCGGCGCAAGAGGTCGGCCTTGGACTCGCCGCTGGCGCGCATGATCATTTCCAGCTCGTAGTCGTTGGTCACCAGGGCGAAGGCGCCGGTGATCATGTCCAGGAGCTGCTCGCCGTCGAAGGCCGGAATCTGCTGTCCGGGGTCGATGATGTAGGGGATGTTCAGCTCGCGGTAGGTGCGCGGGTAGTCCTGCATGTCCTGGAGGTTGCCGGGGGAGACGATGGCGATGGCCTCGGCGGGCGGCACGCGCTCGAAGTGGAAGAGCGAGGGGTGCTTCATGGCGCCCATGTTGAAGCCGGTGATCTGGTTGTCGGACTGGTCGGTGGTGATGTAGGCGCCGGCGGTGAACTCGGAGTCCACGGTGCGCACGCCTTCGAGCGACAGGCCGAGCTGGCGCAGGCGCCGGGCGTAGGCGTCGAAGTCCTTGCCGCCGGTGCCCAGGACCAGCGGCTGCTCGTCGAGCATGGTCAGGCTGTAGGCGATGTTGCCGGCCGTGCCGCCGAATTTCTCCTGCAGTCCGTCCACCAGGAAGCAGACGTTCAGGATGTGGATCTTGTCGGGCAGGATGTGGTCCGAGAACTTGCCCGGGAAGTTCATGATCCGGTCGTAGGCCAGGGAGCCGGAGACGAAGATGCGCATGGCTTAGGCCTCGTCTTCCTTGGGTTCGGTTTCGGTAATGACCCAGCGGATGTAGTCGGGGTTGGCTTTGAGCACCGGGATGCCGGTGATGCAGGGCACCTCGTAGGGATGCAGGGGCTTCACGGCCTCGACGCAGGCGTTGACCAGGCGCATCTGGGTCTTGGCGATGAGCACGGCCTCGCTCGACTCCTCGATCTTGCCTTGCCACCAGTAGAGCGACTGGACGCCGTCGAAGACGTTGACGCAGGCCACCAGGCGTTTCTCGAGCAGCGCCCGGCCGATCTTCAGGCAGTCGTCGCGGGTGGGGGCGGTCATGTACAGAGTGGCGAGGGACATCTCGGTCTCCTTATTTGCAGACGGGCTTGGAGCCGGCGGTCAGGCCGGCGAGGTAGTCGACCAGGACGGGCACGTCGGCCTCGTCGAGGGGCGCGCCGTTCTTTTTCATCTTGCCGGCGATGGCCTGCCAGAAGGGGGCGTCGCTGCCGAGGTTGGTACAGATGCGCGCCGTTGAGTGGCAGCGGGTGCAGATGGCAGTGACGATCTGCTCCCCGGCCTTGGCCGCGCCGGAGTCGTCCTCGCCGGCGAAGGCGGCGAAGACGGAGATGAAGGCGAGCACGCAGAGCATTTTCAAGAGCGCATTCATGGTGTATCGCCTCTAGCCAGTATGTTTCGGTGGCCTCCGCGTGGAGGGACCGTTTGAGCCGGGGTCTTATCCCAAAGGCTCCGGGAAGACAACAGAAACCGCCCGAGCCCTGGCGCAAATCGTGCCGGGGCGGGCATTCGGGAGCGGACATGACGAAGCGCGAGCGGGCCAAGGCGATCCTCGACCGGCTGCGGCAGGACTACAATCCCGCGGGCAGCTTCCTCAGCCACCATTCGGCCTGGGAGCTCCTGGTGGCGACCATCCTGGCCGCGCAGTGCACGGACGAGCGGGTGAACATGGTCACCCCGGGCCTGTTCAAGCGCTGGCCGGGGCCGACGGAGCTGGCCGGGGCCGGCCAGGCCGAGCTGGAGGAGGTGGTGCGCTCCACCGGCTTCTTCCGCAACAAGGCCAAAAACCTGATCAATTGCGCGAAGATGGTCATGACCGAGTTCGGGGGGACGCCGCCCCGGACCATGGCCGAGATGATCCGCCTGCCGGGCGTGGCCCGCAAGACGGCCAACATCGTGCTGAGTACGGCCATGGGCGTGGTCGAGGGCATCGCCATCGATACCCACGCCAAACGCCTGGCCTTCCGCATGGACCTGACCGACTCCGAGAACCCGGAGCGCATCGAGCAGGACCTGTGCGCGGTCTTCGACCGCTCGGTCTGGGGCGAGGTCAACCATCTGCTGGTGCAGCACGGCCGGGCCGTGTGCCAGGCGCGAAAACCCTTCTGCTCGCGCTGCCGGGTGGCTGACCTCTGCCCGCGCAAGGGGGTGGACAAAGCGGCCTAGGTTGGGCCACAACCCCCTCGCCGGGGTGGCGGATTGCCGCCCGGCAAGGAGACTTTCATGGACAAGCTCATGGTCGAAGGCGGCGTGGCCCTATCGGGGCGCATCCGCATCAGCGGCTCCAAGAACGCCGCCCTGCCCATCCTCATGGCCTGCATCCTGCCCGAAGGCCCCGTTACCCTTACCAACGTGCCGCGCCTGGCGGACATCCATACCTCGCTGAAACTCCTGCGCATCCTCGGCTGCGAGGCCGAGTTCGACGGCAACACCGTGCTCCTGGCCTGCAGCGAGCGAAAACACGAGGCGCCCTACGAGCTGGTCAAGACCATGCGCGCCTCGGTGCTCTGCCTGGGGCCGCTCTTGGCCCTCACCGGCCGGGCCCGGGTGGCCCTGCCCGGCGGCTGCGCCATCGGCGCCCGGCCGGTGGACCTGCACTTAAAGGGCCTGGAGAAGCTCGGGGCGCACTTCGAGCTGACCGAGGGCTACATCAAAGGCTCCTGCCAGGGCTTGACCGGCGCGCGCATCCCGCTCGACTTTCCCACCGTGGGCGGCACCGAGCACCTGCTCATGGCCGCGAGCCTGGCCCGGGGCGAATCGGTCATTGAGAACGCGGCCCGCGAGCCCGAGGTCGTGGACTTAGCCAATTTCCTCATTGCCTGCGGGGCGAAGATCGAGGGCCAGGGCACGAGCGTCATCCGCGTTCAGGGCGTGGACGGCTTGACCGGCTGCGCCTACCGGGTCATGCCCGACCGCATCGAGGCCGGGACCTACATGGTCGCCGCGGCCATCACCGGCGGCGAGCTTTTTCTCGAGGACTGCCCCTTCCAGGAGCTCGACGCCGTGAGCTACAAGCTGCGCGAGATGGGCGTCTGGCTCGAGGAGCGCAAGGGTGGCGTGCTGGTGAAAAACGGCCCCGAGCTGGTCGGCGTGGACATCCAGACCCGGCCCTTCCCCGGATTCCCCACGGACATGCAGGCCCAGCTCATGGCGCTGATGTGCCTGGCCAAGGGCGTGGGCACCATCGAGGAGACCATCTTCGAGAACCGCTTCATGCACGTCATGGAGCTCCTGCGCATGGGCGCGGACGTGAAGGTCAAGGGCTCCACGGCCGTGATCCGCGGCGTGCCCTACCTTACCGGCGCGCCGGTCATGGCCTCGGATCTCAGGGCCAGCGCCTCGCTGGTGCTGGCCGGCCTGGCCGCGCGCGGGGTGACCGAGGTCCAGCGCATCTACCACCTGGACCGGGGCTACGAGAGCATCGAGAAGAAGCTCTCGGCCGTGGGCGCGCGCATCCGCCGGGTCAAGGGTTAGCCGGCTTAGCGCGGATCGGCCATGGCCACGGGCGCAGGCAGCGAGGACTTGGACCTCAAGCACCCCGCGCCCGGGCTCTATGCCTGGCAGCTCTGCCTGGGGGCGGCCGTCTGCGGCTTGTTCGCCGCCCAAGACGTGGCACCGGCCCTGGCCGGCCTGGTTCTCCTGGCCCTTCTCGTCCGGCTCTGGCGGCCGGCCGGTCCGGCCCTCTGGCGTCTGGCCCTGGCCTTTGTCCTGGGCGCGGCCGTGGCCTACCTGGCCACGCCGGGCACTCCCGAGCTGCCGCAGTTGGTCGGTTCGCGCGAGAAGGTCGAGCTTACGGGCCGGGTGGTCTCGGTGCGCTCCCGGCCGGAGAAGGAGATCCAGGTCGTCCTCGAGGCGTTGACCATCCGGCCGGCGGACGCGGAGGGCGAGGCGACGGCCCTGCCCGGCCGGCTGGCCTGGACCTGGAAGTATCCGCAAGGACGCCCGGCGCCGGGGCAGACCGCGCGGCTGACCACGCGCCTCTGGCCCCAGCGCGGCTTCCTGAACGAAGGCGGCTGGGAAACGGCCGCCTACTGGGCGCGCCAGGGCGTCTTCAGCCGGGCCTTCACCTGGGGCGAGCGTGATCCGGTGAGCCTCGGCCCGGCACCCGAGGCGCCCCTGTGGTCCGGCCGGGAGCACGTGCGCGAGCGCCTGATCGCCGCCACGGAGCCGGGCCGGGGCCAGGCCCTGCTGCTCGCGCTCCTGCTCGGCGACCGCTTCCTCCTGGACCAGGTCACCACCGAGGACATGACCGCGGCCTCCCTGGCCCACAGCCTGGCCCTCTCGGGGCTGCACCTGGGCCTGGTCACGGCGATCGGCTTCGGCCTGGCCTGGCTCCTCGGCCGGCTGCGGCCCCGGCTGCTGCTGGCCTGTCCACGCCGCAAGCTCGGCGTGCTCCTGGCCGCGCCGCTGTGCGTTGCCTACCTCTGGCTCGGCGGCGGCTCGGCCTCGCTCATCCGGGCCACGGTCATGTTCGCGGCCTTCGCTTTCATGCTCTGGCGCGGGCGCTCCGGCATCCTTCTCGACGGCCTGTTCTGGGCCCTGGTGGCCATCCTGGTCGTCTCGCCCCTGTCCGTCTTCGATCTGGGGTTGCAGCTCTCGGTCCTGGCCGTGACTGGCATTGCGCTCCTCTGGCCGTGGTGGCGGAGGCTCACGCAGCGCATCCTGCCGGACCCGGAGACCCGGCCGCGTCTCAACCGCCTGCTGGCAACACCCTTGGGGCTCGTCGGCGTGAGCCTGGCGGCCAACCTGGCCAGCCTGCCCCTGGTCCTCGGCGTCTTCGGCCGGCTGCCGCTGGGCCTGCCCTGGAACCTCGTCTGGCTGCCGCTCCTGGGCCTCGCGGTCATGCCGCTCGGCTTTCTCGGCCTGGGGCTCGCCCTGCTTCCCGGCGGCGAAACCCTGGCCGGCCTGGCCCTCGGGCTCGACGCCCGGATCATCGAGGCCTTCCTCGACGTTCTGCACTGGGCGGGCGCCCATGGCCTGACCCCGGTGGCCGTGGGCCTGCGGCCCTCCTGGCCGGCCGTGCTCGGCTACTACCTGCTGGCCCTGTGGCTGCTTTACGGAGGTAGGGACGGCCGCCGCCGCGCGCTCCTGATCCCTGCGCTGGCCGTCTGCCTGCTTCTTGCGCCCCAGGCCCTGCGCGTGCTCTCGCCTGAGGCCGGGGGCGTGACCCTGACCGTGCTCGACGTGGGCCAGGGCCAGTCGCTTCTCATCGGCACGCCCTCGGGCCGGCGCTACCTCTTCGACGGCGGCGGCACGGGCAGCCCGACGTTTGACATCGGCGAGGCCGTGGTCGGGCCGGTCCTGACCCGCGACGCGCAACCGGCCGTGGACGGGGTGCTCATGAGCCACCCCGAGAACGACCACGCCCAGGGCCTGGGCCACATATTGAAGTGCTTCCGGGTGGGGTTCCTGGCCGACAACGGCCGCCGGCCCGAGCGCGAGAGCGCGGGCGCGGTCTGGGCCGCGGCCGCGACGCGGGGCGTGCCGGTCAGGCGGCTGGCCGCCGGCGACGTGCTCGATCTCGGCGACGGCCTGGCCCTGCACATCCTGCATCCACCGGAGGAGTTCAAGACCTCGGACGAGAACGAGGCGTCAATGGTCGGCCGGCTGGTCTGGCGGGGCAGGGGGCTTGCGCTCCTGCCCGGCGACCTGGGGCCGCGGGGCATGAAAGCCTTGCTCAAAGAGGCGGCCGACCTCTCGGCCTCGGTGCTGGTTTTGCCGCACCACGGCTCGGACGGCAGCGCGAGCTCCGAATTTTACGCCCGGGTGAGTCCGTCCCGGGCCCTGGCCAGCGCTGGCGCCGGCAACCAGTTCGACTTTCCGGGGAAAAAAGTCCGGGCGCTCCTGGATGCGGCCGGCTGTCCGCTCACGACCACGGCCGAGGCCGGCATGATCCGGGTGAGTTGGCTCTCGCCTGAGGCCGCGCCGAGCCTGCAGACCTATCTGCCGGCGGATTAGACCGCGTCAGGAGTTTCGGCCAGGAGGGCGCGGATGCGGCAGACGCCGCAGGGCGACTCGTTGGTCGGCGCGCCGCACCGCGCGCAAGGAACCAGGGGTCGGGACGCGGCCGCGCATCTCGCCTCGAAGGCCGGCCGGCCGCGGGCCAGGAAGCCGTCGTAGAAGGCGATCTTGGCCCCGGGGCTGCGCAGCTCCAGGGTTTCGAGCAGGGCCTTGTGGCCGGTGAAGCTCGCGCCCTGGCTGTAGGGGCAGGGCGTGGTGGCGTAGGTCAGGCCCTTCAGGAAGGCGAAGCAGGCGTTCTCGTACTCGCCCAGGCGGTAGAGGGGTTTCACCTTGCGTGGAAATCCGCCCGCGGCCGGCAGGCTCGGCCCCTGGCCGGCCAGGTAGTCCGGGTCCCAGCGGATGGTGTTGGCAAACAGCCGGGCGGTCTCGTCGTCCAGGTTGTGGCCCGTGGCCAGAACGCTGTAGCCGCCCTCTATGGCCGCCAGGTTGAAGTAGTGGCGCTTGATCTTGCCGCACACGGCGCAGATAGGGCGCCTCAGGCGCGCCTTCACCTCGGGGATGGCCAGGCCCAGGGCCGGGGTGTCGACGATTTCGAGCGCAAAGCCGCGCTGCGCACAGAATTCGGTCACGATCCGCCGGGCCTCGTCCGAGGACCCGGGAATGCCGAGGGAGATATGCAGTCCGGTCACGTCGTAGCCGAGCTCGGCAAGCGCGACCATGAGCGCGAGCGAGTCCTTGCCGCCGGAGAGCGCCACCAGCACCCGGTCTTCGGGCACGAGCATGGCGTGGTCCTTCACCGCCCGCTCGATCTGGCGCAGGTAGAAGAGGAAGAAGCAGTCGGGGCAGAAGGCCGTGTTGTGGCTCGGCAGGGCCACCTGGGCCGGCTCCTTGCAGCGGCGGCATTTCATCGGCGGGAGTCCTCGGAAAAAGCTTTTCAGCCGCTGGAGCGCACCTTGCGCACGATGATCAGTTCGCCGTCCTCGATGCGCCGGTCCTGGGTCAGGAGCTCGGCGCCGCGGATGACCAGGACCGCACCCGGCCGCGCGCCGAGCTTGTTCAGGAGCTTGTGCACGGTATGGACGTGCTCGAAGGTCTGTTCCCGGCCTTCGGGTTCGCGGACGACGGTGATCATGGAGTGCTTTCCGGGGGGCGTTTCCGGCGGATGGCGATATAAAAACAGATTTCTACCCGGATAGGGAGGAAACGGCAAGCGGCGTTTTTTCCGCCGGGGGTTGCAAAAAAGCCGAATGCGCGCCACAAGACCGGGAGCGCGCCGTGGCCGCGAGGGCTTTCGCTCGGCCGGCCGCTATTGACCGTGGGCTCCTCTCTTTCATATAGTGCGATGTGAGTTGGCAACCGCCGCGCGCCTGGAGGCCGAAATGTCCGATAAGAAGGTCCTTGTCGTCGACGACGAGAAGCATATCCGCATGCTCTACCAGGAGGAGCTCGAGTCCGAGGGCTACGAGGTCGCGACGTCCAACGGCGAGGAGGACATCCTGGAGGTCGTCGAGCGCGAGAAGCCCAAGGTCGTCATCCTCGACATCAAGCTCGGCGCCAACCGCTCCGGCCTCGACCTGCTGCAGGAGATCCGCAGCAAGGACCAGGACCTGCCGGTCATCCTGTCCACGGCCTACGACAGCTTCCAGCACGATTTGAAATCCATCGCCGCGGACTACTACGTGGTCAAGTCCGTGGACTTGGCGGAGCTGAAATCCAAGGTCGAGCTGGCCATGAAGAAGGCCCTGGCCAAGCCGTAGAGGCCGTAGAGGCCGTAAAACCGACCCGGCCCGCGGCCGGGCCGTTTTTCCCGCCTTGCCCTTATGGCCTGCTTCTGTTAGCCCCAAGGCCGATGTTTTCCAATATCACGCACATCATCCAGGAGCTGGCGCTCCTCCTGCCGGGTTTTCTCCTGGGCATCACCTGCCACGAGGCGGCCCACGGCTACGTGGCCTATAAGCTCGGCGACCCCACGCCCAAGCTCCTCGGCCGGCTGACCTTGAATCCGCTGAAGCACCTGGACCCCGTGGGGACCCTGGTCCTGGTCGTCACGCGCATGATCGGCTGGGCCAAGCCCGTGCCCATAAACGCCCGCTACTTCAAGCATCCGGCCCGGGACATGGCCCTTTGCTCCCTGGCCGGACCGGTGGCCAACCTGCTCCTGGCCGTGCTGCTCTCCGTGATCCTGGCCCTCATCCCGCCCCAGGCGGCCGCCTGGGGAGTGGGCTCCTTCTCGATCATGGCGCCGCTCGTCGGCATCATCAAGTCCGGCATCGTCATCAACGTCGTCCTGGCCTGCTTCAACCTGCTGCCCATCCCGCCGCTGGACGGCAGCCACATCCTGGCCTGGCTCCTGCCCCCGAAGCTGGCTTACAGCTACGAGGGCTTCAGCCGCTACGGCTTCATCCTGGTCATCGTCCTGGCCGTGACCGGGCTGCTCAACTACGTATTAAGCCCCATGCTGAACGCCGTCCTGACCATCCTGAACGGGCTCATCCGCTTCATCGCGTAAGGAAATCCTCACATGACCGAGAGCAACAACCGCATCGTCTCCGGCATGCGGCCCACCGGGCCGCTCCACCTCGGCCACTATTTCGGCGTGCTCCTCAACTGGGTCAAGTACCAGCAGAATCACGACTGCTTCTTCTTCGTGGCCGACTGGCACGCGCTGACCTCCGAATACGCCCAGCCCCGGCGCATAAAGGACTTCGTGCCCGAGCTGGTCATGGACTGGCTGGCCGCGGGCCTGGATCCCGAGCGCTCGATCCTCTTCCAGCAGTCCCAAGTCAAGGAGCATGCAGAGCTGCACCTGCTCCTGTCCATGATGACCCCGCTCGGCTGGCTGGAGCGCAACCCGACCTACAAGGAAGTGAAGCAGGAGCTGGTGCAGAAGGATTTGAACACCTACGGCTTCCTGGGCTACCCGGTGCTCATGTGCACCGACATCATCATGTACAAGCCCAAATGGGTGCCCGTGGGCCAGGACCAGCTGCCGCACCTGGAACTGACCCGGGAGATCGCCCGGCGCTTCAATTTCCTCTACGGCGAGTTCTTCCCCGAGCCCGAGGCCAAGCTGACTCCCTCGCCCAAGCTGCCGGGCCTGGACGGCCGCAAGATGTCCAAAAGCTACGGCAACGCCATCTACCTGAAGGACTCCATGGACGAGGTCCGGCCCAAGGTCATGGCCATGCTGACCGACACCAAGCGCATGCGCCTGAAGGACCCGGGCAATCCCGAGGACTGCAACCTTTACCCGTACCTCGATCTCCTCTGCCAGGCCGACGTCCTGGAGGAGGTCCGCGAGGGCTGCGTCAAGGCCCAGCGCGGCTGCGGCGACTGCAAGAAGCTCCTGGCCGCGAAGCTGGCCGAGTTCCTGGAGCCCATGCAGGCCCGCAGAAAGGCCCTGGAGAACGATCCCGAGCGCCTGGAGCACATCCTGTCCACGGGCTCGGCCCGGGCCCGGGAGCACGCCGAGCGCACGCTGCATCAGGTCCGGGAGCTCCTCAACCTCAATTTCTAGCCCGGGCCCGGGGGAGGTCCTTCCCCCGCCCGGGACACCCCATGGCCGACCCGCTGGTTTCGGTCCTCCTGCCGGTGCGAAACGGCGCGACAACCCTGCCCGCCGCCCTTCGCAGCCTGCTCGCCCAGACGCATCCCGACTTCGAGATCATCGCCGTGGACGACGGCTCGAACGACGCCACGCCCGAGGTGTTGGCCGGACTTGCCGCCGCCACCCCCCGCCTGCGCATCCTCACCCGGGCGCCCGAGGGCCTGTGCGCGGCGCTGAACGCCGGCCTGGCCGCGGCCCGGGGCCGCTTCGTCGCCCGCCTGGACGCCGACGACGTCTGCCACCCGGAGCGCCTGGCGGCCCAGGCGGCCATGCTGACGGCCCGGCCGGAGCTCGGCCTGGTCGGCTGCCTGGTCGAGTTCGGCGGCGACGCCGGGGCCTGCGCCGGCTACGCCCATTTCGTGGCCTGGCAGAACGGCCTCACCGAGCCCGGGGAGATCGGCCTGGCGCGTTTCGTGGAATCACCGCTGGCCCACCCCTCGGTCATGTTCCGCGCCGGGCTGCCGGCCCGCTTCGGCGCCTACCGCCACGGCCCGTTCCCCGAGGATTATGAGCTCTGGCTCAGGTGGCTCGAGGCCGGCGTGGTCATGGCCAAGGTGCCGCGCGTGCTGCTCACCTGGAACGACCCGCCGGGTCGGCTCTCGCGCACCGATCCGCGCTACGCACCGGAAGCCTTCTACCGGGTGAAGGCCGGCTACCTGGCCCGCTGGCTGGCCGCCAACAATCCGCACCACCCCGAGATCTGGGTCGTGGGCGCCGGCCGGCTGACGCGCAAACGGGCGGACCTGCTCGCGGAGCACGGGGTGCGCATCGCCGGCTACGTGGACCTCGACCCGCGCAAGGTCGGCCGCACGGTCCACGGCCGGCCGGTCATCCACCGCCTTGCCCTGCCCGGGCCCGGGGAGCGCTTCCTGGTGTCCTTCGTGGCCAGCCGCGGTGCCCGGGACGAGATCGAGGCCTTCCTGACCGGCCGGGGCCATGTTCCGGGCCGCGACTTCATCCTGGCGGCCTGAGCGGGAAAATGAAAACCGATCACCGCACCGGCGGCCGGGCGCTGGCCGTCTTCCTGCTGGCCTGCGCCGGCTACCTTCTGTCCATGTTCTACCGCATCTCGGCCACGATGGTCGGCGCGGACCTGTCCCGCGACCTGGGACTCGGCCCGGCCGATCTGGGCAACGTCTCTGCGGCCTTCTTCTACGTCTTCGCCGCTGCCCAGTTCGTGGTCGGGCCGGCGCTCGACCGCTTCGGGCCGCGCCGGGTCATGGCCCTGCTCGGCGCAGTGGCCGTGGCCGGGGCCGTGCTCTTCGCCCGGGCCGAGACGCTGGGCGTGGCGCTGCTCGCCCGCGGGCTCCTGGGGCTGGGCATGGCCGGCAACTTCATGGGCGCGCTCATGCTCGTGGCCCGTTGGTTCCCGCCCACGCGCTTCGCCACGGTCACCGGGCTGCTCGCGGCCCTCGGCTCGTGCGGCATGGCCCTGGCGGCCACGCCGCTGGCCTGGCTCTCGGAGAAGCTCGGCTGGCGCGGCGCCTTTCTGGCCATCGCCGCTCTGAACGTCGCGGAGCTGGCCGTTCTCGTGCTGGCCGTGCGCGACGCGCCACCGGGCGCCAGGCCGCTGTCCGTCGCCGCCCCCAGCCCCTGGAAGAATTTCGGCCGGCTGGCCCGCAGCTGGGCTTTCTGGGGCATCGGCCTGGGCGCTTTCTTCCGCTACGGCTGCCTGATGGCGCTCCTCGGCTTGTGGGCCGGGCCGTACCTCGCCGGGGGGCTGGGCTTCGACGCGGTCACCGCCGGCAACATCCTGGCCGCCGCCGGCTTCGGCTACGCGCTGGGCTTGCCCGTGGCCGGCCGTCTCTCGGACGCCGTGCTGGCCTCGCGCAAATACGTGGTCATGCCCGCGCTCTGGGCCATGACCGCGCTCTCCGTGGCCCTCATGCTCCTGCCCGCCGGCATCGGCCCGTTCCTCCCGGGCGCGCTCTTTTTCCTTTACGGCTTTGCCGCCGCGCCCGGGCAGGTGATGTACCCGCACGCCAAGGAGCTCATGCCCCGCTCCATGACCGCCACGGCCATGGCCGGGGTCAACCTCTTCACCATGCTCGGCCCGGCCGTGGTCATGAACGCGACCGGCCTGCTGGTCGGCGGCGAGGCCGTGGCCCTGGGGAGCCCGGCGGCCTACCGCCCGGTCTTCTGGTTCTTCGTCGCGGGCCTGGGCGCCTCGGCCGCCGCCTACATGCTGATCCCGGACTCGGTGGTGGGCGGCAAGTCCGAGGACGGGTAGCGGGCCAGGACCAGCTCCGCAAGCGTCCGCTTGGGCACGTGGTGCAAGCCGGCCGGGTCGCGCCAGTAGCGGATGTTGTCTCCTTCGCCCACGTCCTCCACAACACACTCCTCGCCGCGCGTGCCCAGGGCCAGGACGAGCAGCAGCTCGTAGCGCTCGGGCAGCGCGAACGCCGCGCGCAGGGCCTTCTTGTCCATGGAGGCGATCATGCAGGCGGAAAAGCCCATGGCCGCGGCGCCGAGGCATACGGTCTGGGCCAGGATGCCGTGGTCGCAGTTGGGGTTCTTGGCCAGCTCGGTGTCGTGCAGGATGATGACGTAGCCCGTGGGCCGCTCGCCCTCGGCCGGGCCGCGCCAGCCGGTCAGATAGGCGGCCCAGCCGAGCGCCGGGAAGATGCGCGCGCAGGTCTCGGGGGAGCTTGCCAGGATGAGCTTCAGGGGCTGGAGGTTGGCCGCCGAGGGGCAGAAGCGCGCGAGCTCTGCCAGGGCCGTGAGCTCGGCCATGGTCACCGGCCGGTCCTGGCGGAAGCGGCGGCAGCTGCGGCTGCCCATGACCAGGGCGCGGAAATCGTCGAAGTCGGGCATGATCCCTCCCTTTTTTCCTATCGGTGGCCCGTCGTTTGATTCAAGTCAAGGCGCGGCCGGCGAAAAACCTGTTATGGTCAGGGTCACCAAGGAGCGAAACCATGGCTGATCCGGCCTTCGAGATCGTCGTCTGCCGCGGCGCCCAGGGCCGTCCCTGCCCCTACGCCCTGCCCGTTGACCCCGGCCTGCCCGGCCGGCTCGAGGGCCGCATCGCCGCCTCGGGCTGGCCGGCCCTGCTGGCCGCCCGCCTGACCGGAGGAGCGCGCCACCACCACCGCTTCCAGCTGGCCGTGGCCGGTTGCGCCAACGGCTGCAGCCGGCCGCACATCGCCGACGTCGGCCTCATCCGCGCCTGCCGGCCGCAGGTGGACCCGGCGGCCTGCACCGGCTGCGGCGCCTGCGAGGCGGCCTGCCCGGACGGCGCCGTAAGCCTCGCGGACAGCCTGGCCGTGGTCGATCCGGCCGCCTGCCTGGCCTGCGGCCGGTGCGTGGCGGTCTGCCCGACCGGGGCCATGTCTGGTGCCGACGGCTGGCGGGTGGTGGCCGGCGGTCGGCTCGGCCGCCGGCCGCGCCTGGCGTCGGAGCTGCCCGAGCTTATGTCCGAGGCCGAGGCCCTGGCCGTGCTCGGCAAAAGCCTGGCCTGGTACATGTCCGCTTGGCGTCCGAACCTGCGCTTCGGCGACCTGCTGGCTGCCGGGGGCACGGCGCGGCTTCTGGCCGGGGAGCGGCCGTGGCCGTCCTGACCTTCACCCTTTCCGGCCTCTCGCTGCTCCTCCTCGGCGCCCATTTCCTGCGCGTCGGCGAGATCGGCCTGGCCGCGTCCCTTCTCGGCCTCTCCCTCCTTCTCCTCACCCGTCAGGCCTGGGTCAGGCTGGTGACCGCCCTGGTTCTGGCCGCCGGTGCCGTCCTTTGGGTCCAGGCCGGCGGCGACTTCATCTCCGCCCGCGCGGCCCTGGGCCAGCCTTGGCTCCGGCTGCTGTGCATCATGGCCGGAGTGCTGGTCCTCGACCTGGCCGGGCTGGCCCTCGTCTGGCGCGGCCGGGAGGTGTTTTCCCGCGAGGTCGAGACCGCCCGGCCCCAAGCCGTGGCCTTCGTCCTCAGCGCCGCGCTCCTGGCCGTGGCCCGGGCCGAGGCGCCGATCCCGCTCCTCCTGGCCGACCGTTTCTTCCCCGGCTGGGGGACCTTCGAGATCTTCCTGCTGGCGACCTACGCCGCCTGGCTCGCCGGGCGCATGCTGCCCGCGCGCGGGGCCAGGGTCTGGCGGCCCCGGCTCTGGGCCGGCTTCTCGGCCGTGTTCTTCGCCCAGCTGGCCCTCGGGCTTCTGGGCGTCGAGCGCCTGCTCATGACCGGCGCCCTGCACCTGCCCGTGCCGGCGCTCATCGTCGCCGGCCCGCTGTACCGCGGCGCCGGCTATTTCATGCTTATCCTGTTTGCCGTCTCGGTGTTGCTGGTCGGGCCGGCCTGGTGCAGCCACTTATGCTACATCGGCGCCTGGGACGACCTTTCGCGGCGTGCGGCCCGCAAGGCGAGCCCCTTCCCGACCTGGGCGCTGAAAATCCGCTGGCTGTCCCTGGCCCTGGTCGTTCTGGCCGCCCTGGGCTTGCGTTTCTCCGGCCTGCCCGCGTCCGTGGCGGTCGTGAGCGCGGCGCTCTTCGGCCTGGCCGGGGTGGCCGTGATGCTTCTCCTCTCCCGGCGCTTCGGACGCATGATCCACTGCACGGCCTACTGCCCCATGGGCCTTCTCGCCGACCTTCTCGGCCGGCTCACGCCCTGGCGCCTGCGCATCGGCCCGGGTTGCGACGGCTGCGGCTCCTGCTCCCGGGTCTGCCCCTACGGCGCGCTTTCTCCGGCGGACCTCGCCCGCGGCCGGCCGGGGCTGTCCTGCACGCTCTGCGGCGATTGCCTCCCGGCCTGCGCCCGCCGCCGCATCGGCTACCGTCTGCCGGGGCTCTCCCCGGAGCGCTCCCGCAGCGCCTTCCTGGTGCTGGTCATGGCCCTGCACGCGGTCTTTCTCGGCGTGGCCAGGATGTAGCCTGTTTTGCGCGAAAAAGTTTGAAGAAATCCCCCGTTTTGATCTATGTCAAGGAATGCCGGACCGGCTTTCGCTAGAGTCCCTCCCATGAACGGCGCACAGGGCCGCTGGCGGGAATGATCCTGAAGACGGCCCCTGCGCGATCGACCGAAAGCGAAAAACCTCTGACCCAAAGGAGCTCGAGATGTTCTGTTACCAGTGCGAGCAGACGGCCAAGGGCACCGGCTGCACCAAGATCGGCGTGTGCGGCAAGCAGCCCGACGTGTCCGCTCTCCAGGACCTCCTGGTCTACGTCCTGAAAGGCCTGTCCCAGGTAGCAATCGAGGCCCGCAAGGCCGGCTTCCCGACCGGCGAGGTGGATGCCTTCGTCGCCGCCTCCATGTTCTCCACCCTGACCAACGTCAACTTCGACCCCGAACGCCTGGCCTTCCTCATCCGCCAGGCCGTGGAGCACCGCGACGAGCTCAAAGCCCAGCTCGTGGACAAGGGCGTGGATGTGGTCCTGAACGAGCCGGCGCGCTTCGCCCCGGCCGCGGACCTGGCCGGCCTGGTCACCCAGGGCGAGATCCACGGCATCGAGCAGGACGCGGAAGCCAACCCCGACATCAAGGCCCTGAAGCAGACCGTGATCTACGGCATCAAGGGCATCGCGGCCTACGCCGACCACGCCAAGATCCTGGGCTACGAGAATCCGCAAATCTTCGAGTTCATCGAGGACGGCCTGGTCTCCACCCTCGATACCACCAAGGACCTGGGCTACTGGGTGGAAAAGACGCTCAAGGCCGGGGAGATCAACCTGAAGGCCATGGAGCTGCTCGACGCCGCCAACACCGGCACCTACGGCCATCCCGTGCCGACCAAGGTGCCGCTCGGGGCGAAGAAGGGCAAGGCCATCGTCGTCTCCGGCCACGACCTGAAGGACCTGCACATGCTCCTGGAGCAGACCAAGGGCAAGGGCATCTTCATCTACACCCACGGCGAGATGCTGCCCTGCCACGGCTACCCGGAGCTGAAGAAGTACCCCCACTTCCACGGCCACTACGGCACGGCCTGGCAGAACCAGCTGCGGGAGTTCGCCGAGTTCCCCGGGGCCATCCTCATGACCACCAACTGCTTGCAGAAACCCCAGGAGAAGTACCAGGACAACATCTTCACCACCGGCCTGGTCGCCTGGCCGGGCGTGGTCCACATCGCCGACAAGGACTTCACCCCGGTCATCGAGAAGGCGCTCGCCCTGCCGGGCTTCCCCGAGGACACGGACAAGGGCTCGGTGATGACCGGATTCGCCCGCAACGCGGTCCTCGGCGTGGCCGACAAGGTCATCGCGGCGGTCAAGTCCGGGGCCATCCGCCACTTCTTCCTGGTGGCCGGCTGCGATGGCGCCAAGCCCGGCCGCAACTACTACACCGAGTTCGTGGAGAAGCTGCCCAAGGACACCGTGGTCCTGACGCTGGCCTGCGGCAAGTTCCGCTTCTTCGACAAGCAGCTCGGCGACATCGACGGCATTCCGCGCCTGCTGGACGTCGGCCAGTGCAACGACGCCTACTCGGCAATCCAGATCGCCGTGGCCCTGGCCAAGGCTTTCAATTGCGGCGTGAACGACCTGCCCCTGTCCATGATCCTGTCCTGGTACGAGCAGAAGGCCGTGGCCATCCTGCTCACGCTCCTCTACCTCGGCATCAAGGACATCCGCCTGGGACCCACGCTGCCGGCCTTCCTGACCCCGAACGTGCTGAACTTCCTGGTCGAGAAGTACGACATCAAGCCCATCGCGGCCAATGCCGAGGACGACATCAAGGCCATCCTCGGCGCGGCCTAGAGCCCGTCGCCGGAGGCCTCGGCGCGAGGCTGTGCGGACCCTGCCCCCGGGCGGGGTCCGTTTTTTTGGGGGAGGGTGCTCAGTTCCGCTTGGCGTCGATCGCGTCGCCGACTGCCGGCTCCCGCCGCCCGGCATTGACCGCCGGCGGCAGGGTGCAGGTGAAGGCCGAGCCGCGGCCGGGCTCGGAGTCGGCCCAGATGAGCCCGCCGTAGTGCTCCACGATCTGGCGCGAGATGGCCAGGCCCAGGCCCGTGCCCTGGCTGGTGCTGAACATGGTGTCGCCGGTGTGGACCTGGTGGAACTTCTCGAAGATGCGCTCGATCTCGCCTGGCGGGATGCCGATGCCGGTGTCCGTGACCCGCACCCGCAGCCAGCCGGACTCGCTGCAGTCGGCCGAGAGCCGGACCACGCCCTGGGCGGTGAACTTGGCGGCGTTGTTCAGGAGGTTGATGAGCACCTGGACCAGGCGGTCCGGGTCGATGACGATGTCCGGCAGGTCCGGGGCGATGTCCAGCTCCAGGCGCACCTGGGGCTTGGCGGCAAAGAGGGCGCTGACCGCCAGCACCGCGCGCTCCACCTGGCGCCTGGGCGAGACCCGGGTGTCGCGCCATTCCAGCCGGCCGGACTCGATCTTGGTCAGGTCCAGGATGTCGTTCAGGAGTCGCGTCAGGCGCTCGATCTCCAGCTCCACGATGGACAGGTTCTCGATGATCCGCCGGCCCTTGGCCGTAAGCTCCTCGTCGCCGTCGGACAGGGGCAGGTAGTGGCGGGAGAAGTCCCTGGCGATCAGCTTGGCGAAGCCGTAGACTGAGGTCAGCGGCGTGCGCAGCTCGTGGGAGGCGAGCGAGATGAACGAGGATTTCATCTGGTC
The DNA here is from genome assembly GCA_002428705.1 of Desulfovibrio sp. UBA6079. Lineage (GTDB taxonomy): Bacteria > Desulfobacterota > Desulfovibrionia > Desulfovibrionales > Desulfovibrionaceae > UBA6079. Next base: position 77,213 of record DIXN01000054.1, read on the forward strand.
CATGGCCAGGAGCTTCTCGTTGGCCGCCTGAAGCTCCTGCGTGCGCGCCGCGACCTTGGCCTCGAGCTCGTCGTGGGCCTGGCGCAGGGCCTCCTCGGCTGCGCGCCGTCCGGTCACGTCCTTGAAGAAGCCGACGTTGCAGGCCCGGCCGTCGATGACCATGTGCGCCGTGCTCACGTCGGCGAAAAAGACCGGACCGCCTTTCCGCCGGCAGGGCACGTCGGTGAAGGTGTCCCCCTGGCCCTGCAGGGCCCCGGCGAAGCGCTTTCGGCCGTTGTCCTGGCTCCACTCGGGATGGAGGTCAAGGGCGCCGAGGCTGGCCATCTCGTCCGGCTCGTAGCCGAAAAGCCGGCACATGGCCGGGTTGGCGTAGCGGATGGAACCCTCGGCCATGTCGGCCACGGCGATGCCCTCGGGGCAATGATCGAAGAGCGTCTTGTAGCGCTCCTCGGATTCGCGCAAGGCGGCCTCTATGCGCTTGAAGTCCGAGATGTCGATGACGATGCCGCGCACGCCGACGCTCTGGCCCTCGCGCAGGATGGCGTGGGCGTAGACCTTGGCCGCGAACGGCGAGCCGTCCTGGCGCAGTGCCAGATATTCGGTGCCGCGGGGCTCGCCGCCGGCCAGGACGTTGCGCATGTCGGACAGGGCCTGGTCCCGGTAGTCGGGATGGACGAGATCGAAGATGTTGATCCGCCGGGCGATGTAGGCGTTGCTCGGATAGCCGTAGGACTTGAGGCCGAATCCGTTCAGGAAGGTGAAGGTCCCGGTCTCGTCCAGCTCGAAGACGATCTGGGGCAGGTTGTCGGCCAGCTCCCGGAACCGGCGCTCGGATTCCATGAGCGCGGACTGGATGGCCAGGCGCTTGGTTTCGTCCTCCAGGGTGACGTAGGCGCCGTCCTCGCCGCCGGGCACGGCGCTGACCCGCACCTTGCGCGCCGAGCCGTCGCGGCAGCGCAGGCGCAGGAGCGGCGGCACCTCGCCGGACGGCGGCTCCTGGGCCAGAGCCCGCCGCCAGGCGGCGGTGATGCTGCGCCGCGCGCCGTCCTCGGGCACGGCCAGGCGGAACCAGGAGGCCAAGTCGGGCAGCTCGGAGCGCGTGAAGCCGAAGGTGTTCAGAAAGGCCGGGTTCACGTAGTCCAGCCGGCCGTCGGCGGCGATGATCATCACCGGGTGGGGCAGGTGCTCCACCAGGCGCCGGAAGCGCCGGGCGCTGGCCCGGAGCTCGGCCTGGAAGGCGTGCTTGGCCAGGGCGATCTCGATGGTGCTCTGCAGGATGCGGTCGTTGAAGGGCTTGAGCACGTAGCCGTAGGGGCCGCTGGCCCGGGCCCGCTCCAGGGTCTCGCGGTCGGAGTGGGCGGTCAGATAGATGACCGGGATGTCGAGCTCGCGGATGATCTCGCCGGCGGCGCTGATGCCGTCGGTGTCGTCGGACAGGACGATGTCCATGAGCACGGCGTCGGGCTCGGCCCGGCGGATGAGCTCCAGGAGGCCGGCGGCCGAGTCGGCCAGTCCGGCCACGCCGTAGCCCATGGCCGCCAGGCGTCCCTGGAGGTCCATGGCGATGATGGCCTCGTCCTCGACGATGAATATCCGCTTCTTGTCGGCCATGGCGCGTCTGCTCCCGCTCCCTGCTGCAGTCCGGCCGATGAAATGTTCGCGCAGCCGATAGTAGTGCATCGCCAGGCCGGCCTCAAGACAAAACCTCCCCGGCCTGGGGAATTATCATCAGCGCCAGGGGCAGGTCCTTAAGGACGTCCTTCAGGTAGAGCGTGTCCGTTGCCGGCAGCTCGCGCCCGGTGAGGGCCTCGCGCGGGGGACCGGCTGGGGCCGGGTCGAGGGCCAGGCGGGTGTCCTCCCAGAAGGCGCCGACAGGGAAGCGGGTCGCGCCGAGAACCTCTCCGACCAGCCGTGGGATGACGATCAGGGCGGTCTGGCCGGGCAGGCTCCGGGCCAGGCAGAGGACGTGGCCGGCCTTGGCGCCGGCGGCCGGCAGGAGCCGGCTCTCGCCCCGGGCGAAGAGCTCCGGAGCTGCGGCGCGGGCGGCCAGGGCCCGGGCGAGGACGAACAGCTTCACCCGTCCGTCCGGCCAACGGGCCAGGATCTCGCGCCAGAGATGCTCGGAGTTCTCGGCTGCCGCGGCCTTGATCTCGGCCAGGGCGGCGCGGCGGACGGCGAAGTCCACGGGCCGGCGGTTGTCGGGATCGACGAAGGACAAGTCCCAGAATTCCGTGCCCTGGTAGACGTCGGGCACCCCGGGGCAGGCGACTTTCAGCAGCGTCTGGGCCAGGGAATCGATCATGCCCAGGCGGGAGACGGGCTCCAGCAGCTCGGCAAGGGCCGTGCGGAAGGTCTTGCCTTTGGCCGGGTGGACAAGCCTGGCGGCAAAGCCCGAGAGGGCCTCCTCGTAGTCCGTGTCCGGCTTGAGCCAGCCGCCGTGGGCCTTGGCCTCGCGCACGGCCTTGCGCAGGTAGTCCGCCAGGCGCCGGCCGTAGTCGGCTGTGTCGGCCTTGGTCATTTTTCCGGCGGGCCAGGTGGAGACAATCGTCTGGTAGAGCAGGTACTCGTCCCGGGCATCGGGCGCCGGTTCTCCGTGCAGCGTCGTCCGGCCGCGCCGGCTGGCGGCCTTGAAGCGCTTGAGGGCTTCGCGCCAGGCCTGGGGCAGCTCCGAGAGCGCGGCCAGGCGCATGCGTGCGTCCTCGCCGCGCTTGGTGTCGTGGGTGGCCGTGGCGTTCATGGCCCCGGGCCAGAGCCCGGCCCGCTCGGTGAGGAAGGTGAGGAAAGCCTCGGGCGCAAGGCCGAAGCAGTCCGGCCGGCCGCCGACTTCGTTCAGGGCCAGGAGGAGCGGATGGAGATAGAGCACGGTGTCTTCGAAGCCCTTGGCCATGAGCGGGCCGGTGAACTGCTGGAAGCGCTTGACGAAGTCCATGCGCGCCCGGCGCTCCTCCTCGGCCAGCGGCGCCTCCGCGCGCAGGAGCAGGAAGCGCTCCAGGAAGTCGAGCTCGTAGGCCAGGTCGGGCTTTCTCTGCCTGGCGGCGTCCAGGGCCTCCTTGATGTAGGTCAGATCCGCCGGGCGGAAGGCCTCGTCGCTCAAATAAGTGCGGTAGACCGGGAAGGCGGCCAGGATTTCGGCGATGGCCTGGCGCAGGGCGTTCAGGGTCAGGTCCGAGCCGAGCACGTCCCTGCTGGCCAGGGCTTTCAGCGTATGGGCCAGGTTGTCCACGTCGCCGCCCATGTGCCGGCGGATGATGAGCTGCTTGTAGGCCAGGGTCAGCTCCTCCAGGCCCGCGGGCGACGGATCGAAGCCGGTCTGCCGGCGGGCGAGGGCGGCAAACGCCGGGCGGTTTTCGGCGGCGACGAAGAGCCCGGTCAGGGCGTTCAGGAAGTCGTAGCCGGTGGTGCCCTGCACGGGCCAGAAGGCCGGCAGGGGCTCGCCCAGGGCGAGAATCTTCTCCACCACCAGGTAGGCCTCGGGCGCGGCCTCGCGCAGGCGCTTCAGGTAGGCCGTGGGATCGAGGAGGCCGTCGATGTGGTCCACGCGCAGTCCCTGGACGTGGCCCTTGGCCAGGAGGTCGAGGACGAGGCCGTGGACCTGGTCGAAGACCGCCGCGTTCTCGATCCTAAGCGAGATGAGGTCGTTCACGGTGAAGAAGCGGCGGTAGTCGATCTCGTCGGCGGCCACCTTCCAGAAGGCCAGGCGGAAGTGCTGGCGGGACAGAAGCTCGGCCAGGAGTTCCCGGGGGGCCTTGCCCGGCACCTCCCGCTCGCCGTTCACCGCGGACAGGGCCGCGTCGAGGTGGCGGCGCACGGTCTTGCTGTGATCGAATATCTCGTTCAGCAGGCGCTTGATGAAGAAGATCTGGTCGTAGCGCTCGGCCAGGTTGTCGCGCCCGGGCAGGTTCTTCAGGCTGTAGAGGATGCCCAGGAGCTTCACGTAGTCCTGGTGCTCGGCGCCGAGCTGCCGGCGCAGATCCGCGACTCCGAGGCCCAGGATCAGGGGGTAGGAGGCGATGGCCAGGGGCAGGACGAGGTCGAAGTAGCGCACGAAGAAGCCGCGCTGGTCGAAATCGACTGTGAGTTCGCCGCGCATGAGCGCCTCGCCGAAGAAGCCGCCCAGGAAGGGCGCGAGCAGGCGGCCGCGCAGGCTCTCCAGCGGATGCTCCCAGTCGATGTCGAAGGTTTCGAAGTAGCGCGAGTCCGGGCCGTTCTCCAGGAGATCGACGAGCATCTGGTTGTCGCCGGACACGGCCATGTGGTTGGGCACGATGTCCAGAATGAGGCCGAGGCCGAGCTTCCGGGCAGCCTCGGACAATTCCTCGAAGGCCTCGCGCCCGCCCAGCTCCGTGCTCACCTTGGTGTGATCGCAGACGTCGTAGCCGTGGAGCGAGCCGGGCCGGGCCGTGGTGATCGGGGAGAGATACAGGTGGGAGACGCCGAGCTCCTTCAAGTAGGGCAGAATCTCGCGGCAGGCGGCGAAGCCGAAGCCGGCATGGAGCTGGAGCCGGTAGGTGGCCAGGGGAGCTTGGGGCATGGGGCTACCTCACGCGCAGGAGATCGCTTAAGCGGCTGATGCCTGCCCGCCAGTCGTCGTCCGGGCCGGGACCGCCCGGTCCACCGGGACCGGGGGCTGCCTCCAGGCGCTCGCGACGCAAGGCGAAGAAGACGTTCTGAGCCCGCCAGAGTTTCAGGTCCAGGCCGAGCGGGGCGAGCCGCGCGAGGACTTCGTTGACCTGGCCCAGGGCCGAAAGGCAGTGCTCGTTGCCCAGGGCGACCTCGTCCATCTTGGTGTTGATCCAGTCCGAGGCGAGGTAGGCCAGGTGTTCGCGCTCCAGCGGCAGGGACCATTTGCGGGCCTCGTCGATGCGCGTGGACAGGTGGTCGAAGTCCACGTCCTCGCCTGTGAACAGGCGCATGAGCTCGACGTTGACCACGTAGGCCGCGGCCTGGAACAGCGGCCCGGGCGCGGGCATGCCGAGCCAGGCGAGGAAGTTCAGCAGGCTGTAGTTGGCCTCGAAGACCCTGCGCGCAGCGCCCTCGGCCTCGGCCACCGACGGCTGCATGATCCTGGCCATGACCGTGCGCTGCTCGTCCTTGAACAGGTGCCAGACGGAGTAGACCTCCGGCCCGAAGCGCTCGGAGAGCAGGCGGATGACCTCGGTCAGGTCGCCGCGCTCGAAGGCCGGGCGCAGCTTGGCGACGGCGGCCTCGAAGACCTCCGGAGGCATGTCCCGGGTCAGTCCGCAGCTGACGTTGTGGTCGCCTGGGTGCAGGGCGGCGAAACGCAGCGTCGTGGTCTCCAGGGTCAGGCGCGAGGCGATGTGGGCCAGGCCCGTGGCCAGATGCCAGTGGCCGGAGTCGAGCCGGCGGTAGTCCTTGCTGTCCACGTTGAAGCAGCCGAAGGAGTAAGCCTCGGGGTAGTTCTCGAAGAAGGAGGAGATGGCGAAGTGGGCTCCGACCCGCAGCGGGCCGATCATGGCCGGTTTGACATAGGCCGCGTAGGCCGCGGCGCCGTTTTCGAGCACGTTGCTCGGGGCCGCGGAGAGGCGGGCGGTGAACTCCTCCTCCAGGCCCCGGCCGCCGAGCTCGCCGGCCAGCTGCATGGCCCGGCAGGCGTACTGCATGACCTGGACCGTCTCGATGCCGGAGATCTCGTCGAAGAACCAGCCGCAGCTCGTGTACATGAGCATGGCCTGGCGCTGCATTTCCAGGAGTTTCAGCACCGTGGTGCGTTCGGCCTCGGACAGCTGGCGCGGCGCCTGGGCGGCGAAAAACTGCTCCAGGCGCTCGGGGCTGCGCTCGAGGACGACCTCGATGTAGGCCTCGCGCGCGGCCCAGGGGTCGCGCAGGATTTCGGCGCTGCGCTGTTCGAATATCTCCGCGGCCCGGTCGCGCAGACGGTCCATGGCCTCGCGCAGGGGGGCGCGCCATTTCTGGTGCCAGCCGGGGCGGCCGGAGTTGCAGCCGCAGTCCGCGCGCCAGCGCTCGATGCCGTGGACGCAGCTCCAGGAGGAGTTCTCGACGATCTCGACCGCGAACTGCGGCGGGTGGCGTTCCAGGTACAAGCCGTAGTTGACGACCTCGACCTCCGGGTCGTCCTCCAGCAGGTGCAGGCACCGGGCGAGCGCCATGTCGCCGTGGGCGTGGTGGTGGCCGTAGGTTTCGCCGTCGCTGGCCAGATGCACCAGTTGCGGCCAGTCGAGGGCGTTGTCGGCAAAGGAGCCTTTCAGCCGGTCGCGCAGGGCCTCGCCGCTCCGCAGCAGGTCGCCGAAGGACAGATCCTGTGAGATGCGGCCGTCGTAGAAGAAGACCACGATGGTCCGGCCCGAGGCCAGGTTCACGACGTAGGGCGTGGTCGGATCCACCTTTTCGCCGGACACGTCCTGCCAGTCGCCCGCGTCCAGGCGCCGCACGCGCGCGGCCTGGCGCGGGGCGAGGATGGTGAAGCGGATGTTGTGCTCGGCCAGGATGTCCAGCGTCTCCAGGTCCACGGCGGTCTCGGCCAGCCACATGCCCTCGGGCTCGCGGCCGAAGCGCCGGCGGAAGTCGGCCAGGCCCCAGCGCACCTGGGTCAGCTTGTCGCGGCGGCTGGCGAGCGGCATGATCAGGTGGTTGTAGACCTGGGCCAGGGCCGAGCCGTGGCCACCGTAGCGCTCCCGGCTCATTCGGTCGGCCTCGATGATGGCCCGGTAGGTTTCGGGGTCCTGGCGTTCGAGCCAGGAGAGGAGCGTGGGGCCGAAGTTGAAGCTCATGCGCGAATAGTTGTTGACGATGTCGATGATGCGCGCATCCGGGTCGAGCAGGCGCGAGGCGGTGTTCGGCGCGTAGCACTGGGCGGTGACGCGCGCGTTCCAGTCGTGGTAGGGCGCGGACGAGTCCTGGACTTCGACCTCCTCCAGCCAGGGGTTCTCCCGGGGCGGCTGGTAGAAGTGGCCGTGGATGCAGACGTAGCGGTTCATGGCGGCGTTTCCTCCCAGGCGTAGAGGGTGGCGGCAAAGGGTGGCAGCTCGAGCGCGGCAGGCAGCACTTCGGCGACCCCGACGGCCCCGACGGAGGACGCGCCCGGACCGCCGAAGCGAGCCTCGCGGGAATCCAGCAAGCAGTGGGCCTGGCCGGCCGGCAGCAGGCGGCGGGCATCGAGGGTAAGGGGCGTATTGGTGAGGTTCGCCAGCAGCAAAAGCCCCCGGCCGGAGCGGCCGTAGCGCATGCTCAAGCCGCCGCTGCCGCCCGGGGCGTGCTGCGGCACGACGACAAGATGCTCGCGGTCGGTGATCAGGCCCAGGTGCCCGCGGCGGACGGCCAGCAGGGCCGTATACCAGGCGAGCGTCCGGCGGTGCCCGGGAGCCTGGCGCAGGGACCAGTCGAGACGTGAGCGGGCGAAGGTTTCGGGGGCTTGCGGGTCGGGCGGCTCGCCGGCCCAGGCGAAGTCCGCGAACTCCTTCCGCCGGCCCCGGGTCACGGCCGCGGCCAGCTCCGCATCATCGTGGCTGGTGAAATAGAGAAACGGCGCGCTCTCGGCGTACTCCTCGCCCATGAACAGGAACGGGGTGAAGGGCGAGAGCAGGACCAGGGCCGCGGCGCAGAGGCAGGCCTCGCGCGGGACAAGGGCGCTCAATCTCTCGCCCAAGGCCCGGTTGCCCACCTGGTCGTGGTTCTGCAGGCAGACCACGAAGGCCGTGGAAGGCAGGTGGCCGCAGGGAGAGCCGTGCGCCCGATCGCGGTAGGCCGAATGCTCGCCCTGGTAGGTGAATCCCTGGCCGACGGCTGCCGCCAGGTGCTCGAGCCGGCCATAGTCCTGGTAGTAGCCGTCCCGCTCACCGGTCAGCAGCGCGTGCAACGCGTGGTGCAGGTCGTCGCACCAGAGCGCGGCCAGGCCGTGGCCGCCGATCCCGGGCGGCTCCACCAGCCGTGGGTCGTTCAAGTTGGTCTCGGCCACCAGCCGGGCCGGCCGGCCGAGGCGCGCGGCCTGGGTCTCAACCGCCTGGCGCAGCTCGCGCAGGAAGTGCACCGGCCGGCGATCGAGGAGCGCATGGGTCGCGTCCAGGCGCAAGCCGTCCAGGCGGTAGCGCTCAAGCCAGTGCAGGGCGCAGGCGACGAAGTAGCCGCGCACGAAGTCCGAGCCCGGGCCGTCCAGGTTCACCGCCTGGCCCCAGGGGGTCCGGCAGTCGGCCGTGAAGTAGGGGCCGAACTCGCGCTGGTAGCTGCCTTCGGGGCCCAGGTGGTTGAAGACCACGTCCAGGTATACGGCCAGTCCCAGGCCGTGGGCCGCGTCGATAAAGGCCTTGAAGCCCTCGGGACCGCCGTAGGAGGCCTGCACGGCAAACGGCTGGACGCCGTCGTAGCCCCAGTTGCGAGCCCCGGAGAAGGCTGCCACGGGCATGACCTCCAGGGCCGTGATCCCGAGGGCCTTCAGCTCGGCCAGGCGCGGGATGGCCACGGCAAAGGTGCCCTCGGGAGTGAAGGTGCCCACGTGCAGCTCATAGAAGACCAGGGCCTCGGGTGTGGGCGGCCGGAAAGCGGCAACCTGCCAGGCGTAACGTTCATGGTCCACCAGGGCCGAGGGGCCGTGCACGCCCTCGGGCTGGTGGTGCGCGGCCGGGTCCGGTCGGGCGCGCGCATCGTCGAGGAGGAAGCGGTACTGCTGGCCGTGGGCCAGGCCCGCTACGCGCGCGGTCCACAGGCCGCGCGTTCCGCGGCTCATGGCCAGCCGCCGGGCGACCGGAGCCATGAGCTGCAGCTCCAGGCGGGCGACGCGCGGCGCCCAGACGCTGAAGGCGAAGGCGCCGCCTTCGATCTGTCGCGGGCCGTGGGCCAGGTGGGCGGGCGGGACGGATGGTACGTGGTCGGGCATGACGGCGGCATCCTGATGCAAGAGAATCTCCGGTATCTTATCGCAGATTCACGGCAAGACTGCAAATCGGGAAATACCAAAAGACAGCCGCGAAAGGATGGATCGTGCAAGATGTGGACGGCGGGCAAAAAACAAGGCGCCCCGGCTCATGAGAGCCGGGGCGCCTTTGGTCAATCATCGGCCGAGCCGTCTATTTCACTTTCACTTCATGGCAGCCGGAGCAGGAGCGCGGGCCGGGGGCGTGGCCCGCGGGCGGGGTTTTGGCATGGCAGCCCAGGCACTGCCGGTGGAAGGCCAGCTGCAACCCGATTCCGCCGGCCGGGTCTTTCCCTCCATGGCAGTTTTCGCAGGCGGCCGGACTGGTGCCGTCCATGAGCTCGCCGGGGTTGAGCACGTTCTTGCCATTGTCGAAGCGGTGGTGGCAGTCGGTGCATTCGCTCGCGTAACCCGTGTGGGCCTCGTGGCTGAAGGCCACGGGGCCGCGTGCGAGGCCCCCGGGGAAGTCCGCGGACTTGTTCAGGAGAACCTCGGCGGGCTGGGTCAAGCCCGGCAGTGCGAAACCGCAGACCAGGGCGGCCACGAGGACGATGACCAGGATGTGGACGGGGCGGGCGTGCATTACTCGGCCTCCCCGTCGACGATGAGGTGGGGTGGAATCTCCATGAGCTCGCACAGGACCTCCTTGAAGGAAACGATCTTGATGCCCAGGTCATATTCCTTGTTCAGGTCCCCGATCTGATCCGTGCAGTTGTGGCAAGGCACGAGCACGTATTTGGCTCCGGTGGCCCTGATCTGGTCGGCCTTGAACTTGCCGGCGACCATGCGCCGCTTCTTGTAGTCCGGGCCCATGGGAATGAATCCGCCGCCGCCGCAGCAGCAGTGACCGTACTCGGCGTTGGGCGACATGGGCCGCACGTCCGTGGCGATCATCCTGAGCAGCTCCAGGCCCTTGCCGGCCAGGTCGCCGCTGCGTGAGAGGTTGCAGGGGTCCTGGTAGGTGATCGGCTCCTCGAACCTGTGCTTGAGCTTGATGCGGCCGGATTTGACGTAGTCGTGGTACACGGCCACGGCGTGGGTCACGGGCACGGGGGGGAGGCCGCCGGGCTGCTTCGTCCAGTAGGGACCTTCGTACTTGGCCGCGCGGTAGGCGTGGCCGCACTCGGTCACGCAGATTTTTTTGGCCTTCAGCCGGGTGGCCGCGTCGTAGACGTTCTGGGCGACCTTGGCCGCGACGGCGAGGTTGCCCGAGAACATGGACAGGTTGGTCGCCTCCCAGCCGTGGCCGGGCATGGTCCAGGTCTCGCCGGCCACGGCGAAGACCTGGGCCGCCATCTGGATGTCCTGCGGGTAGTACTTTGGCTCGCGGGCGTTGACGATGAACATGAGCTCGCAGTCCTCGCGGTCGATGGGGATTTCGAGGCCCTTGATCGTCTCCTGGCCCTCCTCGGCCATCCACTCGCAGGTCTCGATGAAGTCCTCGTCGCTCATGTTCATCTGATTGCCGGTGTCGAGGTAGCTCTGGTCGATGTTCATCAGCCGCTCGGGGCAGACGTCCTGGCTTCTCAAACACTGGCGGGCGATGTGGATCATGACCGCGATGTCGATGCCGAAGGGGCAATACTGGGAGCAGCGCCGGCACATGGTGCAGCGCCCCCAGGCGATCTCCTTGGCCTCCTCCATGAATTCCCGGCTGACCTCGCCCTTGTGCCTGAGGATCTCCCCCAGGGTCTGGCGGACCTTGTACTGGGGCATGAACTCCGGCTTTTTCTCGTTGGTCAGGTAGAAGAAGCAGGATTCGGAGCACAGGCCGCAGGAGGTGCAGGCTTTGAGCCACATGCGCAGCCGCGCGGTGTCGTTCCGGGCCAGGATTTCGCGGATCTTGGCCGCATCCACGGGTTTGGCGGGTGTGTTCTCGGTCATCTCGATCTCCTACCAGGTCTTGGTGCCGCGACGGGCGAACTCGCTGCCGATGAAGGAGCGGGTGAAGAAGAAGAGAAAGGCGTGGGCCAGGCGGGTGAAGGGCAGGCAGATGAGCATGACCCCGCCGGCCAGCACATGGATGAGGAGCATGGTGTCCGGCGGGAGCAGAAGCTCGTTGGCCGCCAGGTAGCTGCTGAGGAAGGGCAGCACGGTCACGGCCCAGAGCAGGTAGTCGGCCGGGCCGGTGACGATGCGCACCTGGGGCAGGACCATGCGCCGCACGAGGAGCGCCGCGGCCGCGGCCAGGAAGACGAGGGTCAGGGCGTCCACCAGGGAGTCCGGCAGGTTCGGCCAGCCGAGGCCGAAGCTGTAGTCCAAGGTCACGGTGTGGCCGAGGGCGAAGAGCGGCAGCGCGATCAGGCAGACGTGGAAGACGAAGGTGATGGCCGTGGTGCCCGGGTGCTCCCGCCAACCGCGGGAGGCAAAGGGCACGAGCCAGACGAAGACCGAGGCGGCCGCGGCGCCGGCGTCGGCGTGGTCGTAGAAGACCCGGTCCGTGCGCCGGGAGCGGATGAGAAGCGCCGCGATCTGCCAGAGGCTGCCGGCGATGAACACGCAAAAGGCGATCCACAGGAATGGACCGTTGACGAATGCGTACATGAGACCTCCTCGTTCCTCGGATTCACTCGGCGGATGGCCGCAGCCGCGTCCGCCAGACGCCGTCCGTTCCGTCGGCGAGCCCGCCACGTCGAGGCGACGATCCATGCCATTTGCGGCTGCAGGACAATCCAGCCAAAGCCATAGAGACTGCTGCCGCCTTGTGTCCGGCGGCTGCATTGTGTTTCGCAATGTTGATGACGCACCTTGTCCGAATGGCTCATGCCAGTCAAGAGCGAATGATTCACTATTGCAACATAATGTATGGTATTTGTTATATGGACTTCATCAGTATACAATTATCTTCATATATGCATTGGATTTTGGAACAATACTGCGAGATATAAATCATAAAAATTCGAAACTATAGATTGATTCGATGCATCGGCGTGATTCCTATCGGGCGCCAGCCCCACGGGGAGTCCGCGCTCGATTCGGTTCACCGCAATTGCTCGCGTCTTGTCCCGGACCTGGACAAGCGGCGCCAAGGGGGGCATATAGGTAGATAAACGGGAAAAGGTTAGGCTGCGCGGCCGGCCGCAGCCATCCCCCCAGCAGGTCCGGCCCCACACCGCCAACCCTTCAGGAGGTTCCCTCGTGTTCGGCAAGCGCTACAAGCTCTTCACCATCTTCGGCTTCGAGGTCGGCGTCGACGCGAGCTGGCTGATCATCGCCGCGCTCATCACCTGGTCCCTGGCCGTGGGCTTCTTTCCCCAGTCCTACCCGGGGCTCACCGGGGTCGCCTACTGGACCATGGGCGTGGTCGGCGCCCTGGGGCTTTTCGCCTCCATCCTCTTCCACGAGTTCTGCCACTCCATCGTGGCCCGGCGCCTGGGCTTGCCAATGAAGGGCATCACCCTCTTCCTGTTCGGCGGCGTGGCCGAGATGAACGAGGAGCCGGCCAGCGCCAAGGTCGAGTTCCTCATGGCCGCGGCCGGCCCGGCGGCGAGCATTGTTCTCGGTTTCGTCTTCTGGCTGGCGGCGCGCTACGGCCAAGCCCTGTGGCAGCCGCAGGTCCAGGGCGTGGTCGAGTACCTGGCCTACATCAACTGGCTGCTCGCCGCCTTCAACCTGCTGCCGGCCTTCCCGCTGGACGGCGGGCGCATCCTGCGCTCCATCCTCTGGCGCTGGAAGAAGGACCTGACCTGGGCCACGCGGATGGCCGCCCAGACCGGCGGCGCCTTCGGCCTGCTGCTCATCGGCCTGGGGCTGCTCAGCATGTTCACCGGCAACCTGATCGGCGGCCTGTGGTACTTCGTCATCGGCATGTTCCTGCGCAGCGCGGCCCAGGGCTCGTACCGCCAGGTGGTCTGGCGCCAGGCCTTGAAGGGCACCAAGGTCCGTGAGCTGATGCAGCCGGCGGTGACCGTCTCCTCGGGCGAAACCCTGGAGAACCTAGTCCACGACTACGTCTATCGCCATCACTACAAGATGTTCCCGGTGGTGGACGATGATCGCCTGGTGGGGTGCATCACCACCCGGCAGGTGAAGGGCGTGCCCCGCGAGGAATGGCCGCAGCGCATCGTGGGACAGGTGGCCACGTCCTGCGGCCTGGACAACACCATCGACCCCGAGGCCGAGGTCAGCCAGGCCTTCGCCAAAATGACCGGCTCGGGCAACAGCCGGCTGATGGTCACCTCAGGGGACCAGTTGCTGGGCGTCGTGGCGCTGAAGGACATCTCGGGCTTCATCTCCGCCTACATGGATCTTGAGGGCGGCGGTGAATAAGGCCTGCGGGCGTCCCCGGCAGCTTGGCTGATCCCCCCGGCCGGGCCGCAGGTGCCGCCCGGCCAGCGAACCACCGGGGGGGAAAGGCAGGCAGTCGCCATGTCGGTGGTCAAGGTCATCGAGATCCACGCCCAGTCGGACAAGAGCTGGGAGGACGCAACCGCCAAGGCCCTGGCCGCGGCGGCGCGCACGGTGCGCAACATCAGGTCGCTCTACGTCAGTGAGTTCCAGGCCATGGTCGAGAACAATGCCATCACGGCCTACCGGGTGAATTGCAAGATCTCCTTCGTCATCGAGGGCACGTAGGAAGGCGGGAGCATGGCCGCGGGCATACCGCCGGGCAGGGTGCGCGTGGGCACCTCGGGCTGGTCCTATCCCCACTGGAAGGGTCCGTTCTATCCGCCGGAGCTGGCCTCGGGCGAGGAGCTGGCCTTCATCGCCCGTCACTTCGCCAGCGTGGAGATCAACGCCACCTTCTACCGCCTGCCCACGGCCGCGGCCGTTACGCGCTGGCGCGCGGCCGTGCCCGAGGATTTCATCTTCGCGGTCAAGGCCAGCCGGTACATCACCCACGTGAAGAAGTTGAAAGAGCCGGAGCGGACTCTGCCGCCGTTTCTCGAGGTCGTCTCGGGCCTCGGGGAGAAGCTCGGTCCGTTCCTTTTTCAGCTGCCGCCGCGCTGGCGCTTCGACTCCGGGCGGCTGGCGGCCTTCCTGGCGGCCCTGCCCAAAGGGCAACGCGCGGCCTTCGAGTTCCGCGATGAGAGCTGGTTCGGCGCGGGCTGTCTTTCGCTCCTGGCCGCATCCGGCGCAGCCCTGTGCTTCTCGGAGATCGCCGGGCAGCGCGCGCCGGAGGAGCCCACCGCGGATTTCGCCTACTACCGCCTGCACGGGCCGGGCGAGGCCTACGAGGGCTCCTACGACGAGGCCGCGCTCCAAACCCTGGCCGGCAAATGCCTGGGGTTCGCCGCCCGGGGCCTGGACGTCTACTGCTATTTCGACAACGACCAGGCGGGCTTCGCCGCCAAAAACGCGGCCCGCCTGCGTGAGTTGACCCCTGGAGGAGCGCAATGAAAGAAGCGAAGTTCTACGAGAAGCGCGACGACGGCTCGGTCCACTGCTTCCTCTGCGCCCAGCATTGCCGCATCGCGCCCGGCGAGGTCGGCACGTGCGGGGTGCGGAAAAACGAGGCCGGCACGCTCATGAGCCTCAACTACGGCCGGCTGGTGGCGGAAAGCGTGGACCCCATCGAGAAAAAGCCGCTCTTCCATTACCATCCGGGGAGCACGAGCTATTCCATCGCGGCCATGGGCTGCAACTTCTCCTGCCTCTTCTGCCAGAACGCCGACATCGCCCAGACGCCCAAGGAGAAGGGCCTCATCCTCGGCCGCGAGACTCCGCCCGGACTGGTCGTGGCCAGGGCCAGGGAGGCCGGCTGCGCAAGCATCAGCTACACCTACACCGAGCCGACCATCTTCCTGGAGTACGCCCTCGATGTCATGGCCCCGGCCAGGGCCGCCGGGCTCGGCAACGTCTTCGTAACCAACGGCTTCATGACCGCGCAGGCGCTTAAGGCCGCGGCCCCGCTCCTGGACGCGGCCAACGTGGACTTGAAAGCCTTCAGCGACGACTTCTACCGCACGATCTGCGGCGCGCGCCTCAAGCCCGTGTGCGAGACCATCGAGGCCATGCTGGCGGCGAACGTCTGGGTCGAGGTGACCACGCTCGTCATCCCGGGCAAGAACGACGATCCGCAGGAGCTGAAAGACCTGGCCGCCTTCCTGGTGGGCTTGAGCCCGGACATGCCCTGGCACGTGACCGCCTTCCACCCCACCTACCGCCTGACCGACCGGCCGCCCACCCCCCCCGAGACCCTGCGCCGGGCGCGCGACATCGGGCTTGCCGCGGGCCTGCGCTATGTCTATACCGGCAACATCGCCGACGCCGCGGGCGAGACCACCTCGTGCCACTCCTGCGGCCGGCCGCTCGTCAACCGCCGGGGATTCCGCTCGGTGAACGTGGGCCTGTCCGGAGGCGCCTGCCGGGACTGCGGCGCGCCCATGGCCGGCGTCGGCCTGCCCTGAGGACCCTGGCCCTTGTAAGGAGAATCGCGAAGATGTTTGCCGCTTCACCCCGCTACCGCCGCCAGCCGCGCTTCAACGGCCTGCTCCTGCTGGCCTCCGCCGGCCAGGGAATCTATTACGTGCTGACCGGCATCTGGGCCATGGTGGCCATGGATTCCTTCACCGCCGTGACCGGACCCAAGACCGACCTGTGGCTCGTGCGCACCGTGGGCCTGCTCATTATCGCCGCCGGCATCGTGCTCCTGGCCACGGGCCTGCGGGCCAAGGCCGTGTTCGAGGTCGCTCTGCTGGCCGTGTTGACCGCGGTGAGCCTGGCGCTCATCGACGTCATCTACGTCCTGACCGGGACCATCGACTCGATCTACCTTCTGGACGCGTTTATCGAGGCGGTCTTCGTCTACGTCTGGGCCAGAGGCTGGAGCCGGGCTCTGCGGCCGCCGCCGGGCGAGGGGCAGGGCGCCTAGGCCATCTCCTCCAGCACGGCTTTCAGCACCACGGCGTTGTTGCGCGCCGGATCCTTGGCCGAGAAGAGCAGGGTGACGGTGCCGCGTCCGGCCCGCTCCACCAGGTCGGCGAGCAGGGCGGCCTTGTCCGGGGCGGCCAGCTCGGCCCGGTAGCGCGCCTCGAACTCCTCCCATCTCTCGGGCACATGGCAGAACGAGCGCCGGAGTTCGTCGCTCGGGGCCAGCTCCTTCAGCCAGCCGTCGAGCGCCGCGCGCTCCTTGGTCAATCCCCTCGGCCAGAGCCGGTCCACGAGCAGCCGTTCGCCGTCGTCCTCTGCCGGCGGATCGTAGGTGCGCTTCAGGCGGAACATGGCGGAAACCTCCATGGGCAGATTGGGCGGATTTCGGCCCGCCCCCCACCGTAATGAGCGTACGGAATTGTCGTCAAGCATGGACTCGCGGCGAAAAATCAGCCATGGATATGACCGGACCGTGGCTGAAGGAGGACGCCATGCCCGTGTCCAATGCCGCCATCGCCCGCAGTCTGGAGGAGGTCGCCGACCTGCTCGAGCTCGAGGGCGCCAATCCGTTCCGCGTCCGGGCTTATCGAGGCGCGGCGCGCACCGTCTCGGGCTTGTCGCAGAATCTTTCGGCCATGATCGCGGCCGGCGAGGACCTCGCCGAGCTGCCGGGCATCGGCGCGGACCTGGCCGGCAAGATCGCGGTCATCGTGGATTCCGGCAGCCTGCCGCTGCTCGACGAGCTGCGGGCCAGAACCCCGCCGGCCCTGGCAAAGCTACTGGGCGTGCCGGGCATGGGCCCCAAGCGCGTCCGGCAGCTGAACGCGGTGCTCAAGGTCGAGAGCCTGGAGGACCTGCGCCGGGCTGCGGCCGAGGGGCGGATCCGCGACGTGCCCGGCTTCGGCGAGAAGACCGAGGCCAACATCCTCTCCGAACTGACCCAGGGCCTGGTCGAGGAGAAACGCTTCCTCCTGGCCGAGGTCGAGGAGCTGGCCGGCCATCTGGTCGCGGCCCTGTCCGCGGTTCCGGGAACGCGCGAGGTCGTGGTCGCGGGCAGCTTCCGGCGGCGAAAAGAGACCGTGGGGGACCTGGACGTCCTGGCCGTGGCCGGGGACGGGGCCGGGCTCATGGAGCGCTTCACGACCCTGCCGGACGTCGCCCGGGTGCTGGCCCACGGCGAGACCAAATCCTCGGTGCGGCTCAAAAACGATCTGCAGGTGGACCTGCGGGTGGTGCCGGCGGAGAGCTTCGGCGCGGCCCTGCACTACTTCACCGGCTCCAAGGCCCACAACATCGCGATTCGCCGCATGGGCCAGAAACAGGGCCTTAAGGTCAACGAATACGGCGTGTTCCGCGGCGAGGAACAGATTGCCGGGGCGGACGAGGCCGGGATCTACGCCCTCTTCGGCCTGCCCGAGATTCCTCCCGAGCTGCGCGAGGACCGGGGCGAGATCGCCGCGGCCGCGAACCAGACCCTGCCGGAGCTGATCACCGTATCCGACCTGCGCGGCGACCTGCATGTCCACTCCTCGGACTCCGACGGCCGCTCAAGCCCGGCCGAGCTGGCCGCGGCGGCCCAGGCCCTGGGCTACGCCTACCTGGCCGTGACCGATCATTCCAAGCGCCTGGGCGTGGCCCGGGGACTCGACGCAAAGCGCCTGCGGGCGCAGATCAGGGCCATCGACGATTTGAACGGGGCCTTGTCCGGCATCGTCCTGCTCAAGGGCTGCGAGGTGGACATCCTGGAGGACGGCAGCCTCGACCTACCGGACGACGTGCTCGGCGAGCTGGACGTGGTCGTGGCCGCCGTCCATTCCCGCTTCGACCTGGGGCCGCAGCAGCAGACCGAGCGCTTCATCCGGGCCATGGACAGGCGTTGCGTGAACATCCTGGCCCATCCCACGGGGCGGCTCATCGGCCGGCGTAAGCCTTGCGAGCTCGACCTGGAAAAACTTTTCGCCGCGGCCCGCGAGCGCGGCGTGGCGCTGGAGCTGAACGCCCAGCCCGCGCGCCTGGATCTGCCGGACATCCATTGCCAGGCGGCCCGGGAGGCGGGCGTGGTCATTGCCATCGGCAGCGACGCCCACGCCGCGGGCCGGCTCGGGGACATCCGCCACGGCCTGGACCAGGCGAGGCGGGGTTGGCTTGCGGCGGCGGACGTGCTGAACACCCGGCCGCTGACGGAGCTGAAACGGTTTCTGGCGCGCTAGGAGGCGGCGGTGAAGCTGGTCTTCCTCGGCACCCGGGGCTACATCGAGGCCCGCTCGGAGCTCCACGCCCGGCACAGCAGCCTGCGCGTGTTCTTTCGCGGCCGCAACCTGACCCTGGACTGCGGCGAGGACTGGCTTTCCGAGGTGGCCTCCTGGCGGACCGAAGCCATCCTCTTGACCCACGGCCACCCGGACCATGCCTGGGGGCTCAAATCCGGCGCGCCCTGCCCGGTGTACGCCACGGCCGAGACGTTTGCGGTCATCTCCGGCTATTCTCTGGCCGAGCGCCGGCCGGTCGTGCCGGGGGAAGCCTTCCAGGCGGCCGCATGACCGTGACCGCCTTCCCGGTCATCCACTCCACCCGGGCGCCGGCCGTGGGCTACCGCCTGGCGGCCGGGCGGCGGACCGTGTTCTACGTGCCCGACGTGGTGGCCATAAAGGACCGCGCCCGGGCCCTGGCCGGAGTGGACCTCTACGTGGGCGACGGCGCGACTCTGGTGCGCTCCATGGTCCGCCGGCACGGCGAGGCTCTGTTCGGGCACGCGCCGGTGCGCACCCAGCTCGGCTGGTGCCGGGCCGAGGGCGTGCGCCGGGCGGTCTTCAGCCACTGCGGCACGGAAGTCGTGACCGGGAAGGCGGGCGCGGTGAACGAACGGCTGGCCGCCCTGGCTGGGGAGCGCGGCGTTGCGGCCAGCCTGGCCTTCGATGGCCAGACGATCATTCTTCGTTGAACGAATGCGAGGAGGTGGGCAATGAGCGTCACGGCAGGCGAAACTCACAGGCAGGCGGTGGTCGTCCCGGCCGGCGGGGTCAAGCTGCCCGGGGACCTGGGCTTTCCGCCCGGGGAGGCGAAACCCAGGGGGTTGGTCGTCTTCGTCCACGGCAGCGGCAGCTCGCGCTTAAGCCCGCGCAACCGCTACGTGGCCGAAGCGCTCAATGCCGGCGGCCTGGCCACGCTGCTCATGGACCTTTTGACCGAGCCCGAGGAGGCCGAGGACCTGCTGACCCGCTCCCTGCGTTTCGACATCGAGCTGCTGGCCGGGCGCGTGGTCGGGGCGCTGGACTGGGCGGGCGAAAGCCCCGCAACACGGGGCCTGCCCGTGGGCCTGTTCGGCGCCTCCACCGGCGCGGCCGCGGCCCTGATCGCCGCGGCCGCGCGGCCGGAAAAGGTGCTGGCCGTGGTCAGCCGCGGCGGCCGGCCGGACCTGGCCGGACGCGCCTTGCCCCTGGTCCGTGCGCCGACCCTGCTCATCGTCGGCGGCAACGACCGGCTGGTCCGGGAGCTGAACGAGCAGGCGCTCATCCAGATGGGCGCCGAGCGCCATCTGGAGGTGGTGCCCGGGGCTACCCACCTGTTCGAGGAGCCCGGAACCCTGGAGGAGGTCACCCGTCTGGCCCGGGAATGGTTCCTGAAGCATCTGGCCGTAAGCGGGAGCTGAGGGGGGAACATGCGGCGCTTTGCTGATCGGATCGATGCCGGGCAGGCCCTGGCCGCGGCCCTGGCGCGCTTTGCCGGGCGGGACGACGTGGTCGTGCTGGGCCTGCCCCGGGGCGGCGTGCCCGTGGCCCTGGAGGTCGCCCGGGCTCTGTCCGCGCCACTCGACGTCCTGGTGGTGCGCAAGCTCGGCGTGCCCGGCCACGAGGAATATGCCATGGGCGCCATCGCCTCGGGCGGGATCAGGGTCTTGAGCCAGGTGGTGATCAAGGGCCTGCGCATCTCCGAAGCGGCCGTGGCCGAGGTGGTGGCGCGCGAGGAGGGGGAGCTCTCCCGGCGCGAGGCGGCCTTCCGCAACGGCCGTCCGGCCCTCGAGCTGGCCGGCCGCACCGTCCTGCTGGTGGACGACGGCCTGGCCACCGGCTCGACCATGCTCGCCGCCGTGCGCGCGGCCAGGGCCAAAGGACCGGCGCGGGTGGTGGTGGCCGTGCCCACCGGCTCGGCCGAGGCCTGCGCGTTGCTGGCCAAGGAGGCCGACGAGGTCGTCTGCCTCGACACGCCCGAGCCGTTCCGGGCCGTGGGCCTGTGGTACGAAGATTTCTCCCAGACCAGCGACGAGCAGGTCAAGGCCTGCCTGCGCGAAACCCGCAGCGAGGTAAAAAAGGCGCCCGACCGGGGCTAGGAGCCGGAAGAGGAGCCCGGGGCCGGGGTGGAGACGACGTTGCGGCCCTTGGCCTTGGCTCGGCGCAGGGCGCGGGCGGCCTCGGCGAAGAGTTCCTCGGGTGAGCCGGCCAGCTCCGGGACCATGGCCGCCACGCCGATGCTCACCGTGACGTGGTCCGAGGTGAGTGAGGCCGGGTGGGGCAGGGCCAGGTTGTCCACGGCCTGGCGGATGGCCTCGGCGGCGAGCAGCGCCCCGACCTCGTTGGTCCCGGGCAGGACCGCGGACAGGCGACGGCCCGGGCCGGCATCGAGGAAATCGTCGGGCCGGCCCATGGCCCCGCGCACGGCCCCGGCCACCGCGGCCAGCATGCGGGAGGCCTCGCGCCGCCCCATGGACTCGGCGTAGGCCCCGAAATGATCCACCTCGACCAGGAGCACGGCCAGCGGCGACAGCCCGCGCCGGCCGCGTTCCCATTCCCGCCGGAGCTGCTCGTCGAAGCGCACGTCCTCGGTGAAGAGCTGTTCCGACTCCTGGTCCGGAACCTCGGCTTCACCGGGCTCTACGGCTTCGCCGGCCGGGGGCAGGGTCAGCACCACGACCAGCTCGCTGCCCTGCCGGGAGATGTCGAGCACGCCGCCCATCTGGCGCATGAGCCGGCAGGAGACCGGCAGGCCGAGGTGCTGGCCGTCCTCGTCGAAGGGCATGCGCAGGAGCTCGGCGTCGAGGGTGCGGGCCTGGCCCGGGCTGTGGCGGAAGACGGCCTGGATGCGCTCCTCGGAGCGGACGGTGGCGATGGTCATGACCCGGCCGGGCTCGGCGCTGGCCAGGCCGCTCAAGACCACGCTGGTGATGACCTGGCTTAAGATGTCCGGATCGGCGGCGACCGGCGGCAGATCGGGCTCGAGGTGCAGCTCGCCGGCCACGCCGCGGGACTGCAACTCGGAGTAGAGCAGGTTGACCGCCTCGGAAACGAGGGCGTTCAGCGAGCAGCGGCGGCTGAGCGGGGCGAGCGGCCTCAGGTAGTCCTTGATGCGCTCCAGCAGGCGCTCGAGGCGGGCCGCCTCGGACAGGATGATGTCCAGGTCCTCGCCGGCCTCGGGCAGGCGGCGTCTCAGGCGCCGGGCGAAGCCGCTGATGGCGACCAGGGGGTTTCGGAGCTCGTGGGCCATTTCCGCCGAAACCGCGCCGAGGGTTTTGAGCTTTTCGTCCTGGACCAGGGACTGCTCCAGGAGCACGCGGTCGGTGATGTCCAGGATGACGCCCTCCAGGCGCTCGCAGCTGCCGCCCGTGGCCGGCAGGCAGGGCATGGTCTTGATCAGGCAGGGCAGGCTGCGGCCGGAGGCGTGCACCAGGCGGCACTGGATCGTGACCGGCGAGGCGCTGCCGAAGGCCCGGGTCAGGGCCTGGCCGATCCGCTCCCGGTCGGCCGGCTCGACGCGCGCGAGCAGCCAGTCCGGGGTGCCGATGGCCCTGGCCGGGTCCTCCCCGAGCAGGAAATAGCAGGCCTGGTTGACGAACTCCAGGCGCCCCGAGCGGTCCTGGGCGAAGATGACCACCGGAATGTTTTGGACCAGTCGGGCATATTGCTGCTGGGCCTGGAAGGCCAGGTCCTCGAGGCGCAGGCGCTCGCGGAAGCGGGTCAGGGTCAGGGCCAGCTCGCCCGGATCCACGGGCTTGGGAAGATAGTCGTAGGCGCCGATGCGGATGGCCTTGACCGCGTCGTCGAAGGTCTCGCGGCCGGCCATGAGCACGACCGCGCTCTGGGGCGAGTGGGCGCGCAGCTCCAGGGCCAGGGAGAGACCTCCGCCCGGCAGGTCGAGGTCGATGAAGGTCAGCCAGAAGAGTCGGCCGCGGGCTGCGCCCAGAGCCTCCTCGGTTCCGGCGCAGAGCTCGGAGTCGTAGCCGTAGGCCGTGAGCGTCCGGCACAGCGCAAGGCCGGCCTCGCGGTCGGGCGAGGCCACGAGGACGCTGCGGAAATCGACTGGATCGGGACGCACGGCCATCTGCTTCTCGCTGCCGGAAGAAGCCGGCGGTTGTCATTTCATAGCGCATTGCCCGGGCAATGCAAACCGGTTTGCCGAAGGCCTCCGGCGTTGACGCCGGCGCCGGCAGGCCCCACTATATGAAAAACAGCGAGAAGGTGAGCCTCATGGCCCGCAGCCCCAAGAGCACGCCCGCGGCGAACACGCCGCCGGCCGCCAATGGCCAGGACAGCGTCGTCCAGGTCCGGGACCTCGTCGCCCGCCTGCCGGTCATCATCCAGGTGAAGGACGCCCGGGGGCGGTTCATCCTGGTCAACAAGCTCTACGAGAATTTCAGCGGCCGGACGGAGGCGGAGCTTCTCGGCCTCACGCCCTACGACCTCTTTCCGCCGGAGCTGGCCGCCCGCCTGCTGGCCGAGGACCGGAGGATCCTGGCCGCGGGACAAGCCGAGAGCTTCGAGGAGATCATCCCCCGCCAGGGCGTGGCGCGCACCTTCCTGACCACCAAGTTCCCGGTCATCGACCAGGCCGGCCGGATTGCGGGCGTCTGCGGGGTGTCGCTGGACATCACCCAGCATCGGGCCGCGGCGGCGGCGGTGCGCGAGAGCGAGGCCAAGTACCGGCAGCTCTTCGAGCTCTCGGCCGACGCGCTCTTTCTGGTCGAGCGCGAGACGGGCGCGATACTCGAGGCCAACGCCGCGGCCTCGGCCATGTACGGCTACAGCCGCGAGGAATTCCAGAAGCTGACCAACATCGAGCTCTCGGCCCAGCCTGAGGAGACGCGCCGGATCAACCTTCTCGGCCAGACCCACGTGCCGCTGCGCTGGCACCGCCGCAAGGACGGCACGGTCTTCCCGGTGGAGATAGCCGTGGCCAACATGATCCTGGACGGCCGGGCGGTGGGCATGGGCGTGATCCGGGACATCACCGAGCGCCTGGGCAGCCAGGAGGCCCTGGCGAAAAGCCGGGCCGAGCTGGAAAAGCGGGTCTGCGAGCGCACCGCCGAGCTGTCCGAGGCCATCGCTCGCCTGAACCGCGAGGTCGAGGAGCGGCGCCGGGCCCAAGGCCTGCTCGAGGTCCAGCGCGACCTGGGCTACGCCTTGAGCTGCGCCGACAGCCTGAGCCAGGCCATGCGGGCCTGCCTGTCCGCGGCCCTGACCATTCCCGGCATGGACAGCGGCGGCATCTATCTCGCCCAGCCCGAGGGCGGCTTCCGCATGGCCCATCACCGGGGCCTGTCCGCGGCCTTTGTCGAGGCCGTGCGCGTGACCGCACCGGACTCCTACCACAGCCAGCTGGTCAAGGCCGGCGTGCCTCATTACGGCGCCTACGACCAGTTTCCCCTGACCAATGTCGACCGCCGGCGCAAGGCCGAGGGCCTCAAATCCCTGGCAGTCGTCCCTTTCCTGCACGAGGGCCGGGTCATCGGCTCGCTGAACGTGGCCAGCCATACCGAGGAAACCATCGGGGCCGGGGCCAGGGCCATGCTCGAGGCCGTGGCCGCCCAGGCCGGCGGCGTGCTCGCCCGGCTTTCGGCCGAGGACTCGCTGCGCAAGGTCTCGCAGGAGAAGGAGAGCTACCGCCTGACCCTGGAGGCCATCTTCCAGAGCGTGCCCGACGCTATCCTGACCGTGGACCAGGAGCTCGCCGTGGTCGAGGTCAACAAGGCCTTCGAGGACTTCTGCCAGGTGTCGCGGGCCAATCTCGTCGGGGAGCAGCTCGACGCACTGAAGCTCAGCTGCAGCGGCGCCTGCCTGGAGAGCCTGCGCGAAACCGTGCGCTCGGGACGCAGGATGCGCGAGTACCGCGCCCGCTGCGGCCGGCCCGAGCGCGAGGGCCGGGTGCTGGTCCTGTCCACCGCGCCGTTCATGAATCGCGCCGGCGCGCCGGTCGGGGCGGTGCTGACCATCACCGACATCACCCGGCTGACCGAGCTCGAGGCGCGCCTGTCCGGGCAGCACAGCTTCCACAAGATCATCGGCAAGAGCCGGCGCATGGCCGAGATCTTCGCCGTGCTGCAGGAAGTGGCCGGACTCGAGAGCACCATCCTGCTGTGCGGCGAGTCGGGCACGGGCAAGGAGCTCATGGTCGATGCCATCCACGCCGAGAGCCCGCGCGCCGGCAAGCCGCTGATCAAGGTCAACTGCGCCGCCCTGACCGAGAGCATCCTGGAGAGCGAGCTCTTCGGGCATGTGCGCGGCGCCTTCACCGGCGCAGTGCGCGACAAGGTCGGACGTTTCCAGGCGGCCGAGGGCGGGACCATCTTCCTCGACGAGATCGGCGAGATATCGCCGCGCATCCAGCTCAAACTCCTGCGTTTCCTCGACCAGCGGGAGTTCGAGCGGGTCGGGGACGCGCGCACGGCCAAGGCCGACGTGCGGGTCGTGGCCGCGACCAACGTGGACCTCTCCGAGCGCGTCCGGCAGGGATTCTTCCGCGAGGACCTCTATTACCGGCTGAAGGTCATGGTCCTGCATCTGCCCCCCCTGCGCGAGCGCAAGGAGGACATTCCGCTGCTGGTGGAGCATTTCCTGGCCCAGTTTCGCAAGAGCCTGAAGAAGGACGTGCAGGGCGTGAGCACCGAGGCCATGGAGCTCCTGCTGGCGTATGCCTGGCCGGGCAACGTGCGCGAACTCAAGCACTGCCTGGAACATGGCTGCATCCTGAGCCCCGGCGGCCTGATCATGCCGGGCCACCTGCCGGCGGAGCTGCGCGAGGGAGCCCTCGCCGGCCAGCCCCAGTCCCCGGCGGGTGCGGCCACGGGCGCGGATGCCGAACGGGCGCGGCTGCTCGCGGCCCTGGAGGAGGCGCGCTGGAACAAGACCCGGGCCGCGGACCTGCTCGGCATGTCGCGCAAGACACTCTATCGGCGTCTCGAAACTCTCGGCATTAATTAGAGCGGCACTTTTCAGCTCGCTTATTATTGAGTCAAATCGGGTCAAATATTGACACAATTTGGGTCATTGTTACATGTGTGTTACATGTCAATATTTTACTATGATAGGTTTTTTCCTTGTTAAATTGATATGGTGATTGAAAATTTAGATTTGGCACGGACTTTGACTATAAAGAGAGCGAAGGGGTTTCGCGGGGCAGATTTCTGGACTCCTCGCTGCCGGGTCGCCGAGGTGTCGGCCGCGGACATTCGAATCCCTCAGAAGGAGACGCACATGAACGAACATTTCAACGACATGCTCGATCGGATCATGAAAGCCACCGGCGCCAAGACCCAGGTCGAGCTGGCCAAGGTCCTGGACATCCGCCAGTCGTCCATCTCCGACGCCAAGCGCCGCAAGTCCGTGCCCGCGGAATGGCTGCTCAAACTCTACCGCTCCCGGGGCCTCAATCCCGACTGGATCGTGGACGGCCAGGGCGAGGTCTACCTGAAGCCCGACATGGAGGGCGCCTTCGCCCTGCCCGAGGTCAACGAACCCCAGGCGGCCTATCAGCGCTCGCCCGCCCGCGGCCGCGTGGTCAACGTCTCGAGCATGGCCGGCAAGATGAACGGCGACGGCCAGTGGCGTCCGGAATTCATCGAGCAGCTGAGCCTGGCCGAGATCTACCACGCCCCGAACCTGCTGGTGGTCAAGGTCGACGGCTCGGCCATGGAGCCGATCATGCGCCGCGGCTCCTACGTGGGCATCGACACCGACCAGAAGCGCGTGCTTTCGGGCGAGATCTACGCCCTGACCTTCCCCGAGGAGGGTCTGGCCCTGCGCCGGGTCTTCTGGGACGCCGACGCCGGGGTCTTCAGGCTCAGGGCCGAGAATCCGGCCCATCCCGAGCGCCTGCTGCCCGCCGGACAGGAGAAGGCGGTCATCCTCGGCCGCTGCATCTGGGTCATCCAGAGCCTCTAGGCCCGAAGCCTTCAAGCGAGGCCGGGCGGGATGCGTGCACCCCGGCCCGGCCTCGTCTTTTTTCAGGCCTCTCGTCTGCCGCGGACCGCCAGGTAGCGCTCCAGGCGGTCGAGCCCCTCGGCGATGTTCTCGATGGAGTTGGCGTAGGAGAAGCGGATGAAGCCCTCGGCTCCGGGCCCGAAGTCCACGCCTGGGGTCACGGCCACGCGGGTCTTCTCCAGGAGTTCGTAGGCGAAGGCCAGGGAGTCGTCGGTGTAGGCCGAGGCGTTGGCCAGGACGTAGAAGGCTCCGGTCGGCGCCACCTTGACCGAGAGCCCCAGGCCCGGCAGCCGGGAGAGGAGGTAGCGCCGGCGCTGGTCGTAGGTCCGGCGCATGGCCGCGACCTCGGCGCCGGCCTCCTTCAGCGCCGCCAGGCCCGCCCACTGGGCCACCGAGCCGGCGCAGATGAACAGGTTCTGGGAGACCTTCTGGATGTCGCGCACGAAGGCCCTGGGCGCGATGAGGTAGCCCAGGCGCCAGCCGGTCATGGCGTAGAGCTTGGAGAAGCCGTTCAGCACGAAGGCCCGGTCGGTGAACTCCAGGATGGAGCGCTCCCGGCCCTCGTAGACCAGGCCGTGGTAGATCTCGTCGGAGACGATGGCCGGCTCGAGCTCGGCCAGGGCCTGCATGCGTTTATCCGAGAGCAGCGTGCCCGTGGGGTTGGCCGGGGAATTGATGACCACGGCCTTGACCCGCTCGTCCAGCTTTTCCCGGATCATTTCCGGGCGGTACTGGAAGCCGTCGTCCTCGGTCACGCGCACGCGCACGGTCCGGCCGTGCACGAATTCGATGAAGTTGGCGTAGCAGGCGTAGGCCGGATCGGAGATGACCACGCCGTCGCCGGGCTCGAGGAGCACGCCGAAGGCCAGGAGCATGGCCGGCGAGGTGCCCGAGGCGACGATGACCTGGTCGGGGCTCACGGTCACGCCGTAGCGCGTTGCGTAGTCCTCGCAGATGGCCTCGCGCAGCTCGAGGAGTCCCAGGCTGTGGGTATAGTGGGTCTTGCCCTCGCGGATGGCCCGGACGGCGGCCTCCTTGATGCATTCGGGCGTGTCGCAGTCGGGCTCGCCGATCTCCAGGTGGATGACGTGCTCGCCCGCCGCCTCCAGCTTCTGGGCGGCCTCGAGCACGTCCATGACCAGGAAGGGCTTGAGCTTGGCGGCGTGTCTGGCCGGTCGCATGAATGGTACCTCCCTCTCCCGGGCCATCGGCCCGGGCAGTGTTGGCCTCTCATAGCCCCGGCCGGGGCAGGCTGCAAGCCGGGCATGATTATTCCGGCCATGCCTTGTCATTATTCAAGAGAACAGCTAGGTTACAAGCCAATAGCAAGTGCAGCCTCAGTTGGCAGCGGAACGGAGAACGAGCCATGGCTGACGGACAGAGGGGGATCGCCTCCGAAGCCAAGGGCGCGGAGCAGCCTGCCGAAAAGCCTGTCCTGACCGCGGCCACCCTCGAGGCGGAGGCCGCGAGCCAGGCCTGCGGGCCGCTGACCGACGCTTTTTTCCAGATTTCCCCGGAGATCGTCGCGCTCTTTCCGCGTTTCCAGTTCCCGGTCGATCTCTACCGCCTGAACGATGCGGCCCAGAGCCTGTGCCGCATCTACGAGGCCGGCCGGCGGCTGGAGCAGTCCTCCCGAAGCCGGCTGCTCGATCTCTGCGGCCAGGGCCTGCTGTTCGTCTCCCGCGGCCAGCGCGAGATCTACGGCAGCTATCTGACCGGACAGCTCGATTTCGTCCTCCAGGACAGCAACCTCTCCCCGCGCGATGCGGCCCAGAGCCTCTACCGCTCCCTCTCCGCGCGGCTTGTGGCCTTCATGGCCCGGCCCGAGGCCGCGACGTTCGCGCCGCTGGCCAGCGACCTGGACATCTGCCTCATCTGCCTGGAGCGCGACTCGAGCCTGGTGCGCGAGTTCATCTGCACCGTCCACGACAAGTCCCTGCCCCAGAGCAAGGACTTGAACGCCGGGCTGATCGCCCTGGCCATCCTCTCCACCTACAGCGGCGGGAGGCTGCCCGGCCCGGAGATCGCCCCGGCCGCCCTGGGCTTCCTCATCCACGACGTGGGCATGTGCCGCATCCCCCGCTTCATCGTCAACAAGCCCACGGGCCTGGCCTTGAGCGACCGCCAGCGCATCCGCACCCATCCCCAGCTGGCCCTGGACATCGTAAAGGAGCTCAAACTCGACGATCCGCGGCTCACGGCGCCGATCCTCGAGCATCACGAGCGCCTGGACGGCAGCGGCTACCCCAAGGGGCTCAAAGCCGAGGCCATCTCGATCCTGGGACGCATCTGCGCCGTGGGCGACGCCTACGCGGCCATGATCTCCGACCGCCCCCATGCCCAGGGCCGCCGGCCCATCCAGGCCGCGGCCGAGCTGGTGCGCGACTGCCGGCACTTCGACCGCACCGCCTCGACCGCGCTCCTGAGCCTCCTTCAAGACGTAACCTGCTGAACCGCCTGCAACATCGGACTTGATCGCCGGACCGGCCTTGGGTAAAACGTAAACGGGCTATCGTATTGCCGTCCGGATACTGGCCGGTGCAGGAGGGGAGAGCATGTTTACGCGTTTCGGTTTCACCAAGACCTTTGCCGCCGGTTGCGGCGCCCTGGTTCTGGCCACAGTGTTGCTGCTCGGCGCGGCCAACCTCCTGCAGGTCGGCACCTCGCTCACCGAGCTCGGCGAAATCGCCCTCGAGAAGAACATGGCCAGCCTCATGACCTCGGCCCGCGCGGTCCACGAGCTGACCATCGAGCACCTGAAAGCCGACATCAAGTTCATGGACCGGGAATTGAACCGCCTGGGCTATCCCGAGGTCTCCCGGCGGGTCAGCCACGAACTGGCCGCGACCGACGTGGTCAGCGGCGCGAAGCTCAAGCTGAGCGTGCCCGAGCTGGTCTTCGGCCCCGAGACCATGGACGAGAAGGGGGCCTTCGTGGCCGGCATCAAGGACGTGCTGGGCGGCGAGGCGCTGGTCTGCGCGGTTACGCCCCAGGGCCTGGCCGCGGTTTCGGCCACGGCCCTGACCGAGGGCGGCGCGGCCCTGCGCGGCAGCCTGATCCCCACCGCCAGCCCGGCCGCGGCCATGGTCCTCGAGAACAAGACCTTCTTCGGCCGGCTGAAACTCGGCGGCGTCTGGCACCTGGCCGCGGTCCAGCCGGTGAAGGATTTGCGCGACCGGGTCGCCGCTGCCGTCATCCTGGCCCGGCCCATCCTGAGCCCCGACCTGCGCGGAGTCATCCTCGGCGACTCGGACGAGAGCCGAGCCTACACCTTCATCCTGGACGCGGACGGCACGATCCTGCTTCATCCCGACGCCGGGCGCATCGGCGGCGGCGTCTCCGGACTGCCCGGCGGCGCGGCCCTGGCCGCGGCCGAGGACAAGATCGTGGAGTACGCTGAGGGCGGCCGGGATTTCGTCGCCTACGTGTGTACCTTCCCGGAATGGGGCGTGAAGCTGGTCATGGCCGAGTCGCGCGCCTCCATGCTCCACGGCCTGGACCGCGAGATGCTCCTGGTCACGGCCGCGACCGGGGCCATCGCCCTGGTCCCGGCCGGCTTTTTCATCTGGTTCTTCGTCTCCCGGGCCATGCGCCCTCTGAAGGGACTATCGGCCATGGCCGAGCGCGTGGCCGGCGGCGACCTCTCGGCCGACTTCGCCTACCAGGCCGGCGACGAGATCGGCCGAACCGTGGGCTCGGTCCGGACCATGGTCGGCGAGCTGAAGAGCAAGCTCGGCTTCTCCCAGGGCGTGCTCGACGCAATCGCCGCGGTCTTCCCCTGCATGGTCCTGGATCCCGATGGGCGGATCAGCTTCGTCAACCGGCTGCTCCTCGAGGTCATCGGCAAGTCCGGCCGGCCCGAGGAGCATCTCGGGCAGCAGGCGGGCCGCTTCTTTTTCGGCGACGACGGGCGCGAGGTGCGCTCCACCCGGGCGCTCAAAGAGCGCCGCGCGGTCAGCGGCGAGATGGTCGTGGCCGGACCCGGCGGCGGCGAGGTCATCCTGAACGTCAACGCCAACCCCATCTTCGACCCCGACGGCGCGCTGCTGGGCGCCTTCACCCTCTATTTCGACCTGACCGCCATGCGCGCCCAGGAAAAGAAAATCCGGGCCCAGAACGAGGACATGGCCGAGGTCGCCAGCCAGGCCCGGGGCATCGCCGAGAGCGTGTCCGCGGCCGCGGCCGAGCTTGCCGCCCAGGTCGAGCAGGCCAGCCGAGGGGCCGAGATCCAGGACGGCCGGACCCAGGCCACGGCCGAGTCCGTGCGCCAGATGAGCGAGAGCGTCCTCGACGTGGCCAGGAGCGCGAGCCAGGCCGCACAGAACGCCGAGACCGCCCGGGGCCAGGCCCTCGGCGGCCGGGAGGCCGTGCGCCAGGTGGTCGCGGCCATCGGCGAGGTGGAGCGCGAGGCCGGGGTGCTGGCCGCGACCATGGAGGAGCTCGGCGGCCACGCCGCGGGCATCGGCCGGATCATCTCGGTCATCCAGGACATCGCCGACCAGACCAACCTGCTGGCCCTGAACGCGGCCATCGAGGCCGCCCGGGCCGGGGACGCCGGCCAGGGTTTCGCCGTGGTCGCCGAC
This sequence comes from Desulfovibrio sp. UBA6079, assembly GCA_002428705.1. GTDB lineage: Bacteria > Desulfobacterota > Desulfovibrionia > Desulfovibrionales > Desulfovibrionaceae > UBA6079. Next base: position 107,680 of record DIXN01000054.1, read on the forward strand.
GAGGTGCGCAAGCTGGCCGAGAAGACCATGAGCGCGACCAAGGAGGTCGGCGCGGCCATCGCCAACATCCAGGGCGGCACCGAGCGCAGCCTGGCCGCCACCCGCGCGGCAGCCGGCGCGGTGGCCCGCTCCACGCGCCTGGCCGGGGAGTCCGGCGCGGCCCTGGGCGAGATCGTGGGCGTGGTCGAGGCCACCGCCGGCCAGGTCGGGGCCATCGCCGCGGCCAGCCAGCAGCAGTCCGCGGCCAGCGAGGAGATCAGCCGCTCGGTGGACGAGGTCCGGACCATCTCCCGCGAGACGGCGCTGGGCATGCGCCAAGCGGCCGAGGCCGTGGCCGGCATGGCCGCGAGGCCATGCGCCTGCAGAGCCTGATCGAGCGCCTGCGCCGCGAGGAGTCGGTCTAGCCCCTACTTTCCGGTCGTGCGCCGGACCAGCTCCCGGGTGGTGACGAACTCGGACGTCCCCTGCAGGCGGTCGAGAAGGGCCACGAAGGGCGGCCAGTAGGTGTAGGCCTGCGTATCCCCGGTGTACCAGCCGTGGAACAGCACCACCAGCGGCCCGCCCGCGGCCCGGCTGCGGACCTCGCCCAGGGCCAGCATCTCGGCCCAGTCCTCGGCCGGCCAGTCGTAGCCGACACCGGCCGAGATGTCGCAGAGATAGGTGGGCGTACCCTTGTAGGTCAGGGTGGTCAGCGGCGCGACAACGAAGTCGTGGCCCGGGACAGGGTAGGGCCAGAGGTCGGTCTCGTGGCCGGGGAGGAAGGTCTGGCCGGCCCGGAAGCCGCTGTCGTAGACGAAGCCGAGTTCGTCCAGCACCCGGTAGGTGTCCTCGTTCTGGCTGAAGTACTGCGGCCGGAAACCCTCGATCTCCACGCCCAGCCCGCAGGGCTTGCAGCCGTCCACCGCATCCTTGGCCCGGGTCAGCAGATCGAGCTGCTCGGCGTAGGTCATGGTGTGCAGCTGCTCGCCGGTGTGGTAGCCGTGGAGCGCGATCTCGTAGCCGTCGATGAACAGCCCGTAGAGCTTGCTCGCGTTGGCGTTGGCGTACTCGGCGCTGGCGTAGACCGAGGCCGGAATGCCCCGGCTTGCAAGCTCGTCGGTGATCGTCAGCAGGCCTCCGGCGTCGGGCAGCTCGGCGTCCACCTGGAGGTTGACCGTGAGCGTGGCGGCCACGCCGTTGGGAATGGCCATTGCCGGGGGCGCGTCGAGCAGGAGTGCGTCGGGCGAGCCGGCCAGGGCCAGCATCGACAGCGGCTGGTCGGACTCCAGGGCCACCAGGGCCGAGGCATCGACGGCCGCGGGGAAGAGTTCGGCCAGGCTCACGGCCGTCCGGCTGCGGCCGGGCAGGCTCACGTCGGCCTGGGCCAGGAGCCGGCCGTCGGCGTCGAAGGCGGCCAGGCCGACGTGCGCGGTCGGCAGGCCGGGGTTGAGCAGAGCCAGGCCGGCCCAGTCGGCGCCGGGCGGGCGGGGCAGCAGCGCCCGCTTGAGGCTGGCCGGCCCTGCCTGATGGACGGCCGCGGCGGTGCAGCTGTCCAGGCCGTAGAAGGCCGCGCCGGCGAGAGGCGTGGATGTAGCCGAGCCCACCTCCAGCCAGGCCGCGGCCTGGGGCAGGGCAAGACTGTCCGGCGTGGCCGCCAGCGAGGCCGCCGCGCCGAGGTCCAGGTTTTGCTCCGCCAGGGCTTCGCCCGCGGCGGTATAGGGTTTGATGCTGAGAGTCGCCGCCTCGCCCAAAGCATTGGCCAGGGCCAGGCCGGTCCACCAGCCGCCGGACGTGGCCAGGTGCGGAATGATCAGCCGCTCCGCGCCGCCGGCCAGTGGCAGGGCGCAGAGCATGTCCGCGCCGCCGGCGGCGTAGCCGTAGAAGGCCGCGGCCACCAGACCCTCGGTGCCGCTCAGGCGCACGCTCTGGCCCGCGCCGAGCTCGCTGCCGAACATGTCGGAGAGCAGGAAGGAGCGGTGCTCGCCGGGCGCCAGGCTGACGGCGGCCGTGGCCCCGCCGGTCAGGGTCAGGGTCGTCTCCCGGGCGGCGTCCGCGGTGTTCAGGAGCACAATCCCCGTCCACCAGCCGTCGTCCGCGGCCACATGGGGCAGGACCAGCCCGCCGGCGGCCACGGGGGCGCGCACGGCCGGCAGTGCGGCCCGGAAACGGCCGGGGATGGACAGGCGGGAGAGCCCGCAGGCCGCGTTCGAGTCGCTGGTCAGGACGACGTAGGCGATATCCTGGGGACTGTCGAAAAGCTCCGACACCGTAAGCCAACGGCTGGCCCGGGGGGCGAGGGTCAGGGCCAGCGGCGCACCCACGGCCGCACCGTCGGCAGCGTGGGCCGCGAGGCTGGCGGTCAGCGTGGTGGCCGTGTCGGCGTTGGCCACGAAGATTTCGGTCTCCCAGGTGTCGTCGTTCCAGGGCTGTGCGGCGACCACGTGGGGGAAGTACAGCTTCTCCGCATGTCCTGGTGTTGCCAGGAAAAAACCGACAAGAAAGATGCCGAGGGCTGCAACCATCCGTGTCTTCATGTCTTCCATCCTCATTGAACGGCTTTGCTTTTCTTCATACAGGACAATCCATGCAGAATTTTGAATTGATTACTTTCCTAAACAATGCCTGCCATGATGGCAAATTGTTTCAGTGGAGTTGTTTTGGTAGGGAATTAAAGATTAATGGCGTGAACAAGTTCGGATTCAACGCGGATCAAGAAAATGAAAGAGGCGGGCCGCCGGTTGTCCGGCGGCCCGCCTTGCCCTGTGGAGAGGGTGGTGGGATCAGCCGTTCGCGGCCAGGGGGGGATCGATGAGGGCGTGGTGGGCGAGGAAGGTCTGGGCTTCGGCCTTGCCCATGAACTTGGAAAGCACGCGCGTGTCGGTGCGGGTCAGGTCCACGTAGATGAGCCCGTCCAGGCAGTCGGCGAAGTCGGAATCGACGTTGAAGGCCAGAATGCGGCCGCCGAGCTTCAGGTAGTGGCGCAGGAGGACCGGCAGGCCCTTGCCGTCGGTTTCCACGTCGCTGATCAGCGCAGCCAGGTCGTCGATGTCTCTCAGGATGGTGCGCGCGGATTTGATCTCGGCCCGGGCCAGGGGCAGGGGTACGAGCTTGGGCGGGGTGCGCGGCCTCACCGTGCGCTTGAGGCCCTCGCCGGTGGTCTGGGCGCCGAGCACCCGGACCAGGAGCTCGCGTGAGAACTGCTGGTAGTCGCCGGAGATGGACACCGGGCCGAAAAGCACGCCGTAGCGGGGATTTGCGGCCACGTAGCGGGCGATGCCCTTCCACAGGAGGAGTAACCCCGTGTAGCTCTTCTGGTAGCTCTGGCGGATGAAGGACCGGCCGAGCTCTATCCCCGGGGTGACGCGGTCGAGAAAGCCGGGCTTGAGGGCGAACAGGCTGTTGACATAGAGCCCCTGCCGGCCGTGGGCGCTTAAGATGGCGTCGGTCGGCCCCAGGCGGTAGGCGCCGGCGATCTCGCGGTTTTTCTTGTGCCACAGCCCCAGGTGCAGGTAGTGCGCGTCGAAGCGGTCCAGATCAAGCGGCCGGCCGGTGCCCTCGCCTACTTCGCGGAAGGCGATCTCGCGCTGGCGGCCGATCTCGCGCAGGGTGTGGGGAATGTCTCCGGCCTTGGCGCAGAAAACCAGGTGCTCGTCGGTCTCGACCAGACGTTTGTCCGGCGCCAGGGCCGCAAGCTCCGCGGCCAGGAGCTCGGCAGGCTCGACCGGGGCGATGGCCGCGCGGGTCTTGGCCGGAGCGGGTTTCGCTGCGGCCGGGCTGCGGTTGCCCAGGGCGTACGTGCGCAGCCGGACGTAGTCGATGCGCTCGGCGTCGGTTTCGCAGGCGGCCAGCCGTGCGGCAGGTATGACGTTGCCCATGGTCAGGCCGATGCGCGCCTCGCGCTTGTTCAGGAATTCGCGGGGCAGGAGCGCGGTGCGCAGCCGGGGGTGGATGAGTCCCAGGAGGTGGAAGAGCGCCCGGTTGGCGCCCTGAAAGTAGAGCGGCAGGACCGGGCAGTTGGCCGCGCGGATGATGCCGCCGACCGTCGGGCTCCAGGGCTTGTCCGCGATCCTTCTGGTCTTGAGCGAGAAGGCCGAGACCTCGCCGGCCGGGAAGACGCCGAGGCAGCCGCCGGATTTGAGCCAGCGGATGGCGGCTTTCAGCGGCGCGATGTTGCGGGCCTGGGAGTCCAAACGGCCGAAGGGGTCCACGCCGACGATGGCCGGACGCATCTCCGGGATGAGGGTCAGGAGCGAGTTGGCCAGGAGCCGGGCGTCGGGCCGGACCCGGCCGAGGATGCGGGCCAGGACCAGGCCCTCCAGGGCGCCGAAGGGATGGTTGGCGGCGACCAGGAGCGGGCCGGAAGCCGGGATGCGGGCCAGGTCGCCGGGATCCACGTCGATCTGGATGCCGAAGTGGTCGAGCACGCGGTCGATGAAAGCCAGGGTGTCGCCGGGGGTGCTGACCTGGCGGTAGATGGCGTTCAGCTCGGGCAGGCAGAAGAGCCGGTTGAGCGTCGGCCGGACCAGGTTCAGGAAGGCGCGGGCCAAGGGTTTGGCTGCGGGCAGCTCGAGACTCAGGAGATCGTCGGTGGCGGTGACGGACATGGCATCCTCGCGCATGGCGGCCGGGAACGCCGCTTTGCGTGGAGTCCCCGGGTCGGCGTTGGCTTTATGACGTTTTGTTCCCCCAATGTCGCAGAGCCATGAAGCTCGGGTCACGGTGGCGTGAAATTTTTCATCAGGCGATCCGGCGCCATTCTCCTTGAAGGAGCGGGCGAAACGGATTATGAACCCAAATGAATTCACACTCGAAACCAGGCAGGCCGTGATGCATCCCGGGCACGCGCAGGGGCGCGATGTGCCGGTGGGGCGTGCCGGGACCGTGCGCTGTATGGTTCGGAAGCGACATGGCGGGATGTCTCGCAGGGCGTTTTTCATCCCGGAACGGTTCCATACAGGTCGGCTGCGGGCAGGTTCGCCCCCCCTTTGCCCGCGAGGCCGGTGTGATTCGCCGTTTCAACGACTGCTGCGCGCGAGAGCGAGGAAGGCGTCCCGGAAGTCCAGGCCGCCGGTATATAGTTGTGTTTGGCCACTTGGACATGGAGGTATGTCAATGCGATTGATGCGATTTCTTGCGGCATGCACGCTGGTGCTGGCCGTCGGGCTGATCGCCTCCCGGCCGGCGACGGCCCAGGAGGACGTGATGCAGCTCGCGGACCCGGCCTTCGCCACGCACCAGCGGCCCGGCGTGACCTTCGACCACGCCACGCACTCCGGGACCCTGGACTGTCTCTCCTGCCATCACTATTATGAAAATGGACAGAATGTCTGGGACGGCAGCCAGGACAGCAAGTGCTCCTCCTGCCACAAGGTCGAGGGCGGCGAGAACGCCACCTTGATGAACGCCTATCACCGGCTGTGCATCAACTGCCACACCGAGACCCTGAAGCGCGGCGAGAAGGTCGGCGGTCTCATGTGCGGGCAGTGCCACGCCAGGAAACAGTAAGAGGAGCGCGCTGACATGGAAAGCGTCTACGAATTCGTCAGCGGACCCATGGTCTGGATCGCCTTCACGATCTTCATCGTGGGCTCCATCGCCCGCATCGTCATGTTCTACAACCTGAGCCGCCAGAAAGATGCGATCATCTACAAGAAGTTCAAGTCAGACTGGGCGCTGAAATCCATCCTTCATTTTCTTCTGCCGCTGAACATCACCGCCCGGACCAATCCCGTGGTGACCGCCATGGGCTTTGTCTACCACATCAGTTTCCTGGCCATCGCCATCCTCCTCTCGGCCCACGTCGTCCTCTGGGAGCAGGCCTGGGGCGTATCCTGGTGGAGCCTGCCCGACGCGGTCGCCGACTGGCTGACGGTCATCTTCCTCCTGGCCGCGCTTTTCTTCATCCTGCGCCGGGCCTTCGTCCCCCGGGTGCGCATCCTGACCACCGGCGTGGACTGGCTGGTCATGACCCTGGCCGTGCTGCCGTTCATCACCGGCTTCATCGCCTACCACCAGTGGCTCGACTACGAGCTGATGCTCATCCTGCATATCGCCTCGGCCAACATCCTGCTCATGGCCATACCTGTGACCAAGCTCTCGCACATGTACATGTTCTTCGTCTCCCGGGCCGTGACCGGGAGCGACTTCGGCAAGCGCGCGGTAGGCGCCTGGTAACTTGAGCTGATGGCCGGAGCGTCCCGGCCTTGCGACCAGATAAAGGAGACATGCATGACCGCACCGACCCAAGTTCTCGAGGTCATGAAGAAGAAGGACAACGCCCGCGTGCGCATGTGGCTGGACATCTGCGCCCGATGCGGGCTGTGCGCCGAGAGCTGCCACTTCTTCCTCTCGAACCCCGACCACCCCGACTACACCCCGGCCTACAAGAACAAGCCGCTGCTCCTGGCCTACGCCAAGAAGGGCGACCTCACCTCCGAGGAACTCGACTGGCTGACCGACTACGCCTACGGCACCTGCAACATGTGCCAGCGCTGTTCCATGTACTGCCCCTATGGCATTTCCATCGCCTTCCTCACCCGCACCGCCCGGTCCATCGCCGTGGCCCACGGCCGCACCCCGCCCAACCTGGCCCGCGGCACCAAGGACCACCTCGAGTTCGGCAACAACATGGCCATTCCCGAGGAGGACTACGTCGAGACCATCGAGTGGCAGCTCGAAGAGCTCCAGGAGGAGCTGCCCGAGGCCGAGGCGCCCATCGAGAAGGAAGGCGCCGAGGTGCTCATCACCTTCAACCCCCGCGACATCAAATTCTATCCCCAGAACCTGCACGCCTACCTGAAGATCTACAACGCCTGTAACGAGAACTTCACCATGGCGCGCACCGGCTGGGACTCCACCAACTACGGCCTGTTCACCGGCGACGACGCCGCGGCCAAGTACATGTCCGGACTGGTCGTAGACGCGGGCAAGCGCCTGAAGGTGAGTAAAGTCGCCTCGGCAGAGTGAGGGCACACCATCCGCAGCCTCAAGTTTGAGGCTCCCGTCTGGCACAACACGACCTTCCCCTTCGAGGTTGTCGCACCCATGAAGCTCTGGGCCGACGCCTTCCGTCAGGGCCGGCTGAAGCTGAAGGAGGGTTTCCACAAGGAAGCCGTGACCTTCCACGATTCCTGCAACTTCATCCGCAATGCCGGCTACTTCGAGGAATCGCGCCTGCTCATGAACTACGTCTCGGCCGATTTCCGCGAGATGAACCCGCACGGCGTCTACTCCCTGTGCTGCTCCAACGGCGGCGGCCACGTGCAGATGCCCGAGTACAAGAAGAAGTATCGCCTGCCCTCGACCAAGGCCAAGGCCGAGCAGATCAAGGCCACCGGCGCCGGCCTCTGCGTGGTCTGCTGCCATAACTGCGAGGACGGCATCCGCGACTGCATCGCCGAGTGGGGCCTGGACGTCAAGGTCATGCTCATGAGCGAGTACATCGCCGAGGCCATCGACCTGCCCGAGGTCGAGGAATAGCCCGGGTCAGCGACTGCAACGCAAACGGCCCGGACCGCGCTCGCGGTTCGGGCCGTTTTTTTTGCCGCGACCCGGGGGTTCGGTACTTGGCGAACGGCCGGCAACCGGCTATAGGCAAGAGGCCGGCCGGCCTTCGGGGGGCATCGCGGCCCGGTCCAAGGGAGTGTCATGCTCATCCGCTGCTACGGCGCGCGCGGCTCAATCGCCGTCTCCGGTCCCGAGTACCTGCGCTACGGGGGCAACACCACCTGCCTCGAGCTGCGCACGGCGCAGGACTCGGTCCTGGTCGTCGATGCCGGCTCGGGCCTGCGCGCGCTCGGCAACCGCCTGGTGGCCGAGGGCCGCAACCGGCTGACCATGTTCTTCACCCATTCCCACTGGGACCACATCCTGGGCTTTCCGTTCTTCAAGCCCATCTACCGCGAGGAGTCCGAGATCGACATCTACGGCTGCCCGCTGGAGCAGGGCAACATGGAGACCCTTCTCGCCCGGACCATGGCCCCGCCCTATTTCCCGGTGCCGTTTCGCGACCTGCGCGCCAGGGTTGCCTACCACGAGCACTGCCGCGAGACGCGGATCGACGGCCTCAGGGTGACGACGGTTCCCCTGTCGCACCCCAACCTGGGCGTGGGCTACAAGTTCGAGGAGGACGGCCGGACCTTCGTCTTCCTGACCGACAACGAGCTGAACCACGCCCACCGCGGGGGCAGAAGCTTCGAGGAGTACGCGGCCTTCTGCCGGGGAGCCGATCTCCTGGTCCACGACGCCGAGTACACGCCCGAGGACTACGAGCGCACCCGAGGCTGGGGCCACAGCCTCTACACCGACGCCCTCGAGCTGGCCCTGGCCGCGGGCGTGGGCCGCTTCGGCCTCTTTCACCACAATCAGGATCGCTGCGACGACGGCATCGACGCCATGGTCGCCGATTGCCGCCGCCTGGCCGCGGCCCGCGGCCGGCCGGAGCTCGACTGCTTCGGCGTGACCCAGGACATGGAACTGGCCCTCGAGCGGGGCGTTTGGGCATGAGTTGATTTTGTAACCTAAAGAAGGCATACTTGGTCCAGGTGATCAACAGACGGGAGGCGGAAGCTATTCCATGAGAGCGCTCATCGTCGACGACGACTTCTATTGCCGCAGTTACCTCCAGGAAATCCTCCACCCCTACGCCTACTGCGATATCGCCGTGAACGGTGACGAGGCCATTTTCGCCTTCCGCCGCGCCCTGCAGGAGGGCAAGCCCTACGACCTGATCTGCCTCGACCTGGTCATGCCCGACATCGACGGCCAGAACGCCCTGCGCGAGATGCGCCAGATCGAGCGCGAGCTGGGCGTGGCCGAGGCCGGGCAGTCCAAGATCATCATCACCACCGTGCTCGACGACAACGAGGAGACGCACAACGCCTTCTTCCTCGGCGGCGCCACCTCCTACCTGGTCAAGCCCATCGACGAGGCGGCCATGCTCTCGGAGCTGCGCAAGCTCGGGCTCCTGACCCTGAAGCCCAAGGCCTGAGCGGGCAGTCCGCGCAGGCGAGGATTCAAGGGTCGGCAACGCCGACGAGGCGTTCAGAAGGCGGAACAGCGTGAACAAAGCCTCCCGTGCCGTCAGGCGCGAGGAGGCTTTTTGTTTCCGAAGAGGCTGGTTCCTGCCGCAACTCGATTCGGGAGCACCGAAACACAAAGGCCCTGCCGGGGTTCCCGGCAGGGCCTTGCCTTCCTGTTTCGCCGGAAACGTCTTTACTCGACGCCCAAGGCGGTCTTCATGACCGAGAAGAGGTAGGTGTTGTCCACGGCCTTGGCCAGCATGTCGCTGCACGGGCCCTGGCTCCAGATGATGGTGTCCTCGTCGGTGTGGTCGTCGTGGGTCCAGCCGGCCTCGACCGTGCTGCCGCTGTCCAGGAGCTGCTCGTCATAGGGGCCGTTGACGGCGTAGCCGCCGGTCTCGTGGTCGGCAACGACGATGACCAGGGTGCGCGCGGCCTCGGTGGGATGGGTCTCGAGCCAGAGCTTGACCACGCCCACGGCGTCGTTGAAGGCGACCATCTCGCCGAGCAGGTAGTCCTGGTCGTTGGCATGGCCGGCCCAGTCGATCTGGGAGCCCTCGACCATGAGGAAGAAGCCGTCGGGATCGGTCTCCAGGCTGCGCAGCGCCCACCAGGTCATCTCCGAGAGGTGCGGCTCGTCGGTGGTGGCGTCGCGCTGGTACTCGGGGGTCAGGCCGTCCTGGGCGAACAGGCCGAGCAGCTTTTTCGGCGGGTTGGCGTTGTAGTTGGCCGGGAGCTGCCAGGGCTTCAAGGCCACGCGGTAGCCGGCGTCCTGGGCCGCGGCGATGAAGTCGCCGGAGGTGCCGCACTGGTCGGCCGAGGTGCTCCGGAACATGGACACGCCGCCGCCCAGGATCACGTCGACCTTGGTTTCCTCGATGTACTGGCGGGCGATCTCCTTTTCGCACTTGCGGGTCTTGACGTGGGCGCCGAAGGCCCCGGGGGTGGCGTGGGTGATGGTCGAGGTGGCCACCAGACCCGTGGCCTTGCCGAGATTGCGGGCGATGTCCAGGATGGTCTCGGGCGCGGTGCCCTCGGCCTCGTGGAAGGATATCTCGTTGTTCACGAACTTCTCGCCGCAGGCCCAGGCCGAGGCGGCTGCGGCCGAGTCGGTGACCACGCTGTTCAGGGAATGGGTGCGCTGGTAGCCGATGTGCTCCAGGGTCTCGAACTCAAGAGGCGCGCCGTTCACGCCGCCGAGGAAGATGCGGGCGGCGGTGACGTAGGACAGGCCCATGCCGTCGGGCACCATGAAGATGATGTTCTTGGCCTGCTCGATGCGCGGCGAAGCCTGGGTGGTGATCTCGGCGGCCAGAGCGTTCTGGGCGCACAGGGCCAGGACGAGCCCGGCCAGGGTCAGGATGCGGATCGGATGCATGTTGGTCCCTCTCTCGTTGACGGATTGCCGCTGACGCCGGCGGACAGGCAGGCCCTCCCCCCCTGTCCGGTTTCCGGTTCGTCACGGATATATCTCTGCGGGCGGGGGATCAGGTGTCGTGGAGGTGGAAAATTGCAACGATGGGCAGAAGAAGTATGTCAATTATGGCTTGTCTGCGGAAATATGGTTGCAAAAAAACTGTTTCGGTCGTCTAATTATCTCGGAATGGACTGCAAGATGCCGGAAATAGCCGGATTTCAGGCTGAAGCCGGGTAAATATGGCCAATCTGCTCCTGGCCGGCGGCGGCCATGCCCATCTCATGGTCCTGAGGGATCTCGCAAAGCTGACCCGGCGCGGCCATGCGGTCAGCCTGGTCTCGCCCTCGCCCTGGCACTACTACTCGGGCATGGGGCCGGGGCTCGTCGGCGGCACGTACGCGCCGAAGGACCTGCGCTTCGACGTGAAGCGCATGGCCGAGTCCGGCGGTGCGCGCTTCGTCGCCGGCAGCGTGGCCCGGATCGAGCCGCAGGCCCGGCGGGTGATCCTCGACGACGGCCGCGGCCTCGGCTACGACGTGTTGTCCCTGAACCTGGGCAGCCGGGTGGCGCTGCCCGGCGTGGTCCCGGACGGGCGCAGCGTGTTTGCGGCCAAGCCCGTGGAGGGTCTGCTGGCGGCGCACTCGCGTCTGGAGACGCTTCTGTCCGGCGGCGGGGTGGTGCGGGTGCTGGTGGCCGGCGGCGGGCCGGCCGGGGTGGAGCTGGCCGGCAACGTGCTCGGGCTCGCCGCGCGCCGCGGCGGCCGGGCGGAGGTGACCGTGCTGGCGGGGTCAACGCTCATGCCCGGAGCCGGCCCGCGCGTAAAGCGTCTGGCCGGGGACTCGCTTGTGCGCCGCGGGGCGCAGGTGCTCACCGGGGTGCGGCTGGCGGGAGTGGAGGGGGCGACCGCCAGGCTGGGCGACGGATCATTGAGGGAGTTCGACCTGCTCTTCCTGGCCGTGGGCGTGAGCCTGCCCGGGATTTTCGCCGAATCCGGGCTGCCGGTGGACGCCTCGGGCGCGCTGACCGTCAACCGCTACCTGCAGTGTCCGGCCCATCCGGAGATCTTCGGCGGCGGCGACTGCATCCATTTCGCGCCCGGGCCGCTGGACAAGGTCGGGGTCTACGCCGTGCGCCAGGCGCCGGTGCTGGCGAAGAACCTCGGCGCGGCCCTGGCCGGCCGGCCGCTCGCGCCCTTTCGTTCCGGCAGCCGCGGGTATCTCCTGCTCTACAACCTGGGCGACGGCACGGCCATCTGCGCCAAATACGGCCTGCCCCTGTCCGGGCGCTGGGCTTTTCGGCTCAAAGACGCCATCGACCGCCGCTTCATGCGCGCCTTCCAGGTCTCGGGCGAGGCCCAGGCGCGGGAATAGGCCGCCGCCTCAGCGCCGCTCGACCAGCGCCGCCTCCATGTCCAGGACCAGATTGCACAGGCACAGGCGCAGGGCCTCGTCGAAGCCCCGGGCCAGGCCCTCGGGCGACTTGGCCGGCAGGGGCGCGGCCTGGCGGTAGGTCTTTTCCAGGATGAGGGCGTTGTCCTCGCCGCGGTCGTCGAGCAGGAAGAACTGGATCTCGACCACGGCCTGGGGCTTGTCCGCCTCGCGGAAGTCGCCGTAAAGGGCGGTGACCGAGCCCTCCAGGATGTAGTCCGAGTCGAGGTCCAGGCCCGGGCCGGCGACGGTGGCGAAAAGCCTGCTCTTGGCCAGGAAGCCGCCGACCACCGGGGTCAGCATGCCGCCGGGATCGGTCAGGAAGAGGTGGTAGTAGTCCGTGGTCCAGGAGTTGTCCGCCAGACGGTAGACGAACTGGCGCGAATCGAAGCCCGGCGAGACGGACAGGCCGTGGACCTCGAGCACCGCCGGCAGGGTCGGGCGGCCGGCGCACTCCGGGCCGGGGTCGGCCTCGAGCAGATAGTAGGCGCGCTGGGCCGGCGGCTGCTTCAGCGAGCCGGCGCAGCCGCCGGCCGCCAGGATGGCGGCCAGGAGGAGGCCGAAGCCGAGGCGGGTGTATGCGGCCATCACTTGTAGACCTCCTGGTTCACGGGCGCGGGCGGTGTGCTGAACAGGAACGAGGACGGGTTGTCCTTGGCCGAGCCGGTCAGGTCCTCCACGTTCTTGAGCACGCTGTCGGTGGTGGTCAGGATGGAGTCGAGCTCTCCGCGGCGGCGTTCGATCAGGCTCTGCATGTTGCGCATGAGCTTGTCGAAGCGCACCGAGCCCTGGTGGATGCTCTCGCTCGCCGCCTGCAGATTGTTCATGGTCTGGGGCAGCTCGTCGAGGCCGCGCCTGAGATTCTCATGACTCAGCAGATCCTGTAGGGATTTGGCGGCGTCGGCCAGGTTGGCGGCGGCCCGGCCGCTCTCCTGCAGGGTGGCGCGCAGGTCGTTTTTGACCTCGGTCAGGATGGTGTCGGCCGAGGTCAGGACATGGGCCGCTCCGGGGCCGATTTTGGCCAGGGCCGGGTCGTTCATGAGCGCGTTGCCCCTTTTCAGCAGGTCGCGCAGCTCGGTCAAATCCTGGGCCACCAGCTCGCCCAGGCTCTGGACGTTGGCCTCGCTCAGGCTCTTGTCCAGGTTGGCGAAGAGATTGTTCAGCGAGTCGGCCATGCCCTTGAAGTCGATGGTCGAGATGTTGTTCAGCGCCCGGGAGATGTCGGTCACCGCCTCGTCGATGCGGGTCATGGTCGAGGGCGCCGAGGGAATGTAGATGGTTTCCGGGGTCCAGTTGATGGGCAGGGGCGGGTTGTGCTCGGGATTCACGTAGTTGATCTCGAGGAAGGCCACCCCGGTCAGGCCCTGCTGGGAGAGGCGCACGCGCAGGCCCTTGTCGAACTCGGCGCTCAAGCTGTTCTGCTCCGTGCCTTTGGCCGCGTCCACCACGTTCTCGTAGAGCTGCATCTGAACCATGACGTAGCGCCGGTCGCTCTGCAGAGCCTCCTCGTAGAACTGGCCGGTGAAGCCGATGGACTTGACCGTGCCGATCTGCACGCCGCGGAACTTGACCGGGGCGCCGAGATCCAGGCCCTGGACCGACTCGTTGAAGTAGGTTTCGGCCGGAACGTAGCGGGTGAAGACCGCGCCGGCGCCGAGAATGACGATGGCGGCCAGGAGCAGGACCACGCCGAGCACGATGAAGGCGCCGATGCGCACGAAATGGGTCTGATGGGCCATGGGGGGCTACTCCTCGGTCTCGCTCGCCTGGCGGTTGAAGAAGCGCCGCACCCAGGGGTCGGCGGCGTGGTCCCGGAGTTCTTCCGGCCGGCCTTCGGCGATGATTTTCTTGGTCCGCTTGTCGAGCATGATGACCCGGTCGGCGATGGCGTAGATCGAGGCCAGCTCGTGGGTGACCACGACGAAGGTGATGCCCAGCGTGTCGCGCAGGGAGAGGATGAGGTGGTCGAGCTCGGCCGAGGTGATGGGGTCGAGCCCGGCCGAGGGCTCGTCGAGGAAGATGATCCCGGGGTCGAGCGCCATGGCCCGGGCGATGGCCGCGCGCTTCTGCATGCCGCCGGAGAGCTCCGCGGGCATGAGTCCGGCGAACGGACCGAGCCCGACCAGGGAGAGCTTCAGCCGGGCGATGACGTTCATGGCCTCCTCCGGCAGGTCGGTGAACTCCTCCAGGGGCAGGCGGACGTTCTCGATCAGCGTCATGGAGCCGAACAGGGCGCCGGACTGGTAGCCCACGCCAAACGAGCGCAGGATGCGCTCGCGCTCGTCGCCGAAGGCCTGGATGAGGTCCCGGCCCTCGATCAGCACCTCGCCGCTGGCCGGCGGATAGAGCCCGATCATGTGCTTTAAGAGCGTGGACTTGCCCGAGCCCGAGCCGCCGAGGATGACGAAGACCTCGCCTCGGGCCACGTCGAAGGACACGTCGTCGATGATCACCCGGCCGCCGTAGGCCGCGGTCAGGTGCCTGACGCTGATGATCGGCTGTCCCGTCTCTGCCATCTAGATCCCCATGGCGTAGAAGAGCACCGCGAACAGGCCGTCGGCCACGGCGATGAGGATCAGGCCCGCGACCACCGAGGCCGTGGTCGAGGCGCCCACGGCGCTCGCCCCGGTTCCGGTGGTCAGGCCGCTGCGGCAGCCGATGCCGGCCACCAGCAGGCTGAAGACCATGGCCTTGATGAGCCCGGTGGCGATGTCGCCCACGGTCACCGAGGCCTGCAGACGGGTCAGGTAGGTGGTGAGGGTGTAGCCCAGGCTCGAGACCACGAAGGCGCCGCCGATGAAGGCGAAGAGGTTGAAGAAGATGGTCAGGATGGGCGTGACGAACAGCGCGGCGAGGACCCGGGGCACGGCCAGGAAACGCAAGGGGTCGAGGCCCATGGTGGTCAGGGCGCTGACCTCCTCGTTGACCTTCATGGTCCCGATTTCGGCGGCGAAGGCCGCGCCCGAGCGGCCGGCGAGCAAAATGGCCGTGACCAGGGGGCCGAGCTCGCGCAGCATGGAGATGCCGAGCATGTCGGGGATGAAGATGTCGGCGCCGAAGCGCTTGAGCGGGATGGCCGATTGGAAGGCCATGATCAGGCCCATGAGGAAGCCGATCAGGCCGATGATGGGCATGGCGTTGACCCCGGCGGTCTCGCAGGTGGACCAGACGTCCTTCCAGCGCACCAGGCCGGGACTCGCCATGGCCCGGCCCAGGGCCACGCTGGACTCGCCCAGGAAGCCGACCAGATCGCTGACGTCGCGCCACATGCGCACCCCGAAGCGGCCGACCTGCTCGAGGTAGGAGATGTGCGGCCGGGAGGTCTCGGCGGCAAGGCTCTCCAGGCCCGCGGTGTACAGGGCCAGGAGCGCGGCCTGGTCCTGGGCCAGGCCGGCGAGGGCGCATTCACGGCCGGTCTCAACGCAGAGCTGGCGCAGGCGCACCAGGAGCGAGGCGCCGGCGCCGTCGAGATAGGTGACGGCCGAGCAGTCCACGCCGAGCTCACCCCGGGAGCCGGCCGCCAGGGCGAGCGCCGGCGTCCAGACCAGGGCCACGCCGGCGCTGTCCAGGCGCCCGGACAGGACCAGGCGGCCGGCGGCGTCGGCGGTCACTGCGGCGATGATGGTCAAGACTTCAGGATGCCCGCTCATCCGGTCTCGGCGGGCGCGATACGGCGTCGATCATGCACATCGTTCCTGCGGTCTTCTAGCAGGTGAGGCCGGAGCTTTCCAGGTGTTTTTCAGCCCAGCTCGCCCAGGCCCGCGGCGGCGAACTGGAAGAGCTCGTGGCGGGCCTTGTAGGGCGGGAACTTGAAGAAGGCCGAGCCGGAGACCACGACCTTGGCCCCGGCCGCGGCCACCCGGGCCACGTTCTCGGGGGTGATGCCGCCGTCCACCTGGATGAGTGCCTGCGAGCCCGAATCCTCGATCATTTTCGCCAGGCGCCGGATCTTCTCCAGGGTGAAGGGGATGAAGGTCTGGCCGCCGAAGCCCGGGTTGACGCTCATGAGCAGCACCATGTGCAACTGGGGCAGGAGGTATTCGACCATGGACAGCGGCGTGGCCGGATTGAGGGCCACGGCCGGCTTGGCCCAGGCGTCGGCGATCTGGGTGACGGCGCGCTCCAGGTGCACGGTGGCCTCGGCGTGGACGCAGACCAGGTCCGCGCCGGCGTCCACGAACTCCTGGATGTAGCGCTCGGGACGCTCGATCATCAGGTGGCAGTCGAAGAACAGTTTGCTCCTTTTGCGCAGGGCGGCGATGACCGGCGGGCCGAAGGTCAGGTTGGGCACGAAGGCGCCGTCCATGACGTCCAGATGGGCCCAGGGCACGCCGGCCTCCTCGAGGGCGGCCAGCTCCTCGCCCAGGCGGGAGAAATCGGCGGAGAGAAGCGACGGGGCGAGGATGATCGGCTGGTCCATGAGCGGTTCCTTGGAGGTTAGGCGTTGTCGTCCATGGGAAAATCGACCTTGATCTTGAACATCTTCGAGGCCGGGAGATTCAATATGGGGATGCCGGTGGCGGCCGTCATTTGGGCCAGGGCCTCGGCCACCGCTTCCTTGGATTCGCCGATGAAGGTGAACCAGACGTTGAAGCGGTGGCGGCGCAGGTAGTTGTGGGTCACGCCCGGATGGCGGTTGACCTCGGCCACGAAGGCTTCGAGGCGCTCCTCGGGCACGTGGGCGGCGCACAGGGTGGAGTGCCAGCCGAGCTTTCGCGACTGGAAGTTGGCCCCGATGCGGCGGATGATGTTTTTGCCCTTGAGCGCGCGCACCCGGGCCAGGACCTCGGCCTCGGTCAGCCCCAGCTTCTGGCCGAGCACGGCGTAGGGCCGGGCCTGAAGGGGGAAGTCGGACTGGATGATGTCCAGGAGTTTCTTGTCGAGGGCGTCCATATTATATCTTATTATTATTTAAAATCATCATATTCGTCAAATTCAAGATAAATTACTGAAGGCAAGCTGATTTTTAAGCCATGGTTATATTGATAAGTTTTCTTTTGTGAATCGATGTCGATAGTTAGTATGGCGTTAAATGTTAGTACTCTTGTGATCTCTTCATCTTCAACTCTGTTCCAATAGTGGATTTCATGGGTTTCATCGTCTTTATAGTAAGAATCTGGATCATCGTATGATATGGTAGCATTAACTGTTGCCTTAAGATTCACAGAATATGTGGCGGTATTATTGTTGTAATAATCAATATTGTAATCAACAATAGTGATATCGCTAATTTCAATTGAATTGATATCGCCATCCCATAAATCAATATCATACCCGGCGTTTTCAAGAAGGTCTTTTGTGTCGTGAATAATTTGAGCCTTTGATCTCTCAAATATTGACTTTATCCACTTTTTGTCTTGCTTGTTTCGCTCAAGTAGTTCTGTAAGATGGTCGATGCATAAATCAATAGATGTGAAGTATTGTATATTTTTTTCGGTAAAGAAGTTGCTCCAGTCTTTATCACCTGATATAAGAAAAAAATCGTCATCAGCGAAATAAGCAATGACAGCTAATACAGAAAATGCATCTGGAAATTCTGACTTTTTCTTCCCTTCGCCGAAGGGAGGCCTTTTGTTAAAATATAAGTCGAATACTTTCGCGCTGGGCACTCTTTTTGTTGAAAGAATCGTAACTTGAGTGCTTTTTTTGTACTCACTATATGCGCTTAAAAAAGAACGGCTCAATATCTCACCAAATTCAGACTTGGTAAGTTTGCTGAACAATTTGATTAGGTTTTTATTTTCAATTTGTTCGATTAGCCGTTCTTTATTAATGGCACTTTCAAGTTGTTTCGCCAGGCTTCGCGCATTTGATTTGATGTGGCTTTTAATTTCATTGTCAGTTATGTCTGTAATATAGACATTAAGTATTTTTTTGCTGGAAAGAAGTGATAAGCGATTCAATGAGCCAGATTTAAAATTAAATTTGCATCCAATAATGGAATTTGTATCGAGAACAATATTGAACATGGCAGTACAATCTTCAATGGTGGATCAAGGGCTCATTTATTCCGTCTTCTTCAGCCGGGCCGGAGTGTGGGAGCAGAGCGGCTCCTCCTCCAGGTAGTGGCCGCGCATGGTCTGGGCGCGCGCCCGGCAGCCGCCGCAAGTGCGCTCGTATTCGCAGACCCCGCATTTGCCATGATAGGTCTTGGGGTCGCGCAGGTTCAAAAATTCCTTGGAGGTGCGCCAGATCTCGGGGAAGGGCGTCTTCTTCACCTGGCCGCAGTCCAGCTCCAGGTAGCCGCAGGGCTGGACCTGGCCGGTGTGGGAGATGAAGCAGAAGCCGACCCCGCCCAGGCAGCCGCGCGAGACGGCGTCCAGGCCGAAGGTCTCGAAATCGACCGGGATGCCCTCCGCGCGCGCCCGCTGGCGCAGGATGCGGTGGTAGTGCGGGGCGCAGGTGGCTTTCAGCTGCATCTTGGTGGTCTTGCGGAAGTCGTAGAACCAGTTGAGCACGTCCTCGTACTCGGCCGCGCTGATCACTTGCGTGCCGAGCTCGGCCGCCCGGCCGGTGGGCACGAGCAGGAAGATGTGCCAGGCGGAGGCGCCGAGGTTCTCGGCCAGATGAAAAATATCCTTGAAGAACGGCAGGTTGTCCTTGGTCACCGTGGTGTTGATCTGGAACTCTATGCCGGCGTCCTTCAAGTAGCCGATGCCGCGCATGGAGGCCTCGAAGGCGCCGGGCACGCCGCGGAATTCGTCGTGGGAGGCGGCCTCGGGACCGTCGATGGAGATGGAGCAGCGCTCGATGCCGGCAGCTTTCATCTTCTGCGCGATTTCCGGCGTGATGAGCGTGCCGTTGGGAGCCATGACGCACCGGAGGCCCTTCTTCTTGGCATGCTCCACAAGCTCGAAAATATCTTTTCGCAGCAGCGGCTCGCCGCCGGTGAAGATGACGATCGGGCTGCCGACGCCGGGGAAGGTGTCGATCAAGGCCTTGGCCTCAACCGTTGACAGCTCGCCGGGGTAGGGCTCCAGGCAGGCCTCGGCGCGGCAGTGTTTGCAGGCCAGGTTGCAGGAGCGGGTGACCTCCCAGGCGATCAAGCGGCAGGCCGGGCTGCCGTCCTCCAGGGTCATTTTCGGCATCCCGCCGGGATGCCCGCCCGGATGCCCCGTCATCTTCCCATGCTCAGACATATATCTTTCTCCCATCGCCCCCTCCGGGGTTGGTGACGGGCAGGCCGGGTCTTCCCCGGCCTGCCCGTCACCAACCCCGACTCGGGGGGTCCGGGGGGCCCACGGCCCCCCGGCCGCCGGAGGCATTCTTTTCTTTCTTACTCCACCCCGAGGAAATCCTCGGTGAAGTAGCTGATGATGATGTCCGCCCCGGCCCTTTTTATCCCGATGAGCGACTCCAGCATCACGGCCTTCTCGTCGATCCAGCCCAGCCGGCCGGCGGCCTTGATCATAGAGTACTCGCCGGAGACCTGGTAGGCGGCGACGGGCGTGTCGAAGTTCTCGCGCAGGTCGCGGATGATGTCGAGGTATGGCCCGGCGGGTTTGACCATCAGAATGTCGGCGCCTTCGTCCAGGTCGGCGGCGGCTTCGCGCAAGCCCTCGCGGGCGTTGGCCGGGTCCATCTGGTGGGACTTGCGGTCGCCGAAGGAGGGCGGGCTTTCGGCGGCCTCGCGGAAGGGGCCGTAGAAGGCCGAGGCATATTTGACGGCGTAGGACATGATCGGCAGGCTCGAAAAGCCGTTCTCGTCCAGGGTTTCGCGGATGGCCAGGATGCGGCCGTCCATCATATCCGAGGGCGCGACCATGTCGGCGCCGGCCCGGGCGTGGGACAGGGCGGTTCTGGCCAGGAGGTCGAGCGTCGGGTCGTTGGCCACGCACGCGCCTTCGATGACGCCGCAGTGGCCGTGGGAGGTGTATTCGCAGAGGCAGACGTCGGTGATGACGACGAGCGCCGGGTAGGTCTTTTTCAGGGCGGCCACGGCCCTTTGCACGATGCCGAGCTCGGCGTAGGCCTGGCTGCCCACCGGGTCCTTTTCCCTGGGGATGCCGAAGAGCAGGCAGGCGGCAAGGCCCTTGTCCACGGCCCGGCCGACGCGCGCCACGAGCTTGTGCAGGGAGAACTGGTACTGGCCCGGCATGGAGCCGATTTCCTTTTCGAAGGAGGCGTCGTCGGTCTCGACCACGAAGTAGGGCTGGACGAGGTCGGCCGGGGAGAGGCTCGTCTCACGCACGAGGCTGCGCACCCCCGGATTCATGCGCAGCCGGCGGCCACGGAAGAAGTCCATACAGGTCTCCTCGGGTTAGTCGGAACAGGCGGCGCAGGCGTCGCCGCCGTCCGGGCAGGCCGAGTGCTTGGAGATCACCGGCTCGCCGCTTATCTCCTCGTCGGTCAGGTAGCAGGCCGGGTCCTGGGCCCAGACGTCGCCGTAGTAGGCCTCGGCCCGGGCGCGGAAGTTGCCGCCGCAGATGTCCATGAAGCGGCAGACCTTGCAGCGGCCGCCGACCCACTTCTTCTTGTTCTTGAGCTTGGCCAGGAGTTCGATGTCCGGGTCGTCCCAGATCTCGGAGAAGGGACGCGTCAGCACGTTGCCGAAGATGTGCTGGCGCCAGAACTGGTCGGCGTGGACGCTTCCGTCCCAGGAGATGCAGCCGATGCCCCGGCCGGAGTTGTTGCCCTCGTTCCAGGTCAGGAGCTCCAGGACCTCGGCGGCGCGCCTGGGGTCCTCGCGCAGCAGGCGCTGCCAGAGATACGGGCCGTCGGCGTGGTTGTCCACGGTGAGGACTTCCTTGGGCAGGCCGGCGTCGAACAGGGCCTTGGTCTGATCGATGATCAGGTCGACCACGGCCCGGGTCTCGGCGTGGTCCAGGTCCTCCTTGATCAGCTCGGAGCCGCGGCCGGAGTAGACCAGGTGGTAGAAGCAGATGCGCGGTATCTCCAGGTCCTTCAGGAGCCCGAAGAGCACCGGCACCTCGCCGGCATTGCGCTTGTTCAGGGTGAAGCGCAGGCCGACTTTGAGGCCCTCGGCCTGGCAGTTCTCGATGCCGGCGATGGCCTTCCTGAAGGAGCCGGGCACGCCGCGGAACTTGTCGTGGATTTCGGGGCCGCCGTCCATGGAGATGCCGACGTAGGACAGGCCGACGTCTTTCAATTCCTTGGCCTTGGCCTTGGTGATCAGCGTGCCGTTGGTGGAGATGACCGCGCGCATGCCCTGGCCCACCGCATAGTGGGCCAGCTCGACCAGGTCTTTTCGCACCAGCGGCTCGCCGCCGGAGAAGAGCATGACCGGCGCGCCGTAGGCGGCCAGGTCGGCGATGATCTCCTTGGCCTTGGCCGTGCCGATCTCGTCCACGCCTTCTTCGTCCACGGCCTTGGCATAGCAGTGGACGCATTTCAGGTTGCAGCGGCGGGTCATGTTCCAGACCACCACCGGCTTCTTGTCCTTGGCGAACTGCAGGAGATGGGAGGGCAGCTTGCCCGAATGACGGCCGTAGCGGAGCGCGTCCGACGGCTCCACCGTGCCGCAGTAGAGCTTGGAAATACCGATCACGTCGTGATCCTCCTTGGCGAAACAAAGCCCGACCGGGGTAGCACAAAACGTCCGGGCTGAACAGCCGAAAACTTGGGCCGACGGCCCGTCAGAACAGATAAGCCCGCAGACGGCGGTGGCAAGGCCGGGGCCGGTTCCGGGCCGAATTCGTTGGACAGGCGGGGCGCGAAAGGCTAGAGTTCGTTTCGGGATCAAAACATCCGCAGCGCCGGGGGGCGAGTGTTCATTTCAAACAGCGAGATGTTGGGCGCACATGTCCAGACAGACCACCGGGGTGAGCACACCCTCTGAAGCCGCGGCGGAGAGCCGGCCGATAAGCCCGGAGCACCTGGCCCGGGCCGGCGAGATCACGGACCTCATCTTCAAGTTCGCAGACCTGTCGCAAGCCGCCACGGCCGTGCTCTACGAGCTTGGCGTGGAGGCGCGGGCACGCATGCTCGCGGCCGGCGACGAGACCGTGGCCATGGAGGACGCCTTCCTGTCGCGCGTTCCGGCCGAGCGCACGGACCGGCCGCGGCCCCCGGCCATCGACCCGGACTCGATCACCGTGCCGGACCTGTCCCTGCCCTCGCCGCCCCAGATCTACGCCGAGCTGCAGCAGGCCCTGGCCAGCGACCGGGCCGGCGCGGCCGACCTGGCGGCCATCGTCAGCAAGGACACCTCGCTCGCGGCCAAGCTCCTCAAGACCGTCAACAGCGCCTTCTTCGCCCTGCCGGTCAAGGTCGACACCCTGAGCCGGGCGGTGACCGTCATCGGCACCAAGGAGCTGGCCAGCCTGTCCTCGGGCATCGCCATCATGGGAAGCTTCAAGGACATCCCCAAGGCCTTCATCGACATGCCCTCGTTCTGGCGGCATTCGCTGGCCGCCGGCACGCTCGCCCGGCTGTTGGCCGAGGCCGCGGGCTTCCGGGAGTCGGAGCGTTTTTTCGTGGCCGGGCTGCTGCATGACCTCGGCCGGCTGGTGCTGTTCAAGAGCGCGCCGGAGGTCATCCGCCGGGCCATCCTGGCCGCGCGCGAGGAGCAGGACATTCTGCACTACAAGGAGCAGGACGAGATCGGCTACGACCATGCGACCATCGGCTCGATCATGCTGCGCAAGTGGAACCTGCCGCTGGACCTGCGCCAGATCGTACTCCACCACCACGCCCCGGAAATCGCCGAGAACTTGAAGCCCGTGGCCCTCATCCACCTGGCCGACATCATGGCCCGGGCGCTGGGGCTTGGCATCTCCGGCGAATACTTTGTGCCGCCGGTGAACGAGGCCGCCTGGGCCAGCCTGGGGATCGAGCCGCAGGCGTTGCGCGAGATCGCCGCCGAGGCCCGGGAGAAGCTTACGCCCCTGTTCGCCTCCGTGATCTGACCGGCACCTTCTGAAAAAACGATCGCGCGGCCGTGCCCCGGATGGGGGCGCGGCCGCGCGTTTTTCAGGTCATGCTCAGTATTTGGCCGGCGGGGACAAGGGGGGCAGGTCGGCCTCGCGCGCGGTGGCGGCGGGCGGGACGAGAGAGGCTCCGGCAGCGGTCTGGGCCTCGGCTGTCTGGTCCGGGGCGGCCGGAGCGGCTGCGGCTTGGGGTGCGGCTGCCGGCGACGGCCCGACCGGCCGGACCGGGGGCGGGAGGCTTTCGCCGGCCTTGCTCCAGTCGGAGACCAGCACGCCCATCTCCGCGGAGATGCGTTGGATGACGGCCTGCATCGGGCTCTCGGGCATGCGCGTGGTGCGCTTGGCCAGGATGAAGTCCGCGTCGAGCTGGTGCTCCATGCGCCCGGCCTGGGCCAGGGACCACAGGAGCTGACCCGAGGCCACGTCGTAGATGTCGGCCCGCAGCGAGACGCTCGTGTCGCTGCGCGTGCCGCCGTTGAAGTAGTGGGAGACCTCGCCGCTGACGAGCAGGTCGGCCCCGGCGCGCCGGGCCATGTTCAGGGCGTCCTCCCGGCCGTAGAAGAGCGTCGACTCGTCGAAGACCTGGGTGGGGAAGACGGCCTGGGACAGCCACGTCTGCCAGAAGGTCCGGGTGACCTCCAGGCCGATGGTCCGCGGATGCTCCATGTCCTCGCGCACCAGGAAAGGCAGGTAGAGGGCTGAGAGCGGTCGCTCGGCCGGGCCGGCCGGCCGGATGTAGACGGACAGGGGCGAGGTTTCCACCGGCGTGTCGTAGTAGACGAGCGTGGGCTGCACCAGCCGGGGCTCGACATTTGAACAGGCGGCGCAGGCCAGCAGGCAGGTCAAAGCAACTATGAGGCCCAGGCGGGCACGTGTCATGAACATGACGCCTCCGGCTAAGGGTTGACGGCCGCGGGTCTGGGCCGTCGCCGGAGCTATTGCAGGACAGTGGTCGGCGTGGGCGCGCTCTGGACCGCGGCCAGCAGCTGCTCGCGCGAGGCGAGCAGGCTCTGGCGGAGCTCGCGGCGGCGTTCAAGCGGCATGCGCCTGAACTCGGGCCGGCCGGCCAGGGCCGAGATCTCTTCCATCTCGGCTTTCAGCCGCTTGACCCGCGCCTGGAAGCTCTCTTCCTGGGGGCCGATGGCTCCGGCCGCCCGGGCCAGGTCGGCGACCTCGCCGGCCAGGCGCCCGATGGCCTCGGGATCGATCAGGCGGGCCAGCCGCCGTCGTTCCAGAAGCCGATGCCACAATTGCCGCAGCCACTGTCTCATGTCCGTCGCTCCGGACCGTTCCCTGCCGTCCAAGCAAATCTCATGCCTTGACCGCGCCCCAGAGCGAGAGGGTCAGGACGATGCCGAGCAGGATGAGCAGCGGCGCGAGGAGGGAGAGGACCACCTTGGGGCCGGTGGTCTTGTGGATGCTTTTCAAGCCGATGATGAAGAGCGCGAGGTACCAGAAGGAGCCCAGGTAGTGGCCGACATAAGGGATGAGGTAGAAGATCGTCGGCGTCTGGGCATAGGCGTTGACGCGCATGGTCTGGCCGAGCCCGGAGCGGCCGGCGCCGAAGAGCTTCAGGAAGAGCTGGGTGACGGCCGAGCTCAGGAGGAACGAGGCGGCGGAGAAAAGATAGGTCAGGCCGAAGAGCAGGACGGTGCCGCCCGGGGTGAGCAGCTGGCGGATGGTTTCCTGGAAGTCCGGGTTGGCGGCCAGGAAGCTCAGCACCTCGGGATCGGAGATCGCGAAGTGGATGCTCATGACGTTGGCTATGCTGTTGAAGACGAAGAAGCATAGGGCGTAGATGAGCGAGCGGCCGAAGGGCCGGACCGGCATGGTGCCGAAGAAGAGCCGCGGGGCGGTGAGGACCTGCTTGATCGTCAGCCAGGCGGCCTGGGGAAAGCCGAGCTTCTCGGCCTCTTCCCAGGGCACCTCGAGCGCGGGCTGGGCCTGCTGGCGGTGGCTGTCCGAGCCCAGGCGCCGGGAGCGGCGCTCCTCGGCCTCGCCCAGGGATTCCAGACGCTGCCAGATGTCGCCCGGAGGCTCCTCCGGAGCCTTGCCGGTCTTGTCGTCCTCGGGCGGCGGCACGTAGAGGTCCTCGACCTCGGGCGGAGCCTTGCCCGGCTCGATGGGCCAGGGCTTGCCGATGGGCCGGCGCACGCCGCCGATCTCCACCTCTCCTTCGTCGCGGGGCCGCTTGATCTCGGGCGACGGAGGGGGCGACGGGGGCGCGGCCGGCTCCCCGGGAGCGGCGGGCTCGACCGGCTGGGAGGTGCGGAAGTTGAAGCGGAGCTTGCACTTGGGGCAGGTGGCCGTCTGGGCGCTGGCCGGTATCTTGTCGTCCGGGACTTCCCGGACGAATTGGCACTTGGGGCAGATGATGCGCATTGAGGCGTCTCTGGGTTTTTAGGATGCAACCTGATCCGTCAGTCTAGTCGTTTGGGGGCATCAAATCAAGGTCCGGCGCCATGGCGGCGGATTCCCCGCCATCCGGCCCGGGCAGGCGGATGAGCGCCGGGGCCTCCCGGCCGGCGGAGGCGGCGGGAAAAAAAGAGAGCGGCAGGCGGGGGTAGTCGGCCGACAGCACGTGGCGGACGCATCCGCCCGCGGCGTCGAAGAGCGCGAGCTTGTCCCGCAGCTGACCAGGCGACTTCGTCAGCCGCTGGCGGTGCAGGATGGGCAGGCCGGGAACGATGTCCAGGGCGCCCGTCAGCCCGGTCAGGCCGGTCAGCCGCTCGTGGATTTTTCCGGCGAAGGCCAGACCCGGCCGGCGGGCGAACAACCGCAGCTGGACGTCGGGCCACAGGCCGTAGCCGACCAGGGCATGGGCCGCGTCGGGGTAGAGCGTCAGCCGAGGCAGAAGGTAGCCGGCCGGGGCGCCGGGGCCGAGGAGCGCCGGCAGCAGGGGCCAGGCCGTTTCCGGCAGCCGTTCGTCGGCGTCGAGCATGAGCACCCAGTCCGCGCGGCAGGCGGCCAGCAGCGCCGTGCGCTGGGCACCGAAGTCGCCGGCCAGGGAGCGGGAGATGTCTCGGCGGCGCGGGTCGGGCGGCAGGCCGGTGGGCGGCTCGCCGTCCCAGAGACAGACGATCTCTTCGACCAGGGGCGGAAACTGGGCCAGGAACCCGGCCAGGTCCGGCTCGCCGGGATGGAGCATGGCCGCGGCGCAGAGCGTCGGCCCGCGGCCGGAGGTCGCGGCCGGCAGGGGGTGGGTCGGCGCCGGCCAGAGCCGCGAGAGCGGCGCAAGGTGGGCCTTGGCTCGGGGGGAGAGTTCGGGGTTCGGCAGGGCGAGCGTGGTTTCGGGCGAGAATCCGGCCTGGCGCCAGAGGCAGAGGTGGGCCGGCGGCGAGGTGTCGGCGAGGTAGGCCAGCGCCCCGTCCGGGGCCGGCGGCGGCAGCTCTCCGGCGGCCAGCAGCCGGCGCAGGCGCTCGGGTTCCGGCTCGCTGACCGCGGCCGGGGCGCCCGGTGGAATCTTCTCCGCCAGGGCGGACAGGAGCCGGCCGGAGCCGCAGCCGAGAATGAGCAGACGGGGCAGCGCGCTACGGCGCCAGGCGGTCAGGACCCGCCCGGCCAGCCGCTGCGGGTCGGTCGGCGGCGGGACAGCCTCGGGCTCGGGCGGCTCACCCAGGCGGAAGGCCAGTATCTGGGTCGTATAGGCGAGAAAGCGGCGGCCGGGGTCCATCACCGGGCTCATAGCCGGCCTTGGCCTTGGCGTAAAGGAGCTCCAGATAGACTTCGCCCAGGCGCCGGGCCACGTCCTGGGCGCGAAAGACCGCGGCCCGCTCCCGGCCCAGCCGGCCCATGGCCGCGGCCTCGGCCGGATGGTCCAGCAGCCAGGCCACGGCCCGGGCGTATTCCCCGGCATTCGCGGCTATGAACCCCGTGCGGCCGTGGACCACCAGTTCGCATTGGGCGTTGTCCTTCAAGCCTTCGGCCGGGTGGGTGACCACGGGCAGGCCGGCGGCCATGGCCTCGGCGATGACCAGGCCGAAGGACTCGCCGGTGTCGTTGCCGTGGGCCAGGACCGAAACGTCGTCCAGGAAGGCGCAGAGAGTATTGTCATCCTCGACGGGTTCCCGCCATTCGACGCTGTGCGCCAGGCCCCGCTCGGCCATGAAGGACTTGGCCTGGTCCGTGCCGCCGACCACCAGGTAGCGGGCCTCGGGGGTGCGGCGCAGGAGCTCGGGCCAGAATTCGAGTGCGATCCGCGACCACTTGCCCGGGTCCGGCCGGGAGATGCGGCCGACGCGCGGCCGGGAGAAGTCCCGGCGCCAGGGGTAGGCGTCGAAGGCGTCGGTGTCCACGGGGTTCGGCAGAACGCCATAGGCCGGGGTGGAGACGTCAAGGCCGTGGACCGCGGCGTAGCGCCGGGCGCAGAACCCGGAGACGAAGAGGTGGCGGTCGATGATCCGCGCGGCGGGCGTGGGGTCATGGCGGCCGAAGACGTTGGTCTCGACCACCACGACCGGTGGACAGAGCCGTAAGCTGCGCAGAAGCCCGGGCTCGGGCCAGCCGGCGCGGTGGAGGTGGACGACGTGGGGCCGGAAGCGGGCCAGGGTGTCGAGCAGGTCCGGCCCGACGAAGGTCGGAATGCCGGCCTCGCGCAGCGCACGGCCGCGCGGGCCGTCGTTCGGGCTGTAAAGCGCGACCTCGAAGGTCGCGCGGTCGAGGTGCTCGGCCAGGAGCTGGGCGGTCTTTTCGGTGCCGCCGAGCCCAAGGGAGGGGGCGGCGTGCAGGACGCGGATGCGCGGGGTGGCGGCCATGACGCCGGCCGTCAGCCCTGCTTGGCCCCGTAGATGGCCGCGGCCATCTTGCGCGAAACCGTGGGGGCGGTGCGGCCGGGAGCGGGCTTGGGGCCGCCCTGGGGGATGACCACGTTCATGGGGCGGGCCTGGGGCTGGTTCGGGGTCGGCGCGGACACAGCCGCCCGGGCGGCCTCGGACAGGACCGGCGGCCGGTCCGCCTCCGGAGCCTGGTCCGGTGCCGGCGCGCCGCTCTTGATCTGCGCAAAGGCGCTGCGCAGACCTTCCAGGATGCGCACGACCTCGTCGATCATGCCCACATCCAGGCGCAGGTTGGCCGAGAGCAGGCGCGTCGTGCAGTAGAAGTAGAGCTTGGACAGGTTGACCGCCAGCTCGCCGCCCTTTTCCTTGTTCAGGCTGCACTGCAGCTCGTTGATGATGTTCAAGGCCTTGGTCAGCAGAATGCCTTTGGCGGCCACGTCCTTGGCGATGATCCGCTCCCGGGCCTGGTGCAGGAACTTGAGCGCGCCGTCGTAGAGCATGAGCAGCACGTCAGCCTGGGTGGTGGTCGCGATCTGGGTCTGGAGATAGGCGTGGGTGGCGGCCTTATACATGGATCAAGCCTCCGCGGCGGATCATGAGCTGCTGTTGCTTTGCAGTTGATTGATGGAATTGGTCAGAGAGGTCTGGACTCCCTGGTACTGTTGGAGCAGGGCCTCGAGCCGAGAGAAGCGCATGCGCAGATCGTATTCGTAGTTCTTCAGGCGCCGTTCCTCGAGCTCGATCTTCCTGTCGATGTTGTCGATGATCGTGTCGTAGTTGTCTTCCAGGATGTGCAGCGGACCGTCGCTGGAGTCGGTCAGCCTGTCCAGCTCGCTGGCCAGCTGCCCGGTCTTGCCGAGCTTGACGTTGACCGCGCCGGAGTAGCTCCCCGCGCTCAAGTTGGTGATCTTGATCGACAAACCCTTGGAGGGGCCTGCGGTGGATGTCAGCTCGCCGGTGGCCGAGTCGTAGCTGGCTGCGTAGCCGCCGATGGTGCCGGTGACCGCGGGGCCGGCGCCGACGGTGTAGGCGACGTCGTAGCTGCCGGGCTGGGTGGTGCCCTTGATCAGGTTGGCGTAGGTGAAATTGGGCGAGTCGGTATCCCCCTCGTAGTCGGCGGCGAAGAGGTCGGCCACGGCCTCGAAGTTGTTGCTGAGGGCCTCGTCGAGCTTCTCCTCGTCGATGACCAGCAGGCCTCTTGTGGCCGAGCCTTCGTTCGCGTCCGTGCCGATGCCGAGCTGCGAGAGCGAGGTGTAGATGTCGTCGTCGTAGTCGAAGCCGAGGGCCTTGCCGGCCACAGTATCCTTCAGGTTCTGGCTGATGAGCTGGACGCCGTAGTTGCCGGTGAGGATGGAGCCCTTCTTCTCGGAGGAGTTGAACCTGGTCATCTCCGTGATCAGGCTGCGGACCTCGTTGACCTGGTCCACGAAGGTCCGGATGTTCTCCTTCACCGCCTCGGTGTCCGTGGCCACGGTGATGGTCGCCGAGGACAGGGAGGCCTTCAGGTTGATGGTCAGTCCGGCGACCGCGTCGTCGATGCTGTTGGTGGTGCGATTCAGGGCGATGCCGTCGACGCTGAACAGGGCGTTCTGGTTGGTCTGGGCCGTGGCATAGGCGCCCGGGCCGTAGCCGGCCAGGGTGGTGCCGGCGTTGACGGTGATGCCGTAGTCCTGGCCCAGGTCGAGGCCGACCATCTTCAGGCGGTAGTCGCCGTCGGAAATCTTCAGCACCTCGGCCCGTACTCCGGGGTTGCCGGAGGTGTTGTTGATGAGGTTGGCCAGCCCCTGGAGGGTGGTGCCGGACGCGACGTTCAGGTTCACGGTCTGCCCGTCGTAGGTGTAGCTGAAGACCTTGGCCGCGCCGCCGGTGAGGTCGCCGCTGGCCGGGTCGGCAACGGTTGCGTTGCTGTAGATGACGTTGTTCTGGGCGAGCTGGGTGACGACCACGCTGTGCGTGGCGGGCAGGGCCTCGGCGCCGGCGGTGGCGCTGATCGCGGAATCGTTGGTGGAGGCCGCGGTCTTGACCACGAACTTGCTCGGGCTGTCCATGCCCCTAAGCGTCGAGGACAGGTCGAGCATGGCGGAATTGAGCTCCTGGAAAGCCGTGATCTTGTCTTTCCAGGATGTTTTCCAGACTTCCAGGCGGGTCTTCTTGGTGGTCTCGATCTCGACGAGCTTGGTGATCATCTCGTCGAAGTCGGTGCCGGAGCCCAGGCCCGTGAAGTGGATGCCGCCGGATACAAGGGTGTCGTTGACCATGGTCTGCCTTGCGGAAGAAGTTGCCGTTCAGGAGTTTTCCGATCGGCTTGCAGCAAATTCCGCGCCACCTCCCAGGTTCGGTGTGCGGCCGGGCCGGCGGAGCCGGCCCGGCCTGGCCTTCACGGTCTTGTGCCGGTTAGCCCTGGATCAGGTTCATGGCCATCTTCGGCAGGCTGTTGGCCTGGGCGAGCATGGCCGTGGCCGACTGGGCCAGGATCTGGTAGCGCACGAACTGGGTCATCTCGGTGGCCACGTCCACATCGGAGATGCGCGATTCGGAAGCCTGGAGGTTCTCGGCCTGGATCTCCAGGTTGGTGATGGTGTTCTCCAGCCGGTTCTGCATGGCGCCCAGGTTGGCGCGGATCTTGTCCTTGGAGATGATGGCGTTCTGGATGGCGTCGAGCGCGGTCTGGGCCAGGGCCTGGGTGGAGATGGAGCGGCCGGCGGTGCTGGTCGCGCCGGTGCCCAGGCCGAAGGCGCTGGCCGTGGAGTTGCCGATGCGCAGGTAGTAGTAGTCCTCGGAGCAGTCGTTGCCCGGACCGAAGTGGACCTTCAGGTCGCCGCTGGCCTGCATGCCGGAGCCGTCATGGGTGCCGGACAGGTTGCCGTTCAGCAGGTAGATGCCGTTGAAGTCCGTGGCGCTGGCGATACGGGTGATTTCCGAGGCCATGGCCTGGTACTCGGAGTCGATGATCAGGCGCTGGTCGG
>DIXN01000003.1 GCA_002428705.1 Desulfovibrio sp. UBA6079
GAAAGACGGCTCCGACTCAAGAGCTGAATGAATGTTCATCAGACAGGCTCCATACAGGTAAAGGATTATACAGAGAAAGGCGTCTATTATGTAAGTTATGTGCGCCAAGACGATAATACGACTTGGTCTTATCTGTGCAAATTTGAAGGAAACCGGGTAATCTGGGCAGGCGCGGGAAGTCCATCATCCCCGAACGCAATCGGTCGTTGGCGGACTCATCCTCAAGACGAGGTAATCACGTATGCCATCGTCGGAGATAAGGTGACAATTAAGGAGCGTTACTCCGATGGCTCTTCCAATGAAGAGAGTTTCGACTTGTCCGATTTGTAGTGTTGTCCTGTATTGTCAGTGGCAGAACACTAACCACTTGCCATATTCGATTGAAGGCGCTCCGGATTTTTCTTTCAATGGTTCTTTTCTTTGGAAAAAAGGCCCGCAGCATCCCGCTGCGGGCCTTCTTCATTCACTCATGGCTCGCCTTTTCGGCTAGTCCCTCCTGTTCGTATCCTCGATGGGTGGTTCTGGGCTGGCAGGGTGCCCTGTTCAGCATTTAATTATGGAAATTTCAGCACCACCGGCTTTCTCGCAAACACATACGCCCTTCGGCTCTGGTACTCCACGCCGGGATAGGGCTCGCGCGCGACTATCTCGACCTTTTCGAAGCCGCAGTCATCGAGGCAGCGGCCGATGAAGGCGCTGGTGAAGAACATGAAGTCGATGTCGATCTTGCGGCCGAGGAATTCGTCGAGGTGGATCGTCTGCTCGCCGAGATGGCAGGTGAGCAGGAACACCCCGCCCGGCCGTAGGACCCGGAACACCTCGCGGAAGGCCTTCTCCACCTGTTCTTCCGTGAAGTGGACGATGGCGTAGAAGGCCACGATGCCGGCGACGGAGCCGTCCGCGAAGTCCAGCGCGAGGATGTCCCCCTGGCGGAAGATGATGTCGGGATGGGCCGTTCTCGCCTGCGCAAGGATGCCCTCCGACAGGTCCAGCCCGGAGATCACGAGGCCGCAATCCGTCAGGAATCTCGTGGTATTGCCCGGGCCGCAGCCGAAATCCCAGACCGGCCGCCGGTCGCCGACCTCGGCCGCGAACCGCCGGAGCATCTCGCGGTCCATGGGCTTCTTGTCATGCTCGCCGGCAAAGGCCTCGGCCCATTCTTCCGCGACCGCATCGTACATGTGCTCGATTTTATTGACGTCCTGGGCCATGACAACTCACCAGGCAAGGCGCCAGTCTTGGACATTCCATTTCATGTGAAGTGCCATCGAGCCTTCATTTGTTCATGCCGATCAGGAATTGTATGAGGGTAAATACAACCCCCACCGATATGAACAAGAAAATGGCCCCCTTGCTCAAGATCGTCTGCATGGCATAGTCAACCTTGCCAATATCGTCCTGCCGCCGCAGGTCGAAGCCGCGCTCCTCGAGGGCCGTGGCGAGTTTCTCGCCAGGGCTCCAGATGAACAGCGACTCGTTGAATCTGCCCTTCTTGTAGACGAGCTGGACCAGTCCGTCTCTCACCTTGAAGTCCAGAATATCGTCCGGACTGAATGTAAACAATCTGAAGCCGAGAAATCGAAGGGTCAGAACCTTGTCAGCGATGGACGCGCGCACAAGAGGGTAGGTAATGGTGAATGATGTGCTCATTCTGATTCCGCAAGAAAATTTGATGGGTTTGTCCACTTGCAGCATGCTTTCATCCTCATGTCATTGCATGGCTCGTTTGTCCATGCATACAAAAAAGGCCCGCGACGGACAGTTGCATCCGCCGCGGGCCTTCTTCATTCACTCATGGCATGCCTTTATCCGGCTAGTCCCACTTGCGCTTGTCCTCGATGGGCCGGATCTGGGCCGGCAGAGAGCCCGGGGCGAGCACCTTCAGGTTCGGGCGCAGCTTGATCTTCTCCCGGAACTTGTGCAGCAGGTCCTCGTCGCGCTTGAAGTTGCTGGCCTCGATGAACAGGGTCATCTCGTCGATGCCCTCGGGGTTGGTGACCTCGATCTGCCAGCGCTTGACTTCCTCGAAGCGGGACATGACCTGCTCCACCTGGTGCGGGTAGACGAACATGCCCATGATCCGGGCCGTGGTGTCCACGCGGCCGACGATGGAGCCCAGGCGCGGCGTGGTCCGGCCGCAGGCGCAAGGAGCCCGGTCGATGTAGGACAGGTCGCCGGTGGCCAGGCGGATGAGCGGGTAGGTCTTGTTGAAGACCGTGACCACGATCTCGCCGACCTCGCCGTCTTTGAGCGGGATGCCGGTGTCCGGGTGGCAGATCTCCACGTAGGCCCGGTTGGCGATATGCAGACCGGTCTTGTGGAAGCATTCGTAGCCGATGCAGCCCACGTCGGCCGTGCCGTAGCCCTGGCGCATGATGCAGTCGAACTTCTTCTCGATCTGGCTGCGCAGCTTCTCCGAGAATTTCTCGCCGGAGACGAAGGCCACCTCCATGAACAGGTCCTTGCGCAGGTTGAGCCCGGCCTCCTCGGCCTTCTGGGCCAGGTGCTGCAGGAAGCTCGGCGTGCCGATGTAGCCGGTGACGCGCAGCTTCTGCATGATCTCGAGCTGCGAGTTGGTGTTGCCCGGGCCGGCGGGAATCGAGGCGCAGCCGAGGTTTTTGAGCGGCTCCTCGAACATGAGCCCGATGGGCGCCAGATGGTAGCTGAAGGTGTTCTGGCAGACGTCGCCGGTGCGGAAGCCCGTGGCGTAGAAGCCCTCGGTCCAGCCCCAGTAGTCCTCGCCGCGGTCCTCGGGATCGAAGATCGGTCCGGGCGAGAGGAAGACCCGCCGCAGCTCACCCAGGTCCTTGGTCAGCAGCCCGCCAAGGCGCGGACCCATGGACTGCAGGAAGATGAGTTCCTTCTTCTTGAGGATAGGGATGTGCTTCAGGTCGTTCAAGTCCCGGAACTTGTCCACGTTGAACTGGGCCCGGTCGAAGCGCTTCTTCACGTCCTCGGAGTAGCGGTAGGCGTAGGCCAGCAGGTCCTTCAGCTGGATCAGGTAGTATTGCCGGCGTTCGGAATCGTCGAGCACCTCCCGGCGGGAATAGATGCCCTCGGTACGGTCCTTGCGCGTCATGAAAATCGTCCTCCACTCAGGAAATTCTGGCGATCTGGATCGCGGAGCCAGCTATACACAGGCCCCGGGGATATTTCAAGCCTGAGTTTATAACTCGCTGATATCGTTTGATAAATCGAGTTTATGAGATGGGGAATGAAAAGGGGAGGCGGCTCCGCCGCCTCCCCGGATGGGTCTAGAGCAGGGAGTGGACGTTGTCGCGGACCCAGAAGACCAGATCGTATTTGGAGCCCAGCGTCTCCTGGAGCTTATTGAGCTCGGCCTTGTCCATTTCGGCGATGCGCACGTAGGCGTAGCGGAACTCCTGGCCCTGGGGGTAGACGGTGATGATGGACAGGGGCTTGGCCCCGGCCGCGGCGATGTCCTCGAGGATGTCCTTGACCGCGCCGGCCACGCGCGGCAGCTTGAAGCCCATCTGGATGCCGCCGTCGCGGATGCGGGTTATCTCGATGAACACCCGGAAGACGTCGGACTCGGTGATGACGCCGACCAGCTTGTCCTCGTCGTCCACCACCGGCAGGCCGCCGACCTTGCGGTCGTGCATGATGACCGCGGCCTTTTCCACGGTCTCCTCCTGGCGCAGGGTGATGGGATTGCGGGTCATGATGTCTTTGACCTTGATTTCCGAGAGCAGGTAGTAGAGCTCGTGGACATCCAGGGTTGTGGCCTTGGACGGCGAGGCTTCCTTGATGTCCCGGTCGGAGATGATGCCGATGACCCGGTTGTCCTCGTCGACCACCGGCAGGCGGCTGATCTCGTGATCCTTCATGAGCTTGGAGGCCTTCATCATGGAGTCGTCCGGCCGGACGGTGATGACGTCGGTCGTCATCCGGTTCTTGACGCGCATGGCTCTCTCCTTGTTCTCGGGCGTTGGCGGACGAAGCGTCGTCTGAAGCGCAAGTACGGAATATGGCACAGGTCATGCGGGATTATCAAGGCCCGGCCGCGCCTTGGTGCAGCCGATGGCGGGCGCCCAAAGCCGCGATCCGGGCGTGCGCCGGCCGGACCGAGGCTGTATCGACCGGCCGATGGCGGATTTTCCGTTGTCGCCCCGGGCGCCGGCTGGTAGGAGTTGCGCCATGACGGATGAGCCTGGAACCCCTGTGCACACCGGGCAGGAGTGCGACCTCGATCTGTCCCGGACCCTGGCCGTGCCCGGCGTCTGCCGCCGCATCCTCGATACCCTGGCCGTGGGCGTCTACATCGTCGACGCCTCGCGCCGGATCGTCTACTGGAACCCGGCCGCGGAGCGACTGACCGGGTACTCGGCGCAGGAGCTCGTCGGCCGGAGCTGCGTGAACAACATCCTGACCCAGGCCGCGGACGTGCTGGCCGACTGCCATGGGGACTGCCCGCTGGCCCGGACTCTCGCCGACGGGAGTCCGCGCACGGCCACGGTCTACTTCCATCACAAGTCCGGCCACCGCCTGCCGGTCAGCATCAGCGTGACCCGCCTCATGGACGATTGCGGCCGGGTCGTCGGCGCGGTCGAGTCCTTCACCGACGC
The DNA here is from genome assembly GCA_002428705.1 of Desulfovibrio sp. UBA6079. Taxonomy (GTDB): domain Bacteria; phylum Desulfobacterota; class Desulfovibrionia; order Desulfovibrionales; family Desulfovibrionaceae; genus UBA6079. The sequence continues at coordinate 4,587 of DIXN01000003.1, forward strand.
AAGCCCCCTGCAATCGGCCCTGGAGCGCATCAGCATCCTCGAGCGCGAGGCCCTGATGGACGGCCTGACCGGCATCGGCAGCCGGCGTTTCCTGGAGATCAACCTCTCCGCGCGGCTGGACGAGATGGTCCGCTACGGCTGGCCGTTCAGCGTCCTGTTCGTTGACATCGACCATTTCAAGGACGTGAACGACACCTACGGCCACGAGGTCGGCGACCGGGTGCTGGCCATGGTGGCCAAGACCCTGGCCGGCGCCCTGCGCTCGTTCGACCTGGCCGGGCGCTTCGGCGGCGAGGAGATGCTGGCCGTCCTGCCCAACATCGGCCAGGAAAATCCGCTTACGGAAGTGGCCGAGCGGGTGCGCCGGCTGGTCGAGGGCTCCTACCTCACCCTGGACGACGGCAGGCTGGTGGCGGTCAGCGTGTCCATCGGCGCGACCATGGCCCGGCCGGGCGACACCGTGCAGAGCCTCGTCACCCGGGCCGACGGGGCCATGTACGCAAGCAAGCAGCAGGGGCGCAACCGGGTGACGGTTGTGGGCTAGGCGCTGCGCCCGCGGGGCCGGAGGAGAAAACCATGCCGCAGATCGCCTGGGACGAGCGCCTGAACCTGGGCATCGCCGAGCTCGACGCCCAGCACAAGCTGCTCCTGGGTCACGCCAACCGGCTCATCGAGGGCATGGACAAAGGCGTGGCCGAGGCCATGGTCGCCGACCTGGTCCAGAAGCTCAGGGAATACACGGTCTTCCATTTCCGGGAGGAGGAGGCCTACATGGCCCGCATCCACTACCCGGAGTTGGTCGCCCACCGCCAGGCCCACGGGGAGCTGCGCAGCGGGGTCAAGGACCTGCAGCGCCAGCTCTACGAGCACAGAATCCCCGCACCAGCGACCGTGCGCGACCTGCTGAAAACCTGGCTCGTCGAGCATATCCTGCACGAGGACTACAAGATCGGCCAATGGCTGCGCGAACACCGGGCCGCGGGCGGCGGGGAGGGGGGAGAGTAGAGCCGCGAAGGTTCAGCCGGATGCCTTTCATTTCATCTTTCATTATATGTCATTCAGTGATTGAATTTCAAATTAAATAGCCAGGTTATATTTTTTATCATGTCATCCAAAATCATCCGCATCATGACCCATAAGACCGGCCGGTTCCAGTTTTTCCAGACTATAGAGCTTGTCCTGCGAAGTTTATCGGGCTGTTGCGTGACGGCCCCGTAGTCGAGGCTCTCACCCGATAAGCGACTGCTGCCTGCCTACCCGGGACGCACGTTTGCTGCTCCTTGCCCGTCTTTCCGCCGGGTGGCTGGTTCGGTTCGGCCTGGTTCTGTGTCCTACCCGCCAGCGAGGCCGTGCCGGTAGAGCTTGAGCAGGTTGTGGGTCAGACACCATAGCTCAAATTCCCCCTTCACCTT